>DASPMV010000022.1:0-158554 GCA_035626875.1 Noviherbaspirillum sp. | reverse complement strand
TCGAGGGCGCAGACCCTATGCAGGTTCGAGCTCCTTCTCTTCGGGCCGCGCCGGCCGGATCTGGCCGCGCTCTGCGACGAAAACGATGCTGCGGTCGGGGGCGTCGCTGTTCACGAAGCTGCGGAAGCGCCGCAGGATCGCCGGATCCTCGATCGCCTGCTTCCACTCACACGCATAGGTGTCGGCATGGCGCTGCATCTCCGCCTCGAGCTCCGCGCCGAGGCCGAGCGAGTCCTCGCAGACCACCTTGCGCACGTACTCGATGCCGCCCTCCAGGTTGTCGAGCCAGACGCTGGTGCGCTGGAGGCGATCGGCGGTGCGGATGTAGAACATCAGGAACCGGTCGATGTAGCGCACCAGATCCTCCTTCGACAGGTCGGATGCCAGCAGCTCCGCATGGCGCGGTTTCATGCCGCCGTTACCACAGACGTACAGATTCCAGCCCTTCTCGGTGGCGATCACGCCGACGTCCTTGCCCTGCGCTTCCGCGCATTCGCGGGTGCAGCCGGACACACCGAACTTGATCTTGTGCGGCGCGCGCAGGCCCTTGTAACGGTTTTCCAGTTCGATCGCCAGGCCCACGCTGTCGTCAACGCCATAGCGGCACCAGGTCGAACCCACGCAGGACTTCACGGTGCGCAGCGATTTACCGTAGGCATGGCCGGATTCGAAGCCAGCGGCGATCAGCTCTTCCCAGATCGCGGGCAACTGCTCGATGCGCGCGCCGAACAGGTCGACGCGCTGGCCGCCGGTGATCTTGGTGTACAGGCCGTATTTCTTCGCGACCTGCGCGACCGCCATCAGTCCGTCCGGCGTCACTTCCCCGCCAGGCATACGCGGCACAACGGAATAGGTGCCGTCCTTCTGGATATTGCCGAGGAAGTAGTCGTTCGAATCCTGCAGGCCGGCGTGATCCTTGTTCAGGACGAAGTCGTTCCAGCAGGAGGCAAAGATGCTGGCGGCGACCGGTTTGCAGATGTCGCAGCCCAGGCCCTTGCCGTGCGCGTCGAGCAAGGCCTCGAAGGTCTTGATCTTGCCCACGCGGATCAGGTGAAACAGCTCCTGGCGCGAATACGCAAAGTGTTCGCACAGGTGGTTGTTGACGGCAAGACCCTGCTTCTTCATCTCGGCCTTCATCACCTGCGTCACCAGCGGCACGCAGCCACCGCACGCGGTACCCGCCTTGGTGCAGGACTTGAGTTCGACGACATTGGTCGCACCGCCTGCCACCGCTTCGCACAGCTGGCCCTTTGAGACGTTGTTGCAGGAGCAGATTTGTGCCGATGCGGGAAGCGCCTCCACGCCGAGACCCGGTTTGGCCTTGCCATCGCTTTGGGGCAGGATCAGGAATTCCGGCGCTTCCGGCAGTTCGATCTTGTTGAGCATCATCTGCAGCAGGCTGCCGTACTCGGCGGCGTCGCCCACCAGCACCGCACCCAACAAGTGCTTGCCATCTTCGGAGACGACGATCTTCTTGTAGACCTGCTTGCGTTCGTCCGTGAACTGGTAGGCGCGACTGCCGGCGGTATTGCCCAATGCATCGCCGATGCTCGCCACATCCACGCCCATCAGCTTGAGCTTGGTGCTCATGTCGGCGCCCGCGAACAGGACGGCCTCGCCAGCAATGTGCTTCGCGGCGGTGCGCGCCATGTCGTAGCCCGGTGCGACCAGGCCGAAGACCTGGCCGTTCCACGCGGCGCATTCGCCGATCGCATAAATGTCGGGGTCGGAGCTGAGGCAGTTGCCGTCGATGGCGATGCCGCCGCGCGGGCCGAGTGCGAGACCGTTCTCGCGCGCCAGTTCGTCACGCGGGCGGATGCCGGCGGAGAACACGATCATGTCGGTCTCCAGGTGCGAGCCGTCGGCAAATACCAGGCGATGGCGTGCCTGCTCGCCGTCGATGATCCCGACGGTATTCTTTTGCGTATGGACGCTTACGCCCAGCTCTTCAATCTTCTTGCGCAGCACACGTCCTCCGCCGTCATCGACCTGGACGGCCATCAGGCGCGGCGCGAATTCAACCACATGCGTAACGAGCTTCATGTCGCGCAGTGCCTTGGCACACTCGAGGCCAAGCAGGCCGCCGCCGATCACCACGCCGCTCTTTGACCGGCCGCCGCACTCCAGCATCGCTTCCAGATCCTCGATCGTGCGGTACACGAAGCAGTCCTTGCGATCCTTGCCCGGCACGGCAGGAACGAATGGATATGAGCCGGTCGCCATGACCAGCTTGTCGTACTGCAGGACTTCGCCGCCGGCGGTCGTCACCGTTTTGTTTTCACGGTCGATCGAGACGGCGCGGCTGTTCAGCTTGAGCAGCAGGTTGTTCCTGTCAAAAAAACCCGGCGACACCAGCGAGAGGTCGTCCGCCGATTTACCGGAGAAGAATTCCGAGAGATGGACGCGGTCATACGCGGGGCGCGGCTCCTCGCACAGCACCGTCACCTCGGCATCGAGCAAGCCCGAATCATTGAGGCTTTCGAGAAATTTGTGTCCTACCATGCCGTGGCCAATTACAAGGATCTTCATGCGTCTTCCTTCCAAGCTATGTTGATTACGCATCTGGTAATGCGTTGGTCCTTCATTCAAAAACTGATTGCACGCTGCACGCCGCACGCGTGGTCGCTTGAGCTGTACGGAACGTTGTGCCTGTGGACCAGGCAAAGGGAACAGTGGGGTGTGCTGCCAGCCTTGAATGGCTGTCGCTGTTTGGTTGGATCTCCACGCGCGGGAGGCTGAAGCTACTGGTAATCGTTGGCATCGTTGAGTCGATCCGAGTGCGCGCACGCGAGCTGTCAATGCAGCGATCGTTCAGTGCACGGGAGCCCAACGGCGGGCTCTCGACGCAAGGCACCATTGCCCTGCGATCGTTACTGAGCAATCGGCATGCCAAGCGATTCAGGTGCCATTGCAGGGTAAATAGCGGTCAGACCGCATCAAAGTGGGATGCGCCGTGTTGAGAACGAGCGTTCGGATGGTGCATTGCACTCTATGGGTGCATGCTGTACGAGCGTGGATGTTTTCCGGAAGAGACGATCAGCGCGGAGATGACAGGCATCAGGTTTGCCGCGTCCATCTCGCAGCATCGAAGTCGAAACTCTCTACGTCGAAAATCGAATCCCTGCGCCAGAACACGCGATGACGGAACACGGCTAGCGACCATGTCTGGCTTTCATCAGGCACGGGCTTTACGAAGGCCGCATGGCTGAGGACGGCGGCGCAGGCCCCGGGCAGGGGATCACGCACGGACTGGTAGCGGATCAGCTGCACACGCTCGGAACGCGCCTCGCGAGCGAGCTGCTGGCACGCACCGTAGTGCTGGGGATTGGTCCATTCAGACTGACGCGCCGACCACGGCGGCTCGCGCAGGTCGATCGCCGGTCCGGCCACCGCGGTCCGGAACAAGGTTTGCGGAACGGGCGGAATAGATTGCAGTTGCGGGCTGTCATTCAGAAGCCGCCAGCGCCAGTAGCCAAGCTCCGCGCAAGCCGTTCGAATGGCTTCCGCGCCGTAGAAGACGCCCGGATCGAAAGCCCCGCGAAACCGCGATCCGTTAGGAAGCGGCGGATAGCGGAACGGGGTAAACAAGAGGTAGTGCATGGACCGCTGGGAAGACGAAAGCTGTGGTTTCGATTCGTCGAGGATGCTTTCCAGCAGCGCCTGTTCGTCGAGCGTGTCCACCAGCACCATGGTGGACACCCGGTGCTGCGCCTCGACCGCCCGCCACAGATCGAGCGTCGTCTCCTGCGCCTCAAACACGGCCACGGTGCGCATCCAGGTAGTGGAGGACCCTGACCAGCCCTTCGGTGCTCTGGATCAGCTCAATGGGCTTGCCCATGAGGCCGAGGTTTTCGCCGTTCAGCCACTGCTGGGCAGCATCGGCGTGGCCGAAGATCGCATCCAGGGAGCGGTACATCCGCACGAACAGCACGGCTAGCTCCCACTCCTTGCCGCGTTCGCGTGCAAGTCGGTACTGTCCCGAAAACATGCGGGACACCGTCGCTGCACTGACGCCGAGGATGCGCGCCAGGGATTGCTGGGTGACACCGATGAGTCCTGCAGCGCGCACCACGGCCTTTGTCAGCGTCGCGGCAGCGGCATCGGCGTGCTGGGCGTTCAAGGGGTTGATCATGGCACCACTCCTTTCCGTGGAAAGTTTATACCACTTTTCATTCCATGGCAAAAATGCGGGAATACTGGCGCCCTCCTGCCCCAATCACTTAGAATACGTCCCCCCCGATCGTGCCGGCGGCGGGAAAGATGCCGGCCCTCAACCCTCTGCAGGAAAGCATGAACATCAGGATTAGCGACGAACTGCGGGCCTATGTCGACCCGCTGACTTCCCATGAATACGAAGCGCTGGAGCGCAGCATCCTGGCCGAGGGCTGCCGCGACGCGCTGGTGCTGTGGGGCGACATCCTGATCGACGGTCATAACCGCTACGCCATCTGCCAGAAACACAGCCTCCCCTATAAAACGGTGCAGAACGACAATTTCGGCGCGATCGAGGACGTCATGTTGTGGATGATTGACAATCACCTTGCCCGGCGCAGCGTGTCCGACTTCCAGCGCGGCATGCTTGCCCTGCGCAAGAAAGCCATCCTGTCCGCACGCGTGAAGGCGCAAAAGGAAGCCGAACCGGAAGCCGCACCCGACAGCGCCCCCGAAGCCGCACCTGCACCGGAACGCCCGCCGCTCAGCACACGTGAAGAAATCGCCAAGGTTGCAGGCATCAGCAGCAATGCAGTCAGTCGTATCGAGAAAATCCAGAAGACGGCCACGCCCGAACTGGTCGAAGCGGTCCGCTCCGGTGCCATTTCCCTGAACGCCGCCGCAGCGGTCGCGTCCTTGCCAAGTGAGGAACAGGTGGCTGCGGTCAACGGCGGCAAGAAGGAATTGCGGCAGGTCGCCAAGCAGGTACGCGAGGCGAAAGCACCGCCCAAAGCGCCCAAAGTTGACGCCGCGCCCCAATCACATGAAACCATCGACGACGTTGGCGAAGCCAATGCGAAGATCGTGGAACTGAAGGCGGAAAATGCGAGCCTGAAAGCCAGGATCCAGCAATTAACCATTGCCCTCGCCGAAGCCCGGCGCGGCAACAACAACGAATAAAAGGCATCACGTGTCCCATTCCTGCGGCGTCGACTTCGGCACCTCCAACTCGACCGTCGGCTTTTACCGCCCCGGCGAATCCCTGCTGCTTCCGCTGGAAGACGGCAAGGCCACCCTGCCCTCGGTCGTGTTCTTCAACGCCGAGGACAATACGACGACCTTCGGCCGCGCCGCCCTGGCCGACTATCTTTCTGGCTACGAAGGCCGGCTGATGCGCTCGATGAAAAGCCTGCTCGGCACCGGACTGATGGATGGACAGACCGAGGTCCAGGGGCGCGCGGTGCCGTTCCGCGAACTGCTGGCGCAATTCCTGCGCGAGCTGAAACAGCGCGCCGAGCAGTCCGCACAGCGGCAATTCACGCAGGCGGTGTTCGGGCGGCCCGTGCATTTCGTCGATGACGATGCGACGGCGGACAAGCTGGCGGAGGACACCCTGCTCGACCTCGCTCGCAAGGCGGGTTTTTCCGACGTCACTTTCCAGTTCGAGCCAATCGCGGCCGCCTTCACCTATGAAGCGGGCATCACGCGCGAGGAGCTGGTGCTCGTCATCGATATCGGCGGCGGCACATCCGACTTCACGCTGGTCCGGCTGTCTCCCGCAGGGACGACCCGGACCGAGCGGCATGACGACATCCTGGCCACCGGCGGCGTGCACATCGGCGGTACCGATTTCGACAAGTACCTGAGCCTCTCCGGCGTGATGCCCCTGCTCGGTCTCGGCACACGCCTGGCGAACAACAACGAAGTGCCGTCGAGTTATTACTTCAACCTGGCGACCTGGCACACGATCAACTTCGCCTACTCGCAGAAAGTGTGGCGCGAACTGCAGGATGTCCACCGCGACGCGCAGGAACGCGACAAGCTCGCGCGTTTGCTCAAGCTGGTGGACCAGCGTGACGGGCACTGGCTTGCGCAGAAGGTCGAGGAAGCAAAGATTGCTCTCTCCGATGCGGATGCCGTACCCATGCTGCTCGACAGGCTCGCGCCGGAACTTACGCTCACTCTCCGGCGCGAGGCATTCAACGGAGCTGTAGCGCATCTCATCGCCAGCATCCGCAATTCTGTCTCGGGCCTGCTGGACGACGCGGGGGTCGGTGTCGATGGCGTGGATACGGTGTTCTTTACCGGCGGCTCCAGCGGCGTGCCCCTGTTGCGGCAGGAGATCGCCGCCATGTTCCCCAGGGCGGCGCATGTCGAGGGCGACCTGTTCGGCAGCATCGGGTCCGGTCTCGCGATCGATGCAGCAAGGAAGTTCGCTTAGCGGCAACAGCTTGAAAATTGCGTAACGAAAAGTTTGATCTGCATCATCCACATATACCAGCGCGCTGGGTATGATCCTCCCATCTGCTGCACATGCAATCGATATGCATGGCGGCAGGCCCAACGCCCTATCGAGCGGATCAGGTCGGCAGCCACACGGCGGACCCGGATCACGGATGGGGCGTTTTCATTTCTCATAGTGCAAATGATGCACGCGTGCATTGCAGCCTGTATTTCTCCAGCCCCGTTGAAAAGCAACTAACACGCCGGTTTCGACTCCAATTGTCTTTCCCAGAAGCGAGAGCTGTACAGCGGAACGGACATGAACAAGCAATCGGAGCACACGCAATTCTCGCCGCATGCAGAAGACGAGTGGCTGGTGGATGGCGGGGAAATGGGAAAACTGGTTCGGTCGATGGACTGGTCAAACTCCCCCCTCGGCCCGCGGGAATCGTGGCCGCAGAGCCTGCGCACGACCGTCAACCTTTGCCTCGCGTCGAACTTTCCGATCGCCATTGTGTGGGGACCGGATCGGATCCAACTTTACAACGACGGTTACTGGCCCATCTGTGGCACCAAGCATCCGACATCGATGGGCCAGGATTTTTGGGAATGCTGGCCAACCTCCCGGCCTGCCATCGGCGATGCTTTCAACCAGGCGGCTGCGGGGCAATCGGCTTTCATTGAAAGCCAGTGCGTTCTCCTCGACCGCAATGGATATCTTGAGGAAACGTACTTCACGTTCTCCTTCAGTCCCATCCACGACGAAGCCGGCGAAGTCGGCGGACTGTTTCATCCAGTAACCGAACTGACGCAACAGGTGGTGGCGGAACGGCGGCTGAAAGCCCTTCGCGCGGTGGCGGACGGCACGGTGAACGCGCACTCGATCGACGAAGCATTGAAGCGCCTCGGGTCCATATTGGCCCGCCATTCGCTCGACCTGCCATTCTTCCTGCTCTACGCCATCGACGGACAGCAGAAGCAGGCAAAGCTCATCGAGGCAATCGGCCTTGCGCCGGGGACAGTTGCAAGCCCCGAGCGCATCGAACTTGATGAAGGTAGCAATGATTCCTGGCCGCTGGCGGTTGCCATCCGCGCTGGAAAGAACATTCACATCGACGCCCTCCCGCCTGGGATCGGCCCTCTGCACTGCGGACCGTACCCCGAACCGATACAGGCGGCGATGCTGCTGCCTCTCGGTGTTCCGGGTAGCGCTCCCCTGGCCGTTGCGGTCGCCGGTGTAAGCACGCGGCGCGCACTCGACGAGCCCTACCGGACGTTTTACGACATGCTGACGCAAGGCATCTCGGCCGCTCTTGCCAATGCCCGTGCCTACGAGGAAGAACGGAAGCGTGCCGCCGCGCTGGCCGCCATCGACGAGGCCAAGACTGCATTCTTCTCGAACGTCAGCCACGAATTCCGGACTCCGCTCGCCCTCATGCTCGGCCCGCTGGAAGAGTTGCTGCACACGCCGGCGGGTGTGCTGGCGCGGACGGACTGGCATCGCGTCGATATCGCCCACCGCAATGCGCTGCGCCTCCTCAAGCTGGTCAATTCCCTGCTCGATTTTTCGCGCATCGAGGCCGGCCGCACGCATGCATCCTTCCGTTCGGTCGACCTTGCGCAGTACACCGGCGACCTCGCGTCCATGTTCCGCTCGGTCATCGAAAAGGCCGGTATCGCGTATGTGGTGGAGTGCGAGGCGATGCCCCAACCCGTCCACGTCGACACCGACCTGTGGGAAAAAATCGTCCTCAACCTGATTTCAAATGCCTTCAAGTTCACCTTTAACGGCAAGATCGAAGTGCGTCTGCAATGGCAGGACAACGGGGCGTTGCTGACGGTGTCGGACACCGGGGTAGGCGTACCGCCGGAACACCTTGCTCGTCTGTTCGAACGCTTCCACCGCGTGCCGAACAGCCGCAGCCGCACCTTCGAAGGCAGCGGGATCGGCCTTGCGCTCACTCAGGAACTGGTCAAGATACACGGCGGCACCATTACGGCGGAGAGCGTGCTCAACCAGGGGACGACATTTTCGGTATTCGTCCCGGCCGGCACCGCGCACCTGCCTGCTGACCAGGTCGACGCGCGCCCACCGGCTGCAGCCACGGCCGAGGATGTCCGCGCCTTCGTCGAGGAAGCCAGGCATTGGCTGCCCGACGCCAACGATCCCGTCGAGCAGCGTGGAGGCGACATCCAGCCGGCCCGCATCCTGCTCGCCGACGACAATGCGGACATGCGCAACTACGTCCGCCGGCTGCTCGCGCAGCAGTGGGAAGTCGAGGCGGTGGCCGACGGCATGCAGGCGCTCGAGGCAGCGCGCCGAGACCCGCCGGATCTCGTGCTGACCGATATCATGATGCCCAACCTGGATGGCTTCGGGTTGCTGCGCGCCCTGCGCATGGATGAACGAACCCGCGCGACGCCGGTCATCATGATTTCGGCGCGTGCAGGTGAGGAGTCCCGTGTCGAGGGCTTGGGCACAGGTGCTGACGACTACCTGGTCAAACCGTTCAGCGCGCGTGAATTGCTGGCCAGGGTGAGAACGCATCTGGACATCGCCCGGATGCGGCAGGAGGCAGTGGCGTCCGCCCAGCACGATTCCCTGACCGGCCTGCCGAACCGCAACCTGACGCTGGAATCGGCCAACCGGCTGTTTTCCAGTGCGCGGCGCCACGGCAAGCGCGTTGCAGTGCTGTTCGTCGACATGGACCGGTTCAAACCGATCAACGACACGTACGGGCACAAGGCCGGCGATGCGGTGCTCAAGGAAGTCGGACAACGATTGAAATCCTGCGTGCGTGCCGAGGATGTTGTCGGGCGGCTGGGCGGCGACGAATTCCTGGCTGTCCTGTCCCACGTCCAGGATGCCCAGGACGCCGGGCGAGCGGCGCGCCATGTGATTGAAGCCCTGGGGCGTCCCTATGTGGTGGATGGGCGGGAGCTCCATTCCACCCCGAGTATCGGCATTGCGCTGTTCCAGGATGACGGAGAGGACATGGAGCAACTGATCCTGAATGCGGATGTCGCCATGTACCACGCCAAGGAAAAAGGCCGCAACAATTTCCAGTACTTCACGAAAGCGTTGAACGACCAGGCCGCACGCATGCAAATGCTGGAGGCCGATCTGCGCAAGGGTCTCGCCAGGTCGGAGTTCCAGCTTTACTACCAGCCGGTGATCGACGTCGAGAACGGTACGCTGGCAGGTGTCGAGGCACTGCTCCGCTGGCCTGCGAAAGGCCTCTCGCCGGATCGCTTCATTCCGGTTGCGGAGTCGGCGGGCATGATCGATGAGCTGGGCAGCTGGATCGTGCTCGAGGCTTGCCGCCAGATGCGCGAGTGGCGCGAACACGCGCTGCCTCCCTGGGTCGTGTCGATCAATGTCTCGCCCCTGCAGTTCAATCAGGCCGGGCTGTACGATGCGACCCTGCGCGCGCTTGCGGAACATGAAGTGGCTCCCGGGCAGCTGCAGCTGGAGGTGACAGAATCGGCCATGTTGAAGAACAAGCACGATGCCATTGCGACCGCGCGTGCGCTCAAGGAAGCGGGCGTGCGGATTGCGCTTGATGATTTCGGCAAAGGCTACTCGAATCTCAGCTGCCTGCAGTTGCCGCTCGATGCCATCAAGATCGACCAGAGCTTTATTCGCAGCCTTGCGTCGGACACGTCGAGCATGTTGATCACAGAGGCGATCATCGGAATCGGCAAAGCGCTCGATGTGCAAGTCATTGCGGAAGGCATCGAGTCGGCACAAGAACTGAATACGCTGCGCGGCAAGGACTGCCGGCAGATGCAAGGATACTTCCTCTGCCCGCCCGTGCCTGCCGACAGGTTGGAAGATTGGTACCGGCGCTGGCAGGGTTCACCGGGCGAATTGCCCGCGGCAACATTGCATTAAGCTACGAAATCGGCTCAAAAAGTAATGCTTTTGACCCAAAAACATTGTTGAATTGAAAGATTCACGGGGTCGCGCACGGACTTTTTGCTCGTCCTCATAATCAGGGTGTTTAATCTGCCTTATACTGTACATCCATACAGTAATACTGCAGGTGAGCACCATGAAATTCTTTGAAGTCCATAAGCTGCACGCTGCGGAGGCCCGACTTGCCCTCGCCGTCGACGCGATCGTCGAACGCCATCGGACAGAAGGCCGTCCCCTCACCTGGCGCCTCGTGCATGAGATCGAAAAAGAAGCGTTGAAGACACTCGAACAGGCGGGCGACCTCGACCGCAAGTACGTGCGCATGCTGAAGTCTTCGCGGTGGGGCTACGTGCCGCGGGTAAACCAGCCTGCCGATCTTCGCTGTCACGACGCCCTGCCGGTCACCCTTACCCTGATCCGCAAGGCCTACCACACCCTGCACTGAACCGGTCCCGGAAAGCTTGGATACAATCAGGTTTTCTTATCCATCTGAAAACACCATGTCCTACATGCTGCTCATCGTCGAGCCCACCGGCCAGAGACAGGAACGGACCGAGGCGCAAGGCCGGGAGGTCTACGGCCGCATGCTCAGGTTCGCCGAGGAACTCAAGGAAAAAGGCTTGCTGCTGGGCGTGGAATCGCTTGCCTCCCAAACCACCGCTGCGCGGGTCAAGGTCCGCGACGGCAAGGCAGCCGTTCTCGACGGCCCCTTTGCGGAAGCCAAGGAAATGATCGGCGGCTTCTTCCTCCTTGATTGCGCCACGCGCGAAGAAGCGATTGCCATCGCCGCCCGATGTCCGGCAGCTGAATGGTGCACGGTCGAAGTGCGCAGCCTCGCTCCCTGTTACGTCGCCTGAATTTTTTCTGCGCAGTCTGTCGATTCTGCCGCCGCCCGTTCGTCGTGTGATCAGGAGCCGGCAAAAGAGGTGCATGCCGCACCCCGGCCGCCCACCTTCAAAGGAGATACAGACATGCGATTCATGATCATCGTGAAGGCGACAGCGGATTCCGAAGCGGGCATCATGCCGCCCGAAAGCCTGTTCGCCGAGATGGCGGCTTACCACGAACAACTGGCCGAGGCAGGCGTCCTGCTCGACGCAAACGGCCTGCAGCCTACTTCCAAAGGCTGGCGCATTCGTTACGCCGACGGCAAGCGCACGATGGTCGACGGGCCTTTTACGGAAAGCAAGGAACTGATTGCCGGCTACACCCTCATCCAGGTTCGCTCGCGCGAAGAAGCGCTGGAGTGGTCGCGCCGTTTCCCCGCACCGCACGGAAAGGATGTCACGGCCGAAATCGAAGTCCGGCCCCTGTACGAGCTGGAAGACTTCGAGCAGAGCGACGCGATCCGGACATTCCGCGACTTGCGTGTCGGCAGCGAGCAGAACAACTGAGGAGACGGCCATGAGCAGACAGATCTTCGTCAACCTTCCGGTCAAGGACCTGGAGCGCACCAAAACATTCTTCAGCGCACTCGGCTTCAGCTTCAATCCGCAGTTCACCGACGCCAATGCGGCCTGCATGGTGGTGTCGGACACTATTTATGTGATGTTGCTGACGGAGTCCTTCTTCAAGGGCTTCACGCACAAGCCGGTTGCCGACGCGACCAAGGTCACGGAAGTGCTGGTCTGCCTGTCCTGCGACAGCCGTGCCGAGCTGGAAGACCTGGTCGCAAAAGCGGTCGCCGCAGGCGGCAAGGCGCCGCGCGAACCGCAGGACCACGGCTTCATGGTTCAGCATGGTTTCGAGGATCCTGACGGCCACATCTGGGAACTTGTGCACATGGTCGAACCCCCTCCGGCCCAGGCTTGATGAGCTCACCCACCCACAAGGCGATCGACGCCGTATGGCGCATCGAGTCGGCGAAGATTGTCGCCGGCGTCGCTCGCCTCGTCCGGGACATCGGCCTGGCCGAAGAGCTCGCCCAGGATGCGCTGGTCGCCGCGCTGGAGCACTGGCCGTCGGGCGGCGTTCCGGACAATCCTGGCGCGTGGCTGATGGCCACCGCGAAGAACCGCGCGCTCGATCGCCTGCGCCACCAGAAACTGGCCGAGAGCAAGCTCGAACAACTGGGCCATGATCTCGACGCACAGGAGGCCCTCATTGTGCCCGATTTCGTGGATGAACTGGACGCGGCAAGGTCGGATGATATCGGCGACGACTTGCTGCGGCTGATCTTTACCGCCTGCCACCCCGTGCTGTCGACCGAGGCGCGGGTGGCGCTCACGCTCAAGCTCCTGGGCGGACTGACGACGGACGAGATCGCGCGCGCCTTCCTTGTTCCGGAGCCAACGATTGCGCAACGCATCGTGCGCGCCAAGCGGACGCTGCGCGATGCCCGCGTGCCGTTCGAGGTTCCGCGCGGCGAGGCGCTGGCCGAACGGCTGGCCTCGGTCCTCGAAGTGGTCTACCTCGTCTTCAATGAAGGCTATACCGCCACCGCCGGCGACGACTGGATGCGACCGGCCCTGATCGATGAAGCGCTGCGCCTCGGCCGCATGCTGTCCGAACTCGCACCCGCGGAGCCGGAAGTCCATGGCCTCGCCGCGTTGATGGAACTCCAGGCATCGCGCGCCAAGGCGCGGGTGGACGAGTCCGGGCGGCCGGTCCTGCTGGCCGACCAGGACCGCGGACGTTGGGACCGCCTGCTCATCCGGCGCGGTCTCGCGTCGCTGGACCGTGGCTTGGCGGTCGCGAACGAAGCCGGCCCCTATCTGTTGCAGGCAGCGATCGCCGCATGCCACGCGCGTGCGCCCAACGCTAACGAAACCGACTGGCCACGCATTGCGGAACTGTACGGCACGCTCACACGCGCCATGCCGTCGCCAGTTGTGGAGCTGAACCGGGCTGTCGCCGTGAGCATGGCATTCGGTCCGGCCGCCGGCCTTGAGATCGTGGATGCGCTGCGCGATGAGAAGTCGTTGCGCAACTACCAATGGCTGCCGAGCGTGCGCGGCGACCTCCTCGCACGGCTCGGACGGACGCAGGAGGCACGTGAAGAGTTCGAGCGGGCGGCCGCCATGGCACGCAATGCACGGGAACGCGCGCTGCTGCTGGAGCGTGCGGCCGGCCTTTCGGCCCCATTCCCGTGACATGATCCAGCTCAAGCAAATCGTACGCAGACAACGCTTCCACGGCGTTATGTAATCTGGGTCACATACGCCGTGCCGTCTGCGACCTAGAGTGCGCCTGCTTTTAACGCAGTCTCCTTCCGCCCCTTCCAGCGACGCGCATTCCAGCAATCCAAAGCATCTCGCAACGCACGAAGCGCCTTACCCGCGTTCCGTCGAGCCCGGTCACTACTTACAAACACATGGTGCAAACATGTTCAAGGACATCAAGATACGGACCCTCATCATTGCCGCCCTCGGCCTCCTGACGGTGCTGCTGGTTGCCGTGGGAACGATGGGGATCTACAACGGCAGGCATTCGGTCGCCCTCATGCGAGACGTGGCCGTGAAGGACAAATCTGCCGACGCCCTCATCGCGCGCATTCGGCACGCCATGGAGACCAACCGCACGCAAGTGCTGCTCGCCATGCAGCACAATCCCGGCTTCGAACAATCGAAACTGCACGACCACCCGGTCGACAACCACCTCAAGGCGATTGCCGACAATACAGCGAAGATCAAGGCGTTATGGGCGGAATACAGCGCGGGCATCCGGTCGAGCGATGAACAACAACTGGCCGACGACTGGTACGCAAAGAGCGGCGGACTCGGCATCGAGAGTGTTGAAAAGGCGACTGCCGCGATCCAGGGCGCGCAATGGGAATCGTCGGTCACGATCCTGCTGCGCGTGATCAACCCAGCCTACAACAACGGCAATACCGCTTCGCAGGCCCTATCCGACTACCTGGCCAGGCGCGCCGACGCCAACAGCACGATGGTCGCCGACAACCTACGGCACACCGGTCAAGCCATGCTGGCGGCTTTGCTGGTGGGTGTGCTCTTCGCCATTGCGGTCGGACTCTTGCTGATGCGCGCGATCGCCAGACCGCTTGCCGAAGCAATCGACATCGCCGACCGTGTCTCCCACGGCGATCTGACGCGGGAAATCGAAGTCCATTCGAAAAACGAGATCGGCCAACTCCTGCTGGCGCTCCACGACATGGCGGACAACCTGTCCACCATCGTCGCCGAAGTACACGCGGGTACGCACACGGTGGCCAGCGCATCCGACCAGATCGTCGCCGGCAACCTCGACCTGTCCGCCCGTACCGAGCAACAGGCCGCCTCGATCCAGGAAACAGCATCTTCAATGGAACAGCTCACCTCCACGGTGAAGCAGAACGCCGATCATGCACGCGAAGCGAACCAGCTGGCGCAGACCGCTTCGGAAGTCGCTGCCCGCGGAGGAGACATGGTCGCTCATGTGGTCGAAACGATGGAATCCATCAACGCGTCGGCGCGCAAGATCGTCGACATCATCGGCGTGATCGACGGCATTGCGTTCCAGACCAATATCCTCGCGCTCAACGCCGCAGTCGAGGCAGCCCGCGCGGGTGAACAGGGCAAGGGCTTTGCGGTCGTTGCATCGGAAGTCCGCACGCTGGCGCAGCGCAGCGCCGCGGCCGCACGCGAAATCAAGGAGCTGATCGGCAACTCGGTTGAAAAAGTGGAAACCGGCAGCAAGCTGGTCGACCAAACGGGCGAAACGATGAAGGAAATCGTTACCGGTATCGCCCGCGTGGCGCAGATCATGGGCGAGATCACCACGGCGAGCAGTGAGCAGACCGACGGTATCGAGCAGATCAACAAGGCTGTGTCACAGATGGACGAAGCCACGCAGCGCAATGCCTCGATGGTGGAGGAATCCGCCGCAGCCGCGGAAGCGCTGCGCGAGCAGGCGTCGACCTTGACGCAGGCAGTTTCCGTGTTCAGGTTGAAGGGTGCGGAAAGCCGTGTTCAGCCGATTGAGGCCAAGGTCGTTCCCATCACTCGTCCGCCGGTGCGCGAGGTCCGGCTCCCTGCCAGGAAGCTGGTCAATGGCGTCACGGCGGACGGCTGGGAAGAGTTCTGATCCGAGACTCGACCCTTTGCTCCCCTCTCCCGCAGCCGTGAGAAGGGACCTGGTGCCTTAATCCGAGTCTCGGATAAAAAGCATCAGCGAGGTTGCGACGACGGCTGCTGCTGCATCGATCCACCCGATGCGCCGGACGACGGCTGCCCCGACGATCCACCGCTGCTGCTCCATACCGGAGCCTGGCCTGACGACGACGAACCCGATGCGCCGCTACCGCCAGATGTTTGAGACTGGCCGGACGAGGAAGGATCGCTTCCGCTCATTCCGCTGCTTTGCTGTGGCTGGCTCGATGAGGCCCCGCCGCTGCTTGCCGACGACGGCTGCGATTGTTGTTGCGACTGCCCGCCGGAGGCGGACGATCCGCCCGAGCTGCCGCCACCGGACGAGGATGCTGCCTGCGACTGCTTCTTCGCCTGGGCCGTGGCCAGGTCGCGAGCCGCCTTGGCTTCCTTCTGGCAGGCACTCTTGGCATCGCCGACCTGGTCGTCGCATTTCTCCTTGGCGACCTGGTACTGGGCTTCGGCCTTGGCCTCTTCCACTTCCAGCTTGTTCTTCGGTGTGTTGCGTTCGGTCAGCTTGGCCTGCGCCTCGGCGACCTTCTTCTGCCCGTCAGCCTCGGCCTTGCAAATGTCCTTCGCGTTTTCCTTCATGGCGTTGCACTTCTCCATGGCGGCCTTGTGCTGCTGCTCGATGCCGTCCTTCTGCGACTGCTGGCCGGACTGCTGCCAAGTTGAGCCCGAGGCCCCGGACGATTGCTGTGCATGTGCGCCGGCGGCCAATGCAAACGCGATGGACGCGGCGATAACGCTAAGCTTGCTGTTCACGGTGATCCTCCTTCCGAGATAAAAGGCCGCATGCATTGCGCATGCGGCCCGTTCTTCTTTACTTCTTAATGACGGCGATGGCCGGTGACACGTTCGGCGCCGTAGCGGACGGCATCCTTCACCTTGTCCCAGGTGCTGCCGGGGTGGCTGGACTCCCAGTCGGTGCGCAGTTGCGGCTCGACGTCGGTCCACTGGTAGTTCTTGTACTGGTCGCTGCCGGCCATGGTCGATCCGTAGCGGTAGGCGGCGTCGTAGTCTTCATAGCGTCCGCCGGAAGTGCCGTAAGTGGTTTGCCAGTGGCGGCGGAAATCGGTGTCGTCCGTCGTCGTGCCCGATGATGCACCAAGCTGCTCGACATCCACCTCGGTCCTGCGGACGGAGTCGTTGACCTGTTCGGTGCGCTGGGAGACTTCCTTGCCGACCACCACTTCCTCGACCACACGGGCGGACTTCGAGACCACTGCTTCTTCCGCGTTTTCGCGCAGCTCGATGGAGCCTTCCTTGAAAGCAGCCATGTCGGCTTCAGTTGCCGGTTTGTCGACACGGTGTCGCTCGACGCGGACATGCTCTTCGCGCAGCTGGACCTGTTCATGCACCGGGCGTTCGGTCATGCGGCGGAACACGCGCACGCCGCCGCGCTGCACTTCGCGCTTGCCGACTTTCAGCTCTTCCTCAACGATCGGAATGCGGGTCTGGTCGGTCGTCGTGGTGCCCGTGCGGGCGGACTGGTAAGCGGTGCGTTCCTGGCGGATCTGGTCATCGTTGTAGCGCGGTGCGCTCGCGTCATAGCCGGACCAACCCTGCTGCTTCCAGTAGCTGGCGCGTTCGTCCACATCCACCGGATCGAACCGGTTCATGATGTCGGTTGCGCGATCGGCCTCGTCGTCATCCTGCGCCTGCACAGTCAACACATAGCTGCCGCGGCGTGCGGATTCCGCGTAGGTGTCGTGATACGGGTTCTGTTCCGAGCCGAACAGGGAGCGGAAGAATCCGCTGATGCCGCCGCCGCTCGACTCCTTCTTCGTGTCGGTGGTCGTCGTGGTGTCGGATGTGCTGTCTTCGTTGCTCAGCTGGATGTTGGTGCGCTGGAAGCCGTCGGCGACGAGTGCCTGTACGGCAGCCTGCGCATCCGAATACTCGTCGTACACGCCGACCACGCTGCGCGGGCCGCCGTCCCCAGAATACGAGGATGATGCCGATGTGCTGCCCGGGCGATAGATATGTTCGCCGTTGTGCTTGCGCCAGTCCTGCTCGAGCCACGCAGCGTCCTCGTCGGACCGCGGGCGCACGCCCATCAGGATGCCGCCCTGCTTCAAGCCGCTTTCATAGTGCTTCACGCGTTCTTCGGGGATGCCCCAGCCTACCAGCGCGCCAAGCAGGCCGCCTGTCGCGGCACCCGCGCCTGCCCCTGCCGCCGCAGCCGCAAGCGGGCCGGCGATCACCAGGCCCAGGCCGGGCAATGCGAGGCTGGTTCCCGTCGCGGTCGCTGCTGCCAGCACCGCGCCGAGCGTGCCGCCGACAGCCCCGCCGATGCCTGCGCCTTCAGCGGCCTTGTTGCCCAGCTCCGTTTCTCCGGTTCCCGAGGCGAAATGCTTCTTCCTGGCTTCATCTGACATGACGACATTGATGTCGTCCTTCGAGTATCCACGCGACGACAAGCTCTGGTAGGCGCGTTCTGCGCTGTCCCTGTCGTTGAACAGGCCTGTGAGCATGCCGGAATTGTCTCTCGTTTGGTTTGCCATCATCGTTTCTCCTTCAGTTATATGAAAAGCCGATGTGCGCGCCATCATCCACGCGCCTCGCGTCCTTCGACATTTCAGGGGCGATACAAAAATCGCAATGGCTTAGTAAGAAGCTAAATCGCGGCGTGAGTTCCTTCCTGTTGGTCGTAACGAAATGTGGTGATCAGGCGGGTGGACAAAAGGCGTTTTGCAAGGAAAGGCATCGAGCTGCAGGCGAATTCGCTTGCATTTCCCGCAAACTTCCGCAACAATCAAATGCGAATGCTTCTCATTTCAATAAACCGCCAGCCACTCCCGCGCATCGCGGAAGCCAGCCTCTTCCTGCACAAGAAAGGATTGCCATGCCTCGCGATGCCATGACTTCCCCGCTTGATCAGCCCGCCAGCCACACCAATCCGGAGCTGCTGGTTTCCGCCGTCCTGCATCTCATGTCGCATTACGCGGCCAATACTGCGGAAAATGGTCCTTGCCTGAAACTCGGCGCGATCATCGAACGGCACCTGCGGGCGCTCGCGGCCTTCCCCGACTTGCCGCCGATCCTGCGTGCGACATGCCAGCAGTTGTCCGAGCAATGGTCGAACGTGGTGAAGCAAGCGCAGCCGCCGGCGGTGCGGCGAGGTTTCTTCACGAGATGGATGGGCGGCGCGCAGGGAACCTGACGCCAGGAGACCAGCTAGAGGATCCGGTTAAACCAGAGCATCGACAGCAACGCGGACAACACCGCCAGGATCGCCGCCCCCGCAGCGAACAGTGCCGAGACTTCGCTCTCGCGCTTCTCGAGCGTGAGCCGCGAGCTGAGCGTCTTGTAGACCTTGGCGAGATCGCCTGCGGTTCCTGCGTAGAAGTATTGCGCCTTGGTGACGTTGGCGATTTCCTTCAGCGGCGCCTCGTCCAGGCGAACATGCATCGCCCAGCCGTCGCCGGTCAGGACTTCGCCCGCGGCGGTGCCAATACCAATCGTGAAGACACGGACGCCGCGCTCGGCGGCCATGCGCGATGCCTCCACCGGATCGGGGCCGGTCGTGGTCTGCCCGTCCGTCAGCAAGATGATTGCAGCGGAACCATATGAACCGGGCGGCACCGGTTTGAAATCCTCATTTGCATCCTTCCCGGTGTCGCTATGCAATGCGCGGGCACCCGACGGATCGCGCTGATCGACATCCCGCGGATCCGACGTATTCAGGTTGAACCGCACATCGGGAAAGATGGCTTTGAGCGATACCAGGATGCCGCTTCCCACCGCCGTCCCGCGCTGGAGCTGCATGCGGCCGAGCGCTTCCAGCAGGTCCTCCCGGTTGGACGTAGGAGGCTGCACCAGACTGGCGGCGCCGGCAAAGGAAACGATACCCACGCGGGTATTGCGCGGCTGCTGCTCGACGAAAGTGCGCACAGCGGTCAGCGCGGCGGCGAAACGGCTGGGGGCGACATCGGTCGCGCGCATGCTGCCGGACACATCGACCGCGAGAATCATCGTCTTGTGCTCGGACGGCAGGGTCAGCACCGTCGCGGGTCTCGCGACGGCGAGCAGCATCAAGGCAATCGCCAGCAGAAAGAGCAGCGGCGGAACATGGCGCCGGAACTGGGAGCCTCGCATGGCTTCCCGCACGGTAGCGAGGCCGGCGTACTGGACTGCGACCTTCTTGCGCCGGCGCAGCATGGCCCAGTACGCCAGCACCAGGACCGGCAGGATCAGCAGCAGCCACAGCAATTCCGGCCAGATGAAGGTCATTACATCCCCCTGCCCGCTACGGCGCCTGCGCTGAGGCGTCCGCTGTCCTTGCGCAACTCCGAGAAACGGAACAGCGCATCAACGATATCGTCCTCGGTGGAAATTTCCAGCACGTCCACGCCGGCATAGGCGAAAGCGTCGTGCAACTCATCCTCGCGTTTGGTCACGGCAGCTGCGAAGCGGCTGCGGAAGCCCCTGTCGTGCGTATCCACCAGCAACTGCTCGGCGGTTTCCGCATCCTGGATGGTGAGCAGCCCGAGGTCCGGCAACTCCATTTCCAATGGATCGTACAGCCGTATGGCGACGACCTCGTGACGCTGCGCAAGCATGGCGAGCGGTTTTTCCCAGCCGGGCCGGGTGATGAAATCGGATACGACGAACACCAGCGAACGCCTGTGCATGACATGCGCTGCCGTCTGCAGGAGGTCGTCCAGCCGGGTCGATGCAATCGCTTGCGCCGGACGCGGACGATGGGACATGCGATGGATGAGTTGCAGCACCTGCATCTTTCCCGTCCTGGCCGGCAGGACGGTATCCACGCTCGTGCCGTAGAACAAGGCACCGAAGCGGTTACCGTGCCGGTTGAGCAGGGTTGCGAGGATGGCGGTGAGCTCCATCGCCTGCCGGCGCTTGCTGACCATCTGCGAACCGAAATCCTCGGACGGGCTCAGGTCGAGCAGGAACCAGGCAGTCAGCTCGCGCTCCTCGTAATACTCCTTCACGTAGGGCGTTTGCAGGCGTGCGGTGACATTCCAGTCGATGTGCCGCACGTCGTCCTGGTACTGGTACTCGCGCAGGTCGGCAAGGTCGACCCCGAGGCCGCGGAAGAGCGTCCGGTAATCGCCGTGCAACAGGCCGTCGAGCCGGCGCAGGACCGTCAGCTCGAGGCGGTTGAGGATGGCTTCAGGCGTTTGCGTCGACTTTGACATGGCTTTCCAGGACCCTTTCAGGGGGCGGCAGGTGTTTCAGGATGCGGTGGATGATCTGGTCGGGCGCCACGTTGTCGGCCAGGGCTTCATAGGACAGCGACAGCCGGTGCCGCAGCACATCGGGCACGAGGTCGACGACGTCCTCCGGACGCACATGGCTGCGTCCGCGCAACAGCGCCAGTGCCCGTGCGCCTTCCACCAGGTGGATGGAAGCACGCGGACTGGCGCCGCAGGAGATGTAATGCTTCAGGTGCGGCACATTGCATCGATCCGGGTCGCGCGTGGCCGCCACCAGATGTACCGCATAGCGCACCAGCGAGGGATCGATGTAGCAGTCGCGACATTGCCGCTGCAACCGGGCAAGTTCTTCCGTCGTGGTCACCGAGGCGACCTCCTGGTCCTGGCTGGTGACGCGGTTGACGATGACGAATTCCTCTTCCTCGGTCGGATAGTCCACCAGCACCTTCATCATGAAGCGGTCGACTTGTGCCTCCGGCAAGGGATAGGTTCCTTCCGTTTCGATCGGATTCTGCGTCGCCATCACGAGAAAGGGTTCGGGAACGAGGTGCGTGTTGCCGGCAATGGTCACCTGGCGCTCCTGCATCACTTCCAGCAGCGCGCTCTGCACCTTGGCAGGCGCACGGTTGATTTCGTCGGCCAGCAGCAGATTGGCGAAGACAGGGCCGAGGGAAGTACTGAATTCACCGGTTTTCTGGTTGTAGATACGCGTGCCCACGAGATCGGCCGGCACCAGGTCGGGCGTGAACTGGATGCGGTGAAAACTGCCCCGGATGGTTTGTGCCAGCGTCTTGACGGTCAGCGTCTTGGCCAGGCCCGGCACGCCCTCGACCAGAAGGTGGCCACCGGCAAGGATGGCCACCAGCACACGCTCCAGGAAATGGTCCTGCCCGACAACAACCCGTTTCACTTCATACAGGACGCGCTCCATCTGGAGCGAAACGTCGGGCCTGCTTTTTTCGATGGTATCCATGCGTGTCCGTGGTTGAGGGTTTCAGAATGGTGAATCGCCTGCGGCGGCTGCCGCGATTTCGATCGGCACGGCAAAACCGATGCCGACAAAACTGCCCTGCTCATGGGGACTCAGGATGGCCGTGACGATGCCGACCACCTCCCCATTCATGGTGATCAACGGTCCACCCGAATTGCCGGGATTGGCGGCAGCGTCGAACTGGATCAGGTTGCGCAAGACTTCGTTGTCGCGGGGCGACATGTACGTGCGCTTGAGTCCGGACACAATGCCGGAGGAAGCGGATGGACCGATATTGAACGGAAAGCCCACCGCGACGACCTTGTCGCCCACGGCCAGTCCCTGGGTCGATCGCAGCGTGGCAGGCACCAGGTCGTCCGGGATGCTGAGGGCCTGGAGGACGGCCAGGTCATTTTCCGGCTGCCGCCGCAACACGATGGCATCGGCGACATGGCCGTTGGCAAAATGAACCTTGAGCCGGATCTTGTCATCCAGTCCGACAACGTGCAGGTTGGTCAGGATGACGCCCTTGTCGATGATCACCACCCCGGTCCCGACACCGCGCATTCCCTTATGCGGACCGTTCTCCTCGCCTTCCTGCACTACCCGCACCACCGAGGGGCGGATGCGGGCGTAGGCTTTCGACTCCTCTGACGGCAGCGTCTTGTTTTCGAGCGTATGCAGCACTGCGGCGTCGATGTCGCGCTGGGTAAAGCGGCGTTCGACGGGAGCGAGCCACGTGTACGCGAGGAACAACAGCACGGACAGCAGAACCGGCACGGTCATCAGCAGCAGCCGCTCATGCCGCGCGATGGCGGCGCGCGTGCGGACGAAGCGCGGTGCGCGCGGAGGCGGCGCACGTTGCGGCTGTTCAGCCTG
Source organism: Noviherbaspirillum sp. (assembly GCA_035626875.1). GTDB lineage: Bacteria > Pseudomonadota > Gammaproteobacteria > Burkholderiales > Burkholderiaceae_D > Noviherbaspirillum. The sequence goes on along the minus strand of DASPMV010000022.1, from coordinate 136,144 downwards.
GGCCTCCGCCGCCGGCGTTGAAACCGGCGCACTGCGCTGCTTGCGCGCTGACCGGCTGTAGATGGGTGTCCTTTTCATGCCCGTCGCTCAGCGCAAGTCCTTGTAGCGGCCGACACGGTATTTCCGCATCTGGTAGTTGGCGGTGCCGCCCAGGATCAGTACGCCCAGCAACGGGACGAGCAGGATGGGCGAGTCGGTGAAGATCGCCCCGCCGAAGCCCAGGACCGAGCAGGCAGCAAGGAGTTTTCCCAGCTGCCGCATCCCGACCTTCCACGCCTGCCAGGCGAGGTCGAGCGTCATGAGCATGAAGAAGATATTCAGGAAGGCCATGATGTGTTCCCCGGATGTCGAGCTGTCCGTCTTGCTACTTTGTCCTCGCGGCGATGGGCAAGTTCAAGCCGTTTCAGCATCGACGCGATTCGGATCAGGGAACATGCGGAAATCTTTCGGGCGGCAGAACGCCGGAGCAGCGCGAACGTGCCCCGGAGAAAGGAAAATCGGTGCGCGCCCTCAAATGGCGCGGATCTCCGAGGGATTGGCGGGTTCGGCAAAAGGCCCCCGGGTTTCGAGGTGGTCTTCGAGCGCCGCGTCGAGTTGTCCATGCTGCTTCAGGAACTCGCGCACCTCACGCAACCAGAGCCGCTTGTCGCTGAGGCCGGAATCATCGCCGAGCGTATAGGTGTTCCTGTCGCTGAAAAGATGCTCAGCATCGCCGGGTTCCAGGCCGAATACCCTGGACAGGATGACCGCCGGTGCTTCGTCGACCGGAGGTTCGCCCGCCAGCAGGAGCCGGCTGTCGTCGTCGAGCGAGAGACCGAGTTCCATGAAACGCGGATGTTGCGCCAGCCATCCGGCCGGGGAACAGACCGTGCCGTGCTCCAGCGTTTCGCCGCGCCTGCTTACAAGCCGGTCGAGGTCAATCGCCGTTTCCGGAATGCCGTCGATAATGGCGTAGGCATCCTTGATCAGTTCGAAATTCGGGGCGGTATCCATCGCATGTCCTTTCGCGCACAAACACTACTTATAGGCGCTGGCAAAGCGACGCGCCTTGCGCCGCTTCAATGCGACGGTCGTCTCAGTGCTCCGCGGCGTAGATCGCCTGTAACTCCTGCAGCGCCCTCACGGTCGATGCGTGGTCGCCTTGATGCAGGATGCCGTAGCCGCCGCGCGCGATCCACTGGGCGATGTTGTCCGGCGTGTCGTCAATCAGCACCTTGTGCGGACCGCTGAATTCGGCCTTCAGTTTACGCGGCACCACATGGACGATGAACTCCGGCCCGAAAATGCGGGCGACCCATTCGCGCTTTTGCTCCTGGAACAATTTCGACGATGGCGCACCTGTCAGGAAGATCGGTTCCAGGTCGCGTGTCGCCTCCCACAGGACCATGCAGCCTTCAATGAGTTCGAGCTCGGCAAAAAAACGTTTGTCGGAGTTGACCATCTTCCACAGGCGGTTGCGGTCAAGCTGACTGGGATGCTTGCCGGTCAGGCGCTTGACCCGCGCATCGAAGTCTGCGAAAACGCCGTCGAGGTCGAGGAACACCTGCAGTTTCGGTTTGTGGGTCCTGCTCATCTGGCATCCTTCCGTTGTCGTTCCTGTCAAGCGATCGTGCGCAGGACGCACTGGTTCCATCCTGCTTCATGCCTTGCTGCAATTTGTCGCGGCAAAGGCTTGATTCTCCGGCATTTTCCATGTTTTCCACGGGAACGATCGGACGCCTGCCCGGGTCCATTGCCAGGCGCATTTAGAGTCCGGTCCCTAATCCTTCTGCCGTACACTCCGCCCACCCTTTGATATTGATTAAAAGGAGCCCGCAATGGGCCTTTACCTCGCCTACGATGCCGAACAGAAGAGCGGTGGCCTCCTGCAGGAGGATACCCGCCCCAAGCTCCTGATCGCCGTACGCCCCGAAGACGTGATCTTTTCAAAGGGAATCCTCGGCGAGGAATTCAACGCGGTGTTCTGCCACTCCTATGAGGAAGCCTGCGGCAAGCTCGACGGCAGCGTCAGGCTCGTGACCTGCGGCGTGCATTTCGACAACGGCAAGGTATTCGACCTGCTTCGCTTTGTGCGCGAGCAACCGCAGACTGCAAACCTCCCTTTCTTCATCCTGCTCGGCGCCGATAGCCGCTACTCTCCTGCCATCGTGCAAGGAATCCGTGCGGCAGCGAAACTCCTCAAAGTCACGGCCTTCACCGACCTGACCCGCTTTGCCGACAAGCTTGGCGACGAAGCCTCCATCGCCGCCTTGCGCCAAGGCATCAGGGATGCGATTGCCGTGCGAGCGCCTGCGACATCACCCCGCACCACCACCGCCTGCTGAACGGCTGATTACGCGGCAGCATGGCACGAACGACCTGCTGCCCCGTCTAATCTACTTTCGCACAGGCCGCTGCGCTTTTTGCGCGCGGGTGTTTCTTGCGCCCAATTTCAGTAGATCAATTCACCGGCCCGTTCATGCCAGACATTGCATCCTCCCCGTTCCCGTGCCTTGAAGGCGGCGGCGAGTGCGGCCGATTGATGCGCAGGCTGGACTGGGAGTCCTTGCCGCTCGGATCACCCGATACCTGGCCGCAAGCCCTCCAGAACTGGGTGCGCGCTGTGCTGCACGCGAAGGTCCCGATGGCTGTCCATTGGGGGCCGGAACTCGTGACCATCTACAACGACGCCTTCATTCCGGTACTTGGCGACAAGCACCCCGGCAACCTCGGGCGTCCCGCCAAGGAATGGTGGAGCGAGGTATGGGACAAGCTTGACCCTGTCTACCAACAGGCCATGCGCGGGCAAGCTGTCTACGCGGAAGAGAGCCCGTATGTCATCAACCGCAGCGGCCATGCCGATCTCCTGTACATGACCCACAGCCACAGTCCGCTCTGGGGAGACACGGGCAAGATCGAAGGCATTCTTGTTGTCGGCTTCAATGCCACGGACGCGGTAGAGGCAAGAGAGGCGCTGCGCGCAACGAGCGACCGCCACGCGGTCCTCCTCAACATGACGCAGCTGCTGCGGAATCTGAAGGATCCCGAAGAAATCATGCACGCGGCGGCAGAGACGGTTGGCCGCCAGTTAGCGGTCGGCCGCGCGGGCTTCGCAGAACTTACCGACAACGGTCTCGTGCGGCACACGGTCACCTGGACCGACGGCACGCTCGCCCCCATCGACGTCGACCTGCCGCAACCGGCGCTGGGCACCGGCATGACCAATGGCGCATACGACGGCAGGACGATGGCCGTCAGTGATGTGGTACAGGATCCGCTGACGGTGGATTCCATCTTCCCGTCACTCGGCGTGCGATCTTGCATCGGCGTGCCCATCGTCCGACACGGGCGCTGGCGCGGCGGCTTCTACGTCCACTGCAGCCGGCCCCGGCAATGGAACGCAGATGAGATCGCTTGCGTGCAGGAAGTCGCCGCGCTGGCATGGGATGCGGTCGAACGCGCCAGGGCACAGACCCACCTGCGCGAAAGCGAGACCCGGTTTCGTACTGCGCTCGAGATCGCCCAACTCGGCACATTCGATTGGGACCTGGAATCCGATGTGGTGATCTATTCCGAGCGCACACGGGAAATCTTCGGCCTGACCGGCAACGAGGGCCGTCGCCCGGAAGACTACTTCGCGCGCATGCTGCCGGAAGACAGCGCGCGCATCCAGGCGATTACTGCCAATCTCAACGCGCAGGCCCCCCGCATGCAGGTCGACTTCCGCATCCGGCTGCCCGACATGTCCTTGCGCTATGTCAGCTGCATCGGCGAGGGCTTTTGTATGCGACCCGGCGAGTGCGCGCGGATCGTAGGCGTGGTCAGCGACACCAGCCAGAAACAGCTCGCCGAACAGGCTCTGCGGGAAAACGCCGAAGTCTTCAACGCCACCTTCGAGCAGGCCGGCATCGGCATCACGCACATCAGCCCCGACGGGCATTTCCGTCTCGCCAACCGGAAGTTCTGCGAGATGGTCGGCTACACCCGCGAAGCGCTCGAGGGGATGACCTTCGTCGACATCGCCCACCCCGACGACCGCGATATCGGCGTTCTTGAATTCCGCCAATCCATTGCCCGCCAGATTTCAAGCTTTACCGTGGAGAAGCGCTACCTGCGCAAGGATGGCGCCATGAAATGGGCCAGGATCAATGCGACTTCGATCGTGGACGAAGCGACCGGTGCCGTGAAGTACAACGTGGCTGTGATTGAAGACATCACGGAACGCCGGCAGAACGAGGAGCGGCAGCTCTTCATGCTCCGGCTCGACGCCTGCCTGCGCGACGTCACCCATCCCACGGAAATTCCGCCAGCCGTATGCCGAATGCTGGGCGAGCGGCTGACAGCGGATTATGTCTATTACGCCGAGTTCGAGGATGACGAAGACCATCTGGTCATCCGCGCCGTTTACCGGAAGGGGAAGCGTCATTTTTCAAGTTACTGGCGCTTGCACGAATTTGGCGAACGCGTGGTGCGCGCGCTGCGCGGCGGCAGGACCGTCGTCATCAACGATATCGCCACGGATGAACAGGTGTCGGGAATACCGCCTTCACGGTTCACCGAGATCGATGCACGTTCCGGCGTGGCAGTGCCGTTATTGGGCCACGGGCGGCTGCGCAGCCTGTTCACCGTCCTGTACTGCAAGCAGCATGATTGGCCCGCCGCAGCTGTCCAGCTGATCGAGGAGACTGCGGCACGCGTGCGCGACGCTGTCGAACGCGGGCGCGCCGAGCAGGAACTGCGCGTGACCGGCGAGCGCCTGAGCCTGGCGGTCGAAGGCACGGGCGATGGCGTATGGGACTGGTATGTCAAGGATGGCCGCGTCGAGCTGTCGCCACGCATGGCCACCATCCTGGAATGCGCAGAAGACGCCGTTCCCGACAGCGTTGAAACGTGGATGAGGCTGGTCCATCCGGACGATGCCGAGCGGCTCGAGCGCGCCACCGAAGAGTGCCTCCGCGAAGGCGGCGGGACGCTTTCCTGCGAATACCGCTTGCGCTGCCAGGACGGCAGCTACAAGTGGCTGCTGTCGCGCGGCATTGTGGTCGCGCGGGATGCGCGCGGCCACCCGGTCCGGGTGACCGGGATGATCACCGATATTTCGGAACGCAAGCAGGCCGACGAGCGCATCTGGCATCATGCCAATTTCGATGCCCTGACCGGCCTTCCCAATCGACGCCTGTTCCGGGACCGTCTCAACCGTGAGGTGGCAAACGCCAAGCGCGAAGGAACGAAGATTGCGCTGATGTTCATCGACCTCGACCGCTTCAAGCAGGTCAATGACCTGCTTGGTCACGATGCCGGCGATCAATTACTGAAGGAAGCCGCGGACCGCATCGCCGCCTGCGTGCGTGCGTCGGATACCGTCGCGCGCCTCGGTGGGGACGAGTTCACCGTCATCCTGAGCGCGCTCGGGCACCGCGATCACGTGGAGCACCTCGCCCAGAAACTGCTCGACACACTGAGCAAGCCCTTCAAACTGAACACCGAGTCGGCCTATGTTTCGGGCAGCATCGGCGTGGCAATTTTCCCCGACGACGGTGCCTCGGCGGAAAAGCTGATCCGCAACGCGGACCAGGCCATGTATGCCGCCAAGCATGCGGGCAAGAACCAGTTCTGCTACTTCACCCGGTCCATGGATGAGTCGGCGCACCTGCGATTGCGCCTGACAAACGAATTGCGCAGCGCACTTCCCCGTGGCCAGCTGGAGGTGCATTACCAGCCGGTGATCGACTTCCGTACGGGCGAAATAACCAAAGCGGAGGCCCTGCTCCGCTGGCAGCACCCGCTCATGGGCGCGGTCGAACCCGGGCGCTTCATTCCCCTGGCGGAAGAGTCGGGCATGATTACCGAGATCGGCAACTGGGTATTCAGGGAAGCGGCGAATTGCTCACGTCGCTGGAGCACGAACATGGACGTGCCCTTCCAGATCGCCGTCAACAAGTCGCCGCTGCAGTTCATGTCCCATTCCGGGGAGAGCTGGCTGGCCTACCTCGAGCGGATGGAACTTCCGGGCGCCGCCATCTCGGTCGAGATTACCGAAGGCATTCTGCTGCATGCCGCGGATAACGTGGCCGCGACGCTGCTGCGATATCGCGATGCCGGCATCCAGGTGGCTATCGACGACTTCGGGACGGGTTATTCGTCCATGAGCTACCTGAAGAAGTTCGACATCGATTACCTGAAAATCGACCAGTCCTTCGTCAGGGACATCACGACCGATCCGACTAACCAGGCCATTGCCGAATCGATCATCGCGATGGCGCACAAGCTGGGACTGAAGGTGATTGCCGAGGGCATCGAGACCGCCGAGCAGCGCGATCTCCTCGCTACCGCCGGCTGCGATTATGGCCAGGGCTATCTCTTTTCCCAGGCAGTGCCGGCCGACGAGTTCGAACAACTCCTCGTCCGTGCCCACAGGGCCGCCCGGGAACCGGGCTTGCGCCGGCTGCACTGAGACTCAACTTTCCGTCATCAGGCGTTGCAGCGCGTCCAGGTCCACCGGTTTCACGAGGTAGGCATCGAAGCCTGCGAGCTTGCCGCGATTGATGTCCTCCTCGCTGCCATAGCCGGTCATCGCGATGAGCTGCACCTTGTGGACAGCGCGTTCCCGCAGTGCGCGGGCGACGCCAAAGCCATCCACGAGCGGCAATCCGATGTCGATGAGGGCGATCTCGGCCTCTTCCTGCAACACGGCATCGATTCCGGATGCGCCGTCTTCCGCCTCCACGACCCGATGTCCGTCGAGCTCCAGCGCCGCGCGAAGACCGGCGCGGACGTCATGGTTGTCTTCGACGACGACGACTGTGCGTGGCGTGCGCGACGCAGGCTTTGCTGGCCCGACCGGGATATTGTCCGGTGCGTCGATGGCCGGCAGCGTCACGATGAATTCGCTGCCCTTGTCCGGTCCCTCGCTTCTTGCTTCAACGTGCCCGCCATGCAGTTCCACGAGACGGCGCACGAGGGTCAGGCCGATGCCCAGGCCGCCCTGCGAGCGGTCCAGCGAACGTCTTCCCTGCACGAACAGTTCGAAGATCCGCGGCAGGAGATCCGCCTCCAGGCCCAAGCCCGAGTCGCGCACCCGCAGCACCGCCTCGCCATCCTGAAGGGTGAGCGTCACGCGGATGGTGCCGGGCTGGGGCGTGTACTTGACCGCATTGACGAGCAGGTTCGCGACCACCTGGTCGAGGCGCGTGACGTCGCCCTCCACCCAGGCATGTTCCAGTTGCTCATCGAGGACGATGCCGCCGAGGCGGCCCGTTCCACGCAAGGTTTCGACCGACCCGCGGACGATCGACGCCAGGTCCACCGGCGTGCGCTCAAGGTTGATCTTGCCAAGGATGACGCGCCCGGCGTCGAGGAGATCGTCGGTCAGCCGCGCAAGATGCCTTACCTGGCGCCGGATGATCGCACGCGCTTCGCCGGCGGCTTCCTTGTCGCGCGATGGAGCGCGGTCCATGATGTCGAGGATCTCGGAGGCCGTGGTGATGGCGGCCAGCGGATTGCGCAGTTCGTGTCCAAGCATGGCGAGGAATTCGTCCTTGGCCTTGTTGGCGTTCTCGGCATGCAGCCGCGCTTCCTGTTCGTAGAGGCGCGCATCGCGTTCGCCCTGCAACAGCTTCTCGCGCTCGATGTAGGCGGTCGACAGCGCCGTTGCCACGTCGCGTACCTCGGGCAGGTCCGATTGCGCCACCATGGGCATTTCGCCTTGCCCCACCGCGACTGCGGCGCGCGCCAGTTCCTGCAGGGGACGCGAAACCGTACGGCTGAGCAGGTACGCCGTCCACAGGCCGAGCAGGAGTGAAACCAGGATGGCGCCCCCGAGCACGATGTAAGAGCGTCGTATCGGGGAGTCGATCACTTCGGTCGGTATGCCGACCGCTGCCGACCAACCCGACAGCGGCGAGCGCCAGTACACCGAATAGACGGACCTGCCTTCCAGGGTCTTCGTGGCGGCAAAGCCGCCCTCGTCGCCCTGCTCCAGCAGCGACAGCAATCCGGGCGACGGCTTCCTGCCGACCCATTCCTGCTGGCCGAGCGTGCGCGCGACAATCGAATGGTTCTTGTCGAGAATGGCGACGACGCCCGCATCCGGCCTGCGCTGCCGGTCCAGGATGCTGCGGATGCTGTCGGGACTGATCACTGCCGTCAGGACGTAACGCACCGCGCCGTCCTGCACAATGGGAACGCGTACGGAGAACGCATGCTGCTTGAGGACCGGCGCGAGGAGGATATTGCCCACACCCTGCTTGCCGGTGCGTACCGCGTCCTCGATTGCCGCCGGGTCGACCCTGCTCGGCAGGCGAGCCCCAAAAGGCAGGTAGGCGTTCACCCGCTGGTTCGCCTCCGGATCGGTCAGGACCACGTTGAGCCATCCCGAACGGCGTTCCAGCAACTCCCTGGCCTCCTTGTGGAAGCCCTCCAAATCGCCTGCGGCGAGGCGCGGGCTGACGGCCAGTGCATCGAGGGCCGCAAGGGACGTGGCCAGTTCCGCATCCACTGCGGTGATAACTGCCCGCATCGTGTCCTGGCTGGCTTCGATCAGCTCATGGCGCCGGGTCTGCGCGCTATACAGCAGCGTAGCGAATGACAGCACGGCCAGGGGAAGCAGTCCGGCAAGGACAATCAGGAAAAGGCGCGATTCGAGCGCGCCGACACGCAGTGCGCCCAGCATGCGTACAAGTAATCCGCCCGCCCGCCTGGCGCCACGGCCTTGATCGGCGCTCCCTCCCGTGTCCGGCACGCCGCCGGCAAGGCGGGCCAGTTTCTCCGCATGGATATCGGTACACGTGCCGCCCCATTTGACTACCCGTCCATCGCGACTGCGATGCGGAATCCCCCTCACGCGGAACCAGCGGTACTGGCCATCGTGGCGGCGAATGCGCGCCTCGATATCGTACGGATGTTCACCGTCCGAATGCAGGCTCTTTTCCCACTCCGCCTTCAGGTACTCCCTGTCAGCAGGGTGATAGAAACGAAGCCAGTCTTCCCCGAAGGAACTGCCGAATCCCTCGCCGACATACCGGTACCAGGCGGGGCTCTGGTAATGGTTCATTCCGCGGTGATCGGTTTCCCAGACCATCTGTGACGATGGGTCGCCGGCCCGCCCGTCCGGAAGCGCGGACAACTCCGGCGAGGACGCAGTCGCAGTGTTCATGCGCGTGCGCCCAGGCGATTCGCCGTATCGAACTGATTGCCAGCCTTGTCGCGTCCCATATTCATCACGCCTCCCGCCGCTCGCTCGTTTCCTCCATGGTACATCGCTCTATGCATACACGCATCACGGGACGTGCACAAGAAGCAATGCAAAGCGGCAAACGCCTCGCGTGAGGCATTCCATCTCCGAAAAACTGCGAACCTGTCAACAATTTTCAGTCTAACCCCTTACCTTCCGGGGTCTTTCGAATCCAACCAATCAAGGAGCGAGCATGAAGAAATTACCTATTGCAATCTTTTTGTCGCTGATCGGGACTGCGACGATGACGTACGGGCAAACCACTACCACTACCACCACGAACGACCCGACGAAGTCCTCCTCGGGGGCCAGCCCGTCTTCTGGAAGCAGCGCTTCGGGCGCCTCCGGTTCTTCAGGAACCGTTACGACAACCACCACGGTGGAAACACCGAAGAGCGACAGTTCTTCCAGCGGATCGGGTTCGAGCGGCAGCAGCTCGGCGGGCGCCGGCAGCGGTACGTCGAGTGGATCCGGAACGAGCAGCAGCTCGCCGTCGAGCGGCTCGTCAACGTCGGATACCAGCTCTGGCACACTGAGCGTGCCACCGTCGTCCACGCCGAGCTATGGTTCGGGTAGCACGACATCGGGTTCGTCGGGTAGCGATACGTCCAGCTCGGGTACGTCGGGTTCAGGCAGCTCGACCTCCGGTATGGGCACGTCCGGCTCGGGCAGCTCGACATCGGGCACCGGCACGACAGACAGCAGCTCGTCAGGCACTTCCGGCACGGGCACTTCCGGCACGGGTACGTCGGGTACAGGTACTTCGGGTACAGGTACTTCCGGCACAGGTACTTCCGGCACAGGTACGTCAGGTACAGGTACATCGGGTACGGGCGGCTCGACATCCGGTTCATCCAGCATGGACAGCTCGACATCCGGTTCCGGCACATCGGGAAGCGGATCCTCCAGCGGTTCGACCGGCACCGGCACTGGAACGTCTTCGGGAACGTCTGGAACCTCGGGCACCTCAGGCACGGATACCTCGACGACCGGCTCCGGCACGTCCTCGGGTAGCGGCAGCACAGGGACCGGCACTTCCTCGTCGGGCGGGACGACTGGAACGGGTTCGTCGATGACCCAGCCTTCCTCCGGCTCTACGTCTACCACCCGTTGATCGTCCGCGGTGACATCAGGCATTTCGTAACTGCATAGGGGCGAGGCGGGAGCCATCCTCCTCGCCCTTCTTCTGCATCGTGGGGAGCAGGCCTAAGACGGCTCTGCTGCTCGTCTTCGGTCGAACTGATGGTCACCGGCACTGCACTCCTCGCTTCCGCCCCATCATCAAACGCGCAGTCTGATCGACTGTTGTCCTTTGACATCCCTGGCGCGCCATTTTGTATCGCGGCAGGGAACCATCTTGATTCCTTGCATATCTATATTGCCAAAACACCTCATTGCTGGCATGGCAAGACCGACCTGTCCACGTTTGCTGCACCCCACGGTGCACGGGCACGGGGATCCGTCCATCCTCACCATCCAGCTACCGGACATTTGGAGACCTGCCACGATGGACGATAGACAGCTGCCAGCAACCAAAGCGCAGGAACTGCGTGCTTTCCTCTTTCTCACGGTCGTGACCGCGCCGATACTCGCGGTCGCCCTCGTCGGCGGATACGGCTTCTTCATCTGGATGTACCAGCTCATGACCGGTTCGCTGCCCTCCGGCTGAACCGCGGTCCTCATGTCCCAACAACCTCACACGAAAGCGTCCCTTCCATGGAACAGGAAGTCCATATCGCGGGCATCGTCGTCCTTGCGAGCCCGGAACACATCAACGCCGTGACCGCCAATATCCGCGCCATTCCAAGCGCGACGATCCACGCGACATCGGCGGACGGAAAGATCGTAGTCACACTTGAGACCGACAGCACGAAGCGGACGCTGGACTGCATGGACGCGATGCGCGCGCTGCCCGGCGTCGCCGATGTCGCGCTCGTATATCAGCATGCTGAACCGCTCGCAGACCTCGAACAGGAGACAGAAACATGAAGCTGACCCGGCGTGCATTCATCAAGCAGACGGCGGCCATGACCGCCGCGACAACCGTCGGCATACCACTGGAGACGCTCGGGTCCAATGTCGTCACCGATGCCTCGAAGACCCAGCTGACATGGAACAAGGCGCCGTGCCGCTTCTGCGGCGTCGGCTGCGGCGTCAACGTGGGTGTGAAGGACGGCCGCGTGGTAGCGACCCACGGTGACATCAATGCCGAGGTCAACCGCGGCATCAACTGTGTCAAGGGCTACTTCCTGTCGAAGATCATGTACGGCGAGGACCGCCTGACCCGTCCGATGCTGCGCATGAGCGGCGGCAAGTACGACAAGAACGGCGAGTTCACGCCGGTTTCCTGGGACGTGGCCTTCGACATCATGGCGCAGCAGGCGAAGAAAGCGCTGAAGGAAAAAGGGCCGACGGGTATTGCCATGTTCGGCTCCGGCCAGTGGACGATCTGGGAAGGTTATGCGGCCGCCAAGCTGTTCAAGGCAGGCTTCCGTTCGAACAATATCGACCCCAACGCCCGCCACTGCATGGCGTCCGCCGTGGCCGGTTTCATGCGCACCTTCGGCATGGACGAGCCGATGGGCTGCTATGAAGACATCGAGAACGCAGATGCCTTCGTGCTGTGGGGATCGAACATGTCGGAAATGCACCCGATCCTGTGGACACGGGTGTCCGATCGCCGCCTTTCCGCGCCACACGTGAAAGTGGCCGTCCTCTCGACCTACGAGCACCGCAGTTTCGAGCTGTCCGACCTGTCGATGATCTTCCGTCCGCAGACCGATCTCGCCATCCTCAACTACATTGCGAATCACATCATCAAGACCAACCGGGTCAATCGTGACTTCGTGAACAAGCATACCCGCTTCGTCATGGGCAACACCGATATCGGGTACGGCTTGCGTCCCGACCATGCGCTGCAAAAGGCGGCGAAGAACGTGGGCGAGGCCGGCGGCGGCAAGCCGAGCACCTTCGAGGAGTTCGCGAAGTTCGTCAGCGCCTACGACGTCGATTCCGTTTCACAACTGTCTGGCGTGTCGAAGGACCGGCTGCAGCGCCTGGCGGAAATGTATGCCGACCCGAAGGTGAAGGTGATGTCCTTCTTCACCATGGGATTCAACCAGCATACGCGGGGCACGTGGTGCAGCAACCTGCTCTACAACCTGCATCTCTTGACCGGCAAGATCTCCACGCCTGGCAACAGCCCCTTCTCGCTCACCGGCCAGCCTTCCGCCTGCGGTACGGCGCGCGAAGTCGGGACGTTCGCCCACCGTCTGCCCGCCGATATGCTGGTAGTCAATCCCAAGCACCGCGAAGTCGCGGAAAAGATCTGGAAACTTCCGCCGGGCACCATCCCCGACAAGCCCGGCTACCACGCCGTGATGCAGAGCCGCATGCTGAAGGACAACAAGGTCGGCTTCTACTGGACGCAGGTGACCAACAATGTCCAGGCGGGCCCCAACGTGATGCAGGAAATCCTGCCGGGCTGGCGCAACCCGAATACCTTCGTTGTCGTATCCGACGTCTATCCGACCGCCTCGACCATGGCCGCCGACCTGATCCTTCCCGCCGCCATGTGGGTGGAGAAGGAAGGCGCGTACGGCAATGCGGAGCGGCGCACGCAGTTCTGGCACCAACTCGTCAATCCGCCGGGCGAGGCACGCTCGGACCTGTGGCAGCTGGTCGAGTTTTCCAAGCGCTTCAGGATGGAAGAAGTCTGGCCCGCGGAACTGCTCGACAAGGCACCGCAGTACCGCGGCAAGACGATGTTCGACGTGCTCTTCAAGAATGGCGAGGTCGACAAGTTCCCGAGCTCCCAGATCGAAGCCGGCTACGCGAACGACGACGCCAAGGCATTTGGTTTTTATATCCAGAAAGGCCTGTTCGAGGAATACGCCCAGTTTGGCCGCGGCCACGCCCATGACCTCGCGCCCTTCGATGTGTACCACAAGGAACGCGGCCTGCGCTGGCCGGTGGTGAACGGCAAGGAGACCAAGTGGCGCTACCGGGAGGGCTACGATCCGTACGTCAAAACCGGTGAAGGCTACAACTTCTACGGTATGCCGGACGGCAAGGCGGTGATCTTCGCGCTGCCCTATGAGAAGGCGGCCGAGGAACCGGACAAGGAATATCCGTACTGGCTCTCTACCGGCCGCGTGCTGGAACACTGGCACACCGGCACGATGACGCGTCGCGTACCGGAACTGTACCGCGCCGTTCCCAACGCCGTCTGTTACATCCATCCCGACGACGCCAAGGAGCTGGGCGCGCGCCGCGGCGACCTGATCGAGATCACCTCCCGCCGCGGGTCGATGCGCACGCGCGTCGAGACGCGGGGCCGCAACCGTCCACCCCGCGGACTGGTCTACGTGCCCTTCTTCGACGCCAGCCAGCTGATCAACAAGGTGACGCTGGATGCCACCGACCCGATTTCCTTCCAGACGGACTTCAAGAAATGCGCGGTCAAGCTGCGCAAGGTATAGGAGGACCTATGAGAAAAATACTGACCGCCCTGCTTCTTCTCCCCTGCCTTGCGTCGGCCGCAGACTTCTACGACCGCATGCGCGGCAACGTGCCGCTGGACCAGACCACCGCGCCGCCAACCATCGTCAACCCCGACAACAGCGACGTGCGGCGCTCGCGCAATTACGCGATGCAGCCGCCCGTCGTCCCGCACAAGATTGAAGGCTACCAACTCGACAAGAACGCCAACCGTTGCATGATGTGCCATGCGCGAACGCGCACGCAGGAAAGCCAGGCGCCGATGATCAGCGTGACGCACTTCATGGACCGCGACGGCAACTTCCTGGCCGAACTGTCGCCGCGGCGCTACTTCTGCCTGCAGTGCCACGTGCCGCAGGCCAACCTGAATCCTCTGGTGAACAATGAGTTCAAGGACGTCGACACGATGCTGAACCAGGCGCCCGCGCCCGGGGCGGCGCCGGGCAGGCAGAAAAAATAAGGGAGACGACCATGAAACGCTTGCTCCGGCGCTACTGGGACATCCTGCGTCGTCCCAGCGTCCACCTCAGCTTCGGCTTCCTGACCATCGGCGCCTTCGTCATGGGCATTCTGTTCTGGGGCGGGTTCAACACCATCATGGAGGCCACGAACTCCGAGAAGTTTTGCACCGGCTGCCACGAGATGCGCGATAACGTGTTCGCCGAACTGCAGAACACGATCCACTACAGTAACCGCAGCGGCGTGCGCGCCATCTGCTCCGACTGCCACGTGCCGCATGAATGGACGGCCAAGATTGCGCGCAAGATGGCTGCGTCGAAGGAAGTCTGGGGCAAGATCTTCGGCACCATCGATACGCGCGAGAAGTTCGAGGAACATCGCCTGCAGCTGGCCAATAACGAGTGGCGCCGCCTGAAGGCCAACAATTCACTCGAATGCCGCAATTGCCACCAGTTCGACTCGATGGACTTCACGAAGCAGAGCAAGCGCGCGGTGGATGCCCATTCCACGCAGCTGGCGCGCGGAGAGAAGACCTGTATCGATTGCCACAAGGGGATTGCGCATCAGTTGCCGGATATGGCGGGCGTGAAGTAAATCCTTGAATGCCTTAATCGCCATGCAGGGTGCGCCCCGCGCACCCTGCAGTCGACTTGCAAGCTCCCTAGCGGCTGCCGCCCGGTTCGCTCAGCCTTTCGGTCGACGGACTCTGCGACCCGCTGGCGACACCGGTGGCACTGCCCTCCACGGACGTGCCGGAAGCGGAGCTGCCTTGCTGGTTTCCGCCGGATGTCGGCGGGTCGTCCGTCGTTCCCGAGCTGGTGCCGGTGCCTGTGGCGCCACCCGTACTTCCCACGCCCGGCCAGCGGCGCGAGGTTTCGCGGTCCGATGTCGTGGCATCCGACGCACTTCCGCGCACAGTCGAATTGAGTGCCTTGTTTCCCTCGGTCGTGGGCACGGTGCCGCTGGCGCCGCTTCCTCTCGAACCTGATGTGCCGCTCGATTCCTGAATGGCCTCGCGCAGGCTGTTGGGTTCGCGCGGCGATTCCGACTGCGGGGCGGACTGGGCAAACACTGCGCCGGACGCTGCCAGCAGGGCGATGGGGATGATTATGTACCTGTACATGCTGACTCCTGTTCAAGACGATATGGTGTTAGACGCTTGTCTCTCTGCAGGTTCATGGTTCCATTTACAACGTTCGCCCGCCCTGTTAGGATCTAAAATCCATTTCGGAACTTGATTCTGCATTGCAGAATGCCAAACATGTCAGACCGCCATTTCGCCCACTGGCCGGCCGGCCATTCCCGCACGCTGAGCGCGCCGCAGACCAATCTCTTCTATAACGTCGAGGTGTCGGCGACACGCTGGCCGGACAAGCCGTACATCCACTACTACGACACGCCAATCACTTTCGCCGAATTCCGTGACGAGTCCGAGCGCATTGCCGGCTGGCTCGAGCAGGAATGCGGGGTGCGGCGAGGCGACCGCGTGCTGCTCTACATGCAGAACAGCCCGCAGTTCGTGCTCGCGTATTACGGCATTCTGCGCGCCAACGCCGTGGTCGTTCCAGTCAATCCCATGAACTTGACCAACGAACTGCGGCATTACGTGAAGGATACCGGCGCCAAGGTCGCCATCGTCGCCCAGGACCTCTACACGCAGATGGCGCCGCTGGTCGGCGAAGGCCTGGAGCACATTCTCGTCGCGGCCTATTCCGACTATATCCGGCGTCCGACGGACCTCCGCCTGCCGGACGTGGTCGCTGCGCCCCGTCAGCCAATCTCCGCCCCAAGTGTCACGTTGTGGAGCGATGCCCTCGACCGGCAGCTTCGCCCCGGCCCGCTCACAGCCGGCCCGGACGACCTGTGCGTCATGCCCTATACCTCCGGCACGACCGGCCATCCGAAGGGATGCATGCATACCCACCGCGGCGTCATGTTCTCAGTGGCGGCCAGCATGCAATGGTTCAACACCAACCAGGATGCCGTGATCCTGTCGGTGCTGCCCTTCTTCCATGTCACCGGCATGGTCGGCAGCATGAGCGGCCCGCTCTACCATGGCAGCACCATCGTCCTGCTGACGCGCTGGGACCGCGAAGTGGCGGCCGAGTGCGTGCAGCGCTACAAGGTCCGGACCATGCAGCTGATCGCGACGATGGTCGTCGACCTGCTCGCCAATCCGCGCATCGCGGAATATGACTTCTCGAGTCTTCACGGTATCCGCGGCGGCGGCGCGGCCATGCCGGAAGCGGTCGCGCAAAAACTGAAGGACCTGGTCGGTGTGCCCTACGTCGAAGGCTACGGCATGTCGGAAACCATCGGCGCCACCCACATCAACCCGATGCACCGCCCGATGAAGCAATGCCTGGGCATTCCGCTCTATAACGTCGATGCCCGTGTGGTCGATCCGTCGGACTTCCGCGAACTGCCGCCGGGCGAAGTCGGTGAAATCATCGTGCACGCGCCGCATGTGATGCAGGGTTACTGGAACAATCCCGAGGCGAACAAGGAGACCTTCGCCGAGATCGACGGCAAACGGTTCCTGCGCACGGGCGATCTGGCAAAGACCGACGAGGACGGCTATTTCTTCATGGTCGACAGGCTCAAGCGCATGATCAACGCGTCCGGCTTCAAGGTCTGGCCGGCGGAAGTGGAATCCCTGCTGTACCAGCATCCGGCGATCCAGGAAGCGTGTGTCATCGCGGCGCAGGACGCAAAACGCGGCGAGACGGTGAAGGCTGTGGTCGTGCTGCGCGAGGCATACCGCGGCAAGGTCGGCGAGCAGGAAATCATCGACTGGGCGCATGCCAACATGGCGGCCTACAAGAGTCCGCGCGTCGTGCAATTCGTCGATGCGCTACCCAAGTCGTCTACCGGAAAGCTGCAATGGCGGGAGTTGCAGGAGCGGGAAAAGTCGGCCCGGTAACGCTTCGGTCGTTTTACATGCACCTAAGTATTTTTTCGTAGATTTCGAACTTTTCGTTGTAATATGCACCCGCTGTACCAAAAAAATCCACTTCAGGATGACGAGTGAGACAGGAGCCCGCGACGCATGTGCATAGCGGGCTTTCTTATTTTCATCGCCGTTATAACCAATAGATATAACTCATATAACAACAATAAAGAGGACAACTATGCTGCGATGCGATAAAGTTCTACCTGTCTCCTCCAACTCTTCTTGAATTGGATTCACCCGCAAACCGCAAGGTCTGCGGGTTTTTTTTCGCCCCTACCTGGCGCGCCTCCCGGGAACAAACTGTATAAAACCACAGTCTTTCGTTCATACCTGCCAACTACCGTCACCGAGGCCGACATGGACAAGCGAACCCAGGAAGACGCACAGAACAGCAACATGGTCAAAGACCCGAAGGACTGGACCACCGGCGACGAGCCGATGACGGGTGCCCAGAAGTCCTATCTCAAGACACTCTCGGAAGAAGCCGGCGAAGAAATGGATGAAAACCTCAGCAAGGCCGAAGCGTCGAAGCGGATCGACGAACTGCAGCAGCGCACCGGGCGCGGGGCCCACTAAGTTTCCCACATTTATTGTGGCCAATTCTGTGGACAACCCGAGACAAGCTCCCGTATGTCCATGATTTTCAAAGGAAACTTTCCATTGATGAAAATCAAGGCAATGATGCGCTATCGCGGAAGGCCGGGTTCTTGCCGCCGGTGACCGGGAAACTCCCAGCGGCGGCAGGCCGTCTATCACTGAAGAATTGACAGACACGGCTGATCGCAGGATTTTCCATGGGTAACCATTACGCAGGGCGGGACGAATGACGACACCGTGGCCCCTGGCTGCCGAGGACAGCCACGAGAATAACGTCCATGCTTCCCGGTTCCAGGAAGACCGCGTTGCGGCCCTGGACTACCGCGCCTTGTTCGATGCCTCGCCCAATCCCTACCTGGTCCTGGACAGGGCGCTACACATCGTCGGAGCGAACAAGGCCTATCTCGCGTCGACCAAGCGCGAGCTTGCCGATCTCGTCGGCCGCTGGGCGTGGGATGCGTTTCCCACCGATCCGGAGACGCTCAGGCAGGCCATCGCGTCGTTCAAACGCGCCATCCACTCCAAGGAATCCGACACACTCGCCCTGCTCCGCTTCGACATCCCTCGCCCGGAATCAGAAGGCGGCGGCTTCGAAGTGCGCTACTGGAGTATCGTCGCTACGCCGGTAATGAACGCTGCGGGGGAAGTCGAACTCCTGCTGCAGCACCCGATCGACGTGACCGAACTGGAGCGCCTGCGCGAAGCGTTGCGCTCCTCTGCAGATGGTGCGCCCATCGAACTGGATGACGCACAAAGCGGAATTTTCCTGCGCGCCCAGAAAGTGCACGAGGCCAACCAGCTTCTGAAGGCGGACAGCGACCGCCTGCGCGAGCTGTTCAAGCAGGCGCCGAGTCCGATCGTGGTCCTCCGCGGGAAGGACCACATCTTTGAGATGGCCAATGAAGCCTATTTCAAATTCGTCGGCCGACGGGACATTATCGGAAAGCCCATCCTTGAAGCGGTGCCGGAGATCGCCGGGCAGGGTTACAAGGAGCTGCTCGACGAGGTGTTCAACACCGGAAAACCCTTCGTCGGCCGCGGTATGCGCGCAGACTTGCGGCTGGAGACCGGCGCGGCCCTCCATGACGTCTATTTCGACGCCCTCTTCCAGCCCCTGGTCGATGAG
Organism: Noviherbaspirillum sp.; assembly: GCA_035626875.1. Taxonomy (GTDB): domain Bacteria; phylum Pseudomonadota; class Gammaproteobacteria; order Burkholderiales; family Burkholderiaceae_D; genus Noviherbaspirillum. Next base: position 117,298 of record DASPMV010000022.1, on the reverse strand, counting down.
AATGGCCAGGTCACCGCCATTTTCTGCCAGCTCAACGAAGTGACCGAAGCCTACCGGGCACAGGCCGCCCTGCGCGAAAGCCAGGACAGGCTGAGGGAAGGCATGATCGTTGCCCGCATGCTGGTCTGGGACTGGGATATCAAGGCGGATCGTGTGATGTTTTCGGAGAACGCGGCGGAGATCATCGGCCCGTCTTTCGATGACCACGCTTCCGTGCTGGAAGCCGTCCATCCGGATGATATACAGGCCGTGCGCGAAGCTCCCTTCCGCGCATCGCGGGAAAGGCCGCGCTACAGGCTCGAGTACCGCCTCATCCGGCCGGACAATGGCAACACTGTCTGGCTGGAGAGCCGCGGGCATGTCGTTTTCAATGCCGATGGCGCCCCCATCTTCGTCAAGGGCGTTGCGCTCGACATCACGGAACGAAAGCGTGCGGAAAAGCAGATCGCGGATGCGGCCCGGCACGATACCCTGACCGGCCTGCCGAACCGGGCGCTCCTGCACGAGTACTGCAGCCACCTCCTCGCCCACGCGCTGCGCTCGGGAACAAGCGGGGCCTTGCTGTTCATCGACCTCGACCGCTTCAAGCCGATCAACGACCTGTACGGCCACGACGCCGGCGACAAGGTGCTGAAAGACGTTGCGCAGCGTCTCCTGGCCTGCACCCGCAAGGAAGACGTCGTAAGCAGGCTGGGCGGAGACGAGTTCATCGTCGTGCTGCCCTCGATTGCGTCGCCGCATGACCGCGCCACCGTAGCGGGACATATCGTGGAGGCTGTGTCGCAGCCCATCCCCTTTGGCGAACTGCAGCTCAGTGTTTCGCCCTCGATCGGCATCAGCGTCTTTCCGGAGCACGGCAGTGACCTCGAATCGCTCATCCGTTGCGCCGACTTCGCCATGTACGCGGCCAAGAAGGCCGGGCGCAGCACCTTCAAGGTCTACTCGCCGGGGACCAACGACCGCGAAAACGACCTGCTCCGGCTGGAGATGCAGCTGAAGCAATCCCTGGAGACCGGCGGGTTCTCGCTCCACTACCAGCCCATCATCGACGTCCGCAGCCAACGGCTCGTCTGCGTAGAGGCCTTGCTGCGCATGCATGCAGACGACGGCAGCCTGCTGGGTCCTGCCGAGTTCATTCCCGTCGCCGAAAAGGCAGGGATGATCAACCGCGTCGGCGAATGGGTGGTACGGGAAGCCTGCCGGCAGCACCAGGCCTGGGTCGATGCCGGACTGCAGCCGATCACCATTGCCATCAACGTGTCGCCGACCCAGTTCCGGCAACCCTCCTTCGCGGCCGTCATCATGCAGGCCGTCGAAGCGTCGGGCATGCATCCGTCCTACCTGCAGATCGAAGTGACGGAAAGTACGCTGATGGACAATATCGCGGAAACGGCGGCCAAGCTTCGCCAGCTCAAGGATATCGGCATCCGGATTTCGCTCGACGATTTCGGCACCGGCTATTCCAGCCTCAGCTACCTGGGCAGCCTTCCGCTCGACAAGCTGAAGATCGACCAGTCGTTCATCCACACCATGGCCAGCGACCAGCGCAGCAGGTCAATCACGGAGGCCATCATCGCGCTGGGGCGGACCCTGAACCTGAAGGTCGTGGGAGAAGGCATCGAGTCGCAAGAATCGATGGACTACCTGCGCGATTTCGGCTGCGACCAGGCGCAGGGTTTCCTGTTCAGCCAGCCGCTGCCGGCACAGGAATTTGCCTCCTGGTACAGGCTGCACTGAGCGTTACATCAGGGCCCGCGAGAGCCTGGCACGCAATTCCGTTTTCAGCACCTTGCCGTAATTGTTCTTCGGCAGCTGGTCGACGACCAGATAGCGCTTGGGCCGCTTGAACCGCGCGATCTGCTCCAGGCAGTGCCGGTCAAGCAATTCCTCAGTGACTTCCGCACCGGCAGACGGAACGACGAAGGCCACCACGACCTCCCCCCATTCCGGATCCGGCGCACCGACAACCGCCGCCTCGGCAACGCCCTGGCAGGTCAGCAGCACCTCCTCCACCTCACGCGGATAAATATTGGAACCGCCGCTGATGATCAGGTCCTTGCTGCGGTCCTTCAGGGTCAGGAATCCGTCCGCGTCGAGGCAACCGACGTCGCCCGTGAACAGCCAGCCGTTACGGATCGCTGCCGCGGTCGCGACCTCATTGCGCCAGTACCCCGCCATCACGCTGTCCCCCTTCACCACCACTTCGCCTACCTCGCCGACAGGGAGGTCCTTGCCCTCCTCGTCGATTACACGCACCTGGACCGGCGTCTGCGCGACGCCAACCGACGCAATGCGTTCGAGATAGCGGGGATGGGCGGTGTCCGTCAATTGGGCGCGAGAAAGGGCCGTCGCTACCATCGGTGTCTCGCCCTGTCCGTAAATCTGGACGAAGCGCGGCCCCATCACCCGCAGCGCCCGCTGGATATCCGCCACATACATCGGGGCGCCGCCGTAGACGATGGTCTTGAACGAACGTGCCGCCTCATCCGGCGACAACCCGAGCTGCTCTGCATGATCGACCAGCCGCTTGACGATGGTCGGTGCGGCGAAGGTCGATAGCGGCCCGACCTCGCTCCCGAGTGCGAACAGCTCGGCGGGATCGACGCCCCCGGAGGCCGGCACCACGTGACGAGCCCCGGCCATCAGGTGCGGAATGGCGTACAGTCCCGCGCCGTGGGACATGGGCGCCCCGTAGACGATGGCGTCCTGCGGCGATACGGGATCCACGTCCACGAAATACGTGAGTCCCATCGTCATGAGGTTGCGGTGCGTGATCATCACGCCTTTCGGCCTGCCGGTGGTGCCGCTGGTATAGAACAGCCAGGCAACATCGTCCGGAGAAGCTTCGTGTGCCTGGACGGCGAGCGCGTGGTGCGCGGGTGCAAGCAGCACGTCGGCCGCATCGGATTCAATATCGACCTGCCGTTCCAGGCCGGCTAACACGGTCGGCGCCACGTCATTCGTCACGAAGCCCCACCGCACTTGCGCATTGTCGATGATCCACTCGACCTCCTTCGGATGGAGTTTGGCGTTGACCGGCACCACGACCAGGCCGGCCCACCACGCCGCCCACAGCACTTCCAGGTAGCGCGGGTGGTTGCGCATGAATAACAGGATGCGCTCGCCGGGCTCCAGTCCGGCTTCGCGGAAGCGCTGCGCCAGTCCGGCGCTTCGCGCGGCCCACTCGCCGTAGGTCGCATGGACCGCTGTTCCGTTCAGGATGGCCGCACGCTCCGGCGACTGGCGGGCATGGCGGATAAGAAGATGGGCGAGGCTCATCGTTTGTCTCCTTCATTCTTGTTGACCAGAGGGTAACCGCAGGCGGCTGGGCTGGCCATATCGTAGTAATACGAGGTACGCGTGTACGAGTCTAGCCTTGATTCACGACAACCGTCCGCCGTGCGCTTTGTCCCGGAATAATTGATCGAACTGTAATTTCACGTCTCGATCAAACCAACATGAAACGTGGACTGAAAATTGCTGGAATTGCCTTAGCCTCGCTCATCGGCCTGTTGGCATTGCTCCTGGCGCTCGCATCGGTGTTCGACTGGAACCGCCTGAAACCGTGGATCAACGATAAGGGCAGCGAAGCGACAGGCCGCGCATTCGCGATCAACGGCGACCTGTCGTTCAGCTGGGAGCGTCCGCCCGAGCAGCAGGTCGGCTGGCGCCGCTTCGTCCCCTGGCCGCACATCCGCGCGCAGGATATCACCCTCGGCAACCCGGACTGGGCCACGACCGGGCCGCTGATGACGCGCGTGAAGCAGGTCGACACCACCATCAACCCGCTGGCCCTGCTGACCAAGACCCTCAGCATCCGCACGTTGCTCCTGGACGGTGCCGATGTGGCGCTCGAGAAAACCAAGGACGACAAGAACAACTGGACGTTCGCCAAAGGGGAGGAAGACGAGCCCTCCGCCTGGACGTTCGCGCTCCATAGTCTTGCCATCAAGAACGGCAATGTGCGCTATGTCGATCCGGCAAAAAAAGCGGACGCCACGGCGCGGATCAACACCTCGGATGACGGCACGGTCAATTTCAAGCTGGGCGGGAAATTCAACGGCGAACCGGTCAGCGGCGGCGGCAAGGCCGGCGGTCTGCTGACGCTGATGGAGAAGAACGTGCAGTACCCGGTGGAAGCCACGCTGAAAGTGGGCGAGACGACGATCACCGCAGACGGCCGGCTCACCGATCCCGCGCACCCGAGCGCGCTCGACCTCAAGCTCAAGATCCTCGGCGCCAGCATGGCCGACCTGTTCCCGCTCAGCGGCCTGGTGCTGCCGGAAACGCCAAAGTTTTCCACCGAAGGCCGCGTGGTGGCCACCTTCAAGCCGGATGACATCCGCGTGCGCTACGAAAAATTCAAGGGCAAGGTCGGTGACAGCGACATTGGCGGCACGCTTGAGTACCTGCACCGCAAACCGCGTCCGCTGCTGAGCGGCGAAGTGGTGTCCAACCAGCTCCGCCTGACCGACCTGAGCGCCCTCGTCGGCACCGATGAGAAAGCCAACAAGGATGACGAGAAGGCGAAGATCCCGCCCGGCAAGGTCCTTCCCGTCGCCCCGTTCAAGACTGACCGCTGGGGCAAGATGGACGTCAAGGTCAGGTTCAGCGGCAAGAAGATCATCCGTGACGAAGCGCTGCCCATCGACAACCTGCAAACCGACGTGGTGATGGACAATGGCCTGCTGTCGCTGGCGCCGCTCAATTTCGGCATTGCCGGCGGCAGGCTGACCACCGAACTGAACATCAATGGCCGCGACAATCCGGCGAAGGCAAGGATGAAGGTATCGGCACGCGGACTGCGCCTGAAGGAGTTGTTCCCCAAGGCGGAGTCGATGCAGGCGAGTATCGGCGAGGTCAACGGCGACGCCCAACTCAGTGCCGCCGGCAACTCCTTTGCCGCCCTGCTCGCCTCTTCCAACGGCGAGGTGAAGTCCTTGATCAGCCAGGGCAGTATCAGCAAGTTCGTCCTCGAGGCAGCCGGTCTGAATATCGCCAGCGCGCTTGCCGCCAAGCTGTTCGGCGACCGTCAGGTCCAGCTCAACTGCATGGCGGCGGACTTCGGTGTAAAGAATGGCGTGATGCAGACGCGGCTGTTCGTCATCGACACGAACGATGCCACGATCACCGCCGACGGCAACATCAGCTTTGCCGAGGAAAAGCTCAACCTGAACATTTATCCCGAGAGCAAGGGCTTGCGCATCATTTCCCTGCGCTCGCCGCTGTACGTGGGCGGCACCTTCAAGGAGCCGGATTTCGGCGTGGACAAGGGAGTGGTCGCGGCCAAGGCGGCGGCGGCGACAGTGCTCGGCGTGGCCGCGGCCCCGGCCGCCGCCTTGCTGGCACTGATCAATCCGGGGCCGGCCGAGGACAGCCCTTGCGTGCCTTTGCTGAAGCAGGCGGGGAAGAAGCCGCAGGCCCCGCCGCCGGGCAAAAAATAAGGATGCTCACGCGATCCGCTTGATATCCGTGACCTGGTTGAATTCTTCTTCGGGAGCATGCTTCCGGAACGACTCGATCGCGCCGTAGCCCCATGCGACCGCGCCGAACGCGATGCCTTCCTTCCGCGCTGCCTCCAGGTCGGTGAGCTGGTCGCCAATGTAAATCGCCTTGCTGGGAGGGATACCGGTCTTCTGCAGCAGGCTCCTGATCCGGGCTGCCTTGCCGAAAATCGACATCCCGCAGTCGAAATGCCTGATCAATCCGGCATTCGCCGGCCCCAGGACGCGGACGACATTGTCCTCTGCATTGGACGACATGACCGAGAGGTAAATGCCGGCATCGGAGAGATGTTGCAGCACATCGTCGACCCGTTCGAACAGCGGGATGCTGTCCGCATTCTCCCGCATCAGGGAGATGAAACTTGCCGCAACGACGGGTAGCTTCCAGCGTGGCAAGCCGACACGCTTCATCATTTCCGCCGCCGTGTAGTGCCGGTAGGCGTGGACGTCTTCCGGGTCGATTCTCGCGAAACGGTGACGATCCGCCAGACGGTTGAACTGTTCCACGAAAAACGGAAACGAGTCCGCAAGCGTCCCGTCGAAGTCGAAAATGGCGAGCTGGTATTTCATCGTACTGGCGTGCTGCAAGGCGCCGATAAAAAAATGCAAATCTAACATTGATCGCGCCAACGTTCAGGACATGCCGGCCACACGAACCGTCCCCGCATGGAACAAATACCAACACTTCCCTCTCCTAAATCAAAACCCTTTTCAGGAGAAGTCCATGAAAACGCAGCATCAGACCAACCCGGGACAAACTGTCTCGGGCGTACTCCAGGTTGCGGTAGCGGTGCTTTCGGTCCTCGTGTTCCGCAAGCGCGGGAGGCATCCTGCGCGCACACGACGGGCATCCGCTTCCTACGTCACGGCGCCCGCTGTCGACGTCCACGACACCTTCGACAGTGAGCAGGCGCAGCGCAAGTTGCAGGAAGCCGTACGCAAGGAGGCCGCGCGGAAAAAGGCGGAGGAGGTTGCCTCCCTGCGCAAGGAATCGAAACCCAAGGCCCTCTTCCATATAGCCATCTCCGCCGCCAAGGAATGGTCGGCCCATCGCGCCGCCAGCAAAGGCGCCGCACTCGCCCTGTACACGCTGTTCTCTCTCGCGCCCATGCTGGTATTGGTCGTGACCATCGCCGGCTTCTTCTTCGGCGAGGACACGGTGCGCGACGCCCTGCTCCAGCAAATGTCCGGGCTCATGGGTGCCCAGGGAGGCGACGCGGTTGGCACCATCCTTGCGGGGGCCGAACACGAAGACGCGGGCCTGATCGCGGGCCTGATTTCGGCGGCACTTGTGCTGATCAGCGCAACGAGCGCCTTCTCGGAATTGAAGGACAGCCTCGATGAACTGTGGGAAGTCCCGCCGTCGAAGGAGTCCGGCATCTGGGCCTTCATCCGCCAGCGCGTCCTCTCTTTCGGCTTGATCCTGGTAATCGCACTGATGCTCCTCATGTCACTGGCGGTCAGTACAGCATTGGCGGCGATGGACAGCGTCTGGCCAGGCGGCGAAGGTTCGCCGTTGAAATTCATCAGCGTGACAATCTCGCACCTCGTGTCCTTTGCCATCGTGACCGGCCTGTTCGCCGTGATCTTCAAGTACCTGCCCGGTTCCAAGATCGCATGGAAGGACGTGCTCGTGGGCGCGCTGATCACTGCCGTGCTGTTCATCATCGGCAAGACGCTGATCGGCATCTATGTCGCCAGCGCAGACATCAACTCCGCCTATGGCGCGGCCGGTTCGGTGGTGATCCTGATTACCTGGATCTATTACTCGGCGCAGATCTTCTTCTACGGGTCGCTGTTCACGCACGAGTACGCGATGAAACTGGGCAGCCGCGCCAATGCGGCGGACGGCGAGAGCATTCCTAACAGCAGCACGCCGCCCGGAACACAACGCGCGCAACTGGTGCAAGGTTAAGGCATTACCTAACGTTTCTGCGCGTCCGTGATGGTCCAGAGGTGGATCTTCCGGTCGCGCACCGTCTCGCTCCGTTCCGGGGGCCACTCCGGCCCCATGTCCCAGAGATGGGAGACGACACGTGTGCCGACCTTCAACTGACGCCAGAGAATGGGGCGAAGCTTGCGGTTCACATGCGGCCAGAGGAAGAGCGTGACGACGGTGGCATCCGAAAAATCGGCCGTGTACATGTCGCCGACCCGGAATGTCACACGGCCCTCGACGCCAGCACGCTTCGCGTTGGCCTTTGCTTCTTCCACGCGGCGCGGGTCAAGGTCGATTCCTACGCCGCGGACGCCGTATTTCTGCGCGGCGGTGATCACGATGCGCCCATCCCCGGAACCGAGGTCGTACAGCAGGTCGTCCCGCCCGACTGCCGCCAGCGCGAGCATGCGCTCCACCACGTCCGGCGGTGAAGGATCGTAGGGCACGTCGAGCCCGAAAGGAGCCATGGCCTGGGCCCGGCAAGGAACATGCGCCAGGCCCGCGGCGAGTGCCGCCGCCCCCAAAGACAGGATCCGTCGCCGCGTCGGCGACGCCAGCAATGCGTTGCAATCCCCTGCCATGGCTGCCTCCCTGTGACATGCGTTCTCGTCATTCTGTAGGCGCAAGATGTCGCAAAAAGTTCTATATCTCCCGTGTCATTCGGACAAGAATCAGCACGCCCGTCTTAATTCATGTCAAAATATTTCCCTAAGACAAGCAACTCGCACAATGTCCCGCTTGCCCGACTTCCCCAATCTATCTCGCTTACCAGGAGAGCAAGACATGCAATTCATCACCAAGCCCGCGAACCTGCTGACTCTTGTTGCAGCGGCCGCGGCACTCTTCACCGCCCAACCGTCATTGGCCGTTGACGCCGCCGCAGCGGAGAAGCTCGCCCGCCAGGAAGGTTGCCTGCGCTGCCACGGCATCGACCGCGCCAAGGACGGCCCGGCCTACAAGCAGATCGCGGAAAAGAATCGCGGCAAGGCCGACGCCGAGGGACGCCTGATCAAGCACCTGAGCAGCGGCCAGAAAGTGAAGTTCGAGGACGGCCACGAAGAAGAACACAAGATCCCGAAGACCAAGGACGCCGATCAGATCAAGAACCTGATCCAGTGGATCCTGTCGCTCTGATCACGCCACTTTCCAGTCACGGGGCGGAACCGCAAGGTTGCCGCCCCGTTTTCTTTGCAGCGCTTACAGGGCTGGAATGAGTACCTTGTCGATCACATGGATCACGCCATTGCTCGCCCTGACATTGGTCGCCACGATCCTCGCCGGCGTTGCAGTCGTGTCGGTGATCGTCGGCGGGTTGCCGGCATTGATCACGACGGCCTGCGTCGTCAGTGTACTGACCGGCGTCCCGAATGGAATCTGGGAAGCGAGGACTTGCGTGCCGAGTACGTGATACCGAAGCACTGTGCCAAGCTGCGTGGCGCTTAGTCCCGACGGCGCCTGGGCGAATGCCGCATTGGTCGGCGCGAAGACAGTAAATGGTCCTGCCCCTGCCAAGGCTTGCTGCAGGTTCGCGCCGCCGACGACGCCGACCAGCGAGGACAGGTCAGGATTGAGCTGCGCCATCTGCACGATATTCAGCACGCCCGGCGGGATGAGCACCTTGTCGATCGCATGCACCACCCCATTGCTCGCCGCCACATCAGGCGCCGTCACCCGCGCCGAAGTCAGCCCTGCGTCAGTGAGCGTCACGCCTGTCTGGCCCGCACTGACCGCCACTGCCGCCGGTTGTCCCTCGAAGCTGTACAAGGTGGATGCCGAGGACTGGGGTGTCGCGCTCAGTTCGGCCGCACGCTTTGTCCCCTGCACGACGTGATAGGACAGGATACTGCGCAGCGTCGTCGCAGGAAGCGCATCGACCATCGCCGCCGCACTGGAGAATCCCAGCGACGTCGCCAGCCCGGTGAATGCTTCGTCGGACGGCGCAAAGACCGTCAGCTGGGTATTGGCATCGGCCAGCACGGGACCGAGATCTGCCTTTGTCGCGGCAGCAAGCAGGGCATTGAAGCCGCTTGCACCGGCGACCTTGTCAATGGTCTGCGGTGCGCTGGATGTGGGTGCGGACGAACCGGCAGCCGCGGGGGCGGATGATTGCGGTGCGGCGGGCTCCGGATCGTCACTGCTGCCACAGCCGGCGATGAGTGCTGCCGATAGCAGCGCCAGGGAATGCGTGGTGAGTCTCATGCGGGTCTCCTGAGGGATGTTGTTGAACGGCGCACGGAGGGGGAATGAACGTGCGCCTCGCATGGAAAGCATAGGACGGCACACCTGCCTCCCTTTGCGTTTCCTCAAACGCCGGCTCGTTTTGTCCAGGACAGACAGATTCTTTCTTCTCGAACAGCAGATGCCCACACACATAAAAGAAAGGCCCGGCACTCCCGTACCGAGCCTCTTTCCGAACCGGGAAACGTTGGTCAGGAATGTGACATTTTCTTTGCTGCAAACAGTGTGTACAGGGCGGACAATCCCACCAGCACATACACCGCCCGGGATAGCGTACTCATCTCGCCAAACAAGGTGGCGACCAGATCGAAGCCGAACAGCCCGACAAGGCCCCAATTCAGGCCGCCGACGACGAGCAGCAGCGTCGAAATCCAATCCAGCGCGCCCCAGCGCTTCGCGGTATGGCTCCGCGCGCCCGAACGCCGTTCGGGAATGTGGCGCCGTTCACTCATATGCCCATTAACTGTTGTTGCCATGATTGCCTCCTATGCGTCTAACCCCGGGCACGGAAATCGTGCCCGCACGGAATACCTCGCAGGCCGGATCATCTTCCGCTGCAGGGACATGGATGTGGACAACCTGGTAAGGCCTTGGTTCGAAAAAAGTTCGCTTTTGTCTTGGACAATAAAGACATAGAATGTATTTTAACAAGCCGACAACTCCAGTTGACGCATCCAACACAATGTCGCCCCCCTCCTCCCATCTCAGCATCGCCTCCGTCGAACGCGAAACCGGCCTGTCGAAAGACACGCTGCGCGTCTGGGAGCGCCGCTACCGCTTTCCGGTTCCGCTGCGGGACGATGCAGGCGAGCGCACCTATCCGCCGGACCAGGTGGAAAAGCTGCGCCTGATCAAGAGTCTGATGGATCGCGGATACCGTCCGGGCAAGCTTGTCGGCGCGGAGCCGGATACACTGCGCGCGCTCGCGGCGGAGACCGCGCTTCCCGCTGTTCCGGCCGGCCTTGTGCATTACATCGATCTGTGCAAGCAACACCGCGTCGACGAACTGCGGCAGGGGCTCGGGCAGTCCCTGCTGCGCGTAGGCCTGTACGCATTCGTGACCGAGGTCGTCGCTCCGCTGACTACCCTGGTGGGCGCCGAGTGGGCGAACGGCCGTCTCGCAGTCTTTGAAGAGCACCTGTATACCGAAGCGATGCAGGCCGTCCTGCGTCACGCCATCGCCGCGATTCCCGCCACGCTCGTGCGTCGCGCGCCCGTTGTCCTGCTCTCGACCATTCCGCGTGAACCGCATACCCTCGGGCTGCTCATGGCCGAGGCGATCCTGACGCTGGAAGGCGCGCACTGCATCTCGCTCGGCGCGCAGACACCGGTCGGCGACATCGCACAGGCGGCAGCGGTACAAGGTGCCGATATCGTTGCCCTGTCGTTTTCATCGTCGGCCCCGCCGGCACACGTGCTGCAGGCCCTGGCCGACCTCCGCGCGGCATTGTCGCCCCAGGTCGAGATCTGGACCGGCGGTCATTGCCGGGCACTCGATCGCCGTGCTCCCGGTGTCTCTCACCTCCATCTGCACGACATTTCTCCCGCACTCGCGCGATGGCGCCACAACCGGTCCGAGTGATTGCGGCAGCGCCGCATCGATTGTCTTCCCGATCCCGGACGATTTTGACTTGAATCAATCAAATCAAATTTCCCGCTCCATACACTGCCTCGAACACCGGCGTCACTGTATTTTCTCGGCAACGGCGCAGAGATAGACGCATCTCTCCGCCACTTCGCGCGCGTGGCGCGCAAACATGAACGCATCCTGCAAGAGCAGGTGCCTCGCCTAGGAGAGCGTATTGAAGCCGACCGACATCAGTAATCCGGATTTCTTCCACCAGGTGGTCAACTGCCAGTGGACCTGCCCGGCACACACTCCCGTCCCCGAATACATACGTCTGATCGCAGCGGGCCACTACAACGAGGCCTACATGCTGAACTGGCGCGCCAACGTGTTCCCCGGCGTGCTGGGCCGTGTGTGCGACCGCCCCTGCGAGACTGGCTGCCGCCGCTCCCGCGTTGAAAGCGCGGACAGCAACGAACCGGTGGCCATCTGCCGTCTCAAGCGCACCGCTTCCGATTACAAGTCCGATGTGAGAGTACGCATGCCCAAGCCTGCCCCGCTCTTCGGAAAACGCATTGCCTGCGTCGGCGCAGGCCCCGCTTCCCTGACTGTCGCCCGCGACCTCGCTGTCCAGGGCTACAAGGTGACCGTGTTCGATGGCGAGAAGAAGGCCGGCGGTTTCATGCGCAGCCAGATTCCCAAGTTCCGCCTGCCGGATGAAGTGATTGACGAAGAAACCGGCTACATCCTCGACATGGGCGTCGACTTCCGTTCGGGTGAGCGTATCGACAGCCTCAAGGCACTGCTTGGCGAAGGCTACGACGCCATCTTCGTCGGCTGCGGCGCACCGCGCGGACGTGATCTCGATGTCCCCGGCCGCAAGGAAGCCGCAACGCATATCCACCTCGGCATCGACTGGCTGGCCTCCGTCTCCTTCGGCCATGTCACCAAGGTTGCCCCGCGCGTGATCGTCCTTGGCGGCGGCAACACCGCAATGGACTGCTGCCGTTCCGCCCTGCGCCTCGGCGGCGAGGACGTAAAAGTCATCGTCCGCTCCGGTTTCGAGGAAATGAAGGCCAGCCCGTGGGAGAAGGAAGATGCCATGCACGAAGGCATCACCATCCTGAACTACATGGTGCCCAAGTCCTTCACGCACGAAAACGGCAAGCTGACCGGCATGGTGTTCGAGAAGGTCAAGGCCGTCTACGACGCCAAGGGCAAGCGCAGCCTCGTTCCCTCCGGCGAGCCGGACGAACTGGTCGAATGCGACGAAGTGCTGATCGCCGTCGGCCAGGAAAACGCCTTCCCGTGGATCGAGCGCGACATCGGTGTGCAATTCGACGACTGGGGCATGCCCGTGGTCGACAAGAAGACCATGCAGGCAACGCTGCCGAACGTGTTCTTCGGTGGTGACGCCGCCTTCGGCCCGAAGAACATCATCACGGCCGTGGCGCATGGTCATGAAGCGGCCGTCTCCATCGACCGCTTCCTCAATGGCGAGGACGTCTCCGTGCGTCCGCCGCCCTCGGTCAACCTGGTGAGCCAGAAGATGGGCATCCACGAGTGGAGCTTCGACAACGTCGTCTCGCTCGATCATCGCCACAAGGTGCCGCTGGAAGAATTCCATGTCGCGCGCAAGAGCATCAAGATCGAAGTCGAACGCGGCTTCACACCACAGATGGCCGCAAAGGAAGCGCAACGCTGCCTCAACTGCGACGTGCAATCGGTGTTCACCGCCAGCCGCTGCATCGAATGCGACGCGTGCATCGACATCTGTCCGATGGATGCGCTCACGATGACGGAAAACGGCGAGGAAAGCGACCTCCGCACACGCCTGAAAGCGCCCGCACTCAATCCGTCCCAGCCCTTGTATGTCTCGGCCGCATTGAAGACCGGCCGCGTGATGGTCAAGGACGAGGACCTGTGCCTGCACTGCAGCCTCTGCGCAGAACGCTGCCCGACCGGCGCCTGGGACATGCAGAAGTTTTCGCTCTGTACCACGCAAGCCGGCCCGAACTGCCGTGACAAGCATATCGCGCAAGTGCGCAAAACCGCGTAACGAGGAGCAAGCGCGATGACCCAAAAGATCCAGGCGACCAACGATTTCGTCGTCAAGTTCGCCAATATCAACGGCTCGGGCTCGGCCTCGGCCAACGAACTGTTTGCCCGTTCCATGCTGCGCATGGGCGTGCCCGTCAGCCCCCGCAACATTTTCCCGTCAAACATCCAGGGCATGCCGACCTGGTATGAAGTGCGCGTCTCGGAATCCGGCTATCTCGGCCGCCGCGGCGGTTGCGACCTCATGGTCGCCATGAACCCGCAAACATGGGATGCCGACCTCAAGGAGATCGATGCCGGCGGCTACCTGTTCTACGATTGCACGCGTGAAATCCCGGCATCCCGTATGCGCAGCGACATCACGGTGTTCGCGATGCCGCTCACGCAGATCTGCAACGACGCATACACCGACGCGCGCCAGCGCCAGCTGTTCAAGAACATCATCTACATCGGCGCCCTCGCCGCCCTGCTTGGCATCGATGAAAAGGCCATCGAGCAGCTGTTCGCGGAACAGTACCGCGGCAAGGAAAAGCTGCTGGATTCGAACGTGCAGGCGCTGCACATGGGCCGCGACTATGCGCTCGCCAATCTCGATTGCAATGCGATGGGCCTGAAGGTCAAGCGTGCCGACAAAGTCGGCAAGCGCATCTTCATCGACGGCAACCAGGCTTGCGCACTCGGCGCGATCTGGGGAGGCGCGAACGTCTGCGCGTGGTACCCGATCACGCCGTCGTCGTCGATCCCGGAAACCTTTGACAAGTACTGCCACAAGCTGCGCGTCGACCCGGAAACCGGCAAGCACAACTTCGCCATCGTGCAGGCGGAAGACGAACTGGCTTCCATCGGCATGGTCATCGGCGCCAACTGGAACGGCGCGCGTGCCTTCACCGCCACGTCGGGCCCCGGCATTTCGCTGATGACGGAATTCCTCGGCCTCGCCTACTTCGCGGAAGTGCCGGCCACCCTCGTCAACGTCCAGCGCGGCGGCCCGTCCACCGGCATGCCTTCGCGCACCCAGCAGTCCGATCTGTTGCAGTGTGCCTACGCGTCCAACGGCGACACCAAGCATGTGCTGCTGTTTCCGCAGGACCCGAAGGAGTGCTTCGATTTCACCGCTGCCGCGCTCGACCTCGCCGACCGCCTCCAGACCCCGGTGTTCGTGATGTCCGACCTGGATATCGGCATGAACTCGCGCCTGTGCGATTCCTTCGAGTGGGATGACAGCAAGCGCATGGATCGCGGCAAGGTCATGACCTATGAAGACCTCGAGGCCGGCAAGGATTTCGGCCGCTATCTCGATGTGGACGGCGACGGCATTCCGTACCGTACCTATCCGGGCACGCACCCGACCAAGGGTGCGTTCTTCACCCGTGGCACGACCAAGGACCGTTACGCGCGCTACAGCGAGGAAGGCCCGGTCTATGTCGACAACATGGAACGCCTGCAGCGGAAGTTCGAGACCGCCAAGAACCTGGTGCCGATGCCGGAAGTAAAGAAAGCATCGAAACCGACGAAGTTCGGCGTGATCCACTTTGGCTCGACCAGCCCCTCGATGAACGAAGCGCTGGATGTGCTGGAGCGGCAAGGCCACGCGCTCGACTCGATGCGCATCCGCGCCTTCCCGTTCCATGCGAGCGTGCTCGATTTCATCGAAGCGCATGACCATGTCTTCGTCGTCGAACAGAACCGCGACGGCCAGCTGCGCGACATGCTCATCGTCGAATGCGGCATCGACCCGGCGCAACTGAGCTCCGTCGTCCACTATGACGGCACGCCCATCACCGCACGTTTCATCACCAAGGCCATCGCTTCGCGCCTGGCGTTGTTCAGCCCGCTCAAGGAGGTGGCGCAATGACCTATATCGCTAAACCGAAACTGCACCACCCCAGCCTGCAGGTCAACAAGGCCGGTTATACCCGCCGCGACTACGAAGGCCCGGTGTCGACGCTATGCGCCGGTTGCGGCCACGATTCCGTCTCGGCAGCCATCATCCAGGCCTGCTTCAACATGGACATCGAGCCGCACAAGGTCGCCAAGCTGTCCGGCATCGGCTGCTCGTCGAAGGCGCCGACCTACTTCCTCGGCGGCTCGCACGGCTTCAACACCGTCCACGGACGCATGCCCTCCGTGCTGACCGGCGCTGCGCTGTCCAACCGCGACCTGACCTACCTCGGCGTGTCGGGGGACGGAGACTCCGCATCGATCGGTCTCGGCCAGTTCGCGCACATCATGCGTCGTGGCGTGAACATGACCTACATCGTCATGAACAACGGCGTGTACGGCCTGACCAAGGGACAGTTCTCCGCGACAGCGGACCAGGGTTCCAAGTCCAAGAAAGGAGTCGTCAATTCCGACGCGCCGGTGGACCTGGTGGGCCTGGCGCTGCAATTGGGTGCGACCTTCGTCGCGCGCAGTTTTTCCGGCGACAAGGCACAACTCGTTCCCCTGATCGAAGCGGCACTGGTGCACAAAGGGGCGGCGTTCATCGACGTACTCTCGCCCTGCGTGACCTTCAACAACCATCATGGTTCGACGAAGAGCTACGACTACGTGCGCGAGCACAACGAAGCGGTCAACCGCATCGACTTCTTTACCCCCGGTGAAGAAATCACGACAGAATATGCGCCGGGCACGGTACAGGAAGTCACGCAGCATGACGGTTCGGTGCTGCGCCTGCGCAAGCTGCACGAGAGCTACGACGCGAGCGACCGGGTGGCGGCGATGAACCATCTGCAGAAGCATCATGCGATGGGTGAGATTGTCACCGGTTTGCTGTTCGTCGATCCGAGCGCTTCGGACATGCATGACCATCTGAATACGGTGGACAAGCCGTTGAACCAGCTCGGGGACGATGTGCTGTGCCCGGGTGCGGCGGCGCTGGAGAAGATCAACGCGTCGTTGAGGTAAGCAGTCAATGACGGGCGGGTGAAGAATTTCGCTCCCCGCTCGGCCTCACCCCGTCATTCCGGCGAAAGCCGGAATCCAGCGGCGTTCAAAGACACAGGATCCCGACTTTCGCCGGGATGACGGGGCAAAGGAAGTCAAGCAGTAACCAGGGCAGCGCCCGCCAGTAACAGGATGCACACCGCCTCGCCAGCAACACCAGGAGCCCCTCATGCTATTCCAAGTCCGAATCCACGGCCGCGGCGGCCAAGGGGTCGTCTCCGCTGCGGAGATGCTCTCCGTCGCCGCTTTCCTCGAAAACAAGCACGCGCAAGCCTTCCCCAGCTTCGG
Organism: Noviherbaspirillum sp.; assembly: GCA_035626875.1. GTDB lineage: Bacteria > Pseudomonadota > Gammaproteobacteria > Burkholderiales > Burkholderiaceae_D > Noviherbaspirillum. The sequence continues at coordinate 100,758 of DASPMV010000022.1, read as the reverse complement.
CTCGGAACGGATGGGTGCACCGGTGATGGCCTTCTGCCGCATCGACGACAAGGAAATCCGCCTGCGCGAGCCCGTCATGCATCCCGACGCGCTGATCATCCAGGATCCGACGCTGCTGCATCAGGTCGATCTGTTCTCCGGTGTCACGCCGAACGGCTACATCCTGATCAACTCGACACGCAGTTTCGACGAGCTGGGCATCGGTGACTTCGTGAAAGGCTATCGCCCCGAGCATCTGTGCACAGTGCCGGCGACTGAGCTTGCGCTCAAGCATGTGGGCCGGCCACTGCCGAACGTCGCCCTGCTCGGCGGATTCGCGGCCATCAGCGGAAAGGTCAACATTGACTCCGTTTGCGCCGCCATCCGCGACAAATTCCCGCCGAAGATTGCCGACGGCAACATCGCCGCCGCGCGCGATGCCTACGCCTTTGTCCGGGAAGAAATGAAAGAGGCCAGCCATGCTTAAGCAAACCGAAGGTTCCCACGCCATGGCGGAAGCCATCGCGCTGTGCCGGCCGGAAGTCATTTGCGCCTATCCGATCACCCCGCAGACGCACATCGTCGAAGGGCTGGGCGAAATCGTAAAATCGGGCGAACTGGACAATTGCGAGTTCATCAACGTCGAATCGGAATTCGCCGCGCTGTCCGTCGCGATCGGCGCCTCGGCCGCAGGCGCACGGACCTATACTGCCACCGCGAGCCAAGGCCTGCTGTTCATGGCCGAAGCGGTCTACAACGCCGCCGGCCTCGGCCTGCCGATTGTCATGACCATCGGCAATCGCGCGATCGGCGCGCCGATCAATATCTGGAACGACCACACGGATTCGATGTCGATGCGCGACGCCGGCTGGATCCAGATCTACGCGGAAAACAACCAGGAAGCCGTCGACCTGCACATCCAGGCCTTCCGCCTGGCCGAAGAGCTGTCGATGCCGGTCATGGTCTGCGTGGACGGCTTTATCCTCACGCATGCCTATGAACGCATCGACGTGCCCGACCAGAAGCAGGTGGACGCCTACATTCCGCCCTTCGAGCCGCGCCAGGTCCTCGATCCACGCGAGCCGGTCTCCATCGGCGCGATGGTCGGTCCGGACGCCTTCATGGAAGTACGCTACCTCGCGCACCACAAACAGATGCGCGCGCTGGAACTGATCCCGCAACTGTCCGCCGAATTCGAGCAGAAGTTCGGCCGCAAGGCGGGCGATCTCATCAAGGCGTATCGCTGCGAAGACGCGAAGACCATCGTCGTTGCCCTCGGCTCCGTGATGGGCACGATCAAGGATGTCATCGACGACATGCGCGAACAGGGCGAGTCCATCGGCGCCGTGTCGATCTGCTCGTTCCGCCCCTTCCCGACGCGCCAACTGCACGACGCGCTGTGCAGGGCGGAACGCATTGTCGTCCTCGAGAAGGCCCTGTCGCTCGGCATCGGCGGCGTCGTGTCGCACGACCTGCACATGGCACTGGCGGGGACGACGGTCCGCGCCTACACCGTCGTCGCAGGACTCGGCGGACGCCCCATTACCAAGACCAGCCTGCGCACGCTGTTCGAGAAGGCGCAACAGGATGCCCTGGAGCCGCTCACCTTCCTCGACCTTAACCAGAACGTCGTGAACCGCGAGATCGACCGCGAGAAACAGCAACGCCGCTCCGGCCCGACCGCGGAGAACATCCTGCGCGATCTCGCCGCCGGCAACGCGCGCTGAGGAGCCGACTATGGACAAGCAACCCGTCAAGTTCTACCAGACCGGCACCTTCACCGTCGGCAACCGCCTGCTCGCGCCGGATGAGCGCTCGGTGCAGGCCAACATGACCCGCACCAATTCGCTCAACTCCGGCCATCGTGCCTGCCAGGGCTGCGGCGAGGCGCTGGGCGCGCGTTATGCGATTGACGCAGCGATGCGTGCGGCCAACAACCAGGTCATCGCGGCCAACGCGACCGGCTGCCTTGAAGTGTTTTCCACGCCCTATCCGGAAACATCCTGGCAGATTCCCTGGATCCACTCGCTGTTCGGCAACGCTTCCGCAGTAGCGACAGGCGTTGCCGCTGCAATGAAGGTCAAGGGCCGCAAGGACGTGCGCGTGATCGCCCAAGGCGGTGACGGCGGCACGACGGATATCGGCTTCGGCTGCCTGTCCGGCATGTTCGAGCGCAACGATGACGTGCTCTACATCTGCTATGACAATCAGGCCTACATGAACACCGGCGTGCAGCGTTCGTCCGCGACGCCGCCCGCCGCCCGCACGGCGACGACCATGCCGGTAGGACCGGAACCCGGAGCCACCTGGGGTCAAGGCAAGAACGTGCCGCAGATCGCGATGGCCCACGGCATTCCCTATGTCGCTACCGCCTCGGTCGCCTACCTGCATGACCTCGAAGCCAAGGTAAAAAAGGCCATGACGATACACGGCGCGCGCTACATCCACATCCTCGTGCCCTGCCCGCTCGGCTGGGGCGCCGCGTCGCAGGACACCATCCGCCTTGCCCGGCTCGCGGTCGAAACCGGCTTGTTCCCCTTGTACGAGGCGGAACACGGCGAAGTAGTGGCGTCGCAAAAGATCCGCCAGCGCGTGCCGGTGGAGGAATACCTGAAGCTGCAGAAACGCTTCGCCCACCTGTTCGGCAAACAGCCGGCGGTGGAGACCATCGCCCGCATCCAGGCGATGGCCGACAGGAACATCAGGAAATTTGCCTTGCTGGAGGACCGCTGACATGGACAAACCCTTTGCCATCACGCTGGATGTCGGGTCTTCGCTGGCCAACCGGACCGGCTCCTGGCGCACCACGCGTCCGGTATACGTTGACCGCCTCCCCCCCTGCAACAACGCCTGCCCGGCCGGCGAAAACATCCAGGCCTGGCTCTACCATGCCGAATCCGGCGACTACGAAAAAGCCTGGCGCGAGCTGGTGAAGAACAACCCGATGCCTGCCGTCATGGGCCGCGTCTGCTACCACCCCTGCGAGTCCGCCTGCAACCGCGGCTGCCTGGACGAGCCGGTGAACGTACACGCGGTCGAACGCTTCCTCGGCGACGAGGCCATCAAGCGCGGCTGGAAGGCCGAGCCCGGCCCGGCGACCGGCAAGAAAGTGCTTGTCATCGGCGCCGGCCCCTCCGGCCTGTCCGCGGCCTGGCACCTGCGCCTGCTCGGACACGAAGTGACGATCGACGAAGCCGGTCCGCTCACCGGCGGCATGATGCGCTTCGGCATTCCGAAGTACCGCCTGCCGCGTGACATCCTCGATGCCGAAGTCAGGCGCATCGAAGCCATGGGCGTCACCATCCGCCTGAACCGCAAGGTCGACGACGTCCAGGTGGCGATGAAGGAAGGCGGCTTCGACGCGGTCTTCCTCGCCGTCGGCGCCCATGTCGCCAAGCGTGCCTACATCCCGGCCGGCACCGCCAGCCGCATTCTCGACGCGGTCTCCGTCCTCAAGAGCATGGAAGGCCAGGAAAAACCGATGCTGGGCCGCCGCGTGGTCGTGTACGGCGGCGGCAACACCGCCATCGACGTTGCCCGCACGGCGAAGCGCCTCGGCGCGGAAGAATCGATCATCGTCTACCGCCGCACGCGCGAGAAGATGCCCGCGCACGACTTCGAGGTCGAGGAAGCGTTGCAGGAAGGGGTGATGATGAAATGGCTGTCGACCATCAAGGAAGCCGGCGAAGGCAGCTTCACGGTCGAAAAGATGAAGCTGGACGAGAACGGTTTCCCCCAGCCGACCGGTGAGTTCGAAACCATCGAAGCCGATTCGTTGGTGCTGGCATTGGGCCAGGACGTGGACCTGTCGCTGCTGGCGAACGTGCCGGGATTGGACATCAAGGATGGCATGGTGCAAGTCGGGCGCAACATGATGACATCGCATCCAGGCATTTTCGCGGGCGGCGACATGGTACCGGCAGAGCGCACGGTGACAGTTGCAATCGGCCACGGCAAGAAAGCCGCGCGCAACATCGACGCCTGGTTGCGCGGCACGACCTGCGAGGCGCCACCGAAACACGAGCTGGCCACCTTCGACAAACTCAATACCTGGTACTACGCCGATGCACCGAAGACAGTGCAGCCGGTGCTCGACATCATCCGACGGCAATCGACGTTCGATGAGGTGCTGGGCGGGCTCGATGAAGGCAATGCGCAATTCGAGGCACGCCGGTGTCTATCGTGCGGCAACTGCTTCGAGTGCGACAACTGTTATGGGGTCTGTCCGGATAATGCAGTGATCAAGCTTGGTCCGGGGAAGCGGTTCGAGATCAACTATGACTACTGCAAGGGGTGTGGGATCTGCGTGTCGGAGTGCCCTTGCGGGGCGATCAAGACGGAGCAGGAAACCATTTGAGCCGGGATCCGGTTGAAGAGAATCGACAGGCTGGAAGGTTCTTCGAGTGCTGAATATCTAAAGCCTCGGATGAAAATCGACAAAGCTGCCATTTCGGTAGCTTTGTTCTTTTTATTCATTCCGCTCTTCGTCTACTTTCGACCCAATCCCGAGGTTCGATTACGTCGAGCCTGATAGCGGGCGAGAGGCCTGGTGATTTACCCGAGGCTGCCCGCAAAGCAGCGTGCAAGTTGCTTCTTCTCGAAGGCGTGGCACAGGAAGTCAATAAAGACCCGTGTCTTGGCCGGCAGGAGGGTACGGCTGGCATAGTAGAGCGAGATCGCCCCGGCGTCTGCATACCACCCCGGCAGCAGCCGCTTCAATTCGCCTCGTTCCAGCCAAGGCAGTACGTCGGGCACGGCCAGCAATGCGATGCCAAGCCCGAGCAACGCTGCTTCCCGCATCGCAGTCGGATCGCTCAGGGTCAGCGATGGTTGCATGGTTGCAGCCATCTCGTCACCGGCGGCATTACGCATCACCCATTCCCGTACCCGCCCGTTTTGCAGTGATCGCATGACGATGCCGTCAAAGCGCATAAGTTCGCCGGGATCCGCTGGGGGTACGCGCCCGGCAAGGTATGACGGTGTGGCGACCGCGATGATATGCACTGGCGCGAGTGGACGCGACACCACGCCGGGCCGCAATGCGAAGCCGCCGCCGATTGCCGCGTCGTAACCTTCTGCGACCAGGTCCACATGACGGTTCTCGAAATGCCAGTCCGGTCTTACCCGTGGATAGCGCGCGAGGAAGGCCGGCAGCAGCGGCATCACATGCGTGATACCGAAGGTCGGCGCCATGCTGACCTTGAGCACACCGGCCGGCTCTCCGCGCTCCGTTGCCACCGCAGCGATGGCTGCCTGCAACGCGTCGAGGTTGGCACCTATGCCCTGCAGGAATTGCTCGCCGGCCTCGGTCAGGGTGAGTCGCCGCGTCGAGCGCTGAAACAGGCGCACGCCAATGTTCCTCTCCAGCATGGCGACATTGCGGCTGACCGCTGCCGGCGTTAATCCCAACCGGCGGGCGGCTGCAGAAAAGCTGCCGGCTTCCGCAGCGCGGACGAAACATTCCAGGTTGGCCAGTGTTTCCATCCCTTCATCTTATACCATTGTTTGAAAATCATTCAACGCATTTGACACTAATCAAGGAGGAATAAAAAGGCGATAGTGACTCCACCGACAACCACAGTTCGAAAGGCGTATCCCCGAATGACTTCCAACAACCTTCCCCTGCAAGGCAAGACTGCCCTCGTCACCGGCGGTTCGCGCTCTATCGGCGCCGCCATTGCAAAACGTCTCGCCGCCGATGGTGCTGCGGTCGCGCTAACCTACAGCGCCTCGCCGGACAAAGCCGAGCAAGTCGTGCGCGAGATCGAAGCTGGCGGCGGCCGGGCGCTTGCCATCCTGGCCGACGCCGGCGATCCGCACGCTGTGCGGGCAGCCGTGGCCGCCACCGTCGAAACATTTGGCGCCATCGACATCCTGGTCAACAACGCCGGACTCGCGCTCGGCGGCCCGATAGACGACATTTCCTTCGAGGATTACCAGCGGATGATCGCGGTGAACGTCACCGGCGTCTTTGTCGCTACCCAGGAAGCAGTACGCCAGATGAGCAAGGGCGGCCGGGTCATCCACATCGGTTCCTCGATGACCCGCTATGCCGCCTTCCCTGGCGCATCGTTGTACACACTCACCAAAGGCGCCATCACTGGTTTCAACCGCAGCCTGGTACGCGACCTCGGTCCCCGCGGCATCACCGTCAATACGATTCATCCAGGCCCGACGGATACCGACATGAATCCGGACGGCGGTCCGGTCAGCAAGATCGTCGGGCCTGGCATGGCAATCGGGCGCTATGGCCAGCCGCAGGAAATCGCTGCTGTCGCCGCCTTTTTGGCAGGCCCTGAAGCAGCGTTCGTTACCGGCGCCGACATCGTTGCCGACGGCGGCTTTACTGCCTGATCGCATTCCCTGACGACAAGGAGAACAGCATGAAATCCATTGGCACAATCGGCATCATCGGCGCGGGCGCGATCGGCGGGGCATTTGCGAAGGCACTTACCGCACGGGGCATCGAGGCCGTCATCAGCAACAGTCGGGGCCCGGAATCTTTGCAAGAACTGGTGCGAGAAATCGGCCCCTCTATCACGGCTGGTACCCGAGAACACGCGGCGGCACAGGATATCGTCCTGGTGGCGGTGAACTGGTCAAAGTTACCGGCCGCACTCTCCGGCCTGCCCGATTTCGACGGCCGCATCGTCATCGATGCAAATAACCCGATCGAGGCGCCACTGTTCAAGCCCGCTCCCCTCAACGGTCGCCTCTCCACCGAAATCTTCGCGGAGATGGTGCCCGGCGCGCGGGTGGTCAAGGCCTTCAACCACCTGCAACCACAGCTACTGTCAGGCGACCCGGCAGCGGAGGGCGGACGCCGGGTGCTGTTTTATTCTGGCAACGACCGAGCGGCACGAGCGACAGTGGGGGCACTCGTCGAGCGACTCGGCTTCTTCGGCATTGATCTTGGCGCACTCACCCTTGGCGCTGGCCTCACCCAGTTTCCCGGAGGCCCGCTACCGGCGCTCAACCTCGTCCGTTTTGCCTGAAGCACACTCCTACCTGGAAAGGAATCATCATGTCCAAGACCATCCTCTTCATCCACGGCGCCTGGCTCACTCCGGCAGTGTGAAAACCATGGAAAAGCGCTTCGAGGCACTCGGCTACCGAACTTTGGCGCCGGCCTGGCCGCTACTCGATCGCATTGGCGTAACGAGTAGCGTGCGCCACTGCTACTCCTCCAAGGCGCGGAAGACCGTACAGTTGAGTCGTCGAAGGTAAGGCAGAATTTAAGGAAGTACGCTGCTTCGACCGCGGTGGTGGAGATCGATCCGGCGTCACCTTTCCGAGAACACGTTGCGGCTTTACGCCTAGTATCAGACCTTGGTCGCCATTCTACAAACAGGGAAGTCGCTCCAAAGCAAGCGTTCAACCTTCTAGGCCCTTCTACGTGTGCGGATACTGTCGAGTATCCCTTGAACGGCGTTCATCAATACAGGTTTTGTAAGGTGGTGGTCGATTCCGGCGTTGCGCCCCCGTGCGCGATCCTCTTCGCTTCCCCATCCGCTTAAGGCGACAAGAACCAGTGACGCCAAGGCAGGTTGCTCACGTAGTTGGCGCGCGAGGTCGAAACCGTTTAGCTGTGGCATGCCGAGATCGAGAAATGCGACTTCGGGCTGAAAACTTAGTGCTGCATTCATGGCTTTGGGTGCTTCACAGACTACGCATGTGGAATGCCCCAAGCCCTCCAGTAGTAAGGCAAGCGTTTCCGCAGCATCGGCGTTGTCGTCGACGATGAGGACGCGCGTGCTGCTTTTTCCGGCAACACGGCTTTCGCCCTCTTCGCCGGTCATCACCTCCTGCGGCGCATCGCAGGCAGGAAGGCGGACCGTGAAGGTGGCCCCACGGCCCACCCCTTCGCTTGCGGCAGCGATTGAACCGCCATGAAGTTCGGCCAGCTGCCTTGCGAGGGATAATCCGACACCGAGTCCGCTTTGAGATCGTTCGACCGCTTCGTCAACGCGGGTGAACAAATCAAAAATTTTCTGCAACATTTCTGCAGGGATGCCAATACCAGTGTCGGTGACACGGATGCGGACTTCGGCACCGATAGATTCGGCCACGAGCTCGATCCGCCCGCCCTCAGGCGTGTACTTGGCGGCATTATTCAGTAGATTGCTCAGAACCTGCGCTACGCGCGTTGCGTCTACCTCCATCCACACTGCCTCGGTCGGAAGGGTGACCGTAAGCTGGTGGCGGGCAGCCTCTAGCAGCGGGCGACTGGTTTCGATCGCACTGTCAATGATGGCATTCAATTTCACTCGCTCGCGCTTGAGCGTCACCAGCCCCCGGCTCACACGCGATACGTCGAGCAGTTCGTCGATCAGACGCACCATATGGGAGAGCTGGCGTTCCATCATTGTCAGCACGCGCTGCATGTTTTCCGGTTTGCCGATTTTCAGCACGGCCAGGCCGGTTTGAATGGGCGCCAGGGGGTTCCGCAACTCGTGCGCGAGTGTGGCAAGAAACACGTCTTTCCGCCGGTCGGCTTCCAAAAGCCGCTCCGTCTGCTCCTGTAGTGCTTCGGCAGCCGCGTTGCGTTCAATAAGATCCGCCGCCTGGCGAGCAATGATGTCAAGGAGCCGGAGGTCGCGTTCCGCGGGCTGGTGCGGGCGCTTCCAGTGCGTCGAAATCATCCCGACCAGCGTCCCGCTCCGCGACAAGAGCGGCGTGGACTGCGCAGCGCGGACGCCCCCGGCCTGGAATGCGGCAAGGTCTTCGCTGCCGGCTGCGTACTCCCAGGCTTCAAAGTCGGGCACAATAAAACGCTCGTGGCGGTGGAGCGCCATGCCGCAGGAAGTAGGCCTTAAGGCCGGAACCCATTCCCAAAACGCCAACGCCTCCGCCTCGAAGCCCCGGTGCGCAATGATTTGAAGCGCGCCGCGCTCCGGATCGAAACGTTGCATGCTGGCGAAGTCCGAGCGCATGACCAGCGCGGCGGCGTCTACCAGCTTTTGATAAAAGTCCCCGACGACGCCTTCATTGATCAGAGTTGCGCTGATGCTATGCAAGAGCTGGGCATCCGCAAGTTCAGCTTCCAGCTGACGCTGACTTTCGTCGCGCATCTGCAAAACGGCCTCTAGCTCGCGCTTCTGTTCTTCAACCGTGGCAAGAGCGTTGCGCAGTTCGATCGTGCGCTCCTCGACACGCTGCTCCAGCCGTGCATTCGTGCTCTGTAATTCTTGTTTGGCGAGCTTCACCGCAGCATTTTCAATCATCTGCCACACGCCTTCTCGCCGTGCGAGCGCGAATTCATGATTGCGAACGACGTCCAGAATATCATTCCCATTAGCCATGCCCAGGTGATAGCTGCACAGGCCGATGATGCGGCGACCGGCGAAGGTCTCCGCCACGCGCGCTTCGTACTGATCGAACGCGCGCCACTCTTCACGCGACTTGATGAAGGTAACATTTCCGGTAACGCGCAGGCCGCTGAAGCCTTCAGCGAGTGCCTGCTGCTCGGCGCCCACCCAGCTTTGAAGTACCGAGTCGGCATCCATCTTGCCGATGCGCGTATACCATTCCGGGTAATCAATGATCTGAATCTGTCCACGGCTTAAGTAGAGCGCAAAATCCGGCATTTTCTCCGCGAGCGCCGCAGTAGCGGCGGCAGCGTCCAATGGCGCCGATGTCACCCATAAGCACTTGTCATTATTTATGAGCCCGGCCGAAAAAAATGGAACGAGAGTATCGATAAGGTCTTCGCGCGTCTCGTAGAGATGGCAGAAATGCGAGCCCCAGTGCAACTCGCCACAGCATGAGATTCCACTCGGCGTCTTGGCCAAAAGTGTGTTAGTCGTGAAATGCTCGAAACGGGTGGCGTCCATTTTGCTCGCAGTTCTTGAAATGACTCCGTGAATGCGTCTGAATCACACTGTAATAGCAATACTCGCGTACGGACTAACCGGAGACTAAAGGAAATTGCTATTCCTCAGAAGACTTTCCTTCAAGCAGTAATCGAGTTAGCGTCTAGCCGGACTTTAAAACAATCCATTCTTGCATAGGCTGCTAAAGCGAGCATCAACCGGGGTATTGAAAAGTGACCGTTATTGGCCGGTGTCGGTTGAGGAGCCGCATTCCCGTAGTGACATCTTTCATGCGGTTTTCGACCGCCGCGTCGATCACAACAGCGAACATTCATGGTTCGCCGCCTGACACTCGTAATAACCGGCGGCGCTGCAGGGGGATGAATGGCATCATCGCCCCAGTCATGACGCCTGATCCTATTTCACTATAGCCGCTGCACTGGCACGCGCCTTGTGCACTTTCTTGTAGCTGTCGATCAGGCGATGGTGCCGGTCGAGCCCCTCCAGTTTCATGCTGGTCGGCGTCAAGCCAAAGAAGCGGACGCTGCCATCCACCGAGCCCAACACCGCGTCCATGCGCGAATCGCCAAACATCCGCCGGAAATTGACCTCGTAATCGTCCAGTTCAAGGTCGTCATCGAGCATCACCTCCAGCACCACGTTCAAGGCTTGATAAAACAATCCGCGTTCGACCGTGTTGTCGTTGTACTGCAAGAAGACACCCACCAGCTCGTGCGCCTCCTCAAATTGCTGCAAGGCGAGATGAATGAGCAGCTTCAATTCGAGAACCGTCAGCTGCCCCCAGACCGTATTCTCGTCAAATTCGATGCCGATCAACGTCGCGATGTCGGAGTATTCATCGAGCTCATTGTTATTCAAACGCTCAAGCAGCGCTTCCAGGCTTGCGTCGTCCAGGCGATGCAAGTTCAATATATCTTCGCGGAACAACAGGGCCTTGTTCGTGTTATCCCAGACCAAATCCTCGACAGGAAAAACTTCCGAATAGCCGGGCACTAAAATCCGGCAAGCAACGGCGCCCAGCTGGTCATGCACCGCCATGTACACCTCTTTGCCCATCGCTTCAAGAATGCCGAGCAAGGCCGCGGCTTCCTCGGCATTGGACTTCTCGCCCTGGCCGGAAAAATCCCACTCGACAAAATCGAAGTTCGCTTTGGCACTGAAAAAGCGCCACGACACCACACCGCTGGAATCAATGAAGTGTTCAACAAAGTTGTTTGGTTCGGTCACGGCGTGACTGACAAAGGTGGGCTGAGGCAAATCGTTCAAGCCTTCAAAACTGCGTCCCTGAAGCAATTCAGTCAGGCTCCGTTCCAGCGCCACCTCGAAGCTCGGGTGCGCGCCGAACGAAGCAAAGACACCGCCGGTCCGCGGGTTCATCAAGGTGACGCACATTACCGGATAGGCGCTACCCAGCGACGCATCCTTCACCAGCACCGGAAAGCCTTGCTCTTCCAACCCCTGAATGCCGGCCAGGATGCCCGGGTATTTCGCCAGCACTTCGTGCGGGACATCAGGCAGCGCCATCTCGCCTTCCAGAATCTCGCGCTTTACCGCCCGTTCGAAAATCTCGGACAGGCATTGCACCTGCGCTTCCGCCAGTGTATTACCGGCACTCATGCCATTGCTGCCGTAGAGGTTCTCGACCAGGTTGGACGGGAAATACACTACTTCACCGTCGGACTGCCGCACAAACGGCAGCGAACAGATGCCGCGCTGCACATTTCCAGAGTTGGTATCGATCAGGTGCGAGCCACGTAACTCGCCGTCCGGGTTGTAAATGCTCAAGCAGTATTCATCGAGAATTTCAGCCGGCAGCGCATCTTTGCGGCCGGGTTTGAACCAGCGCTCGTTCGGATAATGGACAAACGCTGCATTGGCGATGTCTTCGCCCCAGAAGGCACCAGCGTAGAAATGGTTGTTATTGAGCCGCTCGATATATTCGCCCAACGCCGACGCCAACGCGCTTTCTTTGGTTGCCCCCTTGCCATTGGTGAAACACATCGGTGAGTGCGCATCGCGGATATGCAGCGACCACACATTGGGAACGATATTGCGCCACGAAGCAATTTCAATCTTCATGCCCAGGCCCGCCAAAAGGCCCGACATATTGGCGATGGTTTGCTCCAGTGGCAAATCCTTGCCCGGAATAGTGGTACTGGCGTCAGGAGCCGGCTTCAACGTCAGCAACGACTGCGCATCGGCATCCAGGTTCTCTACCTCTTCAATGACAAACTCGGGTCCGGTTTGTACCACTTTCTTTACCGTACAACGGTCGATGGAGCGCAAAATCCCTTGACGGTCGTGGGCAGAAATATCCGGCGGCAACTCGACCTGAATCTTGAAAATCTGCTTGTATCGGTTTTCAGGATCAACAATATTGTTCTGCGACAGGCGGATATTCTCGGTCGGAATGTTGCGAGTTACGCAATACAACTTGACAAAGTAAGCCGCGCACAAGGCCGATGAGGCCAGAAAGTAATCGAAGGGACCGGGCGCCGAGCCATCTCCCTTATAGCGGATAGGCTGGTCGGCCACCACCGTGAAATCATCGAACTTGGCTTCAAGACGAAGCTTATCGAGAAAGTTGACCTTAATTTCCATGGGAGATTTTCAAAAATGGTGCGCAAAATGACGTAGCCGGTATTATCCGCCAAGTGGGCGAAAGAAATGGCGAGCAAGTGGACGCTTTTTTGGTAGTCGCCCACCCGCTCCTGGCGCGAGCCGCCGTCATCCGGAAGGGAATGCAAAGTGTGAGCGTCCCGCTGCAAAGGTGTTCACAGCAGGACTTCAGTCGTTGACACCGGTCGTCTTTCAACACACTGGCCGACCGGCCCGTAAGATTTTACGGTTTGTTGACGTGCGAGAGAGTTGCGTGCGGACTTATTCCGCTGCCGGCGCTTCGAAAACCTCGTGCGCCTTCACTTCACCGCGCTGCACCTGGAGATGCTCCTTCAGCTTGCGGGCTGCGGCGTCGAACGCGTCGCGCACGGCGACATACACGTCTTCATTCGGGTGCACGCGGTTGAGCACGATTTCCGCGCCGGGGATGGTCAGGTCGATGCGCACTTCGTAGAGGTGGCCCTGGTGCTTGTGCTTGCCGTTGGTTTCCACCGTCACGTCGCAGCGGTTGATGCGGTCGGAGATCTGGCTCAGTTTTTCAGCGCGCTTGCGGATTTCGGCTTCGACGGCTTCGGAGGCGGGAATGTTGTGGAACTTGATGTTCAGGGAATTGACCATGATTGATTCTGAAAAAGGATTGATCGATCGCGCACCGCGTAGGACGGGCATTCCACAGGATGCCTCAAATCAACATGCGCGCAGGAACAGGGTATGCACCCTGCCCGCGCATTTCCTTGATCGTAGTCAATAAATCAAGGATGCGATGCAATCCGGTCAGGTTCCATCGAACTTGATCCCCTGCTTGATCACCAGGTTCTTCATCTTTTCCAGTTCCGTCCTGATCTCGACGGCATATTCCGTCGGCGTATTGCCCACCGCTTGCGCGCCGTTGGCCATCAGGCGGTCCTTCACCTCAGGCATGGCCAGCACCTTGGCGGTCGCGAGATGCAGCTTCGCGATGATCTCATCCGGCGTCTTCGCGGGCGCGACGAAGCCGTACCAGGCAGGGTCATTGACCTGCTTCAGGCCCAGTTCGGCGAAGGTCGGCACGTCGGGCAGCGTATCGAGACGCTTGGGCCAGGAAATTGCCAGGGCGCGCAGTTTGCCCGCCTTGATGTGCGGCATGGACGACGGCAGGTTATCGAACATCATGTCCACCTGGCCGCCGAGAAGGTCGTTCAGTGCAGGGCCGGAACCGCGATAGGGAATGTGCAGGATGAAGGTGCCGGTGGAGATCTTGAACTGTTCGCCCACCATGTGCAGGATGCTGCAGGTACCGGACGTCGCGTAGGACAGCTTGCCCGGACTGGCCTTGACCTGCGACATGAACTGCTTGAAGTCGGTCGCCGTCATCTTCTGTCCGACGGTCAGCACATTGGGCGTGCGCGCTACGTTGGTGATGGGCGCGAAATCGCGGATCGGATCATAGCCGAGCTTGGGATTGCAGGCCGGATTGACGGCATGGGTCGAGACGGTCGCCATCCCGATCGTGTAGCCGTCCGGCTCCGCCTTCGCAATGGCGGCCGCGCCGATACTGCCGCCGCCGCCGCCCCGGTTCTCGACGATCACCGTCTGCCCCAGCTCCTTGCCCAGCTTTTCCGCCACGACCCGGCCGACGATATCCGTGGTGCCGCCGGGCGGGAACGGGACGATCAGCTTGATCGGCTTGTTCGGGTAGGTCTGGGCCTGTGCGGCCGCAGCCAGGGTCAATGCGGCGACTGCCGCGAACAGGGTGTGTTTTTGCATGATGTCCCTCCTTGTTGGTTTGCGTTCAGTCGCGGCGAATAAGGAAGCCGCTATCCAGTTCTTCCAGCCGGTTGATGCCCAGCATGGCCATGTTCCGGTCCACTTCGTCGCGCAGCAGTTCGATGGCGCGTTGCACGCCTTTTGGGCCCGCCGCAGCTGCCGCGTACATGAACGGCCGCCCGGCGAAGACCGCCCTCGCCCCCAGCGCCAGCGCCTTGAGTACGTCGGAACCGCGGCGGATGCCGCCGTCGAGCATGACGGGATAGTCCCCGACGCTCTCCAGCACGCGGGGCAGCACGCGCAAGGCCGATGCCGCGCCGTCGAGCTGGCGGCCGCCGTGATTCGACACGATAATGCCGTCGGCGCCGACTTCGCGGGCTTTCCTGGCGTCGTCCGGATGGAGGATGCCTTTGAGGATCATCGGCCCCGGCCATGTCCTGCGGATGCGGGCGATATGCGTCCAGTTCAGGTGTTCACGTCCGGTTGTATCGCGAACCGCGGTACGCGACAAGATTGGTGCGCCGCGTGTGGCGAAGGAATTCTCGAAATGCGGCATGCCGCTGAAAAGCAGAGTGCGCGCAAGCGTGCCGACCAGCCATCGCGGACGCACCAGTCCGTCCCAGGCGAGCCGCAGGCTCGGACGCAGCGGCGTTGAAAACCCGGCGCGGATGTTGTTCTCGCGGTTGGCCCAGACAGGGATGTCGACGGTCAGCACCAGCGTCTCGAATCCCGCACCGCGCACGCGGTAGATCAGGCCGTCGATGCGCGACTCGTCGGCCGGCAGGTAGGCCTGGAACCACGTCCCCGGGGCCCTTTCGGCGACCTCTTCCATGGGGATCAGCGAGGTGCCGCTCATGATGGCCGGGATGTTCGCCTGCTGCCCTGCTTCGGCGAGGACGATGTCGCCGCGATAGGCCGACAGCGCACTGATGCCGACCGGGGCAATGCCAAAGGGAGATGCGTAGGTTTTCCCGAACAGGGAGACGGATTGCGAACGGCGCGAAACGTCAACGAGCACGCGCGTCAGGAAACGGTAATCGTCGAAGGCGGAGCGGTTGTCGTCGAGGGAGCGGTTGTCTTCCGCCGCGCCGGAAATGTAACCGAACAGGGGTCGCGGGAGATGTCGACGCGCAGCATCCTCGAAATCGTCGAGAGATAGTATCCGCGCCAGCCGCCGCGGCAAGGAGGGTTCCGGTGCGTACGCCGCGCGCGGTGTAGCCGCCTTCCGTGTTCCAGCTTCCTGCGCCGCCCTTGCCATGTTCTTCCTCCGTGCCGATGACAGAAGCTACTTTAGACGCAGCGGTTATTTCAAAAAAGCGAATTTATACTAATATGTCTATTCGCTTTTCCGACACTAATCCTCCATGACGCTCAAACAGCTCGAAGCCTTCTACTGGGCCGCCACATGCGCCAGCTTCGCGATGGCCGCGGAGCGCCTCCACGTGACCACCTCCTCCCTGTCCAAACGGCTGGTGGAACTGGAGGAGTCGCTGGGCGTTGCACTGTTCGATCGATCCGGCCACAAGGCAGTCCTGACCGAAGCCGGCGAACGCCTTCTGCCACGCGCGAGCGAGATGCTGCTGGCCGCTGAGGAAACGCGCAAGTCCGTGACGGCGGACACCCGCATTGCCGGACGCTGCCTGTTCGGTGTCGGTGAATTCAGCGCCCTCACCTGGCTCCCGCAACTGGCCTCTCATGTCAGTCATCGCTTCCCGGATTTGCGCCTTGAACCGCATGTCGATATCGGCCGTTCATTGGACGAGCGGCTCCGCAATGGGGAACTGGATTGCGCGGTGATCGCCGGACGCTCACCGCATCCGTCGATCTCCTCACAGTCCGTGGGCAAGGCGCATTTCGTCTGGGCAGCATCGCCTGCAATCGCAGGAAAGTCGCAGAAGCTGACGGAAAAAATGTTGCGCGGCCATCCCCTGGTCACGCTGCCCGAAGGTGCGGGCACGAGCCGCATCCTCGATGAATGGCTGCTGGCCACCAACATCGACCCGGCGTATCGCCTGAGCTGCAACAGCTGGGGCGCCATCGCGGGACTGCTGATCGAAGGCGCGGGAGTGGGTTTCCTGCCTGAGAGCTGGGCACGCTCGCTCGCGCGGCGAGGCGAGTTGCGGGTGCTCCAGGGCACGCCGGCACTGTCGCCCCTGGCCTATACCTTCCAAAAGCGGCGCAATGATGAACGGCCGCTGCTGGCCGCGATGTTCACGGCAGTGCGGGCGACCATCGATTTCGCACGCCCGCCACGGCTGCTGTGATGTTCAGGCATTGACTGCCGCCCGCTTGATGATGGCTGCGCAGTCCACACCCCGCGGCAGGTTCCCATAAACGAGACCGCTCGCCGTGCCCGAAAGGCGCGACAGGCAAAATGCATCGGCAACCGCCTGGTCGCCGTGCCGCACCAGCAAGGCGCCCTGCAGGGCCAGCGCCATGCGTTCGACGATGGCACGGGCACGGTATTCGATATCGGCGCGGTCGGCGAACTCCTTGGCGAGTGAGGCCACGTACTGGTCGAGATGCCGATTTCCGCCGGCGGCCCGCTGCAATTCCGCCATGAAGGTCTCCAGCGATCCCGCCTCCTTCTGCATCGCACGCAGCATGTCCAGGCACTGCACGTTGCCGCTGCCTTCCCAGATCGAATTGACCGGCGACTCGCGGAACAGGCGCGGCATGATGCTGTCTTCCATCACCCCGCTGCCGCCGATGCATTCCATCGCTTCATACGCATGGCCGGGCGTGCGCTTGCAGATCCAGTACTTGCCCACCGCGGTGCCCATGCGCACGAGGAGCTTTTCCGACTCATTCTGCTCGCCGCTGTCGAGCGCACGTGCGATACGCATCGTCATTACCAGGGCTGCCTCGCTTTCGATCGCGAGGTCTGCCAGCACGTTCTGCATGAGCGGCTGTTCCGCCAGCAGTTTGCCGAAGGCTGCGCGCTGCGCGCAGTGATGCATCGCTTGCACCATTGCCTGCCGCATACCGGCCGCCGAGCCGATCATGCAGTCGAAGCGGGTCATCGACACCATTTTCAGGATGGTCGCCACGCCGCGCCCCTCACGGCCGACCATCACGGCCCAGGCGCCGCGCAGTTCGGTTTCGGAGGACGCGTTGGCGACATTGCCCATCTTGTTTTTCAGGCGCTGGATCTGGAGCGGATTCTTGCTGCCGTCCGGCCGCCAGCGCGGCAGCAGGAAGCACGACAGTCCGCCGGGCGCCTGCGCGAGCACGAGGAAGGCATCGCACATCGGCGCGGACACGAAATACTTGTGGCCGACCAGCTCGTAAGGCTGGCCCGGTCCGCCGCTGCCGATCGGGATGGCGTGCGTCGTATTCGCGCGCACGTCGGAGCCGCCCTGCTTTTCCGTCATCGCCATGCCGATGGTGACGCCTTCCTTCCGGTTGTCGGGGACGTTGCGCGGGTCGTAGTGCCGCGCGAGGATCCTGGACTCCCACTGCGCCGCGACGTCGGGTTGCAGGCGCAGTGCGGGAATCGCCGCCGATGTCATCGTGATGGGACAGCAGTGCGCGGCCTCGACCTGGCTTTGCATGTAGAACTTCGCGGCTCGCGCCACTTGCGCCCCTTCCCGGGGATCCGTCCAGTGCGAGGAATGTAGTCCGTGCTCGATCGATATCTGCATGAGCCGGTGATAGGCCGGATGGAATCGCACTTCGTCCACGCGCCGGCCATAGCGGTCGTGCGTGTGCAGCACCGGTTTGTTTTCGTTGGCCTGGAAACCCAGCTCGATCAGCTCGCGCGAGCCGGTCAGCGCGCCGAAGGCCTGCAGGTCGTCCTCGGCCCACGCCGCCCCTTCCCGCTCGACCGCTTCCCGCAAGGCGCGATCAGCAAGGTAGAGGTTGTAGTCTTCCAGTGGACGGGGTTGGTTTTCTACGACGTGCGTCTCGGCGTAATACAGATTGGTGGGGGCGATATCGGGCATGTCTCTCTCCACGGCCTTCAAAATGTGAATTATTGTTCATTTATTGACACAAGTTCATCATGCGTGCCCCCGGCTGTCAAGGGTTTGCTTGTCGGCAATCTTCGTGCTCGGTTACACTGACCCGAAGAACAACAAGAGATGAAACAATGGTTTACCGGCCGACAGAAAAGACCGCCGCCCGCAAGGCGGCCATGCGGCAACGCATACTGGATGCATCCCTGCTGCTGGTCGCGACCGGCGGCTTCGGCGCGCTGACTGTCAGTGCAGTGGCGCGCGAAGCAGGCATTGCCACCGGCGCCGTCTACAAGCATTTTGAATCGAAGGCCCAGTTGTGCGCAGAAGTTTTCCGCGGCGCCACGGAAAAGGAACTTGCCGTCGTCCGCGAAAGCGCCCTGGCCGAGGGCGGACCGGCCAAACGCCTGCTCGACGCCATCGAGGCGTTCTCCGCACGCGCCCTCAGTAGTCGGCGGCTGGCTTATGCGCTGATCGCCGAGCCGGTCGACGCACTCGTCGACGCCGAACGCCTGCGCTACCGTCGCGCCTATGCTGACATCTTCGAGAAACTGGTCGAGGACGGAATTCGCTTCGGCGACTTTCCGCCGCAGGTGGCGACCGTCTCGGCGGCCGCGCTCGTCGGTGTCATTGCGGAAGCCCTCGTCGGTCCGCTTGCCTGGACCGACGAAACTGGTCCGACCATCGAAAAAAACGACCTCATCCAGTCCATACAGACATTCTGCCTGCGCGCAGTCGCCATGCAGGAACCTGCCAAGCCATAGAGGGAACGCGATTCGGGTTATCCTGTACCGATGAATGCGAAATCTTCCGATAAGCTGCCCAACATCGTCGACCTGCTGCTCGATGCAGTCTTCCTGGTTGATGCCGAGGGGTGCATCGTCTACGCCAGTGCCGCCTGCGAGCGCATCTTCGGCTATACCCCGGACGAAATGACCGGCAAGAAGTTGATCGACCTCATCGTGCCGGAGGACCGCGCAAGGACTGCCGAGGAAGCCGCGCTGGTCATGACGGGTCAGTCCCGGGTCGGTTTCGAGAACCGCTATATCCGGAAGGACGGCAGCATGGTCCATATCATGTGGTCCGCGCGATGGTCGGAGGCAGACCAGCTGCGTATCGGCGTCGCACGCGACGTCACCGATCGTAAGCGTGCGGAGGACATGCAGACGGCGATCTATGCGATTTCCGAGGCGGCACATTCTGCTAGCGACCTCGTCCACATGCTCCGCGAGATTCAACGCATCATTGGACGACTGGTGCCGGCTTCCGGCTTTGCCGTCACCCTGCGCGATTCGAAAGGCGGGCAGTTTTTCCAGCCCTACCAGGCAGATATGTCGACCGACGCCACCGCTCGCAAGCTCCTCACCGAGGTCGTCCGTACGAGGCGCACCGTCCTCGAGGACGGCGAAGCACTTGCCGACGGCCGCAAGGAATCCTGGATCGGCTTGCCCCTTGTCTTGCCCACCGGCGTAATCGGCGCCCTCATCCTTAAAAGCCATCCCGGTACACGTTACTCGGAGAAGGACAAGGAGCTACTGCAATTCGTCTCCACCCAGGTCGCGACCGCCCTCGAGCGCCGCCGGCTGAACGAAGAACTCCTGCGCGCCGCGCGCTACGACGAGCTGACCGGCCTGCCCAACCGGCGCCTGTTCCAGGACAGGATGCGCTCCGCGCTGGCCAGGACCCGGAGGCACGTCGAACGCATCGCGCTGCTCTACGTCGACATCGACGACTTCAAGCAGATCAACGACTCCCTCGGTCACGCAGCGGGCGATCAATTACTCGCTGAAGTTGCCCACCGCCTGCAGCAATGCGTGCGCGAAGAAGACACGGTCGCACGGGTCGGCGGAGATGAATTCGTCGTGCTGCTGGAGGAAATCCAGGAGCCGGAGGATGCGCAGCTGGTCGCGGACAAGATCACGGCAACGATCAGCCAGCCTGTTCACCAGGATGGGCAACTCCTGTGCGTGCAACCGAGCATCGGCATCGCCCTCTATCCCGACGATGGGGCGTCGGCGGACGAGTTGCTGAAGCACGCCGACATGAAGATGTATGAATCGAAGAAACTGAAGGTCCCGGGCGCTTGACAACGTAACTACTCGGCGGAAAACTCGGCCGCCGCCTTCGCCGTCCACAAGGCCTTGTTGTAGCTCTCGAACGCCGTGTCGTAGCAATCGGTTTCGCCGTCAGGACCGACGAAATGCGTCCACCACCCCGCATCATCTTCCACCAGTGCGATGTCGCCTTCCTTGCAGCAGTCGGCAACGGTCTCCTCCGGTTCAAGGGTGACGATGCGGATGCCGCGGTGGTTGATGACTTTTGCCATGCAGAACTCCTTCCGGCGGCCAGTTCGGATGTTCATTTTACGCCAACCCGTCATCCTCCGATTTGCCGGAACGGATCCAGCGCCATATCGATGATCCTGCGCTCCCTGACCACGATCTCGGCGGTCGCCGTCATCCCGTAACGCAGCGGGTACTTCGTTTCCCCAACCATGTAATGGTCCTTGTCGAGCGCCACCCTGCCCTCGTACACGGGCTGCTTGCTCTGGGGCGACATCTTCGTTGCTGGCGAGATGTGGTCCAGCGTCCCCGTAATGACGCCGTAGCGCTGGTAAGGGAAGGCGTTGAATTTCAGCTTCACACCCAGCCCCTCCTTCAGGAAGGCGCGATCATGTTCCGCAATCTCGATGCGCAGGATGGGACGCGCGTCCTTGGGAGCGATGCCGCCGATCGGGGTATTGGCCTGCACCTTGTCGCCCGTCTGGGTGGTGGTCACGTCGGTAATCACGCCATCGACAGGCGCCACGATGAGCAGGAAATTGTCCTTGTCGATGTTTTCGAATCGGATCCGGGCCGCGGCATCCGCCACCAGGCGAGCCGTCTGCACCTGCAGGCGCAGCTTTTCCTCGGCACTGGCAATTTCCTTGGTGGCGGCTTCGTACTGCAGTTGCAGCTTGGTGAACTCCTGTCCGCTGGTTTCCAGCTGCGCCCGCGCCTGCGTGAATTCCTGGCTCTGGCGCGCCGTCAGCTCACTCACCCTCGCCTGGGCCACGCGCAGCGCGTTTTCCGCCGCCTGGAGTGCATTGCGCTTGCTTTCCACCTGCAGCTGCGACACGCCGCCGCCACCGGTCATGGAAAACAGGCGCGCGTACTTTTCCGACTCGAGCCGCGCGGCATCGCGTGCACGGCGTGCTTCCTCCACATTCGTCCGCGCCTCCGCGAGCTGCGCGCGCTGGCTCTCGGCCAGCCGGCTGGTGCCTTCCGCCGCACGCTTGGAATGCTGGTGCTCTTCCAGTTCCATTGCCTGCTTCAACGCCGCGACCTTGCGCTCCATCAGGGCCCTGCGTTCCGGAAACAGCTTCCACTCGCGCTCGGCGTCTTCCAGCTTGAGCTGCGCTTCGAGGGCGTTCTTGGCCGCCTCAATGGCGCCACGCGCATTCAGGCGTGCAAGCGTGTCGCCCTTCGAAACCGGCTGTCCTTCAGCGATGTACAGGTTCGCCAGCTCGCCGTCGATCGGCGCATAAAACCGCCTGACCTCGGATTCCGGCTGCAGCGAACCCTGGGCGCTGACAATCACGTCCGCCGTGCCGATGAAGGACCAGAGCAGCGCGGCCACGACCAGCGCGAAAATGGTGATCACCACGGCTTGCGTAAAACGCCAGGGTTCCGCGGTGAGGACGGAAATACCTTCGGCGCTGTGGTCTTCCAGTGCCTCGGTCAAGGGGCGCAGACGTGCTGCATTGCGTGCTTCATTGCTCATTGCCGGATCCTCCCAGCAGGGCGAGTTTTTCCTTCAGCAGGCCGGGCTCCAGCACCATGCGCAGGTCCTGCACGGCCTTGCGCTGCTGTTCGGCCTCGGTGGTGATGTCGTCGCGCAGCTTGTTCCACTGCGGCGGATACTCCGCCTTCAACTGGCGCGCGATCAGCAATCCCTGCTGCGCACCCTGCCGCGCTTCGGTCAACAGCTTCGCCTGCATGCGGAACTGGCTCGATACATTGGTCTCCAGGCGCTGCGCGCCTTCGATGGGGCCGTTGTCCTGGTACTGCCGCCAGCGCATCGCGGCGCGGTTCATCAGTTCCTGCGCGCGGGCGAGCGCCTTGTCGCGGTTGCGGTTGACGTCCGGTTCCAGCGCCCGGATGAAATGGACATCGTCGTCAGGATCCAGCGCACTGTAGAAGGTCAGCAAACGCTCGTCGTAGTCCCGGCTGCCGCGCGCCTTCTGCAACGCAGCGAACTGCTCGACGAGCGCCTTGCGGCGCTGGATCTGGCCGGCGACCGACTTTGCCCACGGGCCGCCGTCGAGTTTTTCGAGCGCGGCAAAGGATGCGTCGGCCTTGCCTTCCCGCCAGGCCTTGTTTGCGGACTGGTACTGGGAAAGCAGGTTCGCTGGCGGCATCTGTTCCCCCGTCGCCATGGTCTTGAAACGGGCCTGGAACGGCGGCGTCGCAAAGCGTGCCTGCTCGAAACGAGCAGACAAGCGCGCCAGGTCGTGCTCGCGCGCCGCATTGTCGATCTCGGTATAGAGCTGCAGATCCTGCCGCACAACATCGAGCCCGCCGATGCGGGGATACTTTTCCGCGTATTCCTTCAGGATGGGCTCCAGCGCCGCAGGATTGTTCTTCTTCAATTCATCGGCAATCACTGTCTTCAGCCGCTCGATCGCGGCCAGATAGACCGCCTCGTCGCTCTGCAGCTTGCGCAGGTGGCTGAGCGCTTCCGCATAAACGACCTCGAAGGCTGGCACCGCGCCGTTTATCGTGGCGAATGCGCGCTGGTGCTTCTGTGTGCCGTCCTCCCACCGCCGCAACAGCGTCCTTATCCTGTCCTCGTCACCGTAAATGCGGACCGGCGCCTCCGGTCCGCCCCTGCCCATCACAAAGCGCTCGAGCCCGCCCATCCATTCCAGTTCGTCCAGCAGCGGATGGGCATTGTCGTTATGTCGGGCGGCCTCCTTCATGCCGGCGAGCACGGTATCGGCGCGGTCGAAGTTGCGCGACTTGATTGCCGCCACCCACTCCGGCAAGCGGGCCTTGAGCAAGGCTTCCGTGCCGAGCGCCTTGATCTCGGCGTTGCCAGGATTGCGCGCGAGGTGGCTGGTTGCGAGGTCGGAGGCCTGCACGAATTCGCCGTCGGCAATCAATTCCTTCATCTCCCGCTCCGGCGCACTCGTCAGGCGCATCACGATGACGAAGGCAACCACCAGCGCGAAGACAATGCCGGCGATGCGAATCGCTTTCTTCGACATCGCACGCTCGCCGCCGGCAAACGCGCCTGCAAGTTCGGAAACGAAAATGGCCGCCTTGCGGCGCGGCTTGCGCCGCGCGCTGACGCTGGCCGCCTCATCCTCCTGCTTCGCCGCATCGTCGTTGACTTCGTCCTCCTGCTGCGGCGCGTGGTCCACGCAGAAGATATCGAGGAAGGAATCGGGCGCCGCGACGAAGGTGGTCTTGTCGGGATTGCCGGTGGTCGGCATTACGCTCTGCACCATGGTGCTCAGCTTGGTCACCGTCGGGTCGACCTCGTGCTCTTCCTTGTGCAGGCTGACCTTATAGACGAAATGGTGGCCGCCGAAGGCCAGCGTATCGCCATCGTTCAGCGGCACCGCGTGCTCGTCGAGACGTTTGCCGCCGACGAAAGTGCCGTTGGTGCTCCCGAGATCCTCGACGAACGCCTGGCCGCCTTTCAGGAAGATGTGCGCATGGCGGCGCGACAGGTAGTTCACCTGGTGCGGGAATTCATCCTTGTAGCGCGCGAAGGCTTCGTCCGCCTTGCTGATCAGGAAAGGAAAACTGCTGACGACGATCGGCTGCAGGCCGAAGTCTTCCCGATCCGGATTGAGCACGACGGCGACCAGCCGCGCCGCCATGATCGTGCGTTCCTTCGGCTTGCCGAGCCGCACCTTGTAGGTCAGGCGTCCGCCGAAACAGATCTCGTCGCCGTCGTTCAGCTTGGTGATCTTTTGCTGCACATCGACGCCATTGACCCGAGTACCGTTCTTGCTGTCGAGGTCGGCGATGTAGACGGCGCCGTTCTCGGAAAAGATGCGCGCATGGCGCCGCGACAGGTCGGCCACGATCCCCGGCGGATAGTCGGAGAACGGCGGCTCCGTCCTGCCGATGGCGAACAGGTTTTCATCGATGCGGATCTCGCCGGTCTCGGGGTGCGACACCGGCTTGAGCACGATGTCGAACGCCATGTCGACCGTCTGCATCCGCACGGTCGCGGCATTGTCGTGCGCCACGCTGCGTTTGACGTTCATCGGCTGGCGTTCCCCACCGTCACCGGCGGCCATCCACCGCCGAGCGCCTTGTACAGCGTCACCGTATCGGACAGGATCTGCTGGTGGTTGGCCAGCAGGGCCAGTTCGGCCTGCAGCAGTGAGCGTTCGGTCTCGAACACTTCAAGCTGCGACACGACGCCCTCCTTCAGCTGTGCCTCGATCTGCGCGGCGACCGTGCGCAGGTTGTCCACCTGCTGCTGCAGTTCGGTGCGCTGCTTCTTGTGGGCATCGAGGTTGACCAGCGCATTCTCGACCTCTTCGAACGCGGTAACCACCGTCTTGCGATACTGCTCCTCCGCCACCTTGGTCTGCGCCTCGCTCGTCTTGACGCGTGCCTTGACGCTGGGATCGAGGATCGGAATATTGATGCTCGGCAGCAGGCCGAAGGTGAAGGACTTCAGCAGGTCGGTCAGCGCGAAACTGGACGAGCCGCCGCGCCCCGTCAAACTGATGGAGGGCAGTTGCGCCAGTTTCGCCGCGCCGACGAGGTCATAGGCCTGCAGCACACGGTATTCGGCCGAGACGATATCCGGCCTCCGCTTGAGCAGGTCGGCGGGCAGGCCCGCCGGAACGCTGGGCGGACTGACCCTGTCGCGCAGGCTGCCCGGCGGAACCTTGAACTCGCCGGCTGGCACGCCAAGCAAGGTGGCCAACGCGTTCCCCGCGAGGTTGCGCGCGCGTTGCAATTCCAGGAATTCGTTGGTCAGCCGGTTGATCTCGGCGCGCTGCTGCAGCACCCGCGTATTCGGCAGCAGGCCGTTCTTGTGCATCGCCTCGTAGATGCCGAGAATTTGCTTGCCCTTGTCCAACGCCTTCTGCTGCTGCGCCATCTGCTCGTCAAGCTGCAGGATCTGGAAATACGTCGTCGACACCGTGGATGCCAGCGTCAGGTAACCCGCCCGCCAGTCCGCCTCCGACGCCTCGTACCCCGCGCGCTGTGCCTGCACGCCCTTCTCCACCTTGCCCCAGATGTCGAGATCCCAGTTGACCTGGGTGCCGAGGTTGAAGGTCTTGGCGAAGGGCTGGCCGGTGCTCTTCTCGAAACTTGCGCCGGCAGCGGCGTTGAGCGAAGGCATGGCGCCCGCGCGGGCCTCGCCGACTTCCGCATTCGCAACCTGCACCCTCGCGGCGAGGATCCTCACGTCGAAGTTCCCCGCCACGGCCTTGTCGACCAGGCTGTCGAGATACGGGTCCTTGAATTCTCGCCACCAGTCGGGCGCGATCGTTTCTGCTGCCGAAACCTGCTGTCCCTGGGACCAGGACGCCTTTACCGGTGCGGCCGGTGTCTGGTATGGCGCCATGCTGACATCGGCGCATCCGCCAAGCACCGTGGCGCAGAGGCCGCCGGCAAGGGTGCGACGCAGACCGGTCACCCTGCGAGGGCTCGACTGTCCGCTTCTGAAAACTGTCGTTTGCATATCGATTCCGTCAATGGCTTGAAATTGTCCCGGCTCATGCCTCTGCCCATACACGGGCCTCGACAAATACCTTGAAGAGCCGCGGGTCGAGATGGCCGGCACGGCATTCGGACCCGATCAGGTCCAGCGCCTGCTCCACCGGCACCGCTTTCTTGTACGGCCGGTCGCCTGCTGTGAGCGCGTCGTAAATGTCGCAAATGGTCAGGATGCGCGTCTGCACGCTGATCTGGTGGCCGCGCAGTCCCATCGGATAACCCGAGCCGTCGAGTTTTTCGTGATGTCCGTGCGCGATTGCCGGCACGCCGGCGAGGTCCCGCGTCCACGGGATAAGGATCAGGAAAGAATAGGAGTCGGCGACGTGCGATTCGATTTCCTTGCGCTCCTCCGGAGTAAGGCAGCCCCTGGGAAGACTGAGTGCCGAGAATTCGCTCTCGTGCAGAAGCGGTGACGAACAACCGTCAACCTCCTCGTAGGCGTATCCGAGAACTTCCGAGAGGTCCGGCAACTGGCTTCCGTGGGAAATCGCTGGCTCGTTCGACTCGCGGATCGCGGTCAGGAATCGTTCCAGCCGCGTGAACTCCTCGTGCAGGCACTCTTCCATCCGGCGCTTCTCCGCCCGGAAGGACGCCATCGTCATTTCCTCTTCGGCGTGGCGTTCCACGAGGCTTCGGTATGCCTGCCGCTCGAGACAGGCGCGCGCGTACTTGAAGCGCTCCTCCAGCATGCGCATCTCAAAGTGATGCAGCTTCTTTTGCTTGCGCAGCACATGTTCGCGTACGCCAACCTTGCCGAAATCGTGCAAGAGCGCCGCATAGCGAATCTCCCGCAATTGGTCGAGGGTAAAGCCTACGTTGCGCAGGTCGGGCGAGTCGGCGCGGTCGACCGCCCTCGCCAACGACTCCGCGTACCCGGCCACCCTGAACGAGTGGCCAGCTGTGACGGGATCACGCTCTTCAATTGCCTGCACCGATGCACGGACGAAACCGTCCAGCAGTCGCTCAATGTCCGAATACAACTGGAAATTCTTCAGTGCCACTGCCGCTTCCGCACAGACGCCGGTCAGCATCTCCAGGTCCTGCTCCTTGAATGCGTAGGGATCGGACGAGGTATCCACCTGGATCAGGCCAAGGCATTCGCCCTCCAGCACCAGCGGCACGCACATCACACTGCGGATTGCCTGCGCGAGGATCGACTCCTGCGCGCCGAAATGCCGGTCCGACAAGGTGTCGACCGACAGGATGGATTGCTTGCGGTTGAGCACGTCGTCGATGATGGTGCGCGACATGCGTACGCGGTCCGGATCCTCGATCTTGCCGTCCCTGCGCCGCGCAGCCACAGGCGAAGGCTGTCCCCCTTCCGTCTTGCGCAGCATGATGAAAGCACGCTCGGCCAGCGGGAACAGGTCAAAGATGAAATTCATGATCTTTTCGATCAGGGTCTCCTGGTCCGTCACCGCACCGAGCGCAATCCCGACCTGCGCCATCGCATGCAGCTTCTGCATGGTCTGCTGGATGTCACCGTGTGCGGCTCCCCCGCCCGGCTCCATGATCCGCGTCAGCTCCGAGGCATCGACCATGCGTGTGATGATGGTCGGCGAGTTGTCGCGCGCGGGCACGACGAGGGAGTGGAAGACCAACTGCGCATTCGACACCGTCAGTTCGTCGCCGTCCTTCAACGGGTGCCAGGCGCCCGGCCTGAGTTTGGTCCCGTCCACATAGGTGCCATTGAAGGAATGCAGGTCTTCGACAAAGTACGTATCGCCGCGACGCCTGATGCGCGCGTGCCGCCGGCTCACCGTATGCTCGGGAATGCACAGGAATTTGTCGGACGCAAGCGAGTCCTGCGGGTCGCGCCCGATGACGACTTCGTCGTGGATGGGAAACACGGTCGGCCGCACTGATCCGTCGCCTGTCACTTCCAGATAGGCGGTTACCGCACCGGCGGAGACTGCCGGAGCTACATGGTTATCCATCACACCTCCATTCGCCGGCGTCGCGCGCATCGGCTGCAAACTGCCCGACCGGCCTTGCCGAAGGAGGCCTTACTTCACCGTAATCGTGATCTTCTTCGAGAAGATCGGCGGATTGTGCGGGATGTGCTTGTCGTCGCCCATCAGCAACTGCAAGGTGTGCTTCCCAGGGGGCAGTTCAATCATGGTTTCGGTTTCACCCGCACCGAAATGCAGGTGGTTCCTGTCCGACGGAATCTCCTTGTCGGCAGGCGGTATGGGCGTATCGATGAGCAGGTGATGGTGGCCGGTATTGGGCAGCTTCACATCCTTGGGCGCCACACCCATGTCGCGCAGGCCAAACCAGACGCGGAAAGGCTTGCCGGCAGCAACCACTTCGCCATTGTTCGGCCAGCCGATGTACAGGTAGGCATGCGGCGCTGCGGGCGTCTCGCCCGCGAACGCTGCGGTCCACGAGAGAAGGAAGAATGCAGCTGCAGCGCAGGTCCTGGCCATGATGCGTACCCCCGAATCGGTTTTCATCCCCACAAGCATCCACGTTCCGGTCATCATCTATTTCACCGTGATCGTGATCTTCTTCGACATCACCGGAGGATCATGCGGGACATGGTTGTGGTCCCCAAGCAGCAACTGCAGCGTGTGCTTGCCTGGCGGCAGTTCAATCCTTGCCTCTGTCTCCCCGGCGCCGAAGTGGAGATGGTTACGGTCGGACGGGATTTCCTTGTCCATCGGCGGCAGGTCGGTATCGATTAGCACATGATGGTGGCCAGTGTTCTGTCGCTCGACGCCCTTCGGTGCCACGCCCATATTGCGCAATCCCATGCGGAGCCAGAACTTGCCGCCGCTGATGACCGTGCCGTTCTGCGGCCACACGATGTACACCTCCGCATTGTCCGGCGCGGATGACCGCTGCGCATGTGCCCCCGACATGCCCAGACACGCGACGGTTGCGACAGCAAGATAGGCGAGTCTAAGCATGCAATGGCTCCTCTAACAGGAAATTCCGCCTGAGCGCCCCAGCAGCTGCAATGCTGCATCGCCTCGGCGGCCAGTTCATCACACTCTCTCTACCGGCAGGAAAACGGTTGCTCTCATTTTCGGAGAAGTTGTGGGCCGTCGTTTGTGCTTTCGCAAACCGCTACCACTATTGGATATCGATGATATGCAGGAGGAACAATCCCCGATGATGAATTTCTCGTGACGAAGGTTTTGCTGTGAGGCCAACATTCCTGATCGCACTTTCGCTGGGCGTCACCGTCGTCGACCACGCGGCAGCGGTCGACCGACGGGCAGACCTTCTCGACAACGGCGTCGCCGCCATCCTGCCCAAGGACAGCGCCGAACAATACGAGCTGACCTTCTGGGAATCGATCAAGGACAGCAACCACATTGCCGACTACGAAGCCTATTTGCAGGCGTATCCCAAGGGCCGGTTCGCCACGCTGGCGAAGGCCCGCATCGAACGTCTCCGCGCAGCAGCCAGGACAGAGCCTGCACCGGAAACCGAACGGCCCGCAGCGAAAACGGCGCCTGAAAAAACACGCCCCGCTCCGCCACCAAAAGCGGAGCCCGAACGCAAGCGCACTCCGCCGGTAGCGAAAGAGCCGCCGGCAGTGAAAGAGCCTCCGGCGCCGAAGGAAGTCCCGCCACAGGCCGCGCCAGCCGAGCCTGCTCCCGACAAGCCGCCGCCCACGACCGCAACCGGCGAAGTGCGCGACTGCCCGACCTGCCCCGTGCTGGTCAGCCTGCCAGCCGGGAGCTTCACCATGGGCGCAAACAGCGGCGACCCATCCGAAAAGCCGGCGCACCGCGTATCCATCGGCGCACCTTTCGCGATCGGCAAGTTCGAGGTGACGGTCGACCAATGGAACGTCTGCGCCGAAGGCGGCAGCTGTCCCAAGCTAACCAGCAACAGTCCCGGCAATACCCCGGTACGCGATGTGAGCTGGGACGATGCGCAGCAATACGTGAAATGGCTGTCGATTACTACCGGCAAGTCGTACCGCCTGCCCAGCGAGGCAGAATGGGAATACGCCGCACGCGGCGGTACCTCAAGCCGCTTCTGGTGGGGCGAACAAATGAAGCCGGGCAACGCCAACTGCAAGGAATGCGGCGAGCCGTGGAGCGCGGATGGGCCGGCAAAGGTCGGCTCCTTTGCCCCCAATCCCTATGGCCTGCATGACATGAGCGGCAGCGTATGGGAATGGGTCGCCGATTGCTGGCACAACTCCTACAAGGGAGCCCCCGGCGACGCAAAACCGTGGGACACGCCGGCCTGCAGGGAGCGCGTCATTCGCGGCGGTTCATGGCGCGATGGGGCGAGCTATATGCCGTCGTCCACCCGATTCAAATATGGTGCGAGCGTGCGGCATTCGCAGAATGGGTTCCGGGTGGCGAGGGATATGAAGTAAGAAGGATCCAGAACTATGCTGACGATCAAGGCTTGCGTGCCTTGGTCGTGATTTGCAGGAAGTCGACCATGATCTTGTCGCGCCCGTGCCTGGCCGCGATCTGCTTCAGCTGCTTCTCCACCGCCGCCAGGTAATCGCCGGACACCTCCGCCTCCGGACGCATCGCATCGAACAAGGGCGCGGGCGTCGCCAGTAGCACGATGAGATCCGTACCAAACGGTTTCGCAACGACCCAGTTCCCTCCAGCGCCGATGGTGGCCGAGTAGTTGGGCGGCGTCTGGTTCGCCCGCACCCGCGGACTCGGGACCATGTGCAGCACGCTTCCATCGAAGGAAAAATAATCGACGTGAACCCAGGAGTCGAAACCCGGCGTGGTGATATCGAGAACGACCGAATCGCCTTCGACCAGTTCGTTCCGCACTGGTTTGGTCTTTACCGAGACAGAGGTTCCCGCTGCCTGGTTGCGCAGCCAGTACGGCGCGAAAAGGTTGATTGCGCCGCACTTTTCGTCGCCAACCTGGCGGACGTCGAGATTCAATGACTGTAGCCCCGGGATGGCCCCCAGCAACTGCTTCGCGCCTGCAACACCGCTGCTTGCGAGATAACCGCGCACCTGGAGCGTGTTTCCCTTGATCGTCGGCAGCAGTGCGGAACACGGAATGCGCGACAGGACCGGCGTGACGGCCTCCATCGTTAACGGCGGAACGACGGGTGCCGGCGGTGGCGGTGGCGGTGGCGGAGCCGTTGTCACCGCCGGTGGCTCGCGCTCCTCGGTCTTTACCGCTGTCGGTTCGTCTGCCGCTTTCTCCTTGTTGCCCTGATAAAAAGTGAATGCGAGCGTCGCGAGCAGCGCGGCGGCGAAGACACCACCGCCAATTAGCGCGAACGGCGGCACCCTGCCCGAGCCACTCATCTCCTTGTAGAAGAGATCCACACTCGGCGTCCGCGCCTCGCGTTCGAAGGCCAGCGCATGACGCAATGCCTTCCAGGGCGCATTGCCGAGATTTTGCGGACGCTGCGGCTTGAGCCCGGAGTTGCGCGCCTGTGTCGCAGGCACGCGATCGAAGGGATGGCGGCCCGTAAGCAATTCATAGGCAATGCATGCCAGCGCATAGACGTCGTCACGCGGGTCGGTCTCGCGGTTTTCCAGCATTTCCGGGCTGGCATAGGCCGGCGTCATTGCACCAAGGCTGCCGGGATCGAAGACTGTTGCCTCGACAACCTCTTCCGGCTTATGGAAGACGCGGGCGATGCCGAAGTCGATGACCTTCACGTCGCCGTTATCTGTGAGGAACACATTTGCCGGCTTGAGGTCGCAGTGGACGAAGCCTCGCTCATGCGCATAGGAAAGCGCCTTGGCGATGCCGCCGATAATCTTTAGCGCTTCCGGAAACGGCACGCCGCCGAAACCCGGCGCGCGCAACATCCTGCTCAACGGACCTCCGGTCAGGTACTCCATCGTGAGGTAGACCATCGGACCATCACGATCGAAGTCGTAGACGCGCACGATGTTCGGATGCGCCAGTGCCTGCGCCTTCTTCGCTTCGCGCTGCAGCGCGATGAGCGACTTCGGATGCCCGCGGAACTGGACGTTCAGCACTTTGATGGCAATGTAGGGATTGCGGTCGGAAGCTTCCAGCTTGCGCAGGTCCAGCGCCTTGTACACGGTGCCCATGCCCCCGAAGCCGATGCATTCCTCCAGAACGAAGCGTCCGTTGAGCGTGTCGCCCACGCCCTTGATCCGCTCCAGGCCGTCGGTCATTTCGCTGCTGTAACGCGTTTCGCTGCCAGATGAATATGGCGGCATCGTGCTCCTGGGAGAATTGGTACGGATCCGGGTTTCATTGCCGTTGATGCTGCGCGTGGACTCGACAACACGCTCGACGCGCCGCTGCAATTCCGCGTACACATCCGGCGGCAGGTGTCCCCGTGTGTTCTCGTCGTCAAGAATTTCGAGAAGCTTGGTGGAATCGACGCTCGGCGCTGCAAGCGCGCGATCGACCTGCGCAAAAAATTCGTTGTGCGATACGCCGCCCCCTTGGAAGTTGCGGATCGCGTGCGCAAGGCTAGCCATAGGTTTTGTGCTTGACATGTGGGCCCAGGGACTAATACTGCTCGCCCGCTGCAGTGTCGTTTTAATATAGTACAAACTGACAGCGTTGCCGCGACGCGAATGTTGCGCAAATATCGCGACGAAAAAAAACGCGCCGGACGGCGCGTTGGAAGAGAGAAATTGCACGTGCCGGCATTGAGCGCCGGCACGCAAGCGGTTGAATCAGCTGCCGAGCAATGCTTGCTTCAGCGTATTGTCCACCGGCTTGTCACCCAGCCAGATGCGCATGAATGCATTATAGAAAGCCAGGTCCGGCAACACCTCGCCGACCCGTTTGTCGTTCACCAGCACATGCATGCCCTGCCCCGGGATCCAGTCGTTGGTGATGGTGTCGCCCTTGCTCAGTTTTGGGATAGACGCAAAGATCTCGCCCATCTTCATGGTCTGGTTCACGAACTTGGCTTTTTCCGCCTTGTCGGAGTTCGCGTTCAGTCCGTCCATGAAGGCCTGGCCCAGCTCCTCGTTGTTGACGTCACGCAGCAGCACCAGCTTGATGCGGCGCGGGCCGTTCAGCGCCATGATTTCGGGTACGGTCTTCTTTTTCTCCGGGAGGTAGAGGCCTGCCGCATAGACCTTGAACACAGCCCAGGTACGCAGTCCCGCTCCGTTCAACTTCAACTCCTGGTTCGCCACCTTGATGGTGTCGTCCAGCTTGACGCCGCCGACTTCAGCGGCTTGCGCCTGCATTCCCAATCCCATCACGAGGCCGGCCACCGCGACCAGGTTCTTGAGACTCTTGCGTGATTTCATATTGTCTCCGGTTGCAACTAAAAAAATCAAAACTCTTCCCAGCCGTCGCTGGCGCTGACGGCAGGCGCCCTCTTCAAGGCGGGCGTGCTGGAAACTCTTGGCTTCACGGGCAGGGGCACGACTGTCGTCCCTTTCGACTCCGGCGCCGCTTGTGCCAGCGCCGGCATGCTGTTGTTAAGCTTGAACACGCTGACCAGCTGCGACAGCGTCGATGCCTGGTTCTGCATCGACTCCGCGGATGCTGCCGCCTCTTCCACCAGCGCAGCGTTCTGCTGCGTCACGCCGTCCATCTGGACAATCATGTGGTTCAACTGTTCGATGCTGGCGCTCTGCTCCTGGTTGGCGGCGGTAATCTCGGACATGATGCCGGTCACGCGCTTGACGCTGGCCACGACCTCGTTCATCGTGCTGCCCGCCTGGTCGACCAGCCTTGCGCCGGTGTCGACCTTCTCCACCGAGTCGCCGATCAGCTGCTTGATTTCCTTTGCCGCACTGGCGGAACGCTGCGCAAGACTACGCACTTCGGCGGCAACCACTGCAAAGCCTCTGCCTTGCTCGCCTGCGCGTGCCGCCTCCACCGCGGCGTTCAGCGCGAGGATATTGGTCTGGAAGGCGATCCCGTCGATGACACCGATGATGTCGACGATCTTGCGTGAGGATTCGTTGATCGACCCCATGGTCTGCACGACCTGCGACACCACCGCACCGCCCTTCTCCGCAATCTGCGACGCGGTGGCTGCAAGATCGTTTGCCTCGCGGGCATTCTCGGCGTTCTGGCGCACGGTCTGGGTCAGCTGCCCCATGGACGACGCGGTTTCCTGCAGCGACGCCGCCTGCTCCTGCGTGTGGTGCGACAAGTCCATGTTGCCGCTGGCGATCTCGCGCGATGCGTCGGCAATCGCCTCCGTGCCGTGGCGCACTTCGCCAACCAACCTGGCAAGGCTGGCGTTCATGTGCTGCAGGGCTTTCATCAGTTCGCCGGTTTCGTCCTGGGTCTTGACCTTGATCTCGCTGGTCAGGTCACCATCGGCCACGCGTTTGGCGACGTTCACCGCTTCGTTGAGCGGGCCGGTAATGCGGCGCGTGGTCAGGAATCCGACGAGGATGCTCAGCGCGGCCGCACCGGCTGCCAGTGCGAGAATGAAGATCGCGGTCTGCTGGGCGGCGGCTGTGGAATCCTCGCCGGACTTCGCCATCTCGCCGTCCTGGTGCTTGATGAAGCCGTCCAGCTGCTCGAAGTACTTGCCCTGCAGTGGACGCACCGAGAACATCAGCTTGATCATCGCCTCGTCTTTCTTGTCCTCGTTGATGAGGGCGACGAACTTGTTCTGCGCCGGAAGGAATTTGTCGCGCAGCTCGACAATGGCCTTGACCTGCTCCTTGCCCTTGTCGTCGGTGATGATGGTGTTGAGCTTGTTGATCGAGCTGTCGATGCTCTTGTTGCGTTCCTCGATGTTGGTGAGCTCTTTCTTGATCTGCCCCGCATCCTGCATGATCAGGACGTTGAGCATGCTGCGGATGCTTTCGTCGAGGTCGGCCTTGATCCTGTTGGCAATCACCGTCTTCGGATAACGGTCATTGACCATGGTGTTGATTTCGCCGGTCAGGCTGGAGATCCGAAGGTAGGCCAGGCTGGCGAGCAGTACCAGCAATGTGGTGACAACCCCAAAGCCCAAAGCCAGTCGCTGGCCGATGCGCAAGCGGTTCAGATTCATTTATGTCCCCTTTAAGCCCGCTGTTTGTAAGTCGCGGTATCTTTTTTTCGACTCCAGCAGTCCGTGTTTCCTGAGACTGCGGGGCGCGCTCTTATTGCACTTTGGCAACCCCGCCATGATGATAGCCCGGTCCGGGAAAACTTACCCAAGGGAATTTAGAAGTACTGCTCTAGCATTTCTCCTGTGCACGTTGCGTTTGATCATGATGCTTTTCGTCGCTCGCGCCCTATCATGCATTGACAGAGAGGCAATTTTGTCAGTCCGTGGCAACAACCGGGCGGCTCAGGCGAGAACGCGCTTTCACTCCCCGTCGATCAGCCTATACTGTACAAATATACAGACCACCAGAGGTGTAGCATGGAACCGGAAGTATCAAAACTTGCAGCGGCAGAACACCGTCTGCGGGAGGAAATCCGCGCGATCGTGAGGCACCGGATACCGCGAGGAATGCGGCTGAACTGGAGGATGATGTTCGAGATCGAGGACGAAGCCGTGGCGCGCCTGGAAGAGGACGATCAGCTCGACATCCATTACATCAACATCATGGTATCGCCATCAGCGCAGCGCTTTCCGGCCACTGAAAAGCCGGCCGAACTCGCCGACATCTACCCGACGCATACCGCACTGCGAATGATCCAGGAGGCACATCAGCACGAGCATTGAGGAGGCTCGAGTGCAACGCCGGAACTTCAACCCGGGCACCGCCTCACATCGTGCGGGAACACCACCGGGAGAATGCACGTGACGAAACGCAGCTTGCCGTCCTACGTCGTCAGGAGCTCCGCCATCCACGGCAGCGGCATGTTCGCGCGCCGCC
This sequence comes from Noviherbaspirillum sp., assembly GCA_035626875.1. Classification (GTDB taxonomy): domain Bacteria; phylum Pseudomonadota; class Gammaproteobacteria; order Burkholderiales; family Burkholderiaceae_D; genus Noviherbaspirillum. Next base: position 65,149 of record DASPMV010000022.1, on the reverse strand, counting down.
GGATCGCGGCAGGTGATCGCATCATCGAGTACAAGGGGGAACGCATCACCTGGCCGGAAGCGATACGTCGCGCCGAGGCGAAAGGCGGCCCGCTGAACCATACCTTCTTCTTCACCCTGGCCGACGGGCGTGTCATCGACGGCGGCGCGGGCGGCAATGAGGCCCGCTTCATCAATCACTCCTGCGAACCCAACTGCGAGGCGATGGAGCATCCGGACGGGACGGTCCATATCTATGCGCTCATGGATATCGAGCGCGGTGAAGAACTAAGCTACCACTACGCCCTGATCTACGAGGGCCGCCATACCGCGGCCGTCAAGCGGGCCTTTGCCTGCCATTGCGGCGCGCCGGGGTGCAGCGGGATCATGCTCGCGCCCCGGCCTCGCCGGATGATCAGGTCGTCGCCGTAACGACCGGCCCCGGCCCGCCAGCGGGTGGCGCCTTCTTTTCCACTACATACTTGGGCGCACGCGGCAATCTCCCAACCATGATGTCATTCACCTGGTCCGCATCCAGCGTTTCCCATTCGAGGAGAGCATTCGCCATCATCTCGACCTTGCTGCGGTTGGATTCGAGGAGGCCTCGCGCCAACGCATACTGGCCGTCGAGAATACGGCGGATTTCCTCGTCGACCTTCTGCTGGGTCTCTTCGGATACGGTGCGGGCATTGTTGCCAAAGCCATCCTGTTCGTCGGTGTAGACCATCGTTCCAAGCGTCTGGGACATGCCAAAGCGCGTGACCATCGCCCGGGCCAACTTGGTTGCGCGTTCAAAGTCGTTCGATGCGCCGGTGGACTTCTGTTGCATGAAGATTTCCTCGGCAATACGGCCACCGAACAGGATGGCGATATCTTCCAGCATCTTGTCCTTGTACATGTTCACACGATCATGTTCCGGCAGTTGCCAGGTCAAACCCAGCGCATAGCCGCGCGGCATGATTGTGACCTTGTGCACCGGATCAGCCTTCGGCAGCAGTTTTGCGACCACGGCATGACCCGACTCATGGAAGGCGGTATTACGGCGTTCTTCTTCGCGCATCACGGCCGACTTGCGCTCCGGACCCATGATGATCTTGTCCTTTGCGTCTTCGAAGTCCTGCATGTCCAGCACAGACTTGTTTCGACGCGCAGCGAACAGTGCCGCTTCGTTGACGAGGTTCGCCAGCTCGGCGCCGGAGAAACCCGGCGTGCCGCGGGCCAGCACATCTGGCAGGACATCCGGCGACAGCGGAACCTTGCGCATATGCACGCGCAGGATCTTTTCCCGGCCGCGGATATCCGGCAGGCCGACCATCACCTGGCGGTCGAAACGGCCAGGTCGAAGCAATGCCTTGTCGAGCACATCGGCGCGGTTTGTCGCCGCGACCACGATGATGCCGGAGTTCGGTTCGAAGCCGTCCATCTCGACCAGCATCTGGTTCAGCGTCTGCTCGCGCTCATCGTTTCCGCCTCCCATCCCCGTTCCCCGAGAACGGCCGACGGCGTCGATTTCGTCGATAAAGATAATGCACGGTGCATGCTTCTTGGCGGTCTCGAACAGATCGCGTACACGCGAAGCGCCGACGCCGACGAACATCTCAACGAAGTCGGAACCGGAGATCGTGAAGAACGGCACGCGCGCCTCGCCCGCCATGGCGCGAGCAAGCAGGGTCTTGCCGGTGCCCGGTGGGCCGACCAGAAGAACACCTTTTGGCACGTGGCCGCCAAGCTGCTGGAATTTGCGCGGTTCGCGCAGGAATTCGACAATTTCGTCGACCTCCTCGCGTGCTTCGTCACAGCCTGCGACATCTGCGAAGGTGGTGGTGTTCGTGTGCTCATCCTGCAGCCGCGCTTTCGACTTGCCCATCGAGAACGGCCCCCCCTTCCCGCCGCCTTGCTGGCGTCGCATGAACCACACCCAGACGCCGATCAAGAGCAGCATCGGGAACCAGGACATGAATACCTGAGACAGGAAGGACGGGGCCTCAGGATTTCTGACGTCAAATTTGATGTCGTTATCAATGAGATCGTTGACAAGACCGCGATCAAGCAGCGTCGTGTTCGTGCTCAATTCCTTTCCATCGCTGGTGACGGCTGTAACACGCGTCCCCTCGATCACGGCTTCACGAATCTGCTTCGACTGCACCATCGCAAGGAATTCCGAATAGGCGACGGGCGTCGATTTGCCTGATGCAGGGGAGCTGAAGATTTGGCTAACGACGGAAAAGACAAAGAATGCAGCAAATGCCGATATGGCCAGGCGCAGGTGCTTTGGGTTCACTAAGATTCCTTTGAAGATCCGGCAGTAGGAACTGCCTGACTCGATAATAAACCCAAGCCAGACAGCTTGCAGGATGCTAGCTTTTTCGGTCGCATTGATAAAGCGAACTTAGAGAGACTGTTACATCGGAAAAACGGAAGAACATTCCGGATGCTGTTTACGTGCCGCCTGAATGCCATGCCACCCCCAGGATGCTTTCTTGAGGCATGGCAGATTCGGCTTCGTGTGTTTGGCCTACGCTTCAGTTCATTACTTTGCGAGAAGGAATACTGCGATGCGTTTACGTACCGTACTTATTGCGATTGCCGCTTCCGCCATGACGTCTGGCGCCCTGGCCCAGCAGGCCGCCTCTCCTTCCGACCGGAATAGAAGTAGTGGATCGTCTGAAACACAGTCCTCCGCATCCAAATCAAACTATGGCGCAGACGATTGCCGCAGGGATATGGAAAATGCGAGAGACGCCAAGCAAGCCGGGCATATCACGGAGAAAGAGTACGCCGAGCAAAAGAAGATGGCCATGACAAAGCTGAAAAGGGATTCCGGCCAGACAGGTGCTTCGGAAAAGAACATTGACTGCAAGTAAGCTCCCTGGGGAGTCGAATGGTTCGCAAGCCTAGCGGCCGAAACCTTTTTCAGCCCATGTAGCTGCGCTTGAACGCGTGAGGCTGAAATTCGGTTCTACCCGTTTGCTTGCGATCTCGTTGCCCTGCTCGTCAAACGCCTTGAGCACGCCATGCGGCTCATACTCATCGGGAACGATACTGAGCGTTACCGCGATCACCTCACCATTGAAGGTGATGGACACACTCTTGTTCAGGCTCGCATGCAATTGTTGCTCATGCCGGCGCAAGACTTCGGAAGCGGTTTTGACAAGCGTGGAGAAGGCGTTGGCGTCGAGCGGCTTCGGGTTCTTTTTGTCGCGGCCCATGGTCCAGGGTCCGACCAGCGCCGGTTCCGACTCACCGTCCTTGTACATCGCAACGGCCCAACCTTCGTCGTCGTCGTTCTTGATGACGCGCGCGGTCCATCCATCGTCTTTCCAAAGGCGGTCTTCTTGAATGGGCGAATCGGAATCGTGATCGGACATGGGAATACGCGGTTGAGTGAAGGCTGGGATTATATAGCGGGCGGTCCCGCACGCGCGGTCAAGAGATTTTCACTCGCGCCTTGACATCAGTGCCCAAGGGCGTAGTATGTGAATCACCTGTCGCAGTCGTACGTGCCAAAACATCCTTGGACGATCTGCGCAACCGGTTGGAAAAATTCATGGCGGGAGCGATCGTCGTTCGATGAACCCGAAGTCATGATGGTTCCGACCCCCTGGACCCCTGGTTCTGGGGTGCTGGCACCGTGCGACAGGTTCAATTCAGTCGGCCCGCTTCGAGAGAACGCGGGCCGATTTTATTTTGTCTCCCCAACTTCCACTGCAGTCGTTACATCACTTCGTTTAACGCCAGTTGGCTCAACCCGACTGCGCCACACCCGCTCTCTCGCAGAACCGTACGACAACCCGCACCGGCTTGCGTAGGACAGGTCGCGCAGCGCTGTCTGTGCAACCCCAACAGCTTCATAAAACTGTTGGCCTCAGGCCGCCTGCCGACAGCTTCCCGATTGCATGGATAGTATCGCCGGGCCACGTCCTCAATCAGGAATTCTCTATAGTTTTCAACGACTTAGACAAAGTCAACGGCAAAAGCGGATGCACTGGCACACTCCTCGCAATAGGGTAGTCGAGCGCAACGAAATGCTCTTCCAACCCAAACCCACTTTAGGAGATTTACCCATGACCACCCTGCTGATCAAAGACCTCGCCATCGCTTCCGACCTCGACCGTGCCGCCATGGCTTCCGTACGCGGCGGCTACTACAAGGGCGCACCTGCCTACTGCATGCCGTCCTTCTGCACCCCGAGCTGGGGCACGCCGACCTCTTATGCACCGGAGTCCAAGTTCTCGTTCGACGCGTCGCAGATGATCGGCCAGTCGCAGAACGTGCAGAACAACAACGGCAACAACGTCGCGTTTGCCCATGGCATCACCTCGACCGTGAACCCGACGCAGTCCGCCAACAACAACATCAACTTCTGATTCGCCCGAACACTGACAACCTGATTTGCTTACCAAACCCTTATGAGACTTCATATGACTACCCTGCTGATCAAAGACCTCGCCGCTGCCACCGAACTCGACCGTGCCGACATGGCTGCCGTTACCGGCGGTTGCTACTACTACAAGCAGCCTTCCTGCTATACGCCCGCCTACTACTGCGATCCCGGCTATGGCGTGCCGGCTGCGCCGAAGGGGCATCCGACTTCGTTCTCGTTCGACGCGTCGCAATCCATCGGCCAGTCGCAGAATGTCATGAACAACAATGGCAACAACGTCGCGTTCGCCCATGGCATCAGCTCGACCGTGAATCCGACGCAGTCTGCCAACAACAACATCAACTTCTAATCGAAAGGAGAACAACCATGGCAACCCTGATGATCAAGGACCTGGCCGTTACCACTGAACTCGGCCACGCAGCGATGGCAAGCGTACGCGGTGGCTACAACAAGGAACTCAAGGGCGCGATGTCCCTGACTTCCCTCGGCGTCGACCTGCCGCAACCGACTGCGCCGACGAACACGTACAGCTTCGATGCGTCCCAACTGATCGGCCAGTCGCAGAACGTGCTGAACAACAACGGCAATAACGCAGCCTTCGTATGCGGTATCACGTCGACGGTCAAACCGACCCAGACTGCCCACAACAACATTAACTTTTGAGCCGAAAACCAAGGAGAACATTCATGTCCAACCTCATGATCCACGACCTCGCGCGCAGCGACGAGCTCGACCGGAAAGCGATGGCCAAGGTGCGCGGCGGCAACTCCTGGCTGAAGGGCCTCGGGCCGATCGCCAACGTCAATGTCGGCGTCAACCAGAACATCGCGCAGCTGCAGAACGTCGAAGTCAACGCGCTCAACAACATCGGCGTCATCGGCGCCGGTTTCGGGCCGCTGAAACTCGACGTCAGTCCGTCGCAATGGGCTTCTGCCGACGCCTATTTCTGAACGCGGCACGCAGTCGTGTGAAAGCTCGCCGGGAATTTTTCCCGGCGGGCTTTTTCCGCATTGCTGCACGCATTGCTGTGATACATCAACGCTTCACCTGCCCGAGCAGGGCATAACTCGAGTATGCAAGGAGAAAGCCATGGCCACCATCGTCATCAAGGATCTGACCGAAAACATCGACCTCGATCGCCAGGCAATGGCATCGATCATCGGCGGCGCACGCACCCGTGGGCGCTTCATTCCGCGGCGCGCGACAAACACGACGCGTATCGTGAACTATCCGCGCGGCTTTGCCGGCAACCTGCCCACAGTCATGGGCGGACCGTCCATCATCCGCAAACCGGTTAAAGACGAAGGATAATTCCGCGCCATCGACGGCCGCTCCCTTTCCCGGGGTGGCCGTTCGTCGTTCATTCGCCCAATCGCCGAGAATCGAAAATCTTCCGCGGTGCAAGATCGGGTAAAGTCCGGTTTATTCCTCGGTACGTCCCATGCACCTGATAGAGCGCCCCCTGTTCAGCAGCGAGCTTCTGGCGATTCGCCATGCCATCGCTCGGCCCACCCAGGCGGCATGCAGCGACCTCGCGTGGGCAGCAGCCGACCTGGTGTTATTGCCGATCGCAGGCGTCTTTGCCCTGCACGACGCGCCCGATCGACATTTCATCGCCAATCCGAACCATGCCCTCTTCCTCGGACTCGGCCAGCCTTACCGCATGAGCTTCCCCGGTCGGATCGGTGACGAAAGCATTGTGCTGGCGTTTTCCCAGGCAGCCCTTGCCGCCATGCTTCCCGACACGGTGGGCGTGGATGGCTTGCGCTCGCCTCGCCTCCGTCCAAACTGCCTGCTTTCACCGGCAAGCGTCGTCGAACGCAGCCTGCTATGGCACACGCTCACCAAAAGCGACCCGGACGCAATTGCAATCGAAGAGCTTTGCATTGCAATGATGGAAGCTGCGCTGCTCAGCGCCGCCGGCAGCAGGAAAGATGCAACGCGGGCCCTGACCGCCAGGCGCCGCCGCCAGCAGGTCGAGGACGTCAAGGAGGCAATCTCCCTGTTCCCCGCACAGCAATGGACCCTCGATGCCCTTGCCCGCCTTGCGAACAGCTCCCCATATCATCTTGCACGGGTATTCAGGGAGGAAGTCGGACTGCCTGTGCACCAATACCTGCTCCGTACGCGCCTGGGCAAGGCCCTTGAAGCCATGCAGGCGACAAGAGCGGATTTGACCGGTATCGCGCTCGACGCAGGATTCTCCAGCCACAGCCACTTCACGTCCTGCTTCCGCGCCCAGTTCGGCATGGCGCCCGCCGAATTCCGCCGCCTCACATCCCTCCGCTGATCGAGCAAGATCCTGATAGCCGCGCCGGGATTCGCCTCATACCATCAAGCCGTTCATCCTGTTCGAAAGACATCATGACGAGGCGCTTCACGCTCAACACTGCTGCCCGTATTGCCATTCTCGGGCTGGCCCTGCTGCTCTTTCCATTCATCGCCGCCAAGTTCGGCAATTCGTGGGTGCGCATGGTCGACATGACGCTGCTGTACATCATGCTCGCCCTCGGCCTGAACATCGTGGTGGGTTTCGCCGGCCTGCTCGACCTGGGCTACATCGCCTTCTTCGCGGTCGGCGCCTACATGACCGGCCTGCTGGCATCGCCGCAATTCGCCATCGTCCTTGAATCGCTCATCAATACCTCGCCGGCTGTCGGTGAACTTGTCGCGCGTCTGCTCGGACCTGAAGTCGCGACAGAGGGCATCCATCTGTCGGTGTGGGCCATCGTCCCGCTCGGCGCCGCGCTTGCGGCGTTCTCCGGCGCCTTGCTCGGCGCACCGACGCTGCGGCTGCGCGGAGATTACCTGGCGGTGGTGACGCTGGGCTTCGGCGAAATCGTACGCATCTTCATCATCAACCTGAATGCCCCGGTCAACATCACCGACGGCCCGAAGGGGATCAACATGATCGACCCGATCCGCGTGTTCGGCGTGTCGCTCGCCGGCGAACCGGGCGCGCGCGGCATGGTCGATGTCTTCGGTTTTTCCATGCCTTCGGTGAATGCCTATTACTTCTTGTTCCTGTCACTCTGCGCGGCAGCTGTGATCGTCTCCACCCGGCTGGAGCGCTCGCGCCTTGGCCGCGCCTTCATCGCCATCCGCGAAGATGAAATCGCCGCAAGGGCGATGGGAATCAACACGCGCGACATCAAGCTGCTCGCATTTGCGCTGGGCGCATCTTTCGGTGGTGTGGCCGGAGCCATGTTCGCGGCATTCCAGGGCTACATTTCTCCCGAATCTTTTTCCCTGAACGAATCGATCGCCGTCCTCTCCATGGTTGTCCTCGGCGGCACGGGGCATATACCGGGCGTGATCCTGGGCAGCGTCATGCTGGCGGCGCTGCCTGAAGTGCTGCGCCATGTGGTCGAGCCGCTGCAGCGGCAGTTGTTCGGGCACGTCGTGCTTGAATCCGAGGTACTGCGCCAACTGCTGCTCGGCCTGGCGATGGTGCTGGTCATGCTGGTGCGCCCGACCGGGATCTTGCCGCGGCCAAGGCATGAGGACAGGATCAGTGCCACGGGGAAGGACACGGACGACGCCAGCCGTGCCGCCCGCGAAGAAAAGCGCCTGGCGGCATGATGCGTCGCCTGCTCGACAACATCGTCTGGCACACCCTGGCCGGCCCGCACGCGGCCCGCACTGTAGGCAACCACCTTGTTCGCCGCTATGCCAGCGGGTTCCCTCCGATTGTGGCATTCCGCAATCCCGCGCATCCGGACTTTCATTCCCTGGCACGGCTTGTGGAGCACGGCGAGCGCGTGCATTGCGATGGCTGGGGCGGCAAGGCGCCGTGCGGATGGCGCATCGACTCCGAGTCCGTGTTGATCAGGATGACATGGAACAGTGAGGTGATCATCACGAATGAGATATCGGAAGCGGTGCCGCTCGATGTAAGCAGCGCACCGGCCGCTCTGGCACTTGCGACGCTTGCCCGCCCAGGGCCGTTCACGACGCGAACATTGGAGCTGGGTGAACATTTCGGCATCTATGACGGCGCGACGCTCGTGGCGATGGCCGGAAGCCGCGTGTGTGCAGGCGGATTCAGCGAGATCAGCGGGGTCTGCACCCATCCCGCCTTTACGGGGCGGGGACTGGCGCGCCGGCTGGTCATCAAGGTACTGCAGCAGCAGGTCGCGCGAGGCGAATCCCCATTCCTGCGTGTCATGAAAGACAACACCCATGCCTGCCGCCTTTACCGGCGGCTTGGCTTTTGCGACGACGGGGAATCGGTCGCGAGGACAATGGTCCGCCTCTGAATCGATCTGTCGCGAACCTGCATACACATCCGCGAAAACTGTTGGCTGCGGCCTGACTGCCGCATCGTTCCCGCAAGCGGCATTACGTGGCCACGCCTCCTGAAACTGATCGGTTTTCCTCTATTTTTCAATCACTTACCGCATATTCGCTGGGCTGTCGATCGCGCTGGCACACTCCTCGCAATAGGGTAGTCGAGCGCAACAAAATGCTCTTCCAACCCAACCAAACCCAAGGAGATTTACCGATGACTACCCTGCTGATCAAAGACCTCGCCGCTGCCACCGAACTCGACCGTGCCGACATGGCTGCTGTCACCGGCGGTTGCTACTACTACAAGCAGCCTTCCTGCTGGACCCCGTCCTACGGCGCGCCCGATTACGGCATGCCCGCAGCACCAAAAGGCCATCCGACTTCGTTCGCGTTCGACGCCTCGCAGTCCATCGGCCAGTCGCAGAACGTCATGAACAACAACGGCAACAACGTCGCGTTCGCCCACGGCATTACCTCCACCGTGAACCCGACCCAGTCCGCCAACAACAACATCAACTTCTGATTCGTCCGAACACAGACAACCTGATTTGTTTACCAAACCCAAGGAGACTTCAAATGACTACCCTTCTCATCAAAGACATCGCTACCGCGACCGAACTCAACAGCGCCGACATGGCTTCCATCACGGGCGGCACCTGCTACTACAAGGCCCCCGTATCCTGCTGGACGCCGTCCTACTGCCCGCCCGATTACGGCGTGCCGGCAGCACCGAAGGGACATCCCACTTCTGTCTCGATCGACGCTTCGCAATCCATCGGTCAGTCGCAGAATGTCCTGAACAACAACGGCAACAACGTGGCGTTCGTGTCCGGCATCACGTCGACGGTCAATCCGACCCAGACCGCGAACAACAACATCAATTTCTAAACCGTTTGAACGAACACACCGATTCAAGGAGAACACCATGTCCACACTGATGATCAAGGATCTGTCTGCCACCATCGAACTCGACCACTCCGCCATGGCGTCCGTGCGCGGCGGCTTCAACAAGGAATACCTGGGCTCCATGTCCATGTCCTCCGGGGGTGTCGAACTGCCGAAGACCAGTGCACCGGTGAACACGTACACGTTCGATGCCAGTCAGCTGATCGGCCAGGCGCAGAACGTGACCAACAACAACGGCAACTGCGTGGCCTTCGCCAACTGCATCACCTCGACGGTCAACCCGACACAGACCGGCAAGAACAACATCAGCTTCTGATTCCAACCATGCTCCGCGGGGGCGCTGTCCCCCGCGACACCACCAAGGAGAACCACCCATGTCGCACCTCACCATCCAAGACCTGCCGCGCAGTGAAGAACTCGACGAGAAGTCGATGTCCAAGGTACGCGGCGGCAACTCCTGGCTCAAGGGCCTCGGACCGATCGCCAACGTCAACATCGACGTGAACCAGAACATCGCCCAGATGCAGAATGTCGAAGTGAATGCCCTGAACAACGTCGGCGTGATCGGCGCCGGTTTCGGGCCGCTGAAGCTGGACGTCAGCCCGTCACAATGGGCTTATGCCGACGCGGCGTTCTGATCCCTGTTATCCGCCACACAAGCCTGCCTGGAATTTCCCGGCAGGCTTTTTTCATTCTGCCGAGGGCCAATGCCCCTTGAAAAGTCAGGAACAATGCCAGGAGGATAACGTAAGTAAAATAACAACATGCGGAGGGCGAGCAGGTTCCCGAAAAGCAAATACAAATATGTAAGCAACTGTTAGCCTGTCCACCGAATCCTGTCCTCAAGCGTTATAGCCTTGTATCAACTACTTGTGCCAGGATCAACATGGACATTCAGCCCAAATTCGACGCCGATATGACCGTTCGCTCATTCGCTTATGCAGCGAAGCAGTTGGCAACTTCGCAGGCTTCGCTCACCCCTTCCGCGCAGTACGAGCGGATTCTGGCCGAGGCGGAAAAGCACCGGAGCGCCCTGCGGCTGGTGCAGCGCGATGCGTTCGAACTGGCGGAACAAGGTTTGCGCAAGCAGACGCTGACGAAGGCGGAATTCCATCAGGTATGCGAGACGGCCGTACAGGCGGTCTCCCAGGGGCTGCAGGCAATCTCCCGGATCGCCGCGCAATACGCCCCCCAAAAGCTCGCAGCCTGAGCAAGGCTCGATAGCGCCCGTCCTGCGACGGGCGTTTCATTTCCTACTGAATCACCCCGCAGACGACCCGCGCGCCGCCGCCGCCCAACGGGGCCGGATGGTCGGCATGATTGTCGCCGCCCGCATGAACCATCAGCGAGCGTCCGCGCACGTCGGCCAGCTTCAGGCGTGGCGAGAGCACCGGGTTGCTGGCGTTACCTGTCATGTCCACAAAAAGCGGAGGCAGATCGCCCAGGTGGCCGTCACCCCACGGCAGGCCGTGTTTCTTCGTACCGGCCGGGTCGTAATGCCCGCCGGCCGCCAGCCCGGCCACCATCTTGCCGTTCTGTTCCTTGGGTTCGCAACTCGGGTTTTCATGCACATGGAAGCCATGCACGCCCTGCGTGAGCCCGGTCAGCGTCGGCGTCAACTCAAGTCCGTACGGCGTATCACGAAGGACGACCTTTCCCACCGAAGCGCCGGCGCCGCTTTCGCTTAGCACCTTCATCTCGACAGTCAGGCCGCCCGAGTTCGCCATTGCAATCGAACACAGCGACAGGGCTGCGATCGATGCGAGTAACTTGATTCGTGTTTGCATGAGAGTTGGTCCTTTTTCAGTTGCGACTCCTGGCGGTAACGGCCTCCAGCTTCTGTCGCGCTACGCTTCCTAGTCGCACGACTTTAGCAGCCGGTCTTTTTGCGCCGGTTGACGAAGCTCAGTGCGGTGACAATCGAGATCGACCTTGTTCGGGGATAGCCTCCAGGAGCTGTTGCAGCCACGCAGACACTGCAGCGGTATCTGTTGGCTCCGCCCCATCCTTCCACCGCCGGCAACTCGTGCTAAAGAGTGCGGAGCGCGGCGCGCCTGCGATTGATTCCCCTGATTTTTCAATGACTTGGGCATTTTTAACTACCCGCACGGGCGGGCTGGCACACTCCTCGCAATAGGTTTGTCGAGCGCAACGAAATGCTCTTCCACCCCAACCAGTTACCAGGAGATTCAATCATGACCACCTTGCTCATCAAAGACCTCACCGCTGCAACCGAACTCGACCGCGCCGCCATGGCTTCCGTACGCGGTGGCTACTACAAGGCTCCGGCACCATCCTGGATGCCGGGCTACGGCGCCACCAACACCTCGGTCAAGGCCGAGCAGTTGATCGGCCAGTGCCAGGATGTGGTGAACAACAACGGCAACAACGTTGCCTTCGCCAACTGCATCAGCTCGACCGTCAACCCGACGCAGACCGGCAACAACAGCATCAACTTCTAAGCAAGAAACGACGATCCGGTGGAGGCCCCTTGCGCCTCCACCCAACCTGCTACCAAATCCAAGGAGAACCACCATGTCCAGCATCATGATCCACGACCTGCCCCGCGCCGCCGAACTCGATCGTAAAGCCATGTCCGCCGTCCGCGGCGGCAATTCCTGGCTGAAAGGCCTGGGCCCGATCGCCAACGTCAACGTCGGCGTCAGCCAGAATATCGCGCAGTTCCAGAATGTCGAGGTCAACGCCCTCAACAACATCGGCGTCATCGGCGCAGGCTTTGTTCCGCCCAGCCTGAACGTCAGCCCGGCGCAGTGGGGCTACGCTGACGTCGCCTTCTGACCCACCAGAGATCTCGTGCGTGGCATGGCGCTTGCAATAACGACGGCACCACTGCACCAATCGCTGACCGCCCAATAAAGACGGAGACAAGAAATGGCAACCATCACGATCAAAGACCTTCGCACGGACCAGATCCTCGACCGCAAAGCCATGGCGTCCATCAGGGGCGGCAACGGATCCTGGGTCTTCGGCGCCTTCCGCCCGTACAACCGCAACACAGGGTCGTTCGGTTCGGGCTCGGTGATCAACTTCTACCAGATCAACAACTATGCCGACCAGATGATCAACCAGGTGCAGGTGGTCGACATCAACAACTCGGCCGCCAACGCCAACATCAATGTCGGCCTCAACGAGAGCAGCACAAACGTCAAGCATTAGACGCAACACAATTGTCTTGCTCGGGAAGACGTGCATTCCGCGTCACTGGCTCTATACTCATCGCAGGGAAGATTCCCGATTTCCGCCCGCTGCCGGAGGTGAACGTGACGCATACCACGCCATTCAAATGGACGTCGTCCTCCCGCACGCACGCGGGCCTGGTTCGCAAGATCAACGAAGACTCCTTCCTCGAACTCGCCGAGCGGGGAATCTGGGCTGTTGCCGACGGCATGGGGGGGCATACGCTGGGCGACTTCGCCAGCAACGCCATCGTCTCCGCACTCTCTGACCTGCAGCCGCGCGAGTCGCTGGAACAGTTCGCCACCGATGCGGAGGCCATCCTGCAGGCGGTGAACCGGCAGCTGCGCAGCGAGGCCTACAACCGCGGCGCCCAGATCATCGGCAGCACCGTCGTCGTGCTGCTTGCCTGCGGGCGACGCTGCGCCTACCTGTGGGCGGGCGACAGCCGTATTTATCTGTGCAGAAACGGCCACCTGATGCAGCTCACGCGCGACCACAGCCAGGTCGAGGAACTCCTCTCCTCGGGCACCCTGACAGCCGAAGCCGCCATCCACCATCCCGCCCGCAACCTCATCACGCGAGCAGTGGGCGCGGCCGAGCTGCTGGAAGTGGACGGCGAGATGATCGAAGTCGCCGATGGCGACGTGTTCCTGCTCTGCAGCGACGGCGTGAGCAATGAAGTCAACGAACAGGAAATGCGCGCCGCACTCGTGACCGGCAATTGTCCGCAGGCAGCAAACGAACTGGTCGAGATCGCGCTCATGCGCGGCGGACGCGACAATATTTCCGCCGTCGTGGTCCGCGCGGACGACATGCACACCACCGAGCAGACGGTGCTGAATCCCGCTCTTTGACAGCGGTGCGGAAAATCGCCAAATAGCGATTCAGATCAAGCCCTGCGATCCTCACGCGACGATCATGAACAGGGGATTATGCGCCCGCCTGCAAAGCCGGGCGCGCGCATGATCCGATGACGCGGACGTGTCGCCGGATAACCAACACCCGGTCGCGCGTCGGCAAGCAGATGTTGGACAAGCCCCGACAGCCGACATTCACTCAATCCGGCCCGCTGTAATGCCCGAACCTTCCGCCTCCAAGCTTCGAAGCGAATTTCGCTCTTCTTGCGCTGACCTCGGCCGATTTCACTCGCGCGCGGGTCATCTCGCTCCGGCTTTCCATCCATGCCGGCATTGGTCCGCGGGGACAGCGTGTGCTGGCATCAAAGGTGCTACTAGCGGTTGTTCCTTGCACATTGTGCTGCATGGCTGTCCACACAGACTCGGTAGATTCCTATGGTGAACGATTTCAATCAAAAGACCGCATTGCGTACCCGGCGCATGCCATTCAGGCCATCGCCGGAAAACGATGCGGATCATGGCGCGAACGTCCTTCCTGTCGGCACGCACCTTGGCGAGTTTGAGATTCTCGACCTGATCGGGGAAGGCGGCTTCGGCATCGTGTACCTCGCCTATGACCATTCTCTGGAGCGCCAGGTGGCGTTGAAGGAGTACATGCCCTCCGGCCTCGCCAAGCGCACGACACGGCTGGCGGTGACGGTCCGCTCCCAACACAACGTCGAGACATTCACCGCCGGCCTCAAGAGCTTCATCAACGAGGCCAAGATGCTGGCGCAGTTCGATTCGCAGTCGCTGGTGAAGGTGCATCGCTTCTGGGAAGGCAACGGCACCGCCTACATGGTGATGCCATTCTACGAAGGCATCACATTGAAGCAGGCGCTCAAGCAGCGCCGCATCACACCGTCGGAATCGTGGATACGTGTGCTTCTCGGCGACCTGTTCGATGCAATCGAGATCATTCACCGCGGACAATGCCTGCACCGCGACATTGCGCCCGACAACATCCTGCTGCTCAAGGATGGCCGTCCGCTCTTGCTCGACTTCGGCGCAGCGCGGCGCGTGATCGGCGACCTGACGCAGTGCCTGACGGCGATCCTGAAGCCCGGGTACGCCCCCATCGAACAGTATGCGGACATCGCCGGACTGCGCCAGGGACCGTGGACGGACATCTATGCGCTCTCCGCGGTCGTGTATTACCTGATTGCCGGCAAGGCGCCGCCCCCGGCCGTCGCGCGCATGGTGCACGACGAACTGGTGCCCGCGCGCGAAGTCGGCAAGGGGCGCTACAGTGCCGGCTTCCTCGCCGCCATCGACAAGGCGCTGTCCGTCAAGCCGGAAGCGCGTTTCCGCTCGATTGCCGAGCTGCGCCATGCGCTCGACATCATGGAGGCCTCGCCGCGCACCCTGCCCCATTCCGATCCCGGGTTCACGACCACCATGATGCGCCCTTCCGACATGGATCCGATGCGCACGCAAATGCCGCTCGATGCCATGCCGGACATCAGGACGCGCATCGCGCCGCCACCGACCCAGCGCAGTGAGCACCATTATTCACAGTCGTATCCCGCCAGCCGCCCGGCGCCTGCCGGCTCTTCCTATGGCAAGCGGGAATGGACGTTGCTCGGCATCCTGCTCACCGCCGGCGTTGCGTCCGGCATCTACCTTGGTACCGGCCAGTCCTGGAACGGCCTGACCGCGGATGCCGGCGGCAGCCCGACGATGGAGTCGTCGGGAGCAAGCGGGGCACCTGACCAGGATGCGGAAGAAATGACCACGCCCGCATCGCCATCGCCCTATGCGCTGACACCGCCGGTACCGCAAGTGCCCGCCCAGACGAAACCGCAGCAGGCCCCGCCCGTGCCCCCGGTAGCAAAGGCTCCGCCACCGGCGCCCGCGTTGCAGGAGACGCCCCGGGTGAGCGAGGACACGGCGCAGAAATACCTGCGCGACCAGGCCGAGCCGCCCTTGCCTTCGACGACGCGCGAAGACAACGTCTGGAGACAGGCGACCGGTTCGGACAAGACCTCCGCCTATGAAAAATACCTGAGGGAATTCCCCAAGGGCCGCTATGCCGACCTGGCGCGCCTGCGCCTGGAAAGCAAACAGACGAAAGAAGCACCGTCCACGGCTGAAGAGGATTTGTGGACCGCATCCACCTCTGTGCATACGCAGACCGCGTACGAGACCTACCTGAATAAATATCCGAAGGGACGGTATGCAGCGCTGGCAAAGGACAGGATCGCCACCTTCAAGGAACCGGATCGGGTTGAACGGGAAGAACCGGTTCCCGCGCTGCCGCCGGTTGCCAGCGTAAAGAAGGAAGCGCCCACGCCGGCCCCCTCGCCCGCTCCATCGCCGGCCACGGCATCTGCCCCGCCGATGCCCGCCTCACCATCGGCCACGGTGTCCGCCCCGACGACGCCCATGCCGTCGCCGGCACCTTCCGCGCCCGGCCCGGTCGCCGTGCAAACACCGGCTGCAGGTCAAGGCAGCGCAACCACGCCGACGACGCCTTCACCGGCGCCCGTTGCAGAGGGCAAGGCGCCGGACGACAAACTGGCTAGCATCAAGCCGGCCGACAAGGTGCCTGCCCCGATGCCCAGGGCGCTCGTGGAGTCGCGCCCTGTTCCACCGGCGATGCCCGAATCATCCACATCGCCGGGACGCAAGCCCCTGGTACTGGATGACCAAACCATGGTCGGCAATTTCTCGGTCGATCCGAAGACCGGTGCCGTTTCCGGCACGGGCAAGGTGACCTGGTCCAACGGTAACCAGTTCGAAGGCACGCTGGTGCGCGGCATGAAGGAAGGCAAAGGCAAGTTCGTCTGGAACAACGGCCAGCGCTACAGCGGCGACTGGGCGCGCGATATGCCAAATGGTCGCGGAACGATCACCTTTGCCGATGGCAGCAGGTACGAGGGCGAGGTACGCGACGGCATGCCGCACGGACGCGGAGCGACGCGCTTCAAGAGCGGCGACGTCTACGACGGCAACTGGCTGCGCGGCAAGAGCCACGGCCAGGGACGGTACACCTGGGCCAATGGCAGTTACTGGGAAGGCGAATTCAGGGACGACAAACGCACGGAAAACGGCAAGATGGTGTTTGCCGAAAACCGCGGCAAGGCGGCAGAATCCGAGCCGCCGATGGGCGATACGCAAAGCGCGGAACGCAAAGCGGCCGGAGCGGAAGTGTCCGGCAACTGAGCGAAGCGGTCAGGCGGCCGATTTTTCCCGTTCGGCCTGCACGGTTGTCACTTCCTGGTAGCAGGCGGCGGCATCCTCGTCATCGAGGCATGCCTGCGCATGTTCCGGACGCAGCGCGCCGTGGTTCACCAGCGTGCGGATCTTGCTGATCCGGTCGGCCAGGCGCAGCACTTCCGACAACGGTTCGCCATTGCCCGCCCGCTCCACCGCGGCGATCGCATGCGCGGGGAACTCCCAGTGACGTCCGACCAGCCGCGCGAGCCGGCGCGAGTAATGCGCAAACGAAGCCTGGAAGGCCAGCGAACGGAGTTCGCCCGGTTCCGCCCCACCCGCCTGGTCAATCACACGCAGCGCGACGATGGCGCCGACGCCCTGCAGCAGTCCGGCCAGGAAGGCCTCAAAGCCGTCGGCCTGGTAGCGCTTTGCATAGAAGCCGCAAGCAATCCCGTAGGATTCCGCCAGCTCCCAGACGCGCGGCGCGCCGACTGCAGTGAAATGGCCGAGCCCGGCATTGAACAATGGCTTGAACGCCACGCTGGCCACGAGCATGCGCAGGCCGTTCTGGCCGATGACGGCGATCGCTTCCTCGATCGTCTTCACCGGCGACGAACGGCGGAAGTAGGAACTGTTCACCTGCTTGAGCACCGCCGCCACCAGCACCGCATCGTGCATCACCTGCTCGGCAAGCTGCGCGTTGCTGACATGATAATCGCGCAGGCTGCGCAGCAGCATGGGAACCACGGAGGGGATGCGGGGAACGAGGTCCGCGGTGGCGGGTGAATCGGTATCGGCTTCGCGCTTCAACGCACGCAGCAGGCGGTTTTCGGCGTCGTTCATGTCGTCGGAGACGGCGCTGCCCATCCCGAGGAGCCACGGGAAAAACAGGTTGTCGACGTCGATCATCTCGACAGGGCGCGGCGGATCGACGACGAGAACAGTCAGCGGACTGAGCGCATCCTCCGCACCAACGGGCTCCGGTGCTGGAGGGAAAAACCGTTCCAGGAGTTTCTTGAACATAGGTCGTTGGCATGACGGCGGGCAGCGCACAGTTTACTGCGTCGTCCCCGGCAATGCGCGCATCCAGCTCAATAAATCCGGAGGTGAGCAGCATTGCAAGAACGTCATGCCGCTCAGTGCGCCTTGCTCTTGTCCTGCCCATCCGCCGCTTGCTGGTGCCGGAAATCCTTCGAACGGATGCCATGCTTCTTGAGCAGCATCTGCAGATGGGAACGGTTCATGTCGCAGCGTCTTGCCAATTCGGCCACGGTCCCGCCGACCTCCTTCAGCCCGCGCTCCAGGAAAGCGCGTTCGGCCTCGTCGCTGGCAGCGCGCTTTGCATCGCTCAATGAAGTCAGCTTGAGGGCTTCGAGATCGATGGCGCTCGCCGTGATCGCGCGCGCCGGCGCCTTCGGCCGGATGTCCTCAGGCAGGTGCACGATATCCGCCATGTCGCCGGCGAGGCAGGAAATGCGGTAGATCAGGTTGCGCAGTTCGCGGATATTGCCGGGATAGGAATAATTCAACAGGAAATCGCGCAGCCGTGGTGTCATCTTCACGGGCGGTCGCTTCAACGCCTCCGCCGCCTCGTCGCCGAAGAAGGAAAACAGCAGCGGGATCTCGTCCTTGCGTTCGCGTAACGGCGGCAGCGTCACCTGGATGACGCTGAGCCGGTAGAACAGGTCTTCGCGGAAGCTGCCCTCGGCGATCAGCTTGCGCAGGTTCTTGTTCGTCGCTGCAACGATGCGCGTGTCGACATTGATGACCTCATCCGAACCGACGCGCTGGATCTCGTGCGCCTGCAGCACGCGCAGCAACTTCACCTGACCGGTCAACGGCAGCTCGCCGATCTCGTCGAGGAAGATCGTGCCATGGTGCGCGCTCTCGAACTTGCCCTTCCGGTCATTGGCCGCTCCGGTAAAGGCGCCCTTCTTGTGGCCGAACAGTTCGGATTCGAGCAGGTTTTCCGGAATGGCGCCGCAGTTGACGGAAATGTAAGGCTTGTCGGCGCGTGAACCGTTAGCATGGATCACCTTGGCCATCAACTCCTTGCCGGTACCGCTTTCGCCGTCGATCAGCACAGGCAGGTCGGACGGCGCGGCCTTTTCGGCGATCTCCAGCGATTCAAGCAGCTTCGGATTGTCGCCGAAGGTCCCTTCGAAGATGAAGCTGCGCTCCATCAGGCCCTGGCGGCGCTCCCCGGGAGGCCGCTCCACAGGCTCCATCGGTTCGACCTCTGCGCTGGCAGCACGCACAAACCGCTCCTTGTGCGACAACTGCATCACCTCGTCGCGCAGGGCATTCGACTGGCGCAGGAGCTTTTCGATCTCCGCACGCTCCAGCCTGGAAGACCAGCGCAGCGTGTTGCGCATGATCTCGATCTTTTCCAGCAAGCCGGCATACGAAATGCTGGAACCGCCCAGGCGTTGGTCGAATATTTTCATGCGGCGCTCAGCTGCTTCTGTACCAGTTCGTAGTACATCCCCCTGCGGGCGACGAGTTCGTCATGGCGTCCTTGCTCGACGACCGCGCCCTCGAACAGCACCAGGATCTTGTCTGCACGCATGATGGTGCTGAGGCGGTGCGCGATGACGACCGCCGTGCGGCCCTTGAGGATTTCGTGCATGTTGCCCATGATGTTGCTTTCCGACTGGGTGTCGAGCGCGGAGGTCGCTTCGTCAAAGACCAGCAGACGCGGGTCGTGGTAAAGCGCGCGAGCAATGCAGAGACGCTGTATCTGTCCTCCCGACAAGCCCATGCCGCGTTCGCCGACGATCTGTTCGTAACCCAGCGGCAGCTTGCTGATGAAGGCATGGGCGTCCGCCATCTTGGCCACTTCCTCGATACGCCGGCGGTCCGGACTTTCCTCGCCGCTGGCGATGTTTTCCGCGATCGTGCCGGAGAACAGCAGGTTGCTCTGCATGACGTAGCCGACCTGCGCGCGGTAGTAATCCTTGTCGATCACGCTCATGTCGTAGCCGTCCACCACGATCTTGCCCTCGGTCGGCGTATAGAAGCCGACCAGCAGCTTGGCCAGCGTCGTCTTGCCCGAACCGCTGCGGCCGACGATGGCGACCAGTTCTCCCGGCTTGATGTCGAGGCTGATATTTTCCAGCACGTACGCCGTGTCCTCGCCGCCGTAACGGAAATACACGCCTTCCAGCTTGATCTCGCCCTGCAGGTCGGGCAGCACGACGCGCGAAGGCAGGTCCTGCGGTTTCTGCTCGGGTTCCATGTCGAGCACATCGCCCAGCCGCTCCATGGCGACGCCGGCGTCATTGAGCAAATTCCACAGTCCGACCAGCCCCATCAGCGGCGCAAGCACGCTGCCCATCAAGGCATTGAAGGCAATAAGCTGGCCGATGCTCAGTTCGCGAGCCAGCACCAGGCTGGTGCCGACCCAGAGTACGGCGATGGTCGTGGCTGCGTTGAGGATCTGTCCGACCAGGGAGATCCAGATATTGAATGTCTGCGCGCGGTACTGCACTTCCAGCGCCCTCACATATTTCCGCTCCCACTTCAGGCGCACCGGCCGCTCTATACCCATGCCCTTGACGGTTTCCACGCCGCCCAGCGTCTCCATCAGGAAGGCCTGTGCGTCGGTCGAGGCAGTGAATGCTTCGCGCGCGAAATTCTTCACCTTCGGCGTCGCCAGCACGGTCAGCGCGATGATCGGAATGACAAAGGCGATCAGCACCAGCGTCAGCTTTGCGTTGTAGAGGAACATGATGGTGAAGTAGATGAACACCATCAGCAGGTTGAGGATGGTCGTGATCGTCGACTCGGTAAGGAAGGCGCGGATCGTCTGGTTTTCCTGGAAGCGCGCCAGGATGTCGCCGGTCTTGCGCTTGGCAAAGAAGGAGAACGGCAGCGACATGGTGTGCTTGAAGAAGTGCGACATCATCGCGAAGTCGAGATTGCGCACCATAAAGCCGGCAAGGAAGGAACGTATCGTCCCCATCAGCTGGGTGAACAGGCTGGAGACGACGAGGCCGACGATCAGCAGGTGCAGCAGGTTGACGTTCTGGTGGACGATCACGCCGTCCAGGATGTTCTGGATGATGAGCGGCGGCACCAGCCCGAGCACCTGGATCACGAAGGTCGCCAGGAAGATGTGCAGCAGGATCTTCTTGTATGGCTTCAGATACCCGACAAAACGTATCCATGGCGAGCGCGTGGCGGCCAGCTGCGCCATCTCCTGGCCGGGCGTGAAGACGAGGCAGGTACCGCTCCAGCCACGCTCGAATTCCTCCACAGACATTTTCTTGAAGCCGATGGCCGGATCGGCGACCCAGACGTGACTCTTTGAAACGCCGTAGACGATGATGTAGTGGTAACCCTCCCAGTGCGCGATGAACGGCAGCTGGAAGCCGAGCAACGATTCATAGGTGCACTGCACGCCGCGCGTGGAGAAACCGAGCGAGTCGCCGACGCGCGCCAGGCTGTCGAGCGTTGCACCGGCCGTGGTCACGTTGGCAAGCTCGCGCAGCTTGCCCAGCGTCATCGGGATGCCGTAATGCTTGCAGATCATCGCGAGGCAAGCCGCGCCGCAATCCATTTCCTCTGCCTGCTCGACCAGCGGGAAGCGCCGGATGACCTTCTCGCCCATTTCGGGCTTCGACTGGAGGTCGAGCAACACAGGACGCTTGCGGCGCTCCTCGAGCTTCTTCTGGCGCTGCAATTCCCGCTCGACAATGCGGATGCGATCCTCCAGCACCTCGCGCAACTTCGGGTTGCGGTCCAGGATGAGGTGGATGGTCTTTTCCGGGATGACCAGCAGCGTGGTATCCGTTACGGCTGTGACGGTTACCATCTGTTCCTGGCGCATCAGGCAAGCCTTCTCGCCGAAGATGTCGCCCTGGCGCAGCGTGGCCAGCGGGTATTCGGTGCCCTCTTCCGTTCGCACGAGTTTCACTTCACCCTGGCGAATCACATAGAGTCGGCGGTCCTCCTTCGCATCCTGCTTGAGAATGTCCTTGCCCGCCACGACGCGCTTGACGCCGACGCTGCGCACGAACTCTTCCAGCTCCGCCTTGTTGACCTTCCCGCGCAAGTCGAACAGGCGCGTGACGAAGCCGCCGGCGGAACTGATGGCGACGTAGCTGGCAACGAATTCCAGCGCCGCAGGATTGCGGGCGATGATTGGCTCGATGACCTTGCGCGGAATGAACAGCAGTTCCGTCTTCAGTGACGCGCGGACGGAGGATTCGTGCCGGTAATCGCGCAGCATGGCGATTTCGGCAATGACCTCGCGCTCCTTGCGCACGCCCATGCTGATTTCCTTGCCGTTCTCCTCGGTGAAGACGCGCACGGAGCCGGACTTGACGATGAACAATCCGCCTGCGGGATCGCCCGCATTGCAGACCGTATCGCCGAACGCGAAGAAGCGTGATTCCGCATGTTCCGCGAGGCGCTCGATCTCTTCACGGCTGAATGGCGAAAGGAGCTCGACGGACGCAAGGAAATCCGTGAGGGGGTGCTGCTGCTTCTGCGCTGCGTCCATGGATCAGGAAGCGCTCTCAGCGCGCTTCGATAATGTGTTCCTGCGCGCGGGCAAACAGCCATTCTTCACGAAGCAGGCGGCGGATCTCGCTGGCGGTGTCCTCGTCGAGCCGCGCCGGATGCTTGGCGTCCACCTTGAAGATCTCGAACACGGCCTTGTCCGCGGAAGGGAATGGCCCGAGCAAGTCGCCTTCCGATGCATTGAAGACCTTGGCTTCGATGTCCGTCTTGAGAGAACCGCGCAGCACTTTGCCGATGCGGCCGCCGTGCTCGCGCGTGTCGGCAACCGAATGTTCGCGCGCCATGTCCTCGAAGCTGTCCGGATCGTCGCGCAGGTAGGCGATCATTTCCTTGGCCTTGTTTTCGGCATCGAGCACCATGTGACTGACCTCGATGCTGTCGAACTTGGGTGAATTGAGCTTGAAGTAGTGCTCGACGGCCTTGTCGCTGCAGACGTCGGCCATCATCTTTTCCTGGTACAGGCTGTCGGTGACAAAGGTTTCGAATTCGTCGAGGCTGACGCCGAGCGCATTCAGGTAATTGTTCATGTCGGCTGCACGATGCAGCCCCTGGACCCGGCGGAAATTGTCGGCGCGCTCCTGGATTTCGTCCGGCGTTACTTTCACGCCGTGTTTCTTCGCCGCACGTACCGTCAGCTTGTCCCTGACGATCTGCTCGATGAGGCCTTCGAATTGTCCCGTGAGCTTCAGTGTCCTGACGAAGTCCTCGATGCCGATGACTTCATCATCGATACGCACAATCGCCGTCATCGTCCTCTCCTTGCGGTTAGCCCCATTTGAGATGAGGCATGGACCTCGGGTTCGCTGCTTCCCGACGTGAAGTTGGAGCTGGCGCAAGCCTCGTTCAGATTCCTCCGCGAAGGCGCTGGAACGAGGCGCAGACTTGCGCGAGCAAGCGTTACAGAAACCTTAGGAGTTCATGCAGGGGGGACGTTTGCGGATGCTCAAACCGGCGTCAATCGATGCGCCGGTTTTGCGTCAGCAGGGATTGAGGCAGTAGCGATTCTTGCCGGCTTTCTTTGCCTTGTACATCAGGCGGTCCGCTGTTTCCATCACGGACGATTCATCATGGCAATCATCATCGGGCAGCATGCAGATGCCGATGCTCCCACCGATGCGCATATCGCCCTGCCCGGGGACTTGGACCGTGGCGATCGATTCGATGATGGCCTGTGCCAGCCGCTCGAGTTCGCGCAGGTCGGAGGCATCGGCCACGACGATGCCGAACTCGTCGCCGCCAAGCCGCGCCACCTTGCCTGCCGAATCGACGCAATCATGCAAACGATTGGCGACGCACTTGAGCACGTCGTCGCCGGTACCGTGGCCGCAGACGTCGTTGACGCCCTTGAAACCATCCAGGTCCAGCAACATCACCGCGCTGCGCGTGCCATTGCATGAGACGTCCTGGATCAACTTCTGCAGGCACTGGAAAAAGCCGGCCCGGTTCATCAGCCCGGTGAGCGAGTCGGTACGGGACGCCGACTCGAAGCGCGCCGCCCGCTGCTGCATCTCGCGCTTGGCCTGGGCGATCTGCTCGGACAGCAGGAGGGTGTACCAGGGCAGGACAAGGATCGACAGCACGATCCCCTCCGTCACGAGCTTGCCGGCATGCCAATAAGGCGACATCCACAACGCTGCGCCGACACCGGCGCCGCCGAGGATGGCAGATAGCTTCGCGTACTTCGGCCCGTTGCGCAGTCCGTTGCCGATGGCCATGATCACCGGCGCCCACAGCACGGGTGCCAGCACGTCGCCCGCTTCATAGACCGCGAATGCGAACACGGCCTGGTCCAGGACGATGGAGATCATGCGGCGGCTTCGGAACGTCAGGAGGGAAAAACCGACGACGCCGATCCAGACCGCACCGAAGCCGAGGTAGGCGGCGATGCCGGTGACTGCATTCCGCAGGTCGATGATGTGGCCGGCCCAGTATGCGATGGCGAGATAGATGACGAATACAAGGGTCCCGGCGAAGCGAAAACACGCGTGCCCCATTTCGCCACCCAGGTTGAGCGAAAACGTTCTCGACTGCGATGCCGTTACCGGGATATCCATGGCGCCTCGTCCGTGCGGGGGCTCCTGGCCAGACGCAAGAATGGATGCCGGCCCTTGGCCGCACCGTGCGTTACTGCCGGGTTGTCTCCGTGTTGTTATTTCCTTTGGGAAACTATTATAAACATACATTCAGAGTAACTTTTAACTATTTGTAGAGGAAGGACACTAGAAGTTTCCGGCTTGAACGGCCTTCAGAAATTTTCCTCAAGGGAACAAAATTGGACGAGCACCGGTCTAGGGAATACCAAGTGGCTTTTGAACAGGAAGAACCATCATGATGCTTGACGAGCAACACAGCGAAGAACTGCGCGCGCTGCGCAACCTTGAGCGCACGGTACGCGCGTACAGCCTGACCGCGCACATGATTCCTGCCTATCGCCGCCAGGAGATGCTTGCCGCTGCCTTGCGCGAAGTGATCAATGCGCGCAAGTCGGCGATCAGGAAGTCCAAGTGCGTCCCGTTCCGGGAAGCCTAAGACGCCCCTTCTCCGTCCTCAACAGGCACAACATTCTTTCGATAAAGAATTTCCCTTTATCAACAAGCTTCGGCCTTTCGCGGTAACATAACCGTCTCGTTATCTTGCCGTCCGATGTCGCCATGAGCGCACCGAATCCTGCCTCGCTCCTGTCGGTTGACCTCCTCGCCGACCGGAGCCGTACCCCCGCCGCGCTGCTGCTCGACTTCAGCATTCCTGCCGACGACGCCATCCTTCCCCTGGTCGAGGGAGAGGATTTCCATGCGCTGGCAAGCCGTTTCCCCTGCCTCGTCCCGTCCGCACGTGTCACACCAGCGCTCGAGCAAGCCTTGCTGGGCGCCGGCTGCCGTACCGTCACCCAGGAATCCATCCGGCACCTGGCAGCGCTTTCCGATGCTGCCTTGCCGCCGCAGGTGGACTGGATCGCCGGTCCCTGGTACATGGCGCCACGCGCGAAACCGGTCGGCAACCAGGCGGCATCCCGCGCGATGGCGCTTCAACTCGTACAACTCGTCTCCGCCGACGCGGATACGCATGAGATCGAGGCTGTCCTGCGACGTGACCCGGCGCTGTCTTACCATCTCCTGCGCCTGGTCAATTCGCTCGGCATGGGCATGAGCCGCCAGATCACCAGCTTCTCGCAGGCAATCCTGCTCCTCGGCCGCGCGCAACTGCGCCGCTGGCTGAACCTGATGCTGTTTTCCGCACGCTCCGGCGATGAAGGCTCGACAATGCTGCTGGCCCGTGTGGCTGCCCGCGCACGCCTGATGGAGTTGCTTGCAAAGTCGAGCGGCCTCGACAAGTCGAGCCAGGAATCCGCTTTCATGGCAGGCATGTTCTCCCTGCTCGGCATCCTCTTCGGCATGCCGCTGGAAGAGGTGCTGCGCCCGCTGAAGATCAGCGACGCACTGCACTCCGCCCTGCTGCGCCGCGAAGGCGAAATCGGCCACCTGCTTGCCCTGGTCGAAGCCGCCGAGCGGCAAGACCACGCCGAAGTCGCCGCATGCCTGCAGGCTCTTCCCCTGCCCGTACCGGAATTCAACCTGCTGACCGTGCAAGCCCATACCTGGATGCTGGACGTCGTGCGCGAAAGCGCCGGAGGCAAACATGCCTGATCAGAAAGCCATCGAGCGCTGCCTCGCGCTGTGCCGCGAGGCGCGTTCGCTCGATGGCGCCGCCCAGTTGCAGGCATTGAGCGAACTGGAAGCAGCGCTGGCGGACGTGCAACAGGACGCGCCCAAGCCAAAGGCTTGGGAACCGGTCATCACGATGGATCCGGCCGGCTACATCACCGGCTGGAATGACGGTGCCGAGCGCTTGTTCGGCTACACGCAGGAAGAAGCCATCGGCCAGCATGTGCTTTTCCTTTATGCGGACGACGATCAAGAAGTCGCAGAACTCTTCCTTGAAGAAGGCACCTCGCCCCTGATGGAAGTCCGGCGCCGCAAGAAATCCGGCGAGATCTTCTGGGCAAGCCTCGCGTTATCCATGACCATGGACGAAGCCGGCCACCCGGCGGGCATGATCGCCCGCATGTCCGAAATCACGGAACGCCTCTCCGACGAAGACAAGCTGCGCCTGCATGCACGCATCATCGAAGACAGCGACCAGGGCATCCTGATCACCGACGCAGACGAACGGATCGTCTCGGTGAACACCGCATTCACCCGCATTACCGGCTACTCCGCCGCCGAAGCCATCGGCAAGACGCCGGACCTGCTCCGCTCCGGCAAACATACCGCTGACTTCCGCGCCCAGGTCCGCTCGGCGATGAAAGGTGCCGGTCCGTGGCAGGGCGAGATCTTCGGCAAGCGCAAGAACGGCGAGGTCTTCCCGCAATCGGTGACGATCAGCGTCGTGCGCAACGACAAGGGCGAGATCACGCATGCCTTCTCGATCTTTTCCGACATCAGCGTCTTCAAGGAAGCCGAGGCCCGCATGCAGCGCCTCGCCAACTACGACACACTGACCGGCCTGCCCAACCGAGCGCTGCTGAACCAGCTGGTCGGCCAGGCGCTGACTTCCGCCCGGCGCACCAAGGGACACGGCGCGCTGCTGGTGATCGAACTGCAACGTTTCCATTCGATCTACGACACGCTCGGGCACGAAGTCGGCGACGCCCTGCTGGTGGAAGTAAGCAACCGTTTCCGCCATGTCTTGCGCGATGAAGACGTGCTCGCGCGGATCGACGGCGACAAGTTCGCGGTCGCGCTGTTCGACATCCAGAAGCGTGAACACGCCGGCATCGTCGCTAACAAGCTGCTGACCAAGCTCGACGACCTCTTCGAGATCGAAGACCACAACCTGCGTATCGGCGCCAGCATCGGCATTTCCATTTATCCGGAAGACGGCATGGACACTGCGGCCCTTCTGCGGTACGCCGATGCGGCCCGGGTACGGGTGCATGACAGCAGCACCAACGGGTACATGTTCTACAGCCCGGAGATGAACCAACGGGCAAAGGAACACCTCTGGTTCGAAAGCGAATTGCGGCGCGCGCTGGCCGGCAACCAGTTGCAATTGCACTACCAGCCCAAGGTGAGCTTGCGTAGCGGCCGCATTGTCGGCGCCGAGGCGTTGTTGCGCTGGAAGCATCCGGAGCGCGGCATGGTTTCGCCCGGCATTTTCATTCCCGTCGCCGAGGAAACCGGCCTGATCCTCGACCTGGGCACCTGGGTACTGGAAGAGGCGTGCCGGCAGATTCGCCAGTGGCGGGATGCCGGCGTGGACGTGCCGCCGGTTGCCGTCAATCTCTCCTCGCGTCAGTTCGACGGCCACCTGCCCGACCGTATCCAGGAAGTGCTTGAACGCCATGGCATCACGCCCGACCGCATCAAGCTTGAAATCACGGAGACGCTGCTGGTGCGTGGACCGGATACCGTCATCCCGATCATGAATGAACTCGCGGCGCGCGGCCTGGCGCTTGCGCTCGACGATTTCGGCACCGGATATTCCAGCCTGGCCTATCTGAAGAAATTCCCGATCAGCACGCTCAAGATCGACCGCGCGTTCGTGATCGGCCTGCCGCACGAGGAAAACGACTGCGCCATTGCCCGCGCCATCGTGACCATGGGCCAGCAATTGCGCCAGGAGATCGTCGCCGAGGGTGTGGAAACGCCGGAGCAGATGGCCTTCCTGCGGGACCTCGGCTGCGACCAGCTGCAGGGCTACCTGTTCAGTCCCCCGGTCGCCCCGGGCGATTTCGAACGCATGGTACGCGACAACAAGCGGCTCAACCTGTCGATCGCCCCCGAACAGCGTGCGGCAAGCTGAGCGCCGTCAGTCGCGGCCGGGGAGGAAATCCGCCACCTGCGCGGCGAAGGTCTTCACATCGAAGGGTTTGACAATATAGCCGTTGAACCCCGCCTCGAGCAGCTCTCCGCGGTCACCGTCACGGGCAAGTCCGGTCACCGCGATCATCGGGATTCCGGACGTCGCGGCATCGCTGCGAATCTGGCGCGCCACCTCGCATCCAGTCATGTCAGGCATGCGGCCATCGCAGAGGATAAGATCGGGCAACTCCCTGCGCGCAGCTTCCAGCCCGGATCCGCCATTCGACGCCCCTGTCACCTGGTGCCCCGCCGCCTTCAGCAGCAACACCATCAGCCGCAAGTTCGCGGGATCGTCTTCGATCACTAGGAGGCGCTTACCAGCCATATGTCTTGCTCCATTGGGAAAGTGTTGCCGACGCAGCGTCGAGCACGTTGTACTCGCAATACGGCGCGACCGTCATGCATGCATGGTTCGGAAGGATGCGCAGCTGCGTACCGACGGGAAAGCGCTCGAAAGGTGGCGCGCCGCGGGTACTGCGGACGAAGCCGTGCTCCTGGTGCACCTCGGCCACATGCAGTCCGTCGATGGCCCGCCCTTCGATGTCACAAATCAGGCCGTAACCAATATGGGCGTCATACTCGTTCGCGCTGACGTCCTTCGACAGGGCGAGCGCGCCGGCATCGACCAGCAGGTGACCGGCCTCGCGGTGATGTCCGATGACGGTCGCCAGCACGCTGACGGCGATGTCGTCCACGGCGCATACGCCGAGCCTCGCCTGCGAGAGGTCGAAAAACACATAGACGCCAGGGCGTATCTCGGTCACACCGTCCAGCGGGACGTCGGTCAGCGCGGTCGGCGTCGAACCGATGCTCACCGTGTCGCACGCCAAGCCGGCGGCGCGGACGCGCTGTGCTGCAAGGACGGCGGCATCGCGCTCGGCTGCCGCGATCCGCCTGCGTGTCGCTTCATCCGCCGCATGGTAGGAGTGACCGGCGTGGGTGAGAACACCTTGCAGCGTCAATCCGGGTGCTGCGGCGATGCGTTTCGCAATCGCGATCAACTCATCGCTTTCCGCGTTGACGCCGGCCCGATGGCCTCCACAGTCGATCTCGATCAGCACGGGTACGGAGGCTCCGACGTGACCGGCGATGTCCTCGGCTGCACGTAGCGAGTCAAGAACCACGTTCACGCATGCGCCTTGCGCAATGAAGCGTTCGATGGCGGGCAGCTTTGACGGCACGATGCCGACGGCGTAGGTCATGTCGCGGAACCCGGCGTCGAAGAAGTAGGCGAGCTCGGCCATTGTCGAGACCGTGATGCCGCCGAACTGTCCCGCCGTCGCCATGCGCGCCACTTCGGCGCTCTTCGCGGTTTTCAGGTGCGGACGCAGCTTGACCCCGGCGCGTGCGGCGCGCTGCGCCATCCGATCGCAGTTTGCCTGGAGGCGCTGCCGGTCAAGAATGACCGCGGGTGTGGTCAATGCGGAAAGAAGATGCGCAAGGGATGTCGGCATTGTCGAAAGCGATGCGGGAAATGCTCCGGAGGACCTTTCCGCCGGTATCATGGCGATGTTAACACGAACACCGCCAACGCATTTTTCAATGACGCCTCCCCGCCGGTTCCTCTCTCCCCATCCGTCGATGACATTCCTGCAGCTTCCCGGCTGGAGGATGCAGGTATGTTGAACGGACTCTGGCTGGTTTTCTTCCTCGTGGCGGCGGCAAGTGCCTTCAGCCGATGGCTGGACGGAGGCGACGCCGGTGTTTTCGCCGCCATGGTGGAGAGCCTGTTCGCGATGGCCAAGTTGTCCGTCGAAGTCATGGTGCTCCTGTTCGGTACCCTGACGCTGTGGCTGGGTTTCCTGCGCATTGCAGAGAAGGCCGGCTTGGTCGAACTGCTCGCACGCCTGCTCTCCCCGCTGTTCCGCCGGCTCATGCCGGAAGTACCGGCCGGCCATCCCGCGCTCGGGCTGATCACGCTCAACTTCACCGCCAATGGCCTCGGTCTCGACAACGCAGCGACGCCGATCGGACTGAAGGCGATGCGCGCCTTGCAGGAATTGAATGGCAAACCCGACACGGCGACCAATGCCCAGATCCTGTTCCTGGTCCTGAACGCCTCATCGCTCACCCTGCTGCCCGTGTCCATCTTCATGTACCGGCTGCAACAGGGAGCGCCCGACCCGACCCTGGTATTCCTGCCCATCCTGATCGCCACCAGTGCATCGACCGTCGCCGGCTTCCTGTCTGTCGCCGTCATGCAGCGCCTGAAGATATGGGATCCCGTCGTGCTTGCCTGGCTGGGCGGCTTCGCCTTGCTGCTGGGCGGTTTCATGGCGACGCTTGCAGGCATGTCCGCCACTGCGCTCGCTGCGCTCTCCTCCCTGCTCGGCAACCTCGTCCTGTTCGGCCTTATCCTGCTTTTCCTGCTGGTCGGTGCGTGGCGGCGGGTTCCGGTCTACGAAGCCTTTGTCGAAGGCGCGAAGGAAGGGTTCGACGTCGCGAAGAACCTCCTGCCCTACTTGGTGGCGATGCTCTGCGCGGTCGGGGTGTTGCGGGCGTCAGGCGCCCTCGATGCCGCGCTGGGTGGCATCCGGTTCCTGATCAAGGCAATTGGATGGGACACGCGCTTCGTCGACGCACTGCCGACAGCGCTGGTCAAACCCTTTTCGGGCAGCGCCGCGCGTGCGATGCTGATTGAACTGATGAAAACAGGAGGCGTGGACAGTTTCCCGGCCCTCGTTGCCGCGACCGTACAGGGAAGCACGGAAACCACGTTCTATGTATTGGCCGTGTATTTCGGGGCCGTCGGCATTCAGCGCGCACGGCACGCGGTCGGCTGCGCATTGCTCGCCGACGCGGCTGGGGTGCTGGCCTCGATTCTTGTCTGCTATTGGTTCTTCGGCTGATCAGCCGGCCAGTCGCGCCGCCACCCCGGAGCGCAGCAGGCACTCGATTTCCGCGGGCGGTAGCGGATCGCTGATGTACGCCCCCTGGATTTCATCGCAGGATGTCGTGCGCAGGAATGCAAGATGCTCCTTGCTCTCGACGCCTTCCGTCACGACCGACAGGTTCAGCGTGTGCGCAAGGCTGATTACTGCCTCGGCAAGTTTCCACGGGCTGACTTCGTCCGTCTCGTTCTGTTGCAGGAAGGAGCGATCGAGCTTGAGGCAATCCAGCGGAAAGCGACGCAAGTAAGCCAGCGACGAATAGCCGGTGCCGAAATCGTCGACCGACAGGCGCAGGCCGAGCGATTTGAGTTCCTTGAGCAAGATGGCAGCGGCATTGGCATCCTCCATGAGCGCCGACTCCGTCAGTTCCAGCTCGAGCTGGCCGGGCCGCAGACCGCTGCGCGACAGTGCCTGCGCCACGGATCCGAGGATTTTCTTGTTGCGCAACTGTCGCGCCGAGAGATTGACCGAAACCGTGAAAGGGCGCCCGTAACGCGCCGTCCACTCCTGCACCTGTTGCGTCGCGCGCTGCAGTACCCAATCGGTGATGTCGTCGATCAGACCGCTTTCTTCCGCGAGCGGGATGAAGTCCGATGGCGACACGACGCCGAGTTGCGGCTGGGTCCAGCGCAAGAGCGCTTCGACACCGGTCACGCGCAGGGTCTTGAGGTCCACGCGCGGCTGGTAGTTGACGACGAATTCATTCCGGTCCAGTGCATGACGCAGCGCGGCGTGACGCATCATGCGCGTGCGCGACTCCGTGCTCATGTCGGGCGTATAAAAACGGAAACAGTTGCCGCCGGTTGCCTTGGCGCGATACAGCGCTGTGTCCGCGTTCTGCAGCAGGACGTCGCTGGTTTCGCCGTCCTGTGGAAACGTGCTGATCCCGATCGAGGCGCAGGCCCGCACTTCGTGCCCCTCGATCAGCACCGGCTTGTCGAGTGCCTTGCACACCTTGTCGGCAAGCCGCACGGCGGATGTCTCACCGCGCTTGCACTCGGCAAGGACGACGAACTCGTCACCGCCCAACCGCCCGACGGTGTCGTCAGGACGGATGCAGCGCCGCAGCCGAAGCGCGATTTCCTTCAGCAATGCGTCGCCTGCAGCATGTCCCAGTGAATCATTGACCTCCTTGAAGTTATCGAGGTCGATGAAGAACACGGCGAGCATCGCGCCGGGGTCACGGGCTTCGAGGGACTGCCGCAGGCGCTGCTGCAGGAGCGCCCGGTTCGGCAATTCCGTAAGCGTATCGCGCGTGGCGAGATGTTCGAGCGCATTGGCGGTACGCACTTCAGGGGTGACGTCGCGACTCACTCCACGATAGCCGCCGAACACGCCATCCTCGGTAAACGGTTCGCCCGAAATCCGCAGGAACCGGACCTCGCCGGGCCGGGTTATCGACCAGACCGGATAGATGAGGTCGTGGAACGGCCGGCGTGCCGCGATGCTTTCCGCGCAGGCGATGAATCCGGCTGCCTTCGGGTCGGCGATATGTTCCTCGAAACTGGTGCCGAGCAAATCCGAAGCGCGCTGCCCCAGTCGCTGGTAAATGCCTTCGGAAAAAAAACTGAACCGGATGTGGGCGTCAGTCTCCCAGTACCAGTCCGACGAGAGGGTGGTCAGGCTGCGGAAGCGCTCCTCCCGCTGCGCCAGCTCCCGGCCGGCCTGGAGCTGCGCTGTGATATCCCGCGCAATGGCGACGATACCCATTTTTGAACCGGTCTTCGGGTCACGCACGGTACGCGTACTCGCCCCTAGCCAGACCCAATGTCCTTCCTTGTGCCGAAAACGGATGTTCACCAGTCCCCGTTGTGGCCGCAGTCCACGCGGCACCTCGGAACCGACATCGTCGGGATGAACGTAATCGTACAGCTGGGTGCCGACAAGTTCATGCGGCTCGTAACCCAGCGTGTCCTTGTGCGAGGGCGACACGTATTGATAGATGTTGTTGGCGTCGCTGTAGGAAATGAGGTCCCGGGCATTCTCGGTGAGGAGGCGGTGCTCGATCTCGCTGCGCATCAGCCTCGCGCGCGCCTCGCAACTTGCCGTCACATCGACGAGCGTGCCGAGGTAGCCGAGCAAGCTGCCATCGCGGGCGAGGCGCGGGGCGCCGGTTTCGGCCACCCATCGGGTGCGATTATCGTCGCGCGTGACACGATATTCGAGCTGGTACTGGCGCCGCTTGCCCCGGGCCTCAAGGATTTTCTGGATCGCGGTGGAGGCATCTTCGGGATGGATGTGGGCGAACCAGTCGTTGATGTGGAGGTCGGCGGGCGATGCAAAGGCCCGCATGGCTTCCGGGCTGAGATAGGTACACCGCCCATTCGCGTCCGCCTCCCAAACGATTATCGATGCTTCGCCGATAAGACGACGGATGGCATCGCTTGCAGCAGAGCCATCGGCGGCTGCCCGGCGAGATGATAATGAAAGGAAACTGGAGGCCATGTCGCCGCTATGTTACCACTTTGACACGTTCCAACGATGGTGCGACGCAGCGGAACTAAGCGGGCGATCCGGGCGTCGTAAGGGGGATTGCTCCAAAGAATTTCTTTTCCCCACTACCGGCGCCACATATGAAAAACCATCACCACGAACTGAGACGCGACGAGATACTGGAGCTGGCCCATCAGGCAAGGCTCATGATTGTCGATGGCGATATCTGTTACCTGAACGACATGGCGACGGACAAGGAGCTGCTGAACTTTGCCCGCATGATCGAGGCCCGCTTCAGCGAGCACAAGCAGACCGCCTAGACGCCCGGCTCACTTCCGGGAACCGGCCTGAGGAGGCTGTTTCCCTGCGCGGTGCGTGTACCGTCGAGAATCTCGTCTATCTCGTTGAGCTCGATGAGCGCAATGATGAAAACCCCGACGACAAGTGCCGCCGTGAGGACCGCCAATGCCAGTATTATTGTTGTCACCATCGCCCCTGTCTCCTGAGACGCGCCGTCCGATTGAATTCATTTAAGCACCTCATCCTTATCCAGACTTGCGCATTATCAATAGCCGGTTTCGCACCGACATCGTTTTCACGGGGAAATCATTTCTGAGTGTGCCCCCGGCACTATCAAGTCCATAGAAAAAATCTCTGGCTTTTTCTTTTGTGCGCGGCAACCAAAGCCCCGGTGCCCTGTCCTATTGGCTTCTGACCAGAAACGTTGCGCGACACTGGACACGCTTCCGGGACACGCGCGCTCAGTGACCCTTCAAGAGGATGAACGCATGCCAAGAAGTTCCAAGGTGTATGAAGCCTTCAACAACGCTTATGTCGGCGCAGTACTGATGGTGCTGCTGGCCTTTGCCAGCGTCGCCGCCGTCGTATTCAAGCCGCTGGCGCTGCGCGACGCCAATCCCATCGTGCATTCCCAGGATATTTCCGAGATCACCAAGCTGGCTGCCAATCCGGCTCGCCTCGAGTACCTGCTCGTGGCCCAGCCGCTGTCGGACTTTCCGCGCTATGTGTTCAAGTACAAGGACGCCGCGCAGATCAACGTGGTCAAGGTCCCAAGCACCTCGCACAGCAACCTCGAGCGCGAGGTCCTGCTGAAGAACGGCATTCCGTACGCGATTGCCAACGCCGAGTACCTGGCAGCGAACAAGGAAATCCTCGAAGACAAGGAAACCAAGGCCAGCGCCGTGAGCGAGCTTGGTGGCTTTCTCGCACGTAACGCGGTGGGTATCGCGCTCCTGGTCTTCCTGTTCGTCGGCCTGCGCAAGGGCCTGCCGGGAATGGGCATCGGCGGTGGCGCATCCGTCGTCAAGCCGGAAAACCTCAAGGGCAGCATGGACGACCTGATCGGTATGGAAGACATCAAGCAGGAAGTCGCGCACCTGGAAGAAATGATCCGCAATCGCGACCTGTATCGTTCGCACAATATCGACAAACCGTTCAACGTGATGCTGACCGGCCCTGCCGGCACCGGCAAGACAAAGCTCGCCGGCTACCTGGCCAAGAAGCTGGACATTCCGCTCATCCAGGCATCCGGTTCAGGCCTGGAATCCGGCCTCGTCGGCGGCGGCTCCAAGGCACTCAACGCCATCTACAAGAAGGCGTGCTCGATGGAACGCTGCATCATCTTCCTGGATGAAGCGCAGAGCCTGTTCATGCCGCGCGGCCGCGGCGACAAGAAATGGGATGACGATACCGCCAACACCCTGCTCTCCCTGCTCGACGGCATCAAGAGCGACAAGGGTTCCGGCGTGATCTGGGTGGTAGCATCCAACTTCAACGACGCCACCACGCAGATGGACGAAGCGATGCTGCGCCGTTTTGCCGTGAAGATCAATTTCCGCCTGCCAAACAAGGCGGAACGCCGCGAACTCCTGAACGTCTTCCTGGCGAAGAAGGATCCGGAATGCGTCGACTGGGCGCACCTGAACCTCGACTACGCGGCCGAAATCACCGCCAACCTCAGTCCCGCGCTGCTGGAAACCGTCGTCGACCGTGCAAGCATGATCGCGATCCAGGAAAAGACCCTGATCACGACCGATGTCATGTTCCGCGCCTTCGAGCGGTCCATGATCGGCCTCACCGACCGCGCGACCACCGCCGACCTCGACAAGAAGCGCGAGCGCGTGGCGCTGCACGAACTCGGCCACTTCTTCATGCAGATCGACCCCTACCTGCGTGAAGGCTTGAGCTGGAACGAAGTGAAGGCCAAGTCTCCGCTGCTCAAGATCAGCACCGAGTCGGTGTCCAAGGTCGGCGCACTGGGCTATGTGCTGTCGTCCTCCGAGGATGTCTCCCTGCAGACGCTGGAGGAGATGGAACAGGACGTGATCCAGCTCTACGGCGGCGTCGCGGCCGAGGAACTGTTCTACGGCGCGCGTGGCATTTCGACCGGCAGCCAGAATGACATCCAGAAGATCACGGCCAAGCTGGACTTGATGGTCAACCAGTTGTCCATGTACTCGCGCTCGAAGGTGGATTACACCCAGTTCAAGCGTGACGGCGCCAGCGAAGAGGCGATGCGCCAGGTAGAAGCCAAGGCGGACGAGCTGTACACCCGCACGCTGGAATCGATGAAAGCCTACAAGGATGTGATGTGGTCGCTGAAGGACACGCTGCTCGAGCGGTATGTCCTGTCCAAGGACGAGGTCTTCGAGCTGTTGTCTGAGATGACGATCCCGCAGCAATCTGAAGCCGCATGATCCCTCCCCGCTTTACCCGCATTTTGCCCCGGTG
Organism: Noviherbaspirillum sp.; assembly: GCA_035626875.1. GTDB lineage: Bacteria > Pseudomonadota > Gammaproteobacteria > Burkholderiales > Burkholderiaceae_D > Noviherbaspirillum. The sequence goes on along the minus strand of DASPMV010000022.1, from coordinate 28,876 downwards.
ATCCCGGGGCTTTTTTTGGGCGGCGTCTTTGTGCGATTCCCGGATCCGGGAATCCTCCTGTCCCGCAATCGGGACTTTTCCTTGCCCAAACGCCGAAAAACCGCCTGTTTGCCCCGCCATTGCGTCGGAGAGTTTCTGCTGGCGCGAAAGATGCTTTCCCACAATCCGATTCTGATGACGACAAGTTTCCTGTCGTTTCTTCACCTACAAAAGGAAAACATTGATGAAAGCAATTTCCGCCCTGTTCGCACTGGCCGCACTGGTCACCGCCGTTTCCATCCAGGCAGCACCAACAGGTCATCCCTCCCCCTCCATGTCGGCCGACATGCTGAAGGCACCGAAGAACACGCCGGACGCGGACCTGCCGCTCAAGGGCAAGGTCCTGAGCACGCTGGAAGCCAGCGAGTACACCTATATTGAAGTAGCGCAGGGCAAAGAAAAGCTGTGGCTCGCCGCGCCGAAAGTGGCGGTGAAGAAGGATGCCGTGGTGCGCTTCGAGGACGGCGCCGTCATGACCAATTTCCGCAGCAAGCTGCTCGACCGGACCTTCCCGAGCGTGATGTTCGTGAACCGCGTAGTCGTTACGAACGAAAAACCCTGATCCTCCCCTTCGGGCGGCATCGTGCCGCCCTTTTTGTTACGCGGCTCGCACGTCGGCTGCGCCATCGAACCGCGCTCGCAACTCGCGCGCGACAGGCAACAAGCCTTCCAGGGACAAGTCCTCGAGCGGAATCTGGGGCGACTTGTCGATTTCAGGATAGTTGCGCAGAATCGACCGGCGATAGGTCGGGTCATAATGGTTGCGCATCAGGCGCTCGAACAGCGCGGGCACTTCCCGGCGCTCGGCGAGATCCTCCCAGACTGCGAACTCTTCGCCGCCGATCAGCGGACGCAGGAATGCCAGACGGTCAATCATTGATTTCGGGTCCTGCTCGAAATGCGCGTAATCCTCCCGCAGCAATTGCACGCGCTGTGGCATGGGCGCGTCAACTGCAATCGTCTGCCCGCTGCGCATGGTGGCTAGCAAGGCATCCGGCAGTTGCACCCGTCCGATTTTCTTGCTTTCCGACTCCACCCATACCGGCCTTGCCGGGTCGAACTGCTTCAGTTGTTGCAGCAGCAGACTGTCGAACATCTTTTGCGAAGGCTGGTTCTTGCCGGGGACAGCGCCGATGATCGAGCCGCGATGAGTGGCAATTCCCTCAAGGTCCAGCACTTGTCCACCCGCCTGGTGCAAGGCGCCGAGCAGCCGGGTCTTGCCACAGCCGGTCGGGCCCGACACGACGATGGTGCGGAAACCTGACGGAACGGTAGCCAGCTCCTCGTTCACCCAGCGGCGGTACGCCTTCCAGCCGCCCTTGAGTTTTTCCACCCGATAGCCGATGGTGTCGAGCACGTCGAACCAGACCTTGCTGCGCTTGCCGCCGCGGAAGCAATACACCAGGATGCGGCTCTTGGCGGGGTATGCCGAGATGCACTGCTCGATGTGGCGGGCAATATTCATCAGGGAATAGCGCGCGCCCAGCTGGTACGCGCCCAGCGGGTCGGTGCGGTGCAGGATGCCGACTTCGGCGAATTCTTCATTGTCGACGACAGGCAGGTTGATCGCGCCGGGAATATGGTCTTCCTCGTATTCGCGCGGGCTGCGTGCGTCGATGATCAGGTCGTAGGAATCGAAATTTTGCATCCCCATATTGTACCTGCTGCACCCCGCGCTACAGCGAACCGAAGGCGGAACCGGGCGGAGGCGCCATGGCTTCACGAAGCGCCGAGTACAAGCCGAACGCCTCGCGCACATTCTCGATCAGCAACTGGTCGACCCAGGGCTTGACGAGAATCTTGTAGATCGCGCCCTTGTTGATCGCATTGACAACCGAGGCGATTTCCGCCTCCCCGGTCAGCAGGATGCGGATGGGATCGGGATGCAGGCTCTTCGCCCGCGCGAGAAACTCGATACCGCTGTCGCCGGCGATGTCGAGATCGGCGATGATCACTCCGACACTGTTTCGTGCCAGCAGCTCGAAGGCCTCGTCCACCCGCACCGCGCACAGCACACGAAGTCCCTCCTTGTGCAGCAGGCGTTTGAGGGCCGCGCCGACGCGCTCGTCGTCGTCAACGACGAGCAGGGTATGGTCGCCAAGCGGCAGGTGCGAGTAAAGAGGAATCCGCCTGTCCGACTTCAGCAACTCCGTCATCTCATCCGCCGGGATCGGAGGACTGAACAGATACCCCTGGATCTCGGCGCCCCCCTGCTGCCGCAGGTAACCGAGCTGGGCTTCGGTCTCGACACCTTCGGCAATTGCGCCCAGCCCCAGCTTCTGGGACAGCGCAAGTATGCTGCGCACAATATCCGCGCCTCCGCTGTCTGACGTCATGTCTTGCACGAACGAGCGGTCGATCTTCAGGCGGTCTACCGGGAAACGGCGCAGGTAGGACAAGGAGGAATAGCCTGTGCCGAAGTCGTCCAGCGACAGGCTCACGCCCATACGCTTGAGTTCATTCATGGACTCGATGACCTGATCCGAGCCTTCGAGAATCAGGCTCTCCGTAATCTCCAGTTCCAGCCACTCCGCGCCCAGGCCCGACACTTCCAGCGATTCGGTGACCGTGCGCACGATGTCGTCGCCGGAAAACTGCCGCGCCGACAGGTTGACCGCCAGTCTGATCGGCGGCAATCCCATCTTCTGCCATGCCGCAGCCTGCATGCAGGCCTCGCGCAAAACCCACTTGCCGACTTCGGTCATCAGCCCGATTTCTTCAAGGATGGGGATGAACTGCCCCGGAGGAACCAGCTCTCCCGGCTCGCGTTTCCAGCGTATCAGGGCTTCGACGCCGACAATCGCGCCCGAACGCAAGCTGACCTGCGGCTGGTAGTGCAACACGAACTCTTGCCGCAGGACGGCCTGGCGCAGTTGGTTGGACGCAGTCAGCCGCTGTTGGGCGGCGATATTGAGTGCAGGCGTAAAGAACTGGTAATTGGCTCGCCCCTTCGCCTTGGCGTCGTACATCGCCGCATCGGCGGCACGCATCAGAGCTTCCACATCATGGCCGTCAAGCGGATAGAGACTGATGCCGATACTGCTGCCTATGCGCAACGCATGGTCGTCGACCGTGAAATTCTCGGCCAGCGCAGCCTGGATTTTCAGCGCCACCGCCGCAGCATCGCGGTTGCGGGTGACCTCGGCCAGGCAAATCACGAATTCATCTCCCCCCAAGCGCGCGATACTGTCTCCTTCTCGAAGGCATTCCTGCATGCGCATGCCGACGGCCTTGAGCAAGCGATCACCGATATGATGACCGAGGGAATCGTTGACGTGCTTGAAGTGGTCGAGGTCGATGAAGAGGACCCCAACCAGGGTGTGGTAGCGCGCAGCGCGCGCAATGGCCTGCTTCAGCCTGTCTTCGAGCAGCAGCCGGTTCGGCAAACCGGTCAGGGCGTCGTGGTGGGCCATGTGGCGGATGTAAGCTTCATCCTGCTTGCGCTCGATGGCGATGCCGGCAATGCGTACGGCCAGCTCGATAAGCTTGAGCTCCTGCGTCTCCGGTAACCTTGGCTGGCGGTAGTAGACGGTAAACGCCCCGAGTACCTTGCCGGAACCGGATAGGATGGGATGTGACCAGCATGCGCGCAGGCCGCTTGCAGAAGCCGCTTCGTGCCGGGCCATGCAGAGCGGATTGCACAGGATATCGGTCACAATGACAGGTTCTCGCCGATACATTGCCGCTCCGCTGCATCCGGATTCGGGTCCGACCGAGCAATCCGCCAGGATCCGGGTGTACGATGCCGGCAGGCTTGGGGCGATACAAGCGCGCGTCCTGCCCCCCCCTTCGTCGAGCAGCACGACGGAAGTCAGCATGCCCTCGTGCTGCGCCTCGATGCAACGCTGCAAAGCGCCGAGCGAGTCCTCGAGCGGGGTGTCGATGGCGATCATTTCAAGCACGCGGTTCTGCCCTTCCCTCAGCATGTCGGCGCGCCTGCGCTCCGTTATGTCGCGCGCGATGCCGGTGAAGAAGCGCCGCCCGCCTTGCACGAACTCGCCGAACGAAAACTCCAGCGGCACGACCCGGCCATCCCTGTGCAGCCCGGGAATCTGCACGCCCAGCCATGTCAATTTGCGCACGCCGGTGGTGAGGTAGCGCTGCATTCCCTGCCGGTGGGTGTCGCGCTGTGTCTCCGGCATCAACATGCGGAGGTCCTGTCCGATCACTTCGGAAGGTTTGTAGCCGAGGATTGCCTCGATGGATGAGTTGACGAAGACGACCGTGTTCTCTTCATCTACCGTAATGAAGATATCCTTTGCCGCTTCGGTTGCCGTGCGATAGCGCTGTTCGCTTTGATAGAGCGCATCCTGCACCTGCTGCCGCTGTCGGATTTCCTTCTCCATGCGCGCCGTCGCAACCTGCAGCGCGCGGTTGATCTTTTCATTCTCGCGCAGTGCCGCTTCGAGATCTTCGGTGCGGCGGCGCACCTGGTCCTCCAGCATGATCGCGGTCTGGAACAGGCTGAAGTCCGAACCACGCGCACTGGTGCTGCGCTCGGCCCGGTTCATCAGGGCTTCGACCATCTTCTTGAGCCGCACGATCTCCTCGCGCAGCGCCTGTACTTCATCCGGGGCGTATACAGCGTCAGGATCAGTCATCGCCAGCCTTTCGCGCATGGCCGATGGCGATGCCGGTAAAGGTCTGGTTCACATGCACGCCGCCGTACTGCTCCCCGTAGGTGTTGAAGCCCACGGTGTTGTACGCCAGGAGGACCTCGGCCACCCGGTCTTTCAGCCCGCATTGGTCTATTTCGAGCTGGCGAAGGATGCAGTCGCAGCCGAAGACGACTTGCGGCCGGCCGATGTCGGCCTCGATGCGACGGAACGTCTGCACCAGGTTGTCGACCAGGTCCACGCCGCGCGCCACGCGCAGCACCAGCCCTTCCTCGATGGCGCAATAGAACGTGAGGCTGCCGTCCGGGTTCGCCTTCTGGATCGACCGGACATAGTCCATGCCGTCGATCAGCACGACGACCGGCGAAGCCGCGAAGCGCATGGGATCAAGGTCGTTGACGTCCACGCCGACCAGGCGCGCATACTCCTGCGCCGCCGGCAAGCCGTTGATTTCCCGCACAATCCTGTTGTCCGCATCGGCCTCGGTCACCACCATTCTTTCGTCGGTGGACACGAAATGCTGCGTCTTGAAGATGCGGAACGGGAGCGAGGTGGTCGCCAGGATCAACACGGCGCTGTCGTGCCGGAAAAGCCCGTCGTGAAAGACGTGGGTCGCGGCGAATTTCAGGCCGTCGCCGGCGGAGCCCCCGAACATGGGGATGCGTCCGAGGGCATTCTGCAGCGAGCGCGTGACAGGCTCCTCGCGCACGGACATGCCGTCGATCAGGAGAAAGGCAAAGCTGTTGTGATGATTGGCACTCGGGGCCAGCGCCTCGATGCGCTGCAGCAGAGATTGCGCAAAAACCTGCCCGCGCGCCATCTCGAAATTTTGCAGGCCGTCGAGGTGACCGGTGACCGCAGTCAATGTCCCTGCGGCGAAACTGGCGCCTGAAAGGCTTTGCCCGCGATAGCCGGCGGGCCCGATCTCGCCCGCTGTCGTGCACCCCACTACCGGAATCCCGTCGAACAGCCGCCGCATTTCGTCCGCGATGACGTCAAGCTCGTATTCGATGGAACAGAAGAACACCACCAGTACCATGTCGGGCTGCGCGACGCCCGCATGGAATTCGCGAACGGCCTCGCGAGGATCCGATGCACAGGAATGCGACGTACGTATCTCTTGCGGCATGCTCATGAGCCCTCCGTCCGTCCGGCCGTTGCATTTGCAACCGATGGTCTCTTGACTATAGTCAATTAAATTACAAGACGTCAATATGACGTGAGACGGTTTCCGGAGTATTCTTGGCGCCTTCCCGGCAGCCCGGCCCTGCCACCGTCATTTATTCAGAAAACGATGAACAAACCTGTCGATACCAGCATCCGGCTGACTTCCTTTTCCCATGGCGGCGGCTGCGGCTGCAAGATCGCGCCCGGCGTCCTGGCCGACATCCTGAAGCGGTCCAGCGGTTTTCCCGTTCCCAAGGAACTGCTTGTCGGAATTGAAACGTCGGACGACGCCGCCGTCTTCAAGCTGAACGACGAGCAGGCGCTCATTGCCACCACGGATTTCTTCATGCCGATCGTGGACGATCCGTACGACTTCGGGCGGATCGCCGCGACCAACGCGATCTCCGATGTGTACGCGATGGGCGGAACGCCGATCATGGCCCTTGCACTGGTCGCCATGCCGATCAGCCAGCTCCCCGTCGATGTGATCGGGAAGATCATCCAGGGTGGCGAAGCCGTATGCGCGGACGCCGGCATCCCTATCGCCGGCGGCCACACCATCGATTCCGTCGAGCCCATCTACGGCTTGGTGGTCATGGGCCTGGTGCATCCGGACAAGGTCAAGCGTAATGCGGACGCGCGGCCCGGCGACAAGCTGGTGCTCGGCAAGCCGCTCGGCGTCGGCGTGCTGTCGGCAGCCCTCAAGAAGAATGCGCTCGACGCCGACGGTTACAAGGCGATGATCGAGAACACCACCAAACTCAACAAGCCGGGCAAGGCGCTGTCGTCTATGCCGGGCGTCCATGCACTAACCGATGTGACCGGCTTCGGCCTTCTTGGCCACTCGCTGGAACTGGCGCGTGGAGCCGGCGTTACCGTCGAGCTGGATATGAAAAAGGTGCCCATCCTGCCGCAGGTGCAGCAACTCGCAGAGCGCGGTTTCGTTACCGGCGCGTCCGCACGCAATTGGGCGGGATACGGGCAGGACGTCGTCCTGTCCGAGGGAATCAGCCCGGTCCAGCAAGCCCTTCTCACCGACCCCCAAACCTCCGGCGGACTGCTTGTGTCCTGCGACGAAGCATCTGTGGACGAGGTGCTGGCGCTGTTCCGTCGGGAGGGTTTCGGCGACGCCGCGGTCGTCGGACAGATCGCGGAAGGACCGGCGCGCGTCCGCGTCCAGGCCTGATCTTTCCCTTCCATCCACATCTGGGGATTGCCATTCCGGCAGTTCCCTGCATCCCTTCCAATCTCACCGACGCCACGCGGCTACAGCGTTTTTCCTACACGGCATTTCGCCTTCCATCACAAAGTTTTCCATAGGGAAATTTATTGTTGCGGGTGCGCTGCTTCGGAGGAGATTTGTATCGATAATTTGACATTCCATGGATCAATATTTCCCATGGGACAGTACAATTGATTCAAATCAACTGTTTGCGCTGTTTTTGTTTATAAAGAGCAACAAAATCCGGTCTTTCCGCCGCTTGGGGGCCGATGTGCAGGCAGGACGTGTTCCCTCAGTCTCCTTATTCTTCTCGACATGATCGTATCCCCCCGCGATGCAAGCCGTGCCAAATCACCAACGTTTCCCAGGCTCCGCGCCGGCGCTGCAGCAGTAACCGCGGCCCTGGTGCTGGGCGCTTGCGGTACTGTCCAGCTCCAGCCCCTCAGCAAGACCGACATCGCCGAACAAGCCGCCCTCGACCGTGAAACCGCCCGTGCCGGCGTGCAGCCGATCTCCGGCGAACTTTCCATGGACGAAGCGATTGCCCGCGCTTTGAAGTACAACCTCGATCGCCGCACCAGGCTGATGGAAGAGGCGCTGGCGTTCAACCAGCTCGACACCGCCAACTGGGACATGCTGCCCAAGCTGACGGCCAACGCCGGCTACTCCACGCGCGACAAGGACCTGATCACGCGCAGCGTGGACTCGGTAACGGGCCTGCCCTCGCTTGCCAATCCCTACATTTCGTCCGAACGTTCGCACGCTTCCTATGATCTCGGGCTGACCTGGAACTTCCTGGACTTCGGCCTGAGCTATATCACGGCCAAACAGCAGGCCGACCGCGTCCTGATCGCCTCCGAGCGCCGCCGCAAGGCGATGCACACCCTCATCCAGGACGTCCGTTTCGCCTTCTGGCGCACCGCCAGCGCGCAGCGCCTGAAGGAAGACGTGCGCAGCGCGATCGCACTGGCCGAGGATGCACTGGACGACGCGCGCAAGGCGGAAAACGAGCGCCTGCGCAATCCCGTTGACGCGCTGCGCTACCAGCGCCAGCTGCTCGAAAACCTGCGCCTGCTGGAAAGCATCGAGCAGGAGCTTTCCACTGGCCGCATCGAACTCGCCAACCTGATCAACGCACCGCTCGGCCAGGATTTCAAGGTGCAGGAGCCGAGCGACAAGGTCGACGCCTCGCTGCTCGACGTGCCGGTCGAACGTATGGAGCAGCTCGCCGTGGAGCAAAACGCCGAACTGCGCGAGCATTTCTACAGCGCGCGCATCGCCGTCGAGGAAACGCGCCGCACCATGCTGCGCCTGTTCCCCAACCTGTCGTTCCGCGCCACCACGCACTACGACACCGATCGCTTCATGATCAACAACAGCTGGAATGATGCGGGCCTCCAGCTCTCCTACAACCTGCTCAACCTGCTCAGCGCGCCCTCGCAGAAGATGCTTGCCGACGCCGGCGTCCAGCTCGCCGACCAGCGCCGCGTCGCCGCCCAGATGGCCGTGCTCACGCAGGTGCACCTGTCGCGCCTCGCCTATACGATCGCCTACCGCCAGTTCCTCCGCGCCGATGCCATCTGGCAGGCGGACGCGAAGATCTCCGCGCACATCCGCAACCGGGAGTCGGTGGAAACCCAAAGCAAGCTGGAACAGGTCGCCAACAGCACCACGGCCATCCTGAGCCTGCTGCGGCGCTACCAGTCGCTGTCGCAACTGCAAGGCGCGGGCAGCAAGCTGCAAGCGACCATCGGTCTCGAACCCGCAATCGCCAGCACCACCGACATGCCGCTCGATGAACTGACGAAGAAGGTATCGGAAGCGCTGCGTGACTGGAACAAGGAGGTGGTCAAGCCCGCTGCGAGCGCACCCGCGCCGGTTGAAACGCCCCCACCTGTGAAGAAACGCGACGTGGCGGGCCGCCCGCTCAAGCTCAAGCTCACGCGCGCCCCGGTCGGCTGGCAACGCCATGCCGAGCCTGTCCTTTCGTTTACGCGCGACAGCGAGGACTGAACCATGGCACGCCAAGTTCACCTCTTTCACATCGCGCTGGCGCTGGCCCTCCCCGGCGTCGGACTGACTGCATGGGCGCAGAATCCTCCGCAGGCAGCCCCGGCGAAAGCTGCCGTCCCCGCACCCCGGCCCAGCCTCGAAAAGCAGGACATCCGCGCACAACTTTCCCCGCGCCGCTTCACGACGATCGCCGCCGAGATCGGCGCAAAGATCAGCCGCCTCCCCGTCGTGGAAGGCGGCAGCTTCCGCGCCGGCCAGGTCCTGGTCTCGCTCGACTGCTCGCTGCAGCAAGCGCAACTCCAGAAAGCACGCGCGGCGCTGACCGCTTCCGAGCGCACCTTCACGGCGAACAAGCGACTCAACGAACTCAACTCCATCGGCAAGGTGGAACTGGACGTATCCGAATCCGAGGTCGCCAAGGCGCGCGCGGAAGTGTCGCTGATGAACGTCTCCCTCGAAAAATGCCATATCGCCGCGCCCTTCTCCGGCCGTATCGCGGAACAGCGCGTGCGCGAACAGCAGTACGTGCAGCCCGGGCAGCCGTTGCTGGACATTCTCGATGACAGCGTGCTCGAACTGGAATTCATCGTGCCCTCGCACTGGCTTGCCTGGCTCAAGCCGGGATACGGCTTCCAGGTAAAGATCGACGAGACCGGCAAGTCCTATCCCGCCAAGATCCTTCGCATTGGTGCACGCGTGGACCCGGTCAGCCAGTCGGTGAAGACCGTCGCCGCAATTGACGGCAGCTACAAGGAATTGATGGCCGGCATGAGCGGCAAGGTATCGATCACGGCGCCCGCTGGACAGAACTGAAGAAAAGCGCCCTTCCTCCAGGAGCAAGAGCATGAAAACAACGGACAAGAACCGCAGCAAGCTCGTTACGGCAAAACCCCGGCCGCTGGCACTGGAGGCGCGCATCATGTTTGATGGCGCCGGCGTCGATGCGGCACTTGGCGCCCGGCAGTCAGCCGACGCCGTCGCGAAGGATATCTCCCGTGTCGAACAGCCTGCGCCCAAGCCTGCGGTCGAGACGCGCGTCCCCGCAGCGGATTTTGCGGCCGCTCCGCGCGACGCTACCCAGGCGGACAAGGCCCTGTTCGATTTGCAGGAAGTCGACCCGGCCCTGAAGGATGCGGCGGCGGCCGCTGCGGAGACCATCCGCAACTACCTCACCACCCATCCGGACGACGGCACGCTCTTCCAGTTGTTCAACGGCGGGCATCAGGCGGCTTCCGAGCAATGGCTGGAAGCGGCACGCGCGCTGCGACAGGACATCATCGACGGGCGCTACGCCGTGCAGGTGATCGAGATCAGCGGCGCCGACATCGGCGGCGGTTTCGCCGCCTTTGCCGCCAGCGGTCCCGGCGACAAGCCTGCGATCTTCATCAACCGCGACTGGCTTGCGTCCAACCCGGCGCCGGCCGCAATTGCCCGCGTGCTGGTGGAAGAGTTCGGCCACAGCCTCGACGCAGCCCTGAACCATGGAGGCGATACCCGCGGGGATGAAGGCGAATCCTTCGCCGCCGCCGTCCTGCAATTCGACCTGGGTGAAGGCGATCGCCTGCGGATCGCGGGCGAAGACGACCGCTCTACGATTTTCGTCGACGGCAGGGCCTATGACGTGGAGGAAGCGTCCTTCACCTTCTCCGGGGCGTACAAGGGCACGCCCAGCTCATGGAGCCAGGAAGCCAACCAGATTGCGAATGTGACGACGGTCGTCGGTACACGTTTCAAGTTCACTTCGGCCGCCCCGTCCGCGCCCTATTTCTCGGGCAACAATGTCGCCGGAACGCTTTCGTATGTGGACAATGCCGGCCAGGTGAAGACTGTCGACGGCGTGATCAGCCGTCTGTTCAAGACCAACGGCGTCGTGCAGGGCCTCTTCTTCTACGCGTGGGGCAACACGACGACGATCGGTGACGGCGGCGCCACCGACCCGGCCGAAACCAGCTACCTGCTCGTTCTGGACGCCAGCAAGTTCAGCGCCGGCGGCACCTACCGCACCAGCTCCGATCCGGTCGATACCGCCATCAACAAGCTGATCGTACCGAACAGCGCGCCGCTCGCGACAAACGATACCGTCTCCGTCGTCGAAGACGGAACCCTGAGCGGCAACGTGCTCAGCAACGACACGGACGTCAACTACGACACGCTCTCCGTCACCGGCTTCAAGATCGGCACGGCGACAGGTACGCTGAACCAGGACCAGGTGATTGCCGGCGTCGGCACGCTCCGCGTCAATAGCGACGGCAGCTACACGTTTACGCCGGCCGCGAACTACACCGGCCCGGTTCCAGTAATCACCTATACCGTGACCGATGGTCAGGCGACGTCGTCGGGACGGCTCACGATTTCGATCACCCCAGTCAATGACGCACCATCTGGCGCGAACAAGACCGTTACCATCCTGGAAGACAATTCCTACACGTTTGCGGCGTCGGACTTCGGCTTCACCGATACCACGGACAATCCCGCCAATTCCCTGCTGGCGGTCAAGATCGCCACCCTGCCCGCCGCCGGCACCCTGACGCTGAACGGCGTAACCGTCACAGTGGGCCAGGAGATCGCGGCGGCCGACATCGCGAAACTGGTCTACTCGCCGGCGGCCAATGCCAATGGCACAACGTATGCCTCGTTTACCTTCCAGGTGCGCGACAACGGCGGAACCGCGAACAGCGGCGTCGACATCGACCAATCGCCGAACACGATTACCTTCAACGTCACGGCGCAGAATGATGCGCCTGTGGGCGTTTCCGATACAGCGACTGCGGTGGAAGCCGGCGGCACCAATAACGCGACGGCCGGCACAAATCCGACAGGGAATGTACTTTCCAATGACACGGATATCGACAGTGGCGACAGCAAGACGGTGGCATCAGCATCGAGCGCCACTCAGCCGAGCACGGTTGTCGCGACAAACACGGTGATCAACGGTCTCTACGGTGCGTTGAAGATAAGCACCGATGGAGGCTACACCTATACGGTAGACAACAGCAATGCAACCGTTCAGGCGCTCCGTCTCACATCGAACACCCTTGCTGACACATTCAACTATCAGGTAAAGGATGCCGCCGGCCTCGTGTCCTCGGCTACGCTGACGGTGACAATTCGAGGTGCGAACGATGCTCCGACCGCAACCGGCGACTTCGACCTTGCCGTTCATTCTGCTTCGACCCCGACCGCCCGGATCAATCCCAGTGGAAATGTATTGAGCAATGATCGCGATGTTGATGCAGGCGACACCAAGTCGGTCGTGCAGGCCAGCAAAGGACAAACTCTTTCCGTAACGCCGACATCGGTTGGATCAGGTAGCGCAGTTGACGGCGTCGAAGGCAGGACGTACCTGTCGTTCCAGACGCAGGGTGCTGGCAATCTGAAGCCGGGAGATGTGGTGAGCGGGACTGGCGTTCCGTCCGGTACAACCATTGCGAACATTACGACGAATTCCGGCACGCGCACGGTAACGTTTTCTACCCAGGTAGCGTTGGACTGGGTAACGTTAGGCACATCGACCCTCACCATTGGGGGAAACAGCTTCACGGTCGACGCCCTAGGGGCGGCGGACGCCAATGTAATCGCCGTATCCTCTCTCAGCGGCGGAACCATCACCTCCGGAATGAATGTCACCGGAACGGGGGTTCAGGCTGACACCACAGTATCGAACGTGTCAACCGTTGGTACATATTCATTCGTCACTCTGAGCAAGAGTGTCAGCGGTACGCTGGGAACGAATGTACAGTTCGCGTCCAACGGCACGTCTATCACCGGCGATTACGGCACGTTGGTGCTGAAGCAGGACGGGTCCTATACCTACACCGTCACCGCGTCGCCCACCGGTACCGTGTACGACTACTTTACGTACAAGGTTCAGGACGCTGCAGGCGAAGCATCGACTGCCGTTCTCAAGATAGAAATCAATGTCTCCAATACGGCGCCTCCGACTGCCGCAGCGGATACCAATTCGATCACGGAAAACGCATCGTCGATTTCGTCGGACGCATCGACTAATGTGCTGAACAACGACTCCGGCACATCAAAAACGGTTACATATGCGTGGACTGCCAATGATTCCGCGATGACCGGAGTAACAGCCGGCGGAATCAATCTTCCAGGGTCGTACGGGACGATCAACATCAAGTCCGACGGCAGCTACACTTATACCCTGAACAACGGCAGCAGCGCCGTCAATACATTGCGTTCTGGGCAGTCGCTCACCGAAGAGTTCCGCTACCGGATGACGGATTCCGGAGGCGGTGTCGCCCTCTCGACGCTCACCATCACAATTAACGGTGCTAATGACGCCCCGTCGGCGGCAAATGATACGTCCATAGCGGTTGAGGCCGGAGGCACTGCCAATTCCACCGCAGGTATCGACCCGGCTGGTACAGTTCTCTCCAACGACACGGACGTGGAGGGCGACAACCTGACCGTTTCCGGTGTAACTGGAGGTACCGTCGGCGTGCCGCGTGCAGGAAATTTTGGTTCCCTTACGTTGAACGCGGACGGCAGCTTTGTCTATACACTCGACAACAACAATCCAACTGTTGAAGCCCTCGCCCCCGGCGGAACGCTCGCGGACACCTTCATCTACACCATCAGCGATGGCAATGGCGGGACATCAACGGCAACGCTGTCCATCACGGTTACCGGCGCGAACGACGCGCCGCTAAACGTAATACCGGGTACATCTCCCTCTGTCGCAGAGGGAGAAGGCGTCACATTGACTGGGCTTTCTGTCGTCGATCCTGACGACACCACGTTGAGCGTACAACTGGCTGTCTTGAACGGCACCTTGACCATCAACAATCTGAACGGCGCGGCCGTCACCGGAGGCACGAACGGCTCGCCCACGCTCACCCTGACCGGAACCAAAACGCAGTTGAACGGTGCGCTAGGCGCTCTGCGCTACCAAGGGGCGGCCGATTTCAATGGCACCGATACGTTGACGTTCACTTCAACGGATGCCGCTGGCCTGTCCGACGTCGACACGATCGGCATCACTATCAATCCCGACGATCGTCCGCTTACCGTCACGGGCACGACCGTTAACGAAGCATCACCCTACGCCTTCTTCAGCGTCGGCGGCGCTGCCGGGCAAAAGGTGTCACTCGCGCTCTCCACGACAGGAACGGGCGCGGGCCACGCAGGAAGCGGCACAGACTTCTCGCCGGGCATGGAATATTTCGACGGCACGTCCTGGCAAATCTACACGGGCGGCCTCGTCACCATCCCAACCGGAAATACGATGCTGGTTCGCGTCGCCGTCCTGAACGATGGTGTCTATGAAGGCGCCGAAACGTTCCGGCTGACCGCCGCCAACAAGAACGGCAATGCCACCGCCGGGGATTCGACGATCAAGGACGACGGCACGGGCAGTGTATTCCTCGAAACCACCACTGTCGGCACTCCGAACGCCCCGGGCGACCAGGGATATCCGTCCTACCTCGACGACGACCGCTCGCTGTCGGTCAACAGCATTACCGTCAACGAGGCGTCCCCATACGCGGTCTTCACCGTGACCGGCAGTGCGGGCCAGATCGTCGGCCTCACGCTGGCCGCGGGCACCGCCACGGTTGGCACCGACACCGGAACCGGTCTCGAGCATTACGACGGCACGAACTGGCAGGCGTACGACGGCACCTCGGTCACGATGACGGGTTCCACCCTCCTGGTGCGCGCCACTATCAAGCAGGACATTGGCTACGAGGGCGCGGAAACGTTCGGATTGGTTGCAACAAACCTCGGCGGCGGCAACCCCGCGCTCGGCATCGCCACCATCATGGATGATGGCACTGGGCCGATCCATACCGGCACCGTGACGAATGGTTCGCCGGACACCTCGACCAGCGGACTCGACGATGACCGCACGCTCACTGTCGGGGGCACCATCGTCAACGAAGCCTCGACCTACGCAATATTCACGGTGACGGGAAATGCCGGCGAGCAGGTTTCCCTCGCGCTGGTCAACGACAGCGCCGGCGGCACTGTTGCGGGCAAGGCAAACATCGACGCCGCACAAGTGCTGCAGTACTGGACCGGCACGCAGTGGGAAAACTACGACAGCGCCTACCTCCCCGCGATCCAGTCGGGCGGCAAGCTGCTCGTACGTGCGAGCATTTCGAACGAACACGATTCGGCCTATGAAGGCGCCGAAACCTTCAGCCTTACCGCCACCTTCGCCAGCGGCAACACCGCGCGCAATGCTTCGGGAACGATGACCATCATCGACGACGGCAGCGGCACGCGCTATCCGGGCACCGTGACCACGGTGACCAGCACGGCGAACAATGTCACTACGGTAGTGAGCAGCACCCCTGATACGTCGACCGCCAGCCTCGACGACGACCGTGTGCTGACCGTCAGCAGCCCTGTCGTCAATGAAGCGTCGAACTACGCAGTCTTCACCGTCACGGGAACCCCCGGCCACTCGGCCTCGCTGGAACTGGTCGAGCAGGCCGGAGCCGGGTACGCGAACATCGTCGAAGGCCAGACCCTGAAGGTATGGGACGGCGCCGCCTGGATCGACTACAGCAACGGTATCACCTTCCCCGCCGGCGGAACGGTGCTGGTGCGCGTGGACATCGCCGCCGAACAGGATACGGACTTCGAAGGCGCGGAAACCTTCCAACTGAAAGCGACAAGCACCTCCGGCGACACGTCGCGCAATACGTCCGGCACGGCAACGATCAAGGATGACGGCACCGGCGTCATCCACTCCGGCACTGTCACCGGCGGCATCCCGGATGAAGTCGGCTCGAACCTGGATGACGATCGCACGATTTCGGTCAGCAGCCCCCTGATCAATGAAGGGTCCAGCTACGCCATCGTCAGCGTGACAGGCATCGCCGGCTACAACGTGTCGCTCCAGCTGATTGAAGGCAACGGAAGCGGTTTTGCCGACATCGACCAGAACCAGACCCTGAAAGTCTGGTCCGGCACTGCATGGACCGACTACAGCGGCAGCGTCGCCATACCGGCTGGCGGCGTGCTGCTGGTACGCATCGACGTATCCGCGGAACAGGATACGCCGTACGAAGGCCTGGAAACGTTCCAGGTCAAGGCGACGTACACAAGCGGCAATGGCGGCAACGATACAGGCACGGTCTCCATCATCGACGACGGCACAGGCACGAAGCATGTCGGCACGGTGACCGGCACCACGCCCGATACGAACAGCACCAGCCTCGATGACGACCGCGTCGGGGCACCGACGGCGAGTGCCGACACCGCAATCGCCTCCGAAGCCGGCGGCACGAACAACGGCACGGCCGGCACCAATCCCGCAGGCAATGTAAAAGGCAACGACAGCGGAACCGGCATTACCGTGGTCAAGGCGCAGGCGGGCAACACGCTCACCGGCAGTGCGTCCGCGGTAGCACCATCGAGCACCTCGGGTTCTGGCGGAACCACCCTTCTTGGCACTTATGGCACATTGGTCATCGGGGCGGACGGCAGCTATACCTACACTGTCAACAACAGCAATCCTGACGTGCAGGCGCTCAACACAGGCGGATCGCTTACCGACACCTTCAGCTACCAGGTCAAGGATTCCACCAACCAGACCGCAGGCAGCACCCTGACGGTGACGATCAACGGCGCGAACGATGCGCCTGTAGCTTCCGTAGCAGCCGACAAGACTGCCACCGTCGGTTCGGCCATGACCGCCTTTAGCCTCAGCGCGTTCTCCGATATCGACAACAATTCGCTCACTTACAGTGCGACCCTTGCGGATGGCAATGCCCTTCCCACGTGGTTGAGCTTTGACGCCACTAACCGTACGTTCACCGGCACGCCGACTGCCGGCGCGAGCGGTGCCTACAGCATCCGTGTCACCGGCAGCGACGGCAGCTTGAGCAGCAATACGACATTCACGCTGACCGTGGTCAACCCCGGGTCGCCCACCCAAACCGTGGCCATCGCTTCGATGACGAAAGACACCGGGTCTTCGCAGACCGACTTCGTGACCTCAGACGGCACGGCCAACCGCAGCGTGAGCGGGACCATCAACGCCGCCCTCGGCGCAAACGAGGTAGTGCAGGTGTCCTTCGACGGCGGAAACACCTGGAGCACCGCGACGACCAGCGGCACCAACTGGACGATCAACGATCCCAACCTGCATGTTTCAGATTGGGTCATCAAGGCGCGCGTATTCAACACGGCGGCCGATCTCCCCGGTGCGTCTGCGACGCAGAACGCGGTCCTCGACGCTACCGCTCCCAATGCACCCTCCGTCAATACCCTCGTCACAGCAAGCACGACGCCTACGCTGACGGGTAATGCAACGACAGGCAACGGTGAAACCTTGACGGTGACGGTAAATGGCGCGACCTATACCGTCGTTCCGGCAGGAGGAAGCTGGTCGCTGAATCTAGCGACCGAGCAGCCGACGACTGGAACCTTGACACCGCTCGCCCAGGGGCAATCGTATGAAGTGACGGCAACCATCACCGATGCTGCCGGCAACGCATCGTCCGACAGCACGGCCAATGAGTTGACCATTACGGCGCCTGCTCCGACACCGGCGCCTGCTCCGGCCCCTGCTCCGACGCCGGTACCGACACCAGTTCCCACGCCGACTCCGGTGCCGACGCCTGTTCCGACACCGACGCCTGTTCCGACACCGACACCCGTTCCGACCCCGGCACCCGTTCCGACGCCGGCACCAACGCCAGCGCCGGTTCCGGTACCCGCCCCGGTTCCAGTCCCGACGCCTTTGCCGGCTCCTGCGCCGCTGCCCGTTCCGGCACCCACGCCAGTCACGCCTCCGGCTCCCGCACCCGTACCGCCCGCGGTCGAGGTCGCACCGCCCGTCTTCACTCCGCCTCCTGTGATCGATGCAAAACCGACCGACACCACCGCACCGGTAGTCCCTGGCAGCACGGTCGGCAACGACTCGCTGAAAGTGGGCAATTCGCGCGGCGTAACGTCGTCCGATGCGCCCATCGAGATCCTGGTACAGCGCCAGGGCGACCTGAGCGACGTGTACACGCGCTCCGAGGGCTTCCGTACGGTGGTGGTGAAGGCGGAAGAACCCGCGCTCGTCGTCTTCCGCGGTGTGCCGGATCAATACACCGAGAGCGGCGCCAGAATTTCGCTGACCGTGCCGGCGGACGCTTTTGCCCACACCCAGCCGAAGGAAGTGGTACGTCTCGCTGCTACGCTGCAGGATGGCCGACCTTTGCCGACCTGGGTACAGTTCAACGCCCAAACCGGCCAGTTCGCCGGCGAGGTGCCTCCGGGGACGACCGGCGAGCTGCGCATCAAGGTGATTGCGCGCGACATGCAGGGACGGGAAGCGACCTCGCTGTTTCGCGTCAACATTGGGACAAAAGGAATAACGGAAAGGGAAGGCGACAAGAATCCGGCTGGCAAGGCCGGCCTGTCCGACCAGTTGCGCCAGCGCGGCGCCGCTGCACAGAGAGATGACCGACTGGCGTCGCTTGCACGCGCGGCAGTCCCCGTTCCCCGCAGTTGAGATGAGGAAGCAGATGGACGCTCCGGACCAGCCAGGCACGGGTGGGGTCACCCGCCTGCTTGACCTTGCCCATCAGGCACGGCATGTCGAGGACAGTGTCGAGCTCGATTTCATGGCCGTCAACTCGACCCATGCGCTCGCGCCCTACCGGCAGGCCGCCCTCTGGTTTGCCCATCGCAACGTATGCGCGCTGTCCGGCGTCGTGCAGATCGAAGCCAATGCGCCCTACGTGCAGTGGCTCGAACGCGTGTGCCGTTCGCGGCCCGAGGCCGGCCGCATCGGCGCCCAGTCGTTTGACGCGCCAATTGGCGGCGAGTGGGCCGACTGGCTGCCTGCCTACGGGCTGTGGATTCCGATGACGTCGGCGTCGCGGGTGGAAAACGGCACCCACGGTGGCCTTCTCCTCGCACGCGACATTCCCTGGCTCGACGATGAAATCACCCTGCTCCTCGAATGGGGCGATGTCCTGCAGCACGCCTACGACGCAAAACGTCCGGCAACCGCGTGGACCCTGGCGTCCTTCAAGGGCGCGGCAAGGGACCTGTTTGCCGGAAAGGCAAATGCCGGAAGGCCGTGGTGGAAACGGCGCACGACCGTCGCCGGCGCCCTGCTCCTGCTCGCGCTCCTGTTCCCCGTTCGCCTCACGGTGCTTGCTCCCGGCGAACTGGTTCCCGCCAATCCCGCGGTCATCCGTTCTCCACTGGAAGGGGTGATCGAGGAATTCCACGTGAAGCCGAACGAGCGCGTCACCAAGGACCAGCCGCTATTCGACTTTGATGAAGCACAACTGGCAAGCCGCCGCGCCGTTGCCGAGCAGTTGCTGGCGACGGCGGAAGCAGAGTACCGCCAGGCGCTGCAGCAGGCACTGAACGACGGCAAGTCGAAGAACCTCTTGACCACCCTGCAGGGGAAGATCGAGGAACGCCGCGCCGAGACGGAGTTCCTGCGCGGCCAGGTGGATCGCGCCCGCGTCGTTGCCCCGCGCGACGGCATCGCCCTGTTCGATGATCCGGGCGAATGGATCGGGCGCCCCGTGGCGACCGGCGAACGAATCATGCGCATCGCCACGCCGGACGATGTCGAAGTGGAAGCCTGGCTGGCCGTCGGCGATGCCATCCGGCTCGAACCGGGCGCCGGCGCCGAACTCTACCTTAGCGCGGCACCGCTGTCGCCGGTGTCCGCACGCATCCGCTACGTTGCCTATGAGGCGGTCCAGCGGCCCGACGGCAACTACGCCTACCGCGTGCGCGCAACCCTCGAAGAAATAACCGGCCATCGCGTTGGCCTTCGAGGAACGGCGAAACTGTCCGGCGGCCGCGTTCCGCTCGTCTACTGGCTGCTGAGGCGTCCGATCGCCGCGATCCGCGAGTTTATTGGATGGTGAGCATGGATGACGCTGCCCTGCCGCCGCTGCGCGAGGAATTGTCCCTGCATCCCGGCCCCATCCTCCCAACTGGTGAACCGAGCCACATTCTCGAAGACCCGGTGCGCAACCAGTACTTCCGCATCGACTGGTTGACCTTCGAGATCCTGCAGCGCTGGTCCTTCGGCAATCCGGACGACATCGCGCTCTCGGTGCGTTCCGCCACGACCTTGCATCCGGATGCCGATGACGTCGCCGGCGTCCTGAAATTCCTTGCCGACAACCAGCTTCTCCGGCCGGATCCTCGCACATCGGTAAAATCCATGGCGCGCCGGCACATCGCGGCGCGCGGTTCGTGGAGCAAGCAGTTATTGCATCACTACCTGTTCTTCCGCATACCGCTGCTCAAGCCCGACCGCTGGCTTGCGCGCATCGCACCGACGTTCGACTGGATGTTCTCGAAGACCTTCGCACGCCTGACTCTGCTCGCGCTGGTCCTGGGCGGCATGCAGGTGTTTCGCGAATGGGAACGTTTCACCACGACGCTCGCCGATACCTTCACCCCCGCCGGCCTGCTGGCCTATGCAATCGCCCTGGCAGGGGTGAAGTGCGCCCATGAACTTGGCCATGCATTGACGGCGAAACGTTACGGATGCCAGGTCCCGTCCATGGGCCTGGCCTTCCTCGTGCTATGGCCGGTGCCGTACACCGACACAAACGCAGTCTGGCGCCTGCGCGACAACCGCAAGCGGCTCCACGTCGCCGGCGCGGGCGTGGCGACGGAACTGGTCATCGCGGTCTGGTCCACGCTGGCATGGACGCTCTTGCCGGACGGGCTGCTGCGTTCCATCGCATTCCCCCTGGCGACGACCACCTGGATCGCGACGCTGGCGATCAACCTCAGCCCCTTCATGCGCTTCGATGGCTACTTCCTGCTGTCCGACTGGCTTGACATGCCGAACCTGCATGCCCGCGCCTTCGACCTCGCTCGCTGGGACCTGCGCGAGCGGCTGTTCGCACTCGGCGCGCCGCCCCCGGAGCATTTCCCGCGGGCGCGGCATGCGGGACTGATCCTCTTCGCGTGGGGAACCTGGCTGTACCGGCTCTCCCTGTTCCTTGCCATCGCGCTGCTGGTGTATCACTTCTTCATCAAGGCCGTCGGCATCTTTCTCTTCGCAGTGGAAATCGTGTGGTTCATCCTTCGTCCCGTGGCAAACGAAATCGCCGCCTGGCGCGCCCTCTGGCCTCAGCTCAGGCATAGCCCGCGCGCACGCCGTAGCGCCATCTTCCTTGCGCTGCTGATGCTGCTGTTCGTCCTTCCATGGCCGACGCGCATCCACGCCGGCGGAAGCCTCCATGCACGCCAGGTTTACCCTGTACATGCTCCGGTACATGCCCAGGTCATCACCGTGCCCCTGCCGGAAGGCAGCGACGTGAAGGCGGGCCAGGCCCTCATCGCGCTCGGGACCAGTGAAAACGACAAGCGCCGCCAGGCACTCGAAGCGCGCATTGAACGCCTGCGGTGGCAGGTGTCGTCGGTGGCGGCATTCGATGCGGAACAACGTGCGCGCATCACCACCGTCCGCGAGGAGCTGGCGACGGCCGAAGCGGAATGGCAGGAACTGCAACAGGAGGCGTCGCGCTACCAGCCAGTCGCACCCTTCGACGGCCGGCTGCACGACGTCGAACCCGACCTCGCTCCAGGGGTGTGGGTGAAAAAGAATGAACGCCTTGCGCTGCTCATCGGCAAGGATGGTAGCGAAGCGGAAACTTTCCTCGATGAGGAAAGCGTGCATCGTGTCTCCATCGGGGATTCCGCCCGCTTCTATCCGGACGGACTCGATGGCCCGGCGCACAAGCTGGTCGTCACCGGCATCGACCAGGATGCGACTCGAGTGCTCCCGAGCGGCTGGTGGGCGGCGCAACACGGCGGCGCCATCGCCGCGCGCGAAAAACAGGGCGTGTGGTATCCGGAACACGGTGTGTATCGCGTGAAGCTGGCCATGGCGCCTGGCGAGACAGACCAGCCCGCACAGCAGGCATTGCGCGGCACGGTGGTCATTGCGGGGAAATGGGAAGCACCGGGGTTGCGCTTTGTCCGCAACTTCTTCTCGGTGCTCTGGCGCGAACTGGGCTTTTAAGCTCCGGCAGGGTCACGCCCCGCCGGAAAAGCACGTGGCCCACGGAAATCAATAGGACAGCCGGCCGTTTGCCCCCACCACGGCGATGTCGAGATAATGCGCGCCTTTGCGGTTGGATTCGCTGAAATTGATCGGATAACCGGCCAGCATGAAGCTGTTCATCGAGGTCAGTGCTTGCGTCACCTTTTCCGGCGTCGGCTTGGGACCAGCCATGCGGATAGCCTCCACGGCCAGGCGCAGGTTGAGGAACACTTCGAAGTTCAGCGGATTGGAGCTGATGCCTTTGCCATAGGGCGACTTGAGGAAGTTCTGGAATTCCTTGGCCAGCGGCAGCGTCGTCGAGGCGGGATTCGGCACCACCTGGCTGATGCCGATGCCACGGACACGCTGCTCGCCCGCGTAGTCCGCCAGCTGCTTGGCCGGCACGAAGGACAGCGCGTACACCTGCGCCATCGACTTCGACTTGTCGAACACCTTCATGAAGCGCGACACGGCCTCCGGCACGCCCATCAGGAAGATGGCCTGCGGGCGGGAATCAACCATCTGCTTCGCATGCGCGGTGAAGTCCGTCTCGCCGGGCTTGTAAGGAACCTTCTGCACCACCTCGAAACCGTAGGTCTCGGAGGCCTTGGCGATCGCCTGATTGATGCTGGCGCCGAAGCCGTCTTCCTGGAACAGCACGGCGACGCGCTTCAGGCCCAGCGTGCTGGCAAGGCGCGAAATCTTCATCACTTCGTCGGTGTAGCTGGCGCGCGTATGGAAGATCTGCTCGGAGCCCGGACCGCGGAGGACGTCCGATCCGCTGAACACGCCGACAAGCGGGACGCGGTGCTGGGTCAGTACACCTGTCTTCATCAGGGCGGCCGTATTGGCCGTGCCCAGGCCGTTGACCAGAGCGACGATGTTTTCCTTTGCGATCAAATCCTCAACCAGCGCAGGTGTCTTGCGCGGATCGTACTGGTCGTCACGGACGGCAAGCTTCAGGGTATTGCCGTTGATGCCGCCCTTTGCGTTGATCATGTCGAGGTAGCCGTTGGCAATCGCCATGCCCTCGGCCGCGGTCGAGGCGGTCGGGCCGGTGAGGCCGAAAACGGAACCGATCCTGACCTCCGCCGCATGGGCCAGGGAAATGGCCGAGAAGGCAGCCAGGGCTGCCAGTGATTTGATGAACATGTTGTCTCCTCGTGGATGGATGGGGGAAAGCCCGTATGCTTTTTTATGGTCCCTGTTGACGCTTCCCGCGCTGCCTTGCCGCCGGAAAATCTTGACGACAGGCATTTTTTCTTTTTGTGAGGCCAATCTAGCTACTTTTCGCCAAGCAAGAAAGTGCCCGTTGTAGAGCAGTTGTTCTAAAATCATGCGGTTTACGCCGGGCTTTCGGCGCGGATCGACCCTTTTCGGAGAACACCTTGGCACTGAATCCCCGGCAGCGACAATTGCTCGAGTTCGTCCGCCAGCACGAGACAGTCTCGGTCGAGGAACTGGCGAGGAAATTCGACGTCACGCCGCAGACGGTCCGGCGCGACATCAAGTCGATGGAAGAAGCCAGGCTGCTATCGCGCTACCACGGTGGCGTCGGACTGGCCTCCTCAGTGGAAAACATCGACTACCTGCAGCGCCAGACCCTGCACCTGGGCGCCAAGCGGGCCATCGCCACGGAAGTGGCGAAGCGCATCAAGTCCGGCTGCTCTCTCCTGATCAACATCGGCACGACGACGGAAGAAGTAGCCCGGGCGCTCGTCAAGCATGACAACCTGCACGTCATCACCAATAACCTGAACGTTGCCACCATCCTGTGCGACAACCCGTCTTCCGAGGTCATCCTCGCCGGCGGCGTCGTACGCAAGCGCGACCGGGCGATCATCGGCGAGGCGACCAGCGATTTCATCCGGCAATTCAAGGTGGACATTGGCATCATCGGCATTTCGAGCATCGAGCCGGACGGCACGCTGCGCGACTTCGATCCGCGCGAAGTACGCGTGGCCCAGACCATCATCGAGCAATCCCGCGAAGTTTGGCTGGTGGCCGACGGGAACAAGTTTGGCCGCGAAGCCCTGGTCCGGATGGGCCACATCTCGCAAATTGACAAATTGTTCACGGATACGCGCCCGCCCGAATCCCTCTCGAAAATCATGAAAACCAGCGGTGTGGAGGCGATAATCGCCACTCCGTCCGCCTGAAACCCGCGTCTCCAAAGGGTTTTCAGGGGAAATTACGCATTTTTGCGGGTGACCTGCACTTTGGAAATGGTAAAATTCCACGTTTCGCTTCACGCGACTGACAACTCTGCGTCGCGTCCGCAATCCCGGTTTCATTCCGCCTACTGTCATCAATCATGAGTGCATTCAACGAAGAGCGCGTGCTGAGCGTGCATCACTGGACCGACAAGCTGTTCACTTTCACGACCACCCGCGATCCCTCGCTGCGGTTCTCCAACGGCCATTTCACCATGATCGGCCTGCGGGTGAACGACAAGCCCCTGCTGCGCGCCTACAGCATCGTCAGTGCCAACTACGAAGACCATCTCGAATTCCTGAGCATCAAGGTGCCCGACGGCCCGTTGACCTCCCGCCTTCAGCACATCAAGGTGGGCGACACCGTGATCGTCGGCCGCAAGCCGACCGGCACGCTGCTCATTGATTACCTGCTGCCCGGCAAGCGTCTGTACCTGCTGTCCACCGGCACCGGCCTCGCGCCCTTCATGAGCATCGTGCGCGATCCGGAGACCTACGAGAAGTTCGAGCAAGTCATCCTCGTGCACGGCGTGCGCGAAGTAGACGAGCTGGCCTACCACGACCTGCTGGTCGAGCACCTGCCGAACCACGAATTCCTCGGCGAACTGGTCTCGAGCAAGCTGCGCTACTACCCGACCGTGACTCGCGAGCAGTACAAGAACATGGGCCGCGTGACCGAGCTGATCGAAAACGGAAAGATCTTCGAAGACCTGCAGGTTCCGCCTCTGGATCCGGCCGTCGACCGCGTCATGATCTGCGGCAGCCCCGCCATGCTGCGCGACCTGAAGCAGATGCTGGAAAAGCGCAACTTCAAGGAAGGCAACACCTCCACCCCGGGCGATTTCGTCATCGAACGCGCTTTCGCCGAGCAATAAGCCCAGTACTACCCGGCCCCGCTGCGATGCGGCGGGGCAATCCCCTCCCGGCAAATCGCCGCCGCAGTTCTTCCCTCCTATCCCCCGAACAAGCTTTTCGCCACTCGCCGGGAACAACTCAGGCGTGTTGCCTCTCTATCCACAACACAACGTCCGGACCGGCGATGCGCGCGTTCGCGACCGGTGCTGGCCGGCGCATGCCGGCACCCCAAGCAACGAAACCGGGGACCAATCATGAAGATTGCACAGGTTTCCCCCCTATTCGAGAGTGTCCCTCCAAAGGGTTATGGCGGCACGGAACGGGTTGTTTCCTATCTCACCGAGGAGTTGGTGCGGCAAGGGCATGAGGTCACGCTGTTCGCGTCCGGCGATTCGAAAACCAGCGCGCGGCTCATCCCCGCGGTGGAAGAAAGCGTGCGCAACAGCGTACTCGACCATTCCTGGCTCGCCTGGCACCTGATCCAGATGGACCTTGTCGCCGAAATGGCGGACGAGTTCGATGTCATCCATTTCCATACCGATTTCCTGCAATTCCCGACCATCCGGCATTCACGCACGCCGTACCTGACCACGCTCCACGGCCGACTCGACCTTCCGCACCTTGCGCCGCTATACCGCCACTTCAAAAGCGCGCCGCTGATTTCGATCTCCGACAGCCAGCGGCGTCCCTTGCCATGGGCTAACTGGTGGTCGACCGTCTATCATGGCATGCCGGCCGACCTGTACCCTTACAACGCCGATCCCGGCGATTACTTCCTTTTTGTCGGCAGGCTGTCGCCGGAGAAACGTGTGGATCGGGCCCTCGACATCGCCATCCAGTGCGACCGGCCGATCTACATTGCCGCTAAGCTCAACAAGTCGGAAGAAGGCTACTTCAAAGAAGTCATCAAGCCCCGTCTCCGACATCCGCTTGTTACCTATGTCGGCGAGGTCGGCGAAAACGAAAAGCGAGAACTGCTCGAGCATGCGAGCGCGCTGCTGTTCCCGATCGACTGGCCAGAACCATTCGGCCTGGTCATGATCGAAGCGTTTTCCTGCGGCACCCCCGTGCTCGCCTATGCCAACGGTTCGGTTCCCGAGATTGTGGAAGATGGCGTCACCGGCTTCGTCGTGACCAACCAGGAGGAGGCAGTGCGCGCAGGGCGCCGCATCGAATCCATCAGCAGGCAGGCTTGCAGGGAACGTTTCGAACGCCGCTTCACGGCACCCTGCATGGCAGCCAACTACCTTGCCGCCTATGAGCGGTTGCAGTCGCAGTAAACCTTCTCCCCGGCACCAACGCAAACGGAGAGTCCCATGGTTGAAAAGATCCGGCTAGGCGAACAATGGTACATCCTCGCAACCTCATCGCCTGCGGACGAGCGCCGCCGGGTGCTCAAGCACAATGATCTGTTCGCGATGTTTGATCGCTTCGGTGATGTGCAACCAATGGGTCTTGGTGAAGAAGGTATTTACCAAGGCGATACCTGCTTCCTCTCGCATCAGGAACTGCTGATCGAGGGCGTGCGACCGATGTACCTCAACTCCACGGTGAAAGACGACAACGGCCTGTTCATCGTCGAGCTGATGAACCCTGATCTACACTTGGACGGCAGGAACAGGATCGCGAAGGGAGACCTGCATATCTTTCGCGCCAAGCTGCTGTGGAACAGTGCCTGCTACGAGCATGTGCGCATCGTCAATTACGGACTAGACCCGGTCGAGGTAACCATATCGCTCGAGTACGGCGCAGACTACAAGGACATTTTCGAAGTGCGCGGCTTCAGCCGCCAGCGGCGCGGCACCATCATGGAACCCAAGGCATCCGGGCGCGAGATGCTGCTCGGATACCGGGGCGTCGATGGTCTGCAACGGCACACGCGCATAACCTTCGATCCCGAACCGGACAAGATCGCGCCGGGTCGGGCCGACTTCCGAATCTCCCTCAGGCCGAAGGCGGAATCGCATATTTACGCCACCATCGGCTGTGAATTGGACGGCGACAAGGTGCAGAACAGTACCGACTATTTCGGCGCCTTCACTGAGCTTAACCGCACGGTCAGCGAGCGCCTGGAGAACCGCTGCCGCGTCATCACGTCGGACCCGCTGTTCAACAACTGGCTCGACCGTTCTACTGCCGACCTCGTGATGCTGACCACGAACCGCAAGGAAGGCGACTATCCCTACGCAGGCATGCCGTGGTATTCGACAACCTTCGGCCGCGACGGCATCCTGACCGCGCGCGAATACCTTTGGATTGCCCCGGAAATGGCAAGAGGCGTGCTGACCTTCCTTGCCGCCACCCAGGCAACGGAGTTCGACCCGGTGCGGGACGCCGAACCCGGCAAGATCCTCCACGAGGCACGGCAGGGCGAACTGGCTGCACTGAATGAGATACCCTTTGGCCGCTATTACGGCACGGTCGATGCCACGCCGCTGTTTGTCGGACTGGCCGGCGCCTATTACGAGCGCACGGGGGACCTGGAATTCATCCGTGGCATCTGGGGCAATATCCGCAAGGCGCTGAACTGGATCGACGAATACGGCGACCGTGACGGGGACGGCTTCGTCGAATACGCGCGCTACACCGAGAACGGCCTTGCCCAGCAGGGATGGAAGGATTCGAACGACTCGGTGTTCCACAAGGACGGTCGGCTTGCCGACGCTCCGATCGCGTTATGCGAAGTACAGGGCTATGTCTACGAGGCAAAGCTGCGCGCAGCCGAACTGGCCCACCTGCTCGGCGATACCGCATTCGCAAACCGTCTGCAAGGTGCGGCCGAAACGCTGCGAAAAAAATTCAACGAGGAATTCTGGTGCGAGGAAATCGGCACTTACGCCATCGCGCTTGACGGCAACAAGGAGCAATGCGCCGTCGCCTCGTCCAATGCCGGGCACGCCCTCTGGTCAGGCATTGCGACACGGGAATACGCGGCACGCATCACCGAACAGTTGTTGACGGAAGAGTTCTTTTGCGGCTGGGGCATCCGCACCATACCGACCAATGCCTCCCGCTACAACCCGATGGCGTATCACAATGGATCGGTCTGGCCGCACGACAACGCACTCATTGCCGATGGCATGGCGCGCTACGGCTTTACCGGCAAAGCCATGCAAGTCTTCAGCGCCTTGCGTGAGGCGAGCCTGTACATGGACCAGAGCCGCATGCCCGAATTGTTCTGCGGCTTCGAGAAGCGGCCCGACGAAGGCCCTACGCTTTACCCCGTCGCGTGCTCGCCGCAGGCCTGGGCTGCCGCCACGGTATTTTCCCTGCTGCAGGCATGCCTCGGTCTTTCCTTCGACCCGCACAAGCCGGAAATCCGTTTCCGGCACCCGCAATTGCCGCCCTTCCTCGAACGCGTCGAGATTCGCGGGTTGTCCATCGCCGGTTCAACAGTCGACCTGTTGCTGCAGCGCTATCCCAACAACGTGGGCGTCAACGTGATCCGCAAGGAAGGCCCCGCAGAAGTGGTTGTGGTCGCCTGAGCAAAACGCCACGTCCTTTTTACCACCGCGTGTATAAATTGCCATGTAACCCATGCCTCTTGCCGCAGAGTTTCGCGGCGTGGCGGGATAGCACGGTTCTTGCAGCCGGCACTTTCGATATTTCTTCGACGTTCAGGATTGAAAAATCGAAAGGGACACCATGCTCAACGACCTCACCGCTGCATCCCTCACCCGGTTTCACGACGACATGCTGGCCAACGCCGGATGGCCAGCCATCCAGCCGCTCGACGAGCGGCCCGGCGCGT
>DASPMV010000021.1:0-58254 GCA_035626875.1 Noviherbaspirillum sp. | reverse complement strand
CCTTGCCGCGGAAAAGCTGGCTGCCTGAACCACTATAAAAATATCCATCCACAAGCAATGAGCAAAGACAATATCCAGGACGTCGTCAAGAAAAGCCTTGAGAAGTACTTCAGGGATCTCGGCGAACAGCAGCCTTCGAACGTCTATGAAATGGTGGTCTTTACCGTTGAGAAACCGATCCTGGAAGTGGTGATGGCGCGCGCCGACGGTAACCAGTCGCTTGCAGCAGAAATGCTGGGCATCAACCGCAATACCTTGCGCAAGAAACTGCAGCAGCACGGGCTGCTCTGAGCTTGCCGTGATCGATAACGAAAAAACAGTGCGCACCGGGAGGTCCGCACTGTTTTTTCGTTATTCATCACTATTAGCTAGTCCACTACCATGATCAAACAAGCGCTTATCTCGGTTTCCGACAAGACCGGAGTCCTCGATTTTGCCAAGGCCCTCGCTGCCATGGGTGTCAACATCCTGTCCACGGGCGGCACCGCCAAACTGCTGGCTGACAACGGCGTGAAGGTGACGGAAGTCGCCGACTACACCGGCTTCCCGGAGATGCTCGACGGACGTGTGAAGACCCTGCACCCGAAAGTGCACGGCGGCATCCTGGCACGTCGCGATCTGCCCGAGCACGTGTCCGCACTCGAGAAGCACGGCATCCCGACCATCGACATGGTGGTGGTGAACCTGTATCCGTTCCAGCAGACGGTGGCCAAGGAACAGTGCTCGCTGGAAGACGCGATCGAGAACATCGACATCGGCGGCCCGACCATGCTGCGTTCCTCCGCGAAGAACCACAAGGATGTGGTCGTGATCTGCGACCCGGCCGATTACAGCCGCGTGCTCGAGGAAATGAAGGCGCGCAAGGGCGAGGTCAGCTACGACACCAAGTTCGCACTGGCGAAGAAGGTGTTCGCGCATACCGCACAGTACGACGGCGCTATCACCAACTACCTGACCGCGCTGGGCGAAGACAAGCAGCACACCACACGCAGCGCCTACCCGCAGACGCTTAACCTGCATTTCGAAAAGGTGCAGGAAATGCGCTACGGCGAAAACCCGCACCAGTCCGCCGCGTTCTACCGCGACCTCGCGCCGGTGGTCGGTTCGCTCGCAAACTACAAGCAGTTGCAGGGCAAGGAGCTCTCGTACAACAACATCGCCGACGCTGACGCTGCCTGGGAATGCGTGAAGACCTTCGATGAAACTGCCTGCGTGATCATCAAGCACGCCAATCCGTGCGGTGTGGCCGTCGGCGCCAATCCATTGGAAGCGTACAGCAAGGCCTTCCAGACTGATCCGACTTCCGCGTTCGGCGGCATCATCGCCTTCAACCGCGAACTGGACGGCAAGGCAGCGGAAGCTGTGGCCAAGCAGTTTGTCGAAGTGCTGATTGCGCCGTCGTTTACCGCCGAGGCGAAGCAGATCTTTGCAGCGAAACAGAACGTCCGCCTGCTCGAGACCCCGCTGGGCAGCGCCGTCAATGCCTACGACGTCAAGCGTGTGGGCGGCGGTTTGCTCCTGCAGTCGCCCGATGCGAAGAATGTCGCCGTGGCCGAACTGAAGGTCGTGACCAAGAAGCAGCCGACCCCGCAGCAGATGCAGGACCTGATGTTCGCCTGGCGCGTGGCCAAGTTCGTGAAGTCGAATGCGATTGTCTTCTGCGGGAACGGCATGACACTTGGTGTCGGTGCAGGCCAGATGAGCCGCGTGGATTCGGCGCGCATTGCCTCGATCAAGGCGCAGAACGCCGGCCTGACGCTCGCCGGTTCCGCCGTAGCGTCGGATGCGTTCTTCCCGTTCCGCGACGGTCTCGACGTTGTGGTTGATGCAGGCGCTACTTGCGTGATTCATCCGGGCGGCTCGATGCGCGACCAGGAAGTAATCGACGCGGCGGATGAGCGCGGCGTCGTGATGCTGTTCACCGGAACGCGTCACTTCCGTCATTAATCGAAACAGCCCCGTCCGCACGTGTGGGCGGGGCAGCAATACATGAAAATCCTCGGCATCGACCCGGGCCTGCGCACCACCGGCTTCGGTCTCATCCACAAGCAGGGCAACAGGCTCAGCTATATCGCATCCGGCACCATCAAGACACCGGACGCGGACCTGCCGCAGCGGCTGAAGGTCATTCTCTCGGGCGTGTCGGAAATCATCCGCACCTATTCGCCCGACTGCGCAGCCATCGAAAAAGTCTTCGTGAACGTGAACCCGCAATCGACGCTCCTGCTTGGCCAGGCGCGCGGCGCGGCGATCTGCGCGCTGGTCGGGGCCGACCTTGCGGTGGCCGAGTACACGGCGCTGCAGATCAAGAAGGCGGTCGTGGGACATGGCCAGGCGCAGAAGCACCAGATGCAGGATATGGTGCAGCGACTGCTGATGTTGTCGGGAACGCCGGGTACGGATGCGGCCGATGCGCTGGGCGTGGCGATTTGCCACGCGCACAGCGGTGAGGCGCTCTCTGCCCTGGGTGACCTGGCACCGGCGTTGACGAAGAAGGGTGTACGGGTGCGACGCGGCCGGTTGATCGGCTAGAAATGCTTCTCCGCCTTGCGTGCCGCAATCTCGAAACGGTTGTGCCAGTAGGCGTCCTTTCCGCGAATCGCTGCCCAGGCACTCGAGGCAAGATAGGCGAAGGGAAATACCGGTCCCCACCGCGCCGCCTGCCGCACATGTGCAAGTTCATGGACCAGCACGCGCGATGACAATCCGCCATGCATCGCAATCACCACGTGGCCAAGGGCCATGGCATTCATTACCCCAAAGGGATGCCGGCTTAACATGGCATCGGCAAACGGACCGCGCGCGAGGATCGCAAAGGTGTGGCCGCGAACGACCTGCACGTTCCCGCGATAGAGGATGACCGGCGTCGCCATCAGCAGCCCGAAGGCGGTGAGGGGAGAGGCCCAGATCACACCCAGGACCGTGCCCAGCCAGAACAGCGGACGCTGGACGAGGCGGTGGTTCATGAACAATCGGAACAGGTGGCGCATCTGAATCACACACGAGACGAAGGCGTCCCGGGACGGCCCTTGCAGGCGTTCCGAGAGGCACTCCGTGTCGGAAACGAAATGGTTCTTTAGAGCCTGTTTCATGGGAAAAAATCCTGCGCCGGGCAGGGTGCAATGTCCTGTATGATGCAGCTAACTTTTCTTGTCTACGTTCACCATGATAGGTCGCCTCTCCGGAATTTTGCTTGAGAAAAATCCGCCCCAACTGCTGATCGATTGCAATGGCGTCGGCTATGAGATCGACGTCCCGATGAGCACTTTCTACAACCTGCCCGGCATGGGCGAAAAGGTGGTCCTGCTGACGCATCTTGCAGTACGCGAAGATGCCCATCTGCTGTACGGCTTCGGCACGGTGGAAGAGCGCAATGTATTCAAGCAACTGATCAAGATCTCCGGCATCGGCGCGCGCACCGCGCTGTCCATCCTGTCGGGCATGTCCGTGGCTGACCTGGCGCAGGCGATCACCTTGCAGGAAGCAGGCAGGCTGACCCGCATCCCGGGCATCGGCAAGAAGACGGCGGAGCGCCTGTTGCTCGAACTGAAGGGCAAGCTCGGCGCCGATCTGGGCACGCCTGCCGGCGCAGCGCATAATGATGCCACCTCCGACATCCTCAACGCGTTGCTCGCGCTCGGCTACTCTGACAAGGAAGCCGCGCTGGCGCTGAAGCAGGTGCCAGCCGGTACCGGTGTCTCTGACGGCATCAAGCTGGCACTGAAGGCGCTGTCGAAGTAAGGAAGTAGACAATGAGTATCCAGACCGACAATTTCAGCGAACAGCGCATCATTTCGGCGACGCCCGCGTCGCCTAACGAAGAGGCGATCGAACGCGCGCTGCGCCCCAAGCAGCTCGACGAATACGTCGGGCAGGAGAAGATCCACGGCCAGCTGGAAATCTTCATCACGGCTGCGC
Source organism: Noviherbaspirillum sp. (assembly GCA_035626875.1). Taxonomy (GTDB): domain Bacteria; phylum Pseudomonadota; class Gammaproteobacteria; order Burkholderiales; family Burkholderiaceae_D; genus Noviherbaspirillum. Next base: position 54,336 of record DASPMV010000021.1, on the reverse strand, counting down.
GCCAGCGGAAAGAGGCGCTGGACCACACGCTGCTGTTCGGGCCACCCGGCCTGGGCAAGACGACACTTGCGCACATCATCGCGCGTGAGATGGGTGTGAACCTGCGCCAGACGTCAGGCCCGGTGCTGGAGCGCGCGGGCGACCTCGCTGCGCTGCTCACCAACCTCGAACCGAACGACGTGCTGTTCATCGACGAGATCCATCGCCTGTCGCCCGTGGTCGAGGAAATCCTTTACCCCGCACTCGAGGACTACCAGATCGACATCATGATCGGCGAAGGCCCGGCGGCGCGTTCGGTGCGCCTCGACCTGCAGCCCTTCACCCTGGTGGGCGCCACGACCCGGGCCGGCATGCTGACGAATCCGCTGCGCGACCGCTTCGGCATCGTTGCCCGCCTCGAGTTTTATACACCGCAGGAACTGGCGAAGATCGTCACACGCAGCGCCTCATTGCTCAACGCGAAGATTGTCGATGAAGGCGCTCTCGAAATTGCAAAGCGCAGCCGAGGTACGCCGCGTATCGCCAACCGCCTGCTGCGCCGCGTCCGCGATTACGCGGAAGTGAAGGGCAACGGCGAGATCACCAAGTCGATCGCGGATGCCGCGCTGAAGATGCTGGACGTCGACCCGGTCGGATTCGATGTGATGGACCGCAAGCTGCTGGAAGCAGTTTTGTTCAAGTTCAACGGCGGCCCCGTCGGCCTCGACAATCTTGCCGCGGCCATCGGCGAGGAGCGTGACACCATCGAGGACGTGCTGGAGCCCTACCTGATCCAGCAGGGTTTTCTCCAGCGCACGCCGCGCGGGCGTATTGCTACGCCGACTGCGTATACGCATTTCGGCATCACTGCACCGCGGGCCGGCGCCATCGGCGATTTGTGGGAACAGCCGCCGGGCTAATCCTGTCCACTGGATCTGGCTGACGATCTCTGCCGCGCGCACGGGCTTCCCGTGCGTGCAATCATTGCCAATTTTTCAATTTTCGCGGTCTTTCGGGCGAAAAGTTGTCTTGTTGTCATCCGTAAAACTACGGTGCCTGCATTTTCTTGTTAAGAAAACGGCAAAGATGCTCCTATAATGCTTCTTTTAAGCACGGTCGCACTTTTTTGTTTGACGCTCCGCAATTCCGCGGCCTGCCGCCTGCGTAAAGGTCACGGCGAGCCGCAGAATTGTCGAAGTCTGCGACCCATCATTTCGAGTCCCCGCCATGCTCATGTCCACGCAAGCCAATCGCTACGCGCACCAGCTGCTTGATGCGCGAGCGCAGGCGCAACTGATCCCGCCGCTTTCCGCGAACGGGCCGCTCTCCGTGGCCGACGGATACGACATCGCGCGGAGCATGATCGACATCCGCACGGCACAAGGCGAAACCATGATCGGACGCAAGGTTGGTTTCACCAACCGCAAGATCTGGCCCAAGTACGGCGTATCCGAACCGATTCGCACGCCGATCTGGACCCCCATCTTTGACGAGACCGTCCGCTTTACCGAAGATAACCGCGGCATCCAGAGCCTCGACGGCGCGCTCCAGCCGCGCATCGGCCCCGAACTCGTGTTCAAGCTCAACCAGACGCCGTCGTCCGACGCAACGCTGGAGGCGCTGGCGGAATGCATCGAGTGGATGGCGCACGCGTTCGAGATCGTGGTCTGCCCCTTCCCCGACTGGAAGTTCGAGATGGCGGATTCGATCGCGGCATTCGGTTTGCATGGTTCGTTGATTGTCGGTGAGCCGAAGATGCTGTCCGCAGCGAGCCGCCGCAGCCTTGGCGAAGTGCTTCCGCATGCGAGCCTGTCGCTTTCCTGTGGCGACGAGCTGCGCTCGGCCGGCTTTGGCAGCGATGTGCTGGGCAGCCCCATGCACGCACTCTGGCACCTGCACCAGTTACTGAAGGTCCAGCCGCAGTTCCCGCAACTCGCGGCCGGCGAACTCATCACCACCGGCACGTGGACGGACGTGTGCCCGATCAAGCCGGGAGAGACATGGACCTCGGCGTTCTCCGGCATTTCGCTGCCGGGACTGACCATATCCTTCGTCTGATCCGATAAGACCGAAAAAAAAAGGCGCTCATGGCGCCTTTTTTGTTTTATGTCGGATTAGTCCTGCCGGACCCATGTCTGTGTGCGTCCGAGCATCGGCACGCCGATGTAACCACGCACGTCCAGCTTCTTGCCGCCTTCGACCACCGTCAGCTTGCTCTTGTAGACCTTGCCGTTGTTTGGATCGAGGATGTGACCGCCGTTGTACTCGCTGCCGTCCTTCTTCATGCCCGTGATGATGGTCATGCCGATGACCGGCTGGTCCTTCAGGTTGCCCTCGCACTTTTCGCACTTGGGATTCGGGTCTTCGCCGGCTTCGCGGAACAGTTTTTCGATCTTGCCGCGCAATTCACCGTTGCTTTCTGTGATGCGCACCAGCGATTTCGGCTTGCCGGTTTCATCGTCGATAGTTTTCCACACTCCGATCGGGGTGGCATCCTGCGCCATTGCGCTTGCAGCGACCAGCGCGCTGGCCGCCAGGGAAAGGGTGACTAATCGTCTCATCATTTTGTCTCCTGGGGATTGGGTAATCTGTTCGAACCGGGGCGACCCGGTCCGAACTGTCCAGAAGTTTCGATCGAGCCGAGGTTAGCTCTTTTGCAATTTATCAAACTGCTCGCGCAGTTTCTCGAGTGTGGCTCCGAAGGTCAAGAGACGCTCTTTCTCCTGCGCCACGACCTGCGCCGGTGCGCGGGCGACGAAGCTTTCGTTACCCAGTTTTGCATTGGCCTTGGTGATTTCGCCTTCGAGGCGAGTGATCTCCTTGGACAGGCGCTCCTTCTCGGCGGCGACATCGATCTCGACCTTCAGCATCAGCTTGATTGTGCCGACCACCGATACCGGTGCCGGGGATTCCGGCAGGGTGTCGACGATCTGCACGTCGGACAGCTTGGCCAATGCCTGCAGGTAGCGGACGAAGGACTCTGCTTGCGCCTTGTCGCCGGCTTCGATGAACAGCGGCACGCGCTGTGCGGGCGAGAGCTGCATTTCGCCGCGCAGGTTCCGGCAGGCGTCGGTCATGGACTTCAGCTGCGCCATCCAGGCTTCCGCCTGCTCGTCCAGCTTCTCCATGTTCGGACGCGGATACGATTGCACCATGATGGAGTCGCCAGCCGGATTCATTTCGCGGCCGGTCATCGGCGCGATCTTCTGCCAGAGCTGCTCGGTGATGAACGGAATGACAGGGTGAGCGAGGCGCAGCACGGTTTCCAGCACGCGCAGCAGGGTGCGGCGGGTGGCGCGCTGTTGCGCTTCGGTGCCGTTCTGGATCTGCACCTTGGCGACTTCCAGGTACCAGTCGCAGTACTCGTCCCATACGAACTTGTAGATGGCGGAGGCGATGTTGTCGAAGCGGTAGTCGGCGAAGCCTTTCTCCACTTCCGCCTCGGTACGCTGCAGCAGCGAGACGATCCAGCGGTCGGCCTGCGAGAAGTCGCGCATGTCAGGGCCGCAGGTCGCCGGGTCGAAGCCGCAGTCCTTGCCTTCGGTGTTCATCAGCACGAAGCGCGTCGCGTTCCACAGCTTGTTGCAGAAGTTGCGGTAGCCTTCGCAGCGGTTCAAGTCGAAGTTGATGTTGCGGCCGAGGGAAGCGTAGCTCGCCATCGTGAAGCGCAGGGCGTCGGTGCCGAAGGCCGGGATGCCGTTCGGGAATTCCTTGCGCGTTGCCTTGGCGATGCTCTCCGCCTGCTTCGGGTTCATCAGGCCGGTGGTGCGCTTGGCGACCAGCGACTCGACGTCGATGCCGTCGATCAGGTCGATCGGGTCGAGCGTGTTGCCCTTGGACTTCGACATCTTCTGGCCGGACGCATCGCGCACGAGACCGTGCACGTACACCTTCTCGAACGGCACCTTGCCGGTGAAGTGCGTGGTCATCATGACCATGCGCGCGACCCAGAAGAAGATGATGTCGAAGCCGGTGACCAGCACCGACGACGGCAGGAACATCTTGTAGTCCGGCGTCTCTTCCGGCCAGCCGAGGGAGGAGAAGGGCACCAGCGCGGACGAGAACCAGGTGTCGAGCACGTCGCACTCGCGCGTCAGCGCCTTGCCGCCGGCCTTTGCCTTGGCTTCCTCTTCAGTGCGGGCGACGTAGATGTTGCCGTCCTCGTCGTACCACGCCGGGATCTGGTGGCCCCACCACAGCTGGCGCGAAATGCACCAGTCCTGGATGTTGTTGAGCCACTGGTTGTAGGTGGTGGTCCAGTTTTCCGGGATGAACTTGATGTCGCCGTCGGCGACCTTCTCGAGCGCGACCTGCGCAATCGACTTGCCCGGGAAGTGGGTGCCGTCTGGAGCAGGCACGCTCATCGCGACGAACCACTGGTCGGTCAGCATCGGCTCGATCACGACGCCGGTACGGTCGCCGCGCGGCACCATCAGCTTGTGCGGCTTGACCGATTCCAGCAAGCCCTTGGCTTCGAGGTCGGTGACGATCTTCTTGCGCGCCGCGAAACGGTCCATGCCGACGTATTCGGCCGGCGCGTTGTCGTTGATCTTGGCGTCGAGGGTGAAGATGTTGATCTGCGCGAGGCGGTGGCGCTGGCCGACCGCATAGTCGTTGAAATCGTGGGCCGGCGTGATCTTCACGCAGCCGGTGCCGAATTCCTTGTCGACGTAATCGTCGGCGATGATCGGAATGTCGCGGCCGGTCAGCGGCAGCGTCAGCATCTTGCCGACCAGGTGCTGGTAGCGTTCATCGGTCGGGCCGACGGCGACGGCGACGTCGCCGAGCATGGTTTCCGGACGCGTCGTCGCAACCGTGATGTGGCCGCTGCCGTCCGCGAGCGGATAGCGGATGTGCCACATGAAGCCGTCTTCTTCCTCGGAGACGACTTCGAGGTCGGACACGGCGGTGTGCAGTTTCGGATCCCAGTTCACCAGGCGCTTGCCGCGGTAGATCAGGCCTTGTTCATAGAGTCGGACGAAGACTTCGGTCACGGCCTTGGACATTTTCTCGTCCATGGTGAAGTATTCGCGCGTCCAGTCGGTCGAGGCGCCCATGCGGCGCATCTGGCCGGTGATGGTCGAGCCGGAGTGCTCTTTCCACTCCCAGACCTTCTCGAGGAATTTCTCGCGGCCGAGGTCGTGGCGGGAAACACCCTGCGCGTCGAGCTGGCGTTCGACCACGATCTGGGTTGCGATGCCGGCGTGGTCCGTGCCCGGAATCCAGGCGGTGTTGTGGCCGCGCATGCGGTAGTAACGCGTCAGCCCGTCCATCACGGTCTGGTTGAAGGCATGGCCCATATGCAGCGTGCCGGTCACATTGGGCGGCGGCAACTGGATGCTGAAGGACTGCTTGCCCGGTTCGGTGCTGGCGGTGAAGTAACCGCGCTGTTCCCATTCGGTACGCCAGAATTTTTCAATGTCGGCGGGCTCGAAAGACTTGGCTAATTCCATGATTTCAATATGTTTTTGCGAAACTATGCATTATACGGGAGGGAGCGGCTGACATTGGCAGGGATCGGCGTATAATTCCGCCATCGCCGTTTTAGAGGCATCCGTCTGACGGACGCCGTGCGGTACGACGCTAGGGGTCCTGGCTGCAGTGTAGCCGGGTGAGAAACACCCTCGAACCTGATCTGGGTAATGCCAGCGAAGGGAAGCATCCGGAAAGCCTGCAGTCCCTCCTTTTTCCGTCCGCTCCTTCGCATACCCGTTTTTGCAAAGGAGCACCATGAACGCCAATCCGCAATTCCTCGCCGCCACCGCCAAGGTGGACGAAGCCGCGATCCAGCCGCTGCCGAATTCCCGCAAGATCTACGTCGAAGGCTCGCGCCCGGATATCCGCGTTCCGATGCGCGAAATCAGCCAGGCCGATACCCCGGCGTCCTTCGGGGCGGAAAAGAATCCCCCGATCTATGTCTACGACACCTCCGGCCCGTACACCGACCCCGACGTCAAGATCGACATCCGCTCCGGCCTCGCCCCGCTGCGCGCCGCCTGGATCGCCGAGCGCGGCGACACCGAAGAGCTGGCCGGCCCGTCCTCCCGATACGGCGTCGAGCGCCTGAACGACCCCAAGCTGGCCGAACTGCGCTTCAATCTGCACCGCAAGCCGCGCCGCGCCATCGCCGGCAAGAACGTGACGCAAATGCACTACGCGCGTCAGGGCATCATCACGCCGGAAATGGAATACATCGCCATCCGCGAAAACCTGCGCCGCAAGGAATACCTCGAAGGCCTGAAGGCTTCCGGCCCGATGGGCCAGAAACTGGCCGACCTGATGGGCCGCCAGCATCCGGGCCAGTCGTTCGGCGCCAGCATCCCCGCTGAAATCACGCCGGAATTCGTGCGCTCCGAAGTGGCCTGCGGCCGCGCGATCATCCCCAACAACATCAACCACCCGGAATCCGAGCCGATGATCATCGGCCGCAACTTCCTGGTGAAGATCAACGCCAACATCGGCAATTCCGCTGTCACCTCGTCTATCGGCGAGGAAGTCGAGAAGATGACCTGGGCGATCCGCTGGGGCGGCGACACCGTGATGGATCTCTCAACCGGCAAGCACATCCACGAAACCCGCGAATGGATCATCCGCAATTCGCCGGTGCCGATCGGCACCGTGCCGATCTACCAGGCACTGGAAAAGGTCAACGGCAAGGCCGAAGACCTGACCTGGGAAATCTTCCGCGACACGCTGATCGAGCAGGCGGAACAGGGCGTCGACTACTTCACCATCCACGCGGGCGTGCGCCTGCAGTACGTGCCGCTGACCGCGAAGCGCATGACCGGCATCGTCTCGCGCGGCGGCTCGATCATGGCGAAGTGGTGTCTCGCGCATCACAAGGAATCCTTCCTGTATACGCATTTCGAAGAGATCTGCGAAATCATGAAGCAGTACGACGTCGCCTTCTCGCTGGGTGAAGGCCTGCGTCACGGCTCGATCTACGACGCCAACGACGAAGCCCAGCTCGGCGAACTGAAGACCCTGGGCGAACTGACCCAGATCGCGTGGAAGCACGACGTGCAGGTGATGATCGAAGGCCCCGGCCACGTGCCGATGCACCTGATCAAGGAAAACATGGACCTGCAGCTGAAGGATTGCGCCGAAGCGCCTTTCTACACGCTCGGCCCCTTGACCACCGATATCGCCCCCGGCTACGACCACATCACTTCCGGCATCGGTGCCGCGATGATCGGCTGGTACGGTACCGCGATGCTGTGCTACGTGACGCCGAAGGAGCACCTCGGCCTGCCCAACAAGGCGGACGTCAAGGAAGGCATCATCACCTACAAGCTCGCTGCCCACGCTGCCGATCTGGCCAAGGGCCATCCGGGCGCACAGATCCGTGACAACGCGCTGTCCAAGGCGCGCTTCGAGTTCCGCTGGGAAGACCAGTTCAACCTCGGCCTCGATCCGGACAAGGCACGCGAGTTCCATGACGAGACGCTGCCGAAGGATTCCGCCAAGGTCGCCCACTTCTGCTCCATGTGCGGACCGCATTTCTGCTCGATGAAGATCACGCAGGACGTGCGTGATTTCGCGGCGTCGCAAGGCATCACCGACGACGAGGCGCTGAAGAAGGGCATGGAAGTGAAGGCCGTCGAGTTCGTGAAGTCCGGCGCGGAACTGTATCGCAAGCAGTAAGCCATGGAAATCGAACTGAACGGTGCGCCGCACCCGGTTGAAGAGAACCTGAATGTGCAGGACCTGATCGCCTCGCTGGACCTGGCGAACAAGTCGCTGGCGGTGGCGATCAACCGGGAAGTGGTGCCGCGAAGCAAATGGGCCGAGCGCGTGCTGCAGCCGAGCGATCGCGTTGACATCGTCAAGGCGATCGGCGGCGGCTGACAATTTCACCAGTGCGTCTCATTCGAAGAGACGCACGTAAGGGGAAAACTATGAGTGAACAACAAACGCAAGACACCGGCCTGACCATCGCCGGCAAGACCTACAACTCCCGCCTGCTCGTCGGCAGCGGCAAATACAAGGACCTCGAGCAAACCCGCCTGGCCACCGAGGCCAGCGGCGCCGACATCATCACCGTGGCCATCCGCCGCGTGAACATCGGCCAGGACCCGAACGCACCGAGCCTGCTGGACGTGGTTCCGCCGACGAAATACACCATCCTCCCCAACACCGCCGGCTGCTACAACGCCAAGGATGCGGTCTATACGCTGCAGCTCGCGCGCGAACTGCTCAATGGCCACAAGCTGGTCAAGCTGGAAGTGCTGGGCGACGAGAAGACCCTTTTCCCTAACATGCCCGAAACGTTGAAGGCCGCCGAGACCTTGGTCAAGGATGGCTTCGACGTGATGGTCTACTGCAGCGATGATCCGATTCAGGCCAAGATGCTGGAAGAGATTGGCTGCTGCGCGGTCATGCCACTGGCATCGCTGATCGGTTCCGGCATGGGCATCCTCAATCCGTGGAATCTGTCCCTCATCATCCAGCAGGCGAAAGTGCCGGTGCTGGTCGACGCGGGCGTGGGCACGGCATCGGACGCGGCAATCGCCATGGAACTTGGCTGTGACGGTGTGCTGATGAACACCGCGATTGCGGGTGCGAAGGATCCGATCCGCATGGCGCGCGCCATGAAGCTGGCAGTCGAGGCGGGCCGTGAAGCCTATCTCGCTGGCCGCATTCCCAAGAAGTTCGCTGCATCGCCATCCTCCCCGATGGAGGGGCGCGCAACATGATGCGCCCCAGCGTCCTCGTCTTCGCCGGCTCGGACCCGAGCGGCGGGGCAGGATTGCAGGCGGACGTTCCGGCGATTGCCGCCCTCGGCGCACATCCGCTGACGTCCGTCACTGCACTGACGGTGCAGGATAACGACCGTGTGTTCAAGGTGCATCCTGTGCCAGCGGCACTGGTGCAGCAGCAGGCGCAGGCGCTGGTCGACAAGATCGACATCGCGGCGGTGAAGATCGGCATCGTCGGCAATCGCGCCAATGCGGAAGCCATCGCAGACATGCTCCGCCGGATGCGGGAACGCAACCCCGACTTGCATGTCGTGCTCGACACGGTGCTCGCCAGCGGGCATGGCGACAAGCTCTCCGAGGACAATCCGGCGTTTGCCGTCATGACACTGCTGCCGTTCGCGACGCTCGTCACGCCGAACCTGCCGGAAGCCGCTGCGCTGTGCGGCGGTAACCCGAACATCGACGCGCAGGTGGAAAACCTGCTTCAGTACTGTCCGAACGTCCTGATCAAGGGCGGGCATGGTACCGGTCCCGATATCGTGAACCGCCTGTTCACCCGTGAGAACAAATGCACCTGGACCTGGCCGCGTCTTCCCGGCGGATTCCATGGAACAGGCTGCACCCTGGCTTCCGCCATCGCCGCATTGCTTGCCTGCGGCAAGACCATGGTGGAGGCCGTCGAAGAGGCGCAAGCCTATTGTCATCAATCCCTGCAATCCGCCTATGCGATTGCAGGCGGGCAGCACATCCCCAACCGCTGCACCTATGTCGAGGAAAATCCATGAAAGGCCTGTATCTAGTTACCCCTGACTGGGACGACACGCAGAAGATGATTGACGTCACGGAAGCTGGATTGCGCGGCGGCGCGGCCATTGTGCAGTACAGGCACAAGACCGCATCGCCCGAATTGCGGCGCGAGCAGGCCGCGCAGTTGCTGGCCTTGTGCCGGCGCTACGGCCGGCCGTTCATCATCAACGACTTCGTTGAGCTGGCCATGGAGCTGGACGCCGATGGCGTCCACGTAGGCGGCACCGACGCCGCCGTGGCACAGGTTCGCTCCCTTGTCGGGCCCTCCAAAATCGTTGGATCTTCCTGTTACGGAAGCATGCAGCTCGCCCGGGATGCATGGCAGGCCGGTGCCAGCTATGTTGCGTTCGGCGGTTTCTACCCGTCCCGAGTGAAGAAGTACGAAGTGTCGACACCGCCCGAGATCGTAGCGCAGGCGAAGAAGGAAATTCCGTTGCCGAACGTCGTCATTGGCGGAATGACGCAGGAAAATTCCTTGCCGCTCGTGAAGCAGGGAGCCGACATGGTCGCCGTCATCAGCAGCGTTTATATGGTGGACGACCCCGAAAGCGCCGCCCGCGGCTTCGCGCAACTGTTTGCTGTCTGAAGCTGGCGAACGTTACGGCAACCGACGTAGTGCTTCAGCCAGCATCGCCATCTCTTGCGGCGTGTTGTAAAGGTGCGGCGTGACACGTACCACCGGGATGCCGTCGACCACCGTTGCGACGGTGAAGATGCGGTGCTCCTTGAGCAGGTAATCCGCAACGGCCTTGGCATCCATGTCCTGGACGCGGAAAGCGGCAATGCCGCATGAGCGTTCCGGTCCCTCCGGAATCATCAATTCGACGCGCGGCAACGACCGCGACGGGTTGACCCAACATTCCTTCAGGTAGCGCAACCGCGCTTCCTTGTTCTTCCCGCCGATGCTGTCATGGAAGGCGATCGCGTCCTCGACCGCGAGGATGGGGCCGGGAGGTGTCGTCCCGAAATGGACAAGCTTGCGGATGTCGTCAGCCGCGCAAGTGACATCGCCGAACAGCGGTGCAATATCCCGGACGCGCTCACGGCGGATATGGAGCAGCCCGACACCGAGCGGCGCCCCCAGCCATTTATGCAGGTGCGCGACGACGAAACTGCTTTGCAGCTCGGGAAGACGGTAGTCGATGTGCGCGAAGGAGTGTGCTGCATCGACAAATACGTCAACACCTCTCGCTTCCGCCATCCGCGCGATCTTCGCGACAGGCAGGATCTGCCCGGTCCGGTGCAGCAGATGCGTCACGACCAGCACCCGCGTCTTCGGAGTCATCGCGCGTTCGTAGGCGGCCAGAATCTCGTCGTCATCTCTCGGATGAAACGGCACCTGCACCTTTGCCAGTGTATAACGCCCGCGTTGCTGCATCATCTCGAGTGTTTCCCTGACGCTGTCGTAATCCTGGTTGCCCACGATCACCTCGTCGTCAGGCCGGAAGGGGTAACCCTGGATGAGGATATTCATCCCTTCGGTCGGATTGCGCACGATGACCAGCTCTTCCGGCATCACCCCTGCAAACCCTGCAAGCGTCTTCACGACCCCGGCAAGGCGCTGCGGATACTTCGTGCGCATGAAGAACGCCGCCTCGCGGTTGACCAGGCGATTGTGCTCCTCGAAGGCCGCGATGACCGGCTTGCTCGGCATGCCGAAGAAGCCGTTTTCGAGGTTGATGAAGTCCTTGCTGAAGTCGTACTGCGCGCGAATACCGGACCAGAACGTGTCGTCGCTCGGGGCGATCAATGTGGAAGTTGGATGGGTCAATCTCGCCTCGTTTCGAATCGTTGCGGGAGCCCATCCATTGTACGTGCGCCTCCGCTTACATGCATTCGAGCCGAATCAGTTCCTTCCGGATGTGCTCTTCCAGTTCCGCTGACGCCGTTTGCATCGGCATGCGCAGCGCGTTCGTCATCCAGCCCATCATGGCCAGTGCCGCCTTGAGCGGTCCGGGGTTCGGCTCGCGGAAGATCAGCCGGATCATTGGCAGCAGATGGTAGAAAAGCACCCTGGCCTCGTCGATCTCCCGGGCGCGCATCAGTTCGAAGATCCGGACGAACAGGTCCGCGCGGACATGGGCGGAAGCTGCGATGCATCCGCTGCCCCCCAGCGCAAGCGTCGACAGCAGCTGGGCATCTTCCCCTGCCAGGACCTGCAGCCTTGTCTCGGCAATCAAGCGCATCGTCAGGCCGAGGTCGCCACCGCAATCCTTGATTGCTGTGACACGCTCGTGCAGGGCAATCCTCGCGATAGTGTCGAACTCCATTGCTACCCCGGTGCGATAGGGAATGTTGTAAAGAACCAGGGGAACCGACGACGCATTGGCAAGCGTTTCGAAGTATTCGGCCACGCCGGATTGCGATGGGCGGATGTAATACGGTGCCGGCGCCAGGATACCGGCGATGCGGCGGCGCTGGACCTGTTCGAGTTTCGTCAGTACCGCGCGCATGTTGTTACCGGCCAGTCCCATAATGACGGGACAATCGGGCACCGCTTCGATTACGGCGTCGAGAGCCGCCATTTGCTCATCGTCACCCAGTGACGCCGCCTCACCCGTCGATCCGCATACAACCAGCCCGGCAACGCCGGAAGCACGGAGCCTGCGAGCGAGTGCTTGCAGCGATTGAATGTCGAGCTCGCCATGAAGAAAGGGCGTGGCGAGCGGAACCCAGATACCTGAAAAGCCTGTCATGAACATCTCCTGATGGTTTGACCGACAAGGTCACCGCCAGGAAGGCCTGCAAGGAATCGCGATCGCGACAGAGGGGGAAATGGAAACCGGTCTGTGCTTGCTGTCCCGTCAGCCCACCTGACGGGACAGTGCGCCCCGGTCAGATGAGCGACTGTTTTTTCGATTTGCGCGCGCAGGCGACGTGCATCATCTGCCGGGCCATAAGGCTCGGGGCGAGGACGGTGTCGAGGGAATGCGCAGGCATGTCGTAATGGATAAGTATGTCGGTCGATTATGCGCGAACCGGTTTTGCCACGTCAAGCTGCGGGGTGAGCGCATCAATGAAGGCACGCACGCGCGGCGGCATCAGCCGGTTTCCGGGCCAGATGACGCTGATGGGCAGCGGAGGCGGCTGGAAGCCACGCAGTACTTCAACGAGACTGCCCCGCTCCAGTTCGTCCGCAGCCATGTAGTCCGGCACCTGCGTGAGACCCAATCCCAGGCAGGCCGCCTTGACCATGCCTTCGCCATCGTCGAGCAGGATGCGGCGCGGCGGATGCATGTCGATCGTCTTGCCGTCGAGCGCAAACTGAACCGGCCGATCACGACCGGAGGTGGGATTGCGGAATACGATGAACGTGTGGTCCTCGAGTTTCGACGGATACCTGGGCGTGCCGTGCTGCTTGAGGTAGTCGGGGCTTGCAAAGATCGCCAGCTGTTGCGCACCGATCTGCCTGCTTGCGAGTCGGGAATCGTCGAGCGCGCTGATGCGGATCGCGGCATCCATGCCATCCTTGATCAGGTCGCAGAACTGGTCGGACAGGCGCACGTCGGCCGTCAATCCCGGATGACGCAGCAGGAGTTTCGCCAGGGCGGGGAGGACGACGCGTTTGCCGAAAGTGATAGGGACATTGATGCGCAATTCGCCCCGCGGCTCGCCGCTGGCTCCTGCCGCGAGCGATTCCAGTTCGTCGATGTCGGCGAGGATTCTTTCGCAACGGGCAAACAGCGATTCTCCGTCCGAGGTCAATGTCACCTGCCGCGTCGTGCGATGGAAAAGCTTCAGCCCGAGCCGTTCTTCGAGACGGACGATACGCTTGGCAACAGTGGAGGGGGTGACGCCCATTTCCCTGGCGGCGACGGCAAAGCTGCCGTTGCGGGCGGCGCAGGCAAAGGCAAGGAACTGGCTGAATCCGCTCATGGCTGATTAAGGAAGAATTTTCCTTAATATTACGACATTCGTTGCCATTCTATCGGCGATCATCCTATCGCATACTTCCTTCGTGCCGTCGCCGACGGCAGTGAAAAGCAAACAAGGAGACTGCGATGCAAATCATTTCTAACCAAGCGCCGTCGCCGACGGCCATTCCCGGTATCGAGCATGTCACGCTGGCCGGTCGCGACAACGGACTCGAACATCTTTCAATCTGGCAGCAATCCATCGCGCCGGGCGGTGCGACGCCGCCGCATCGCCACGACTGCGAGGAAGTGGTGCTGTGCACCGCGGGCGAGGGAGAATTGCATTTGGCCGGCCGCGTGGAACGTTTCTCCGCGAACATGACTATCGTGATCCCGCCGCACGTCGACCACCAGATCATCAGTGTTGGGAAGGATCCGTTGCAGACGACGGCGGTCTTCGCTTCCACGCCGGTCGGCGTATGGCTGCCGGACGGTGCGCCGATCGAGCTTCCCTGGCCCACCTGACCGGCCATTGCAAGGAGATTAATTGCGCGAGCGGAAACTGCGGGCGGGCAAGGATTATCCTCACAGGCGAGCCAGCCGCCCGCTTATAATTTGCAGATGCAAAATCTCCTTCACAACCTCAACGCGGAACAGCTTGCCGCGGTCACGCTTCCCAACCAATCCGCACTGATTCTCGCCGGCGCCGGTTCCGGCAAAACGCGCGTACTCACGACGCGTATTGCCTGGCTGATCCAGACCGGACAGGTGTCGCCAGCAGGGGTGCTGGCAGTGACGTTTACGAACAAGGCGGCGAAGGAGATGATGTCGCGCCTGTCGGCGATGTTGCCGATCAATACACGCGGCATGTGGATCGGCACCTTCCACGGCTTGTGCAATCGCCTGCTGCGTGCGCATTACCGTGACGCCGGCTTGCCGCAGACCTTCCAGATCCTCGATTCCGCCGACCAGCTCTCCGCGATCAAGCGCCTGCTAAAGACGCTCAACGTGGATGATGAAAAATACCCGCCGCGCAACCTGATGTACTTCATCAACAATGCCAAGGAGCAGGGGCTGCGCGCAAAGGACGTCGAGGCGAACGACGATTACAACCGCCGATTCGTGGAACTCTACGAAGCCTACGACCAGCAGTGCCAGCGCGAAGGCGTGGTGGATTTCGCGGAACTTCTGTTGCGCACCTATGAACTCCTGACGCGCAACCAACCCTTGCGCGAACATTACCAGGCGCGCTTCAAGCACATCCTCGTCGATGAGTTCCAGGATACGAACAACCTGCAATACGCCTGGCTCAAACTGATGGCCGGCGAGCACAACGCGGTGTTTGCGGTCGGCGACGACGACCAGAGCATCTACGCTTTCCGTGGTGCGAACGTCGGCAACATGGTTGCCTTCGAGCGCGAATTCCGCGTGCAGAACCTGATCAAGCTGGAACAGAACTACCGTTCCCATGGCCACATCCTTGACGCGGCCAACATCCTGATCGCCAACAACAGCAAGCGCCTCGGCAAGAACTTGCGTACCGACGCCGGCCACGGCGAGCAGCTGCGCGTCTATGAAGCCACCAGCGACATCCAGGAAGCCCAGTGGGTAATTGAAGAAGCAAAGAGCCTGATCAACGAGGGAGCGGCGCGCAGCGAGATCGCGATCCTGTATCGCTCGAATGCGCAGTCGCGTGTGATCGAGCATGCACTGTTCACCGCCGGCATACCCTATCGCGTGTATGGCGGCCAGCGCTTCTTCGAGCGCGCCGAAATCAAGCATGCGATTGCCTACCTGCAGTTGATGGACAATCCGCACAATGATTCGGCCTTCCTGCGCGTGGTGAACTTCCCCACCCGCGGCATCGGTGCGCGCTCGATCGAACAACTGCAGGACGCGGCGCGCCAGTACGGCATCTCGTTGTATGCCGCCGTTCCGTACGTGACCGGAAAGGCCGGCACCTCGCTCGGCTCCTTCGTCAAGCTGATTGAAGGAATGCGCTTCGAGACGCAGAACCTGCCCTTGCAGGAAATGGTGCAGGTGATGCTCGACATGAGCACACTGATCACGCACTACCAGACGGAAAAGGAGGGCGCCGACCGCATCGAGAACCTGGAGCAATTGGTCAGTGCCGCCATGCTGTTCGTGTCCGAAGAGGGCTTCGGTATCGACCAGCCGGCCTTGCTTGGCCCGAAGACGCAGGCGTCTGCCGGCGTACCGCTGCCAAACGGTGACGAGGTGCTGGATGCAGACGCGCCATTGCCGACGGTGATGTCGCCGTTGTCCGCCTTCCTGTCGCATGCATCGCTCGAAGCAGGCGATAACCAGGCGCAGGCAGGTCAGGACGCCTTGCAGCTGATGACCGTGCACTCGGCAAAGGGCCTGGAGTTCGATGCCGTATTCATCACCGGCCTGGAAGAGGGATTGTTCCCGCACGAGAACAGCGCGCAGGAAGAGGGCGGGCTGGAGGAAGAGCGCCGGCTGATGTACGTAGCCATTACGCGTGCGAAGAAGCGGCTCTACATGAGTTTCTCGCAGACCCGAATGCTGCACGGCCAGACGCGTTACAACATGAAATCGCGCTTCCTCGACGAACTGCCTGAAGAGGCGATCAAGTGGCTGTCGCCGAAGGTGCAGCCGCAATGGTTCGGCAACACGCGCAAATCGGCGTGGGATGAGGCGCCGGAAACCGGCGCCAACCGGATCGCGCAAACGTTCAGCCGAAAGGATTCCGGCTGGCGTATCGGTGAAACGGTAGCGCACCAGAAGTTCGGCGAAGGCGTGATCGTCAACATCGAAGGCGGCGGGACCAATACGCGCGCCCATATCAATTTCGGCAAGCACGGCATGAAGCTGCTGGATCTGAATATCGCGAAGCTGGAGCGGGTGAGCTAACGCACTATTGTGCGAGATCGAAAAACTTCATCGGCTCCACGCGCCACTTCTCCGGCGATTCATGGCTGACGATCTTGTCGCCGCCGCCCATGCCGAACGGTTTTGACAAGTCCACATCGACCGGCTTGATGTAGGTGTTGGATTTTGTGCTGAAGAAGGTGCGCACCTTCGGCGCCAGCAGGTTGGTCTCGTGCGGTTCGATCACCACGCCGAGACGGCCGGACTCGAGCAGCACCAGCGTGCCCACCGGGTAGATCCCCACGCAGCGCATGAAGCTCTGCACATGCTGAGGGTTGAAGTGGAACTTGCTCCACTCGAAAATCTTGCGCAGCGCTTCCGCCGCCGACATGCCCTTGTGGTAGCAGCGATCGGCGGTAATTGCATCGTACACGTCGACGATGGCTGCCATCTGTGCCACCGTGCTGATCCTGTCGCCCGGCAGCTTGTCCGGGTAGCCGCTGCCGTCCATGCGTTCATGGTGGTGCAGGGTGATGTCCAGCGGGATCTCTCCCACGCCCGGCGTTTTCAGCAGGATGTCGTAGCCATCCTTCGGATGTTTGCGGATGACCTCGAATTCTTCCTCGGTGAGCCGGCCAGGCTTGTTCAGGACCTCGTCCGGAACAAGCGCCTTCCCCGTGTCATGCAATAGTCCACCCAGTCCGGCCTGGCGGGTCAGCTCGGCGTCGATGCCGGTCGAACGGCAGAATGCCACCAGCAGGGTGCACACGCTGACGGAGTGCAGGAAGGTGTAATCGTCCTTGTTCTTGATGCGCAGGAGTCCGGCGAGCGCCCCGGGATTGCGCAGGATGGATTCAGTAATGTTCTGCACCACCGGTTCAACCTGGTCCAGCTCGATCGCCTTGCCCAGGCGCGCGTCGTGCATCACGGTGCGTACCAGCTGGTGCGCCTGGTTTTTGACCTGTTTCGCCCGCTTCATCTCCTCGGCCAGCGTCACACGCGCGATGGCGGCGGGCTGGCGGGCGGCGATGTTGACCAGTTCCTGTTCAAGCGCCTTCTGTGCCTGTTCGGCAGTGGGAGCGTCGGCTACGTCGAGTCCCTTGTCGGTATCGATGTAGAGTTCATGGATGCCGGCGTCGATGACTTTCCGGATATCGTCCTCGGAGGCGATCATCAGGCGGTTGCGCACGAAGGGGTGATCCATCCAGTGGCAACTGAAGTCGTGCACGAACATGCCGACCTTCAGCTGGCGAACGCTAATTTTCTTGATCATCCAAGCCTCCTGGAAGGGGGGCCGCCTGCAAGCAGCAGGACGGCGTCACCGAGCGAGTATAGGAGGTTTATTGCCGAAGTGCAAAAAGCACCCGGAGCCTGTGGCCTATTGTGGCAGCGACGGAACGGCACGGGATTCCGGGCGTCCGAAGATATGGGTATAGGTCGGGTAGAAGGAGCAGTACATGACGACGGTCAGCACCAGCGACACGGTCAGCAGCACCACCATGACCGCGAACGCCTTGCCGACGATGAGGGCGACGAGGCTGCTGAGCACGGCGGGCAGAATGACGCCGATCAGGACCCAGGACAGGCCATAGACCAGGAAGGCCATGCCGGAGCGCTTGACGGCAAAGAAGCTGTAGAAGATCGCCTTGCCGAGCCCCATGTTCTGCCAGGCGATCAGGGGCGCGGCATGCCAGAAGGCCATTGCCGCCGGCGTATAGACGGCGGCCGAGAACATCATCGCCAGGGACAGGTTGGAGCCGCGGATGGTGTCCGCGTCCAGGTTCTTCTGGCCAGACATGATTTCCCAGAACACGCCTCCGTCCACCACTGCCGAGGCTGCGACGGCGATGACCGCGGCGACCAGGTACAGGATGCCGAGCTTGACCAGTTCCTTGAATGCGGGCTTGCGGAAACCGGTCAACAGAAGGTTCGGATACACCTTCTTGCCTTGTTCGATCTGCAGGCAGGCCTGCATGAAGGCCATCGAAAATACCGGCACGAGCACCAGCGGCAAGACCTGCCCGAGGAAGGGCAGGAAACCGACGGCCATCATCAGGAACATGTAGGCCAGGAACAGTGTGGAAATCTCGGCCGGCTGCTTGCGGAACAGCGCGAACCCTTCCTTGACCCAGTTCCAGCCGGCGATTGCGGGCAGTTTGTCCATCGTCAGAATAGGTCCGGAACAGGTTTGTTGATGCGCTCGCGCAGGATGCGTTCGAAATGCGTCGGATCGTGCGGCGTCAGCATTTCCGCCTCGCGCGGCATGTAGAAGTCGTACAGGCGCGACAGCCAGAAGCGCAGCGCGCCGGCCTGCAGCATGAGACGCCACGCCGCCTTTTCGGCGAGGGTGAAATGCCGCACGGCATGGTAGGCATCGAGCAGCGCACGAACCCGTGCCTCGTCCAGTTCGCCTGTCTGCAGGTTGATGCACCAGTCGTTGACTGTTACGGCGACATCAAAGATCCAGGTATCGCAGCCGGCGAAGTAGAAATCGAAGAAGCCGGTCAGGCGCTCGCCGTCAAACATCACATTGTTGCGGAACAGGTCAGCATGCACCGGGCCGCGGGGCAACTGATGGTAAATGGCGGAAGCGGCAAATGCTTCCTGGGTATGGATTTCGGCACGGAGCAGGTGCTGGTCTTTTTCCGGCAGATAAGGCAGGACGACCGGCGTCGTCTCGCGCCACCATTCCAGTCCGCGCAGGTTGGGCTGCTGGATCGGGAAATCCTGTCCGGCAAGGTGCATTTTGGCCAGCATGGCGCCCACGGCGGCACAGTGTACCGGCTTGGGGTCGAGCTGCGATGTGCCTTCCAGCTTGGTCACGACGGCTGTCGGTTTGCCGTGCAGCGCATGCAGAATGTCGCCGTTGCGGTTGGCGATCGGCGCCGGCACCAGCACATCACGGTCAGCGAGGTGGCGCATCAGTTCAAGATAGAACGGCAGTTGCTCGAACGTCAGCTTTTCGAAGATCGTCAGGACATATTCGCCCGTTTCGGTCGTCAGGAAGAAATTGCTGTTCTCAATGCCGGATGAAATGCCCTTGACGGCGAGCGGTTTGCCGAGCGAAAACTGCGTGAGCCATTGTTGGAGGTCATCCAGGCTGACCGGGGTGAATACTGCCATGAGTCCAATTGATTAATGGTCGAAAACCGGCGCGACATGTCGTCGCGCACGGGCTATTTCTTTGCAGGAGCGGCCGGCGGCGCAGGAACGTCAGCGGCTTGCGCTTCTTCCTGCTCCTTCGTCTTCGGCCTGCCGAGGTCGAATTCCTTCACTTCCCACTGCGCAGGACGAATTGTATTACTCTGCAGATCGCCCGGTTGCGCGCTGCCGGCGCCTTCGTTCGGTTTTACCACATAGGCGCTGCCGCCGGTGGTGACTTTGACCTCGGTGATCTTGCCGCCGGGGGCGCGCTTTTCCTGGATCCTGCTCTTCTGTTCCGGCTTGCGGATGGTGACCGCCGGGGCTTCGCCTTCTTCGAGTTTTTCCAGCTTGGGGGGCTGCTGAGCCGAAGCCGCCAGGGAAATTGCCTGGATGGCAATGCCAGCCATGACGAGGCGCCATGCCTTGTTTGTGCACATGATAGGGTAGGGGTGTTATTAGAATGTTTTGGCTCGAAAGCAATCAAGCCTCAAGGCAATATTCTAGCAAACCGCCCCCTGCACCCTTGTCACAGATAAGCGCCGGGTTCCTTGCTGTCTTCGGAAAGCAGTTCGTGGTGCGCCTCGTAGAAGGCGAAGATGGCTTCCACCACGTTGGCCGGCTCGTCGATCAACTGGATCAGGTTCATGTCCTGCGGGGCGATCATTCCATCCGCAACCAGCCTGTCCTTGAACCAGTCGAGCAGCCCGCCCCAGAACGTCGTACCGACCAGGATGACCGGGATGCGCCGCGACTTGCCGGTCTGGATCAGCGTCAGCACTTCGGTGAATTCATCCAGCGTGCCGAAGCCCCCGGGCATGACCACATAGGCATCCGCGTACTTGACGAAGGCCACCTTGCGCGCAAAGAAATGACGGAAGCTGATCGAAATGTCCTGCCAGGCATTGCTGACCTGCTCATGCGGCAGTTCGATGTTCAGTCCGACGGAGGAGGAGGCGCCTTCGAAAGCACCCTTGTTCGCTGCTTCCATGATGCCCGGGCCGCCGCCGGAAATGACCGCAAGCCCGGCATCGGACAGCCGGCGCGCGATGTCGATCGTCTTCTGGTAATACGGATCATCCGGCTTGGTACGCGCGGAGCCGAAGATCGAGACGGCTGGCCGCAGCTCGGCGAGGCGTTCGGTCGACTCGATAAACTCTGCCATAATCGTGAGCATATGCCACGACTCGCGCGCCTTCTTCGCGGTCGCGCGATTGATGTCCGCGATCTGCCGCAGACGGGGCACGTTTTTTCCCTTTGACACCATATGAATAAAACCCTGTTGTTAGTTGACGGTTCCAGCTACCTGTACCGTGCCTTTCATGCAATGCCCGACCTGCGCAATGCCGAAGGTGCGCCCACAGGAGCCATCTACGGCATGATCAACATGCTGCGTAAACTCCGCAACGATTACTCTGCAGCATACATCGCATGTGTGTTCGACGCAAAAGGAAAAACCTTCCGCGACGACCTCTATCCAGAGTACAAAGCGCAGCGTCCGCCGATGCCCGAAGACCTCGCGCGGCAGATCGAGCCGATCCACGAAGCGGTACGTGCGATGGGGTGGCCTATCCTGATGGTGGAGGGCATCGAAGCAGACGACGTCATCGGCACGCTGGCGGCGCAGGCGGTCGAGCATGGGATGGAAGCCGTCATCTCGACGGGTGACAAGGACATGGCGCAATTGGTGAATGAGCATGTCACTTTGATCAACACGATGACCAACGAGAAGCTCGACATCGCTGGTGTCACTGCCAAGTTCGGCGTGCCGCCGGAACGGATCGTCGATTACCTCACGCTCATCGGCGACACGGTGGACAACGTGCCCGGCGTCGACAAGGTTGGTCCGAAGACCGCGGTCAAGTGGCTTACCCAGTATGGGACGCTCGACAACATCATTGCGCAGGCAGCAAGCATTGGCGGCGCGGTCGGCGAGAACCTGCGGCGCGCACTCGACTGGCTGCCGACAGGGCGCAAGCTCATCACCATCAAGAACGATTGCGACCTTGCCAAGCACATGGTGTCCATTCCAGAATCGCTCGTCGCGAAACCGATGGACAAGGACGCGATGATCGACTTTTTCAAACGCTATGGCTTCAAGACCTGGCTGCGTGAACTGGCCGGCGACGATGCCGTGCCCGCACGTCCTTCTGCGGCGCAGGAAAGTGCGGAGCCGCAAGGCAACCTGTTCGATGCGCCTGCGGCCCCGGAGAAGACCGAGTACGAAACCGTGCTCACCGAATCACAGCTCGACCGCTGGATCGAGACAATCAGTGCCGCTGCGCTCACCGCCGTCGATACCGAAACGACCTCGCTCGATCCGATGCGCGCGCAGCTTGTCGGTATCTCCCTGTGCTGCATTCCAGGCAGTGCCGCCTACATTCCGGTCGCCCATCACTATCAGGACGCGCCAGAGCAGCTCTCACGCGAACTCGTGCTGGAAAAGCTCCGGCCATGGCTCGAAGATGCCAGCAAGCGCAAGGTCGGGCAGAACCTCAAGTACGATAGCCACATCTTCGCCAACCATGGCGTTCGCCTGTGCGGCATCGAGCACGATACGCTGCTCCAGTCTTATGTCTTCGAGTCACACAAGAGCCACGACATGGACAGCATGGCAATGCGGCACCTGAACCGCAAGACGATCACGTTCGAGGAAGTGTGCGGCAAGGGGGCCTCGCAGATCTGCTTCGACGAGGTTTCCATCGATCGCGCAACCGAGTATGCGGCCGAGGATGCGGATATCACGCTGCAGCTGCATAACGCCATGTGGCCGCGCGTCGCGCAGGATGACGGGCTGAAGTTCGTCTACGAAAAGATCGAGGTGCCGACTTCCGTGGTGCTGCAAAAGATCGAGCGCAACGGGGTGCTGATCGATAAGGAATTGCTGGCGACGCAGTCGCATGAACTCGGCCTGCGCATCATGGAGATGGAAAAGCAGGCGTACGAGCTTGCCGGCCAGCCGTTCAACCTCAATTCGCCGAAGCAGATCGGCGAGATCTTCTTCGAGAAGCTGCAGTTGCCGGTCGTGAAGAAAACGCCGTCCGGCACACCTTCGACCGACGAAGAGGTGCTGCAGAAGCTCGCGGAGAACTATCCGTTGCCGAAAATCCTGCTCGACTACCGTGGCCTGTCGAAGCTGAAATCGACTTACACCGACAAGCTGCCCAAGATGGTCAATCCGGTCACCGGCCGGGTGCACACGAACTACGCGCAGGCAGTCGCCGTCACCGGTCGCCTCGCCTCGAACGATCCCAATTTGCAGAACATCCCCGTGCGCACCGCCGAGGGGCGGCGTATCCGCGAAGCCTTCGTCGCGCCGCCCGGCAGCGTCATCGTCTCGGCGGACTATTCGCAGATCGAGCTGCGCATCATGGCGCACATCTCGGGCGACGAAAACCTCTTGCGCGCCTTCGCGGAAGGCGAGGACATCCACCGCGCAACGGCCGCCGAGATCTTCGGCGCGGCGCCGGCCGACGTGACCAGCGAGCAGCGCCGCTATGCGAAGGTGATCAACTTCGGCCTGATCTATGGCATGAGCGCTTTCGGCCTCGCGAGCAACCTCGGCATCGAACGCTCGGCGGCGCAGATGTACATCGACAAGTATTTTCAGCGATATCCGTCGGTCGCGCAGTACATGGCCGACACGCGCACACAGGCCAAGGCGCACGGTTACGTGCAGACGGTGTTCGGCCGGAGGCTGTGGCTGGCGGAGATCAACTCACCCAACGGTCCCCGCCGCCAGGCGGCGGAGCGTGCCGCGATCAACGCGCCGATGCAGGGCACGGCGGCCGACCTGATCAAGCTGTCGATGATCGCCGTGCAGGACTGGCTTGAGGCGGAGCGGCTGGAATCGAAGATGGTGATGCAGGTGCACGACGAACTGGTGCTCGAAGTGCCGGAATCAGAATTGCCGACTATTCGCGAAAAGCTTCCGGAACTGATGAAGGGTGTCGGCAAGCTCAAGGTCCCCTTGATTGCCGAGGTGGGCGTGGGCCGGAACTGGGAGGAGGCACATTGACCCGGCAAGGCGGCCAGGACGCAAGTTGCAGTGCTGGAGTTTGCCGAAAATGCCAGTCTGTGCTTTAATTTGCAACTTTGTTGCATTTTAGCCGAGGCCCAAAATCGACTCCCCGCTGTTTTCCATCCTGCTTGCCACGACGCTCGCCGGCGTCCTGAGCATTACCGCAGCGGCGGTGTTCTCGTTTTCGCTCCTGTCGAAGATGGTCGAGCGCATGGTCAGCCTGTCGGTAGGCATCCTGCTGTCGACCTCGCTGTTGCACGCGTTGCCCGAGGCCTTCGAGTCGGATGCAGACGCGCATGCCCTGTTCGCGACGCTGCTCGCCGGCCTGCTCGGATTCTTCCTGCTCGAGAAAATGGCCATCCTCCGGCATTCGCATCATTACGAAGGCGACGGGCACGGCCATGAGCATGGGCACGATGCGCACGAGGCGGGCAAGGCAGGGTGGATGATCCTGGTGGGGGACGGGCTGCACAACTTCACCGACGGCATCCTGATTGCCGCGGCGTTCCTTGCCGATCCAGGGCTTGGACTGATTACCGCGCTGGCGATTGTCGCGCACGAGATTCCGCAAGAGATCGGGGACTTCATCGTGCTGCTGAATGCGGGCTTCACCAGGACGCGGGCCTATGTCTACAACCTGCTATGCAGCCTGATGGCAGTGATCGGGGGCGTGGTCGGCTATCTCGCCCTGGATCGTGCGACGGACCTGATTCCCTTCGTGCTGGTTTTTGCTTCTTCCGGCTTCATCTACATCGCGGTCAGCGACCTCATGCCGCAGATGCAGCGCCGTGCAACCCTGCGCGAAACCATTCCACAGATCGTGCTGATTGCCGTCGGCGTGCTGGCGGTCCTGTTCCTGACCGGCCAGACGCACGGCCACTAATCAGTCACCCGTCGCCATCGGGCGCGTCGTGTCCGCGCACCATTCGCTCCAGGAGCCCGGATACAGCACGGCTCCCCTCAATCCGGCAATTTCCATCGCCAGCAGGTTGTGGCAGGCCGTGACGCCGGAGCCGCACTGCATGATGGTTTTCTCCGGCGCAATCGACAGCGATCCGAAATCGTCGCGCAATTGATCGGGCGCCTTGAAGCGTCCGTCGGACTGCAGGTTGTCCTTGAAGAAACGGTTCTTCGCCCCCGGAATGTGGCCGCCCACAGGGTCCAATGTCTCGTTCTCGCCGCGGAAACGGTCCGGCGCGCGCGCGTCGATGACCGTATAGACCGGGTTGCGCAGGTTGGCCAGCACATCGTCGGCGGATACGGTCGTCACGAGCGGATAGTGCGGCTCCGCATTGCCGCGGGGGCGGGAAACTGGCGTGGTCGCCAGCGGCAAGCCAAGTGCCTGCCATGCCTGCAATCCGCCATCGAGAACTGCCACTGCTTCATGTCCCGTCCAGCGCAGCATCCACCATAGGCGTGCGGCGAACATTCCGCCGTGCGCATCATAGGCGACGACCTGGGAGCCATGGTTGACGCCCCAGCGGCGCAGGGTCTCGACGAAGGCATTGCGTTCGGGAAGAGGGTGGCGGCCGCGGAACTCGCCGTGCGGCCCCAGGCTCTTGTCGGACAGGTCCTGATCGACTGCGGCGAACTGCGCGCCGGGAATATGGCCGCTCTCGTAAGCCATCCTGCCAGCATCGGGTGCGGTCAGGTCGTGGCGGCAATCGAGCACGACCCAGTCAGCGTCACGCACATGGCGTGCAAGGTCGTCGGCGGATATCAACGTGGTGTAAGTCATGGTCCCCTGTTTTCCTAGACTTCGGTCGCAATCGGGTCGTTCGCATTAGCAACCGACTTGCTGGCTGAAGGTGCCGCAGTTTTGCGTGCATTGTAATAGGTGGCGGCGAGGCCGCTGGCGAGGATGACCGTAATCCCGATCCATCCTGTCCACGTCAGCACATCGCCCCATATCAGGATACCCCAGATGCTCGAGAAAACAATCCCGGTGTACTGGAGGTTGGCCGTGACGAGCGTCTTGCCAAGACGGTAGGCACGCGTCATTGCCATTTGCGCCAGGGTCGCCGTCACGCCGATCGACAGCAGCAGCGCGATACCCTGCACGCTGTGCGCACTCAATTCGAAGCCCTTGCCGCCGGGAGCGAATCCGATCGTCAGTGCGCCGACGAGGCCTGCAATAAAGCCGGTCACCGAAAAATAGAAGACCACCCGGTATTCCGGTTCACCCATCTGCCCCAGTTTCTTCACCTGCAGGTAAGCAAGGGCTGACAGCATTCCCGACCCGAGGCCGACGAGCCCGGCGAACCACTGGTCCGCCTGGAAGGAGGGCTTCAGCAGCATGGTAACGCCGACGAAGCTGAAGATGATCGCGGTCGCGAGTCCCCACTCGAACCTGTTCTGTCCGCGCCACCATCCCAGGGTGAAGAGAATGGCCGCGATCCAGATCGGCGACATGTAATTGAGCGTCATGCCGGTCGCAATCGGCAGTTTGCCGATTGAGTAGAACCACATCCAGAGTGCAGTCACGCCGACCACGCCGCGCCACACATGATGCCAGGGGAGTGTAGTGCGGAAGGTGCCGCCGCGCGCGACGATCAGGCCGCCGAGGAAGACGGTGCCGACCAGTCCGCGATACATCACGATTTCGGAGATGGAGTAGGTCTGCGACGCGATCTTCACGCACACGCCCATGATGGAAAAAACAAAGCTTGCAAACAACATCCAGAGCGATTGCATGGGATCGGGGCGACGGGCGAAAACTGCGCGTGCAGGAGAGTCGGGGAAGGCTCCGATGATACGCGGAATCGAACAGGCAGGCAGGAAGGCGGGCGATGCGAGGCACCGCCCTGGCAATTGCTTAAACGGAGATCCGCGCGCGGTACCACTCGTGGAAGTGCTGCATGCCGTCTTCCATCGGCGACTGGTACGGGCCGACCTCGTTCTCGCCGCGATCGAGCAGGATGCGGCGGCCGGCGTCCATGCGGATGCCGATCTCGTCATCCTCGATGCAGGTTTCCATATAGGCGGCGCGTTCCGCTTCGACGAATTCACGCTCGAAGAGCACGATTTCCTCGGGGTAGTAGAACTCGACAACGTTCGTGGTCTTCTGCGTGCCGTTCGGCCATACCGTCGACACGACGAGCACATGCGGATACCACTCGACCATGATGTTCGGATAGATCGTGAGCCAGATCGCGCCAAACGGCGGAACAACGCCGTTGCGGAACTTCATGACCTGTTCTTGCCACTTGCGGTACTTCGGCGAGCCGAACTTCGAGAGACCGTTGCTGATGCCGACGGTCTGCACGCTGTAGTTGGCGCCGAATTCCCAGCGGAGGTCGTCGCAGGTGACGAAATTGCCCAGGCCTGGATGGAAGGGCTCGACGTGATAATCCTCGAGGTAAACCTCGATGAAGGTCTTCCAGTTGTAGTCGCAGTCGTGCACCTCGACGTGGTCCAGCATGTAGCCGGAGAAATCGAGATCCTTGGTGACGCCGAGCTTGGCCATCATCGCCGCGATGTTGACCCCGTTCTGCTCGAACAGCAGGCCGTTCCAGTTTTGCAGCGGCGTTTTCGAGAGGTTGGAGCAGGGCGTTTCGCCGAAGTGCGGCGCCCCGATCAGCTCGCCCTTGAGGTCGTAGGTCCAGCGATGCAGCGGGCAGACGATGTTGTTCGCGTTGCCCCGGCCGTCGAGCATCTTGGCCTGGCGATGACGGCACACGTTGGAGAGCAGTTCGATGCCCTGCGGTCCGCGCACCAGCATGCGGCCCTCGTTTTCCCATGGCAGAGTCGCATAGTCGCCTGCATTGGGGACCATGAGCTCATGACCGACGTAACGGGGTCCTTGATGAAATAGTTGCTTGATTTCCTGCTGTAAAAGCGCGTCGTCGAAGTAGACGTTGACCGGAAGTTGCGCGTTTGACCGCGCGAGCTTGGCGACAGAAGCCAAATCGGACATCCCCACCCCCAAATTAATTTGCACCAACCTAAGAGAGAAAGAATCCGCAAAAACCAGTATTCAAATAAGATGAAACGGAAATTTTGGACAGAACTAGAGATTATACCCCAGCGGCCTGGCAAATCTCCGCGCCGGCTTTGCCAATTAGCAAAAAAGCGAGGTGGAGAGTTGATTGTGAAAAATGCAATTGCTGGGGCGGTATTTGCGCAACCATGTCCATGATGTGAAAGGGGTAGATTGCCATGCCCCTGTGCGACGTGGGCTGTTCCTTGCAGAATCCGGCTTGATCTTGCGCAGAATCGGCGCATTTTCCGGCGATAAGGGCAGTTCTCCCTTTCTGCGGCTCAACTGCATCAGGTGGTTTGTTCTAAAATATCGGGCTACACTTAAATTTTGTGCACCATGTCAAAGAAATCATCGCCAGCGGGCGAGCCCGCGTCCTTCGAGGATGCGATGGCCGAACTGGAGCAACTGGTTGCCCAGATGGAGGCCGGTGAATTGCCGCTGGAAGCGTCGGTGGCCGCCTACAAGCGCGGCTCCGAACTGGTCAAATATTGTGCAGGACAGCTCGACAAGGTCGACAGCCAGGTGAAGGTGCTCGAGGGCGACATGCTCAAGCCGTTCACCACAGATACTGCACCCGAGGCGGACGAATAATGACAGTTGCGCTGGGTTTTCAGGACTGGATGAAGGGCGTCCAGTCCACGATGGAAGATGCACTGGCTTCGTTCCTGCCGCCGTCGTCACACATTCCTTCGCGCCTGCACGAGGCGATGCGCTACGCTGCCCTGGATGGCGGCAAGCGCGTTCGTCCCCTGCTGGTGTTTGCCGCCGGCGAAGTGTTCGACGCCCATCCGGCCCTGCTTGCGCGCGCGGGCGCGGCGGTGGAAATGATCCACGCCTACTCGCTCGTGCACGACGACATGCCTTGCATGGACGACGATGCGCTGCGCCGGGGCAAGCCGACAGTACATGTGAAGTATGACGAGGCGACCGCGCTGCTGGTCGGCGATGCGTTGCAATCGCAGGCGTTCATCGTGCTGTCGGAAGGCGAGGGGGGAGATGCATCCCGCAGGCTGGACATGCTGCGCCTGCTGGCGCGCGCCTCCGGTTCGGTCGGCATGTGCGGCGGACAGGCCATTGACCTCGACAGCGTCGGCCGGTCGCTCTCTCTGGCCGAACTGGAGAACATGCATCGCCTGAAGACCGGTGCTTTGCTGCGCGCATCCGTGCTGCTCGGTGCACTGGCCGGAAAGCGCCTCACGCCGGAAGAAACCGAATTACTGGATGCCTATTCGGCGGCGATCGGACTGGCGTTCCAGGTGGTGGACGACGTGCTGGACGCCACTGCCGATTCGGCCACACTTGGCAAGACGGCAGGCAAGGATGCGGCGGACAACAAGCCGACCTACGTATCGATCCTCGGCCTGGAGGAATCCCGGGCGCTGGCGGAAAAACTGCGGAACGACGCGCATCGTGCGCTCGTGCCGTTCGGAGACAAGGCACGGCGCCTCCGCGAACTCGCGGACCTGATCGTGCAACGGAAAGCATAGTATGGATTTGTTGAAGAACATCAACGCCCCCGCGGACCTGCGCAAGCTGCCGCGCATGCAACTCAAGCCGCTGGCAGATGAATTGCGCGCCTTCGTGCTCGACTCGGTGTCCAAGACCGGCGGCCACCTGTCGTCGAACCTCGGCACGGTGGAGCTGACCATCGCCTTGCATTACGTGTTTAACACACCGGAAGACCGCATCGTGTGGGACGTGGGCCACCAGACCTATCCGCACAAGATCCTCACCGGCCGCCGCGACCAGATGCACACGCTGCGCCAGCTGAACGGCATCTCCGGTTTCCCCAAGCGCGACGAGAGCGAGTACGACACCTTTGGTACTGCGCATTCGTCGACCTCGATTTCCGCTGCGCTGGGCATGGCGCTGGCCGCCAAATCGAAGGGTGAGAACCGCCATTCCATCGCCGTGATCGGCGACGGCGCCATGACGGCCGGCATGGCATTCGAAGCGCTCAATAACGCGGGTGTCTTCCACGACATCAACCTGCTGGTGATCCTCAACGACAACGACATGTCGATTTCCCCGCCCGTAGGTGCGCTCAACCGCTACCTCGCGCGCCTGATGTCGGGCAAGTTCTATGCTGCCGCGAGGAATGTCGGCAAGCAGGTCCTGCCCGGACCGATGCTGGAACTGGCGAAGCGCTTCGAGGAACATGCAAAGGGCATGGTGATGCCGGCGACGATGTTCGAGGAATTCGGTTTCAACTATATCGGCCCGATCGACGGCCACGACCTCGAGTCGCTGATCCCGACCCTCCAGAACCTCAAGAACCTGAAGGGCCCGCAGTTCCTGCACGTCGTGACGAAGAAGGGCCAGGGCTACAAGCTGGCTGAAGCCGATCCCGTGCTGTATCACGGCCCCGGCAAGTTCAATCCCGCCGAAGGCATCAAGCCCGCGACCGCGACCAAGATGACGTACACGCAGGTGTTCGGCGACTGGCTGTGCGACATGGCCGCGCAGGACGAGAAACTGGTCGGCATTACGCCCGCCATGCGTGAAGGGTCCGGCATGGTGCAGTTCGAGCAGCGCTTCCCGAATCGCTACTACGACGTCGGCATCGCCGAGCAGCATGCAGTGACCTTTGCCGCCGGCCTCGCCTGCGAGGGGCTGAAGCCGGTTGTAGCAATCTACTCGACCTTCCTGCAGCGCGGCTATGACCAGCTGATCCACGACGTGGCGCTGCAGAACCTCGACGTGACCTTCGCGCTCGACCGCGCCGGTCTTGTTGGCGCGGACGGTGCGACCCACGCGGGCAATTACGACATCGCATTCCTGCGCTGCATCCCGAACATGGTGGTCATGGCGGCGTCCGACGAAAACGAGTGCCACCACATGCTGTCGACTGCTTACCAGTTCAAGGGACCCGCCGCAGTCCGCTATCCGCGTGGCGCGGGCATCGGTGCGACGATCGAAAAAGATCTGAAGACTATCCCCCTCGGCAAGGGGGAGGTCCGCCGTGAAGGGAAGGACATTGCGATCCTCGCCTTCGGCACGATGCTCGCCCCAAGCCTGGCTGCAGCCGAGTCGCTCAACGCCACCGTGGCCAACATGCGTTTCATCAAACCGCTCGATGCCGAGCTGGTGAAGCAGCTCGCAGAGAAGCACGATGCGATTGTGACGGTCGAGGAAGGATGCATCATGGGCGGCGCCGGTTCGGCCGTGTCGGAAGCGCTGGCCGAAGCCGGCATCGTGAAGCCGGTCCTGCACCTCGGTCTGCCCGACCGGTTCATCGACCACGGCGACGCGGCGCAGCTGCTGTCGAGTTGCGGACTCGATGCGAAAGGCATTGCTGCCGCGATCCGGAAGCGATTCGACAAGGGCGAGCCGAGGCTCGTGGTCAACAACCTCTGATAAAAAAAGCGACGCACCTGCGTCGCTTTTTTTTCGGCGTCGTCATTCGACGTCGCGCTTCCTGTCCTTCTCCCACAATACATCGCTGCCGCCTGCAAACCGGTTCAGCACGCGCGACAGCACGAACAGCAGGTCGGACAGACGGTTCAGGTATTGCCGGGGATTGGCATTGAGCGTTTCGCTGTTGCCCAGCGTGACGACGGCGCGCTCGGCACGGCGGCAGATCGTGCGGCACACGTGGGCGAGCGCCGCACCACGCGACCCGGCCGGCAGGATGAAATCCTTCAGCGGCGGCAGGTCCGCATTGTATTTTTCGAGCAGTGCGTCCAGGCGTGCGACATGTACGTCGGTGATCAACGTATAGCCGGGGATGCACAGCTCGCCGCCGAGATCGAACAGGTCGTGCTGGATCGAGAAGAGTTCCTCGCGCAGGGCCGGCGGCAGCTCCTCGCACAGCAGCAAGTCGATGTGGGAATTGAGTTCGTCCACGTCGCCCATCGCATGCACGCGCAGGCTGTCCTTGGGGACGCGCGAGCCATCGCCGAGTCCGGTTGTGCCATTGTCTCCGGTACGCGTCGCAATTTTCGAAAGTCTGTTGCCCATGGGTTTTCCAAGCAAGGGGGAAAACGCGAGGATACGGCAAAATCGCCCGTTTCGCTGTCATCCGGACGCCAATAGGCGGGCTTTGGGCATCGGAGTAAAATCGAACGACAACTAAAGCCCTTCCGAACACGGAGACAACATGAATCACCCCGCCCAACTGGCTGCGATGAGGAAGCCCTTGCCGGACGAATTGCTGGCCGCACTCCAGGCTATATTTGAAGATCGCGTTTCCACCTCGCAAGCAATGCGCGAGCACCACGGCCGGGATGAGTCTTCCTATGATCCGATGCTGCCCGAT
Organism: Noviherbaspirillum sp.; assembly: GCA_035626875.1. GTDB lineage: Bacteria > Pseudomonadota > Gammaproteobacteria > Burkholderiales > Burkholderiaceae_D > Noviherbaspirillum. The sequence goes on along the minus strand of DASPMV010000021.1, from coordinate 22,742 downwards.
GCAGTTGTCTTCGCACAGACCACCGAGGAAGTCGCCGAGGTCGTGAAGCTCTGCAGCGCGCATGAAGTGCCGATCATTCCCTATGGCACCGGCACCTCGCTTGAAGGACATATCCTCGCGCTGCGCGGCGGCGTCACCGTGGATCTGTCGCAGATGAACAAGGTGCTGGCGGTGCACGCCGAGGATCAGACGGCAACCGTGCAGGCGGGTGTCACCCGCAAGCAACTCAACCAGGAGGTGCGCGATACTGGGTTGTTCTTTCCCATCGACCCGGGCGCTGATGCATCGCTGGGCGGCATGGCGGCAACCCGCGCTTCCGGCACCAATGCCGTCCGCTACGGCACCATGCGCGAGAACGTGCTGGCCCTGACCGTCGTCACATCTGACGGTCGCATCATCAAGACCGGTACGCGGGCGAAGAAGTCGTCCGCCGGCTACGACCTCACACGCATCTTCGTCGGCAGCGAAGGCACGCTCGGCATCATCACCGAGGTCACCGTCAAGCTGTACCCGCAGCCGGAAGCGGTATCGGCTGCGGTCTGCTCGTTCCCGAGTGCGGCTGACGCGGTGAACACGGTGATTCAAACCATCCAGATGGGCGTGCCGGTAGCGCGTGTCGAATTTCTCGACGAAAACAGTGTCCGGGCGATCAATGCGCACGACAAATTGAACCTGCCGGAGAAGCCCTTGCTGCTGTTCGAATTCCACGGCAGCGAACGCGGCGTGCAGGAGCAGGCGGAAATGGTGCAGGACATCGCGACCGAGCACAGCGCGATCGGCTTCGAATGGGCCACACGGCCCGAAGACCGCACGCGTCTCTGGGCTGCGCGACACAATGCGTATTTTGCATTGCTCCAGATGCGCCCCGGCGCGCGGGCGATCACGACCGATTGCTGCGTGCCGATTTCCCGCCTCGCGGAGTGCATCCTCGACACCCAGGCGGATTGTGAAAAGAATGACATGATCTACTCGATCATCGGGCATGTGGGCGACGGCAATTTCCATGTGCTGATGATGGTTGATCCGCACGACGAGGCGGATGTCGCCAAGGCCGAAGGGGTGAATGCGCGCATGACGGCGCGGGCGATCTCGATGGACGGCACCTGTACCGGCGAGCACGGCGTGGGCATGCACAAGATGGACTTCCTCGTGCAGGAGCATGGGGAGGAGGCAATTGAGACGATGCGGGTGTTGAAGCATGCATTTGACCCCAAAAACATAATGAACCCCGGTAAAATCCTCCACTGGTAACCGCGTCCGGCCGCAAACCTACTGCGCGGCGCAATCTCGAACCTGCGATGCTCGCCGTACCCCAGTACGGCTGCGCTTCTCGATTCGACCTTGCGTCGCTCGCTACGGTTTTCGACCGCACGCGACTCTCTTCGCGCTAAGGATCGATCTTCTATGGCCACCCGCCTTCCGCCGGTTCATGCACTCTCCGCATTTGAAGCGGCTGCCCGTCACGGTTCCTTTGCTGTTGCTGCCGACGAGTTGTGCATCACGCCCTCGGCGCTGTCGCACCGGATCCGGTTGCTGGAGGACTTTGTCGGGGAGAGGCTGTTCCTGCGGGATGGCCGTACCGTCTCCTTGTCCGAGTTCGGACGGCGTTATCTCGATGTGGTGAAGGCGGCGTTGCGGACCTTGACGGATTTTCCGTTGCCGCACCGTACCGCTCCTGCGCAGCCGCGCGTGAAGATTACTGTTCCGCCGACGTTTGCGCGGTGTCTCCTCGTTCCACGGCTGGCCGACTTCACTGCACAGCACCCTGACATCGTCATTGAGCTGTTCCTCTCCGTGCCGCTGTACGACCTTAGCCTGTCGGAGAGTGACGTTGAAGTGCGCTTCGGTGCCGGCAAGTATCCCGACCTCGTGACGGAGAAGCTGTACGAGGAACCCACTTTCGCCGTCGCCAGCCCGAAGTACGTGGAAAAGGTCGGCGGACTGAAGTCGCCGGCCGACCTGCAGAAGGCGACGCTGCTGCGCTCTGCCCTGGAGCCATGGCAGCCGTGGTTCGAGGTGGCTGGCCTGGACTGGCCGGAGCCGTCCACCGGGCTGCGCGTGGATGACCTCGGCCTGCTGCTTGAAGCGGTACGATTCGGACATGGCGTCGGCCTGAGCCGCAAACATTTCGTCCAGGACATGATTGCCTCCGGCGAGATCGTGCACCTCTTCCCCAACGTGCAGCTAAAGTCCCCTCCGCACGCCTACTACGTGGTCTACGAAAAGACTGCGCGCGACCGGCCCGAGGTCAATGCCTTCGTGGAATGGCTAATGGGGACTATCGGCAAGCTGTAGTGCGGGCGGCCTTTCGCGCCGCTTGAAAAGTATTCACGTCGCCTGCGACGCCCTTGCCTTCATTCGGGGAGTCCTTCTCCAACCGAGTGGGGAATGCAGAAGCCGTTTCCTTGCGCCAGCCGTGAAAAGAATTCACGCCTGCTTTCTCACCCGGAAGCCCGCTTTTCGCTACACTCTTCGTGCTAGCTGAACCAGCCTGGAACCGCCTATGAATGCCCCCTCTCAACCCCAATTCACCCTCGAGCGCCAGCGCGAAGTGGTCGCCGCACTGCGCCGGTTCCTGCCCGAAGGTTGTGTTTTGTTCAACGAAGAAGATACCCGGCCGTACGAATGCGACGGTCTCGCCGCGTATCGCCAGCTGCCCATGGTCGTGGTGCTGCCGCAGACAGAGGAGCAGGTGGTCGGTATCCTCAAGACCTGCCGCGAACTGAAGGTGCCGATCGTGCCGCGCGGCGCGGGCACCGGCCTGTCCGGCGGCGCCATGCCGATCGCCGACGGCATCGTGCTTTCCACCGCCCGCTTTAACCGTATCCTGAAGATGGACCCGTATTCGCGCACGGCGGTTGTCCAGCCTGGCGTGCGTAACCTGGCCATTTCCGACACGGCCAGCAAGCATGGCCTGTACTACGCACCCGACCCGTCTTCCCAGATCGCCTGCACCATTGGCGGCAACGTCGCGGAAAATTCCGGCGGCGTGCATTGCCTGAAATACGGCCTGACCGTGCACAACGTGTTGCGCGTACGCATGGTGACGATCGACGGCGACGTGATCGAGCTCGGCAGCGAGGCGCTCGACGCGCCCGGCCTTGACCTGCTCGCGGTATTCATCGGCTCCGAAGGCATGCTGGGCGTGGTCACCGAAGTCACCGTCAAGCTGGTGCCGAAACCGCAACTGGCGCGCGTGATCATGGCGTCCTTCGACGATGTTGTGAAGGGCGGCGATGCAGTGGCGGAAGTGATTGCCGCCGGCATCATCCCGGCCGGCCTCGAAATGATGGACAAGACCTCGTCGCGCATGGTCGAGCCCTTCGTGAAGGCCGGCTACGACATCGACGCCGAAGCCATCCTGCTGTGCGAATCCGACGGCATTCCCGAAGAGGTCGAGGAAGAAATCGGCCGCATGAGCGAGGTGCTCAAATCCTCCGGCGCGACCGCCATTGCCGTGTCGCAGAACGAGGCGGAGCGCCTGCGTTTCTGGTCCGGCCGCAAGAACGCCTTCCCGGCGGCAGGACGCATTTCCCCCGATTACTACTGCATGGACGGCACCATCCCGCGCAAGCACCTCGCGCACGTGCTGACCAGCATCACCGAGATGGAAACGAAGCACGGCCTGCGCTGTGCCAACGTGTTCCATGCGGGTGATGGCAACCTGCATCCGCTGATCCTGTTCGATGCGAACAAGCCGGGCGAATTCGAGCGGGCGGAGGCGTTCGGCGCCGACATCCTGGAACTGTGCGTGAAGGTCGGCGGAACGATTACCGGCGAGCACGGCGTGGGCATCGAAAAGATCAACTCCATGTGCGTGCAGTTCACCGCGCAGGAACTGGAGGCATTCGTCGCCGTCAAGCGCGCCTTCGACACGGCCTTCCTGCTCAATCCGGACAAGGCCATCCCCACACTCAACCGCTGCGCAGAGAACGGCAAGATGCGCGTGACGGGCGGACAGATGAAGTTCGCACACCTGCCGCGCTTTTAAGGGACAGGAATGGAACAGGTACTGGAACAATTCCGCGAGAAGATTACCGCGGCTACGGCGGCGAAGACGCCGCTGCGCATCCGTGGCGGCGGCACCAAGGATTGGTACGGCCAGTCGCTGCAGGGCGACATCCTCGATACCCGCGAGTACGCAGGCATCGTGGCCTACGAACCGACCGAACTGGTCATCGTCGCCCGCTGCGGGACGCCGCTTGCCGACATTGAGGCGGCGCTGGATGAACGCAACCAGATGCTCGCCTTCGAGCCGCCGCACTTCGGCCCAGGTTCGACCATCGGCGGCGTTGTCGCTGCCGGACTTTCCGGCCCCCGGCGCCAGGCGGTGGGAGCGGTACGCGATTTCGTCCTCGGCGCGACCTTGGTCGATGGCAAGGGTGACGTGCTTCGCTTCGGCGGACAGGTGATGAAGAACGTCGCGGGCTATGACGTGTCGCGCATGCTGGTCGGCTCGCTCGGCATGCTCGGCCTGATCGTCGACGTGTCGCTCAAGGTTTTGCCGAAACCCTTCATGGAAACCACGCTGCGTTTCGAGATCGGCCAGAAGGAAGCCATCGAGCGCCTCAACACTTGGGGCGGGCAACCGCTGCCGATTTCAGCCAGCGCATGGCACGGCGGCACACTGATCGTGCGCCTGTCCGGCGCCGTGGCCGCCGTCAAGGCCGCCATGCAGAAAATGGGCGGCGAGGAAGAACCGCAAGCCGAGGCCTTCTGGAAAGAATTGCGCAACCACGGGAATGAATTTTTTACCGCCACCGATGGTCCTACGTCGCTTTGGCGCCTGTCCGTGCCTTCGGTGACGCCGCCGCTGGACCTGCAAGGCGAACAGCTGGTGGAGTGGGGCGGGGCGCAGCGCTGGCTGCATACCGAAGCCGACGCATCGACGGTCCGTGCTGCAGTGGAAAAGGTCGGCGGTCATGCCACCCTGTACCGCGGAGGTGACAAGAGCGCCGGCGTGTTCCACCCGCTGGCGCCTGCGGTCGCCGCCATCCACCGCAATCTCAAGAACACATTCGATCCGTCCGGCATCTTTAATCCGGGACGGATGTACCCTGAGTTTTAACATGCAAACCAATCTCGCTGATTTCATCAAGAACACACCGGAAGGCGAAGAGGCCGAAGCCATTCTGCGCACGTGTGTGCACTGCGGATTCTGCACCGCAACCTGCCCGACCTACCAGCTGCTGGGTGACGAGCTCGACGGACCGCGCGGCCGGATTTACTTGATGAAGCAGGTGCTTGAAGGCAAGAAGGCGACCCTCAAGACCATGACCCACCTGGATCGCTGCCTGACCTGCCGCAACTGCGAATCGACATGTCCGTCGGGCGTGCAGTACGGCCGCCTGGTCGACATCGGCCGCAAGATCGTCGAACAGCAGGTGGAGCGTCCGCTGTCGGAGCGCGTCGTGCGCACCGCGCTGAAGGAGGCGCTGCCGCGCAAGTGGCTGTTCAGGCCGGCGATGGCGGCCGGCCAGCTGGTGCGTCCGCTGCTGCCGCAAGTGCTGAAGAACAAGGTCCCCGCGAAACAGAACGCAGGTGCCTGGCCGAGGGGGCAGCACGCACGCAAGATGCTGCTGCTGGAAGGCTGCGTGCAGCCCTCCATGTCCCCCAACATCAATACGGCCACCGCCCGCGTGCTGGACGCGCTAGGCGTGCAACTGGTCAGGGCACCGAAGGCCGGTTGCTGCGGCGCCATCCGCTATCACATGAACGACCAGGATGGCGGCCTGAACGACATGCGCAACAACATCGACGCCTGGTGGCCCTATGTGGAATCCGGCGTGGAAGCGATCGTGATGAATGCCTCCGGCTGCGGCGTCACCGTCAAGGAATACGGCCACCTGCTGGCCAATGACGCGAAGTATGCGGAGAAGGCAAAGCGCATTTCGGAACTCACGAAGGACGTGAGCGAAATCCTGCCCGCCTTCGAGGCAGAGCTGGCGAAGAAACTCCAGGGCAAGATCAAGGAGCGTGTCGCTTACCATCCGCCATGCACGCTGCAGCACGGCCAGCAGATCCGGGGCAAGGTGGAAGGCGTGTTGCGCGCCGTTGGGGTGGATGTGCAGTTGTGCGCGGACAGCCATCTCTGCTGCGGCTCGGCGGGCACCTACTCGGTCCTGCAACCGGAGCTGTCGTACCGGCTGCGCGATAACAAGCTGGCAAACCTGCAGGCGACAAAGCCGGATGTAATCGTCTCGGCGAACATCGGTTGCCAGACGCATTTGCAATCGGGAACGGACACGTCGGTCACTCACTGGATTGAGTTGGTTGACAGGGCGCTATCGAAGGCAGCCTGACGGCCAGCGGTATTCGTGGTGTGAATAGGTCTTATCGGCAATCAGAATTGGATCTATAACTGGTGGCTCCCTATACTGGGTTCAAGAAAGATTGAACCACTGAAAGGAAGAGCACCATGTCCGCCGCCGTACCCTACATCGTCTTGCTTTCGCTCGCCGCCGTTGCCATTGCGGAAGCCGTTGCCTATATCGCCATGAAGGGCGACAGCACAACGTCCGCACGTCGCGCGCAACCGGAGTAAGCCTGTTGGACTGCTGCGCGGCTTACTCCGCCAGCAGCTTCTCGATATCCTTCATCAGTTCCATTGGCTCGGTCTGTGGCGCATAACGCTTGTACACGCGCCCGTCCTTGCGGACCAGGAACTTGGTGAAATTCCATTTGATCGCTTCGGTGCCCATGAGCCCCGGCGCCTCGCTCTTGAGGTGCTTGAACAGCGGATGCGCCGCATCGCCGTTCACGTCGATCTTGTCGAAGAGGGGAAAGGTGACGCCGTAATTGCGTTCGCAAAAGGCGCCAATCTCCGCATTGCTGCCCGGTTCCTGCGCGCCGAACTGGTTACAGGGGAAGCCGAGCACTTCCACCCCCTTGTCCCTGAATTGCTCGTAGACGGCTTCCAGCCCCTTGTACTGGGGCGTGTAGCCGCATTCGCTGGCGGTGTTCACGATCAGGAGCACCTTGCCCTTGAACTGCTTGAGGTCGATATCCTTGCCGTCCAGGCTCTTCGCCCTGAAATCGTAAACCGTCGTCATACAATCCCCAGGTGCTCCGTACCCTTGCTCAGGTCGCGGCCTTGCGCTTCCTTGCTGTTGAGCTTGATCGCCAAACGCAGGTCATTGACCGAGTCGGCGTTGCGCAGTGCATCCTCGTAGGAAATCTTGCCCAATTCGTACAAGTCGAACAGCGCCTGGTCGAAGGTCTGCATGCCCAGCTCGCGCGACTTTTTCATGATTTCCTTGATCTCGTGCACTTCGCCCTTGAAGATCAGGTCGGAAATCAGCGGCGAGTTCAGCATCACTTCCACCGCCGCGCAACGGCCCTTGGTGTCCTTCAGCGGGACCAGGCGTTGCGAAATCATCGCTTTCAGATTGAGCGACAAATCCATCAAAAGTTGCGCGCGCCGCTCTTCCGGGAAGAAGTTGATGATGCGGTCCAGTGCCTGGTTGGAGCTGTTGGCGTGCATCGTGGCAAGGCAGAGGTGGCCGGTCTCGGCAAAGGCCACCGCATAGTCCATCGTTTCCCGATCGCGGATTTCGCCGATCAAGATCACGTCCGGCGCCTGGCGCAGCGTGTTCTTCAGTGCGGCAAACCAGTCCGCGGTGTCGACGCCCACTTCGCGCTGCGTGATGATGCAGTTCTTGTGCGGGTGGACGTATTCCACCGGGTCTTCGATGGTGATGATGTGGCCGTAGCTGTTCTCGTTGCGATAGCCGACCATGCCGGCCAGCGTGGTCGATTTACCGGAACCGGTTGCGCCCACCATGATGACGAGGCCGCGCTTTGTCATCGCGACTTCCTTGAGCACTTCCGGCACGCCGAGGTCTTCCAGCTTCGGGATGGTGGTGGTGATGGTACGCAGCACCATGCCGACTTTGCCCTGCTGCACGAAGGCGGACACGCGGAAACGGCCAAGGCCGCCCGGGCTGATCGCGAAGTTGCATTCCTTGGTCGCTTCGAATTCCGCCGCCTGCTTGTCGTTCATGATCGCGCGGGCCAGTTCGACCGTATGCGTCGACGTCAGCGGCTGGTTCGACACCGGCGTCATCTTGCCGTCGATCTTGAATGCCGGCGGGAAGTCGGCGGTGATGAAAAGGTCGGAGCCGTTCTTGCTGAGCATCAGCCTCAGCAGGTCGTGCATGAATTTCGTGGCCTGTTCGCGTTCCATGATCTCTCCTTAGCCCGGGAAGTTTTCAGGCGTCTTCGCGGCGGCACGGGCGGCGGCGGCGGAGATGACATTGCGGCGCACGAGGTCGGTCAGGTTCTGGTCCAGCGTCTGCATGCCGATGTTGCTGCCGGTCTGGATGGCGGAATACATCTGGGCGACCTTCGCTTCGCGGATCAGGTTGCGGATCGCGGGCGTGCCGAGCATGATCTCATGCGCTGCGACACGGCCGCTGCCATCCTTGGTCTTGAGCAACGTCTGCGAAATGACGGCCTGCAGCGACTCGGACAGCATCGCGCGTACCATTTCTTTTTCTTCCGCCGGGAACACGTCGACGATACGGTCGATGGTCTTGGCAGCGGAGGAGGTGTGCAGGGTGCCGAACACGAGGTGGCCGGTTTCCGCGGCGGTCAGCGCCAGGCGGATGGTTTCGAGGTCGCGCAATTCGCCAACGAGGATCGCATCAGGGTCTTCACGCAGTGCGGAACGCAGCGCATTCTGGAAGGACATGGTGTGCGGGCCGACTTCGCGCTGGTTGATCAGGCACTTCTTGGATTCATGCACGAATTCGATCGGGTCCTCGACGGTGAGGATGTGGCCGTACTCGTTTTCGTTCAGGTGGTTGATCATCGCCGCCAGCGTGGTCGACTTGCCCGAGCCGGTGGGGCCGGTGACCAGCACCAGGCCACGCGGCTTCATGGCCAGGTCGGCAAAGATCTTGGGGCAGTGCAGCTGTTCCAGCGTCAGCACCTTGGAAGGAATCGTACGCAGCACGGCAGCGGCGCCACGGTCCTGGTTGTAGGCGTTCACACGGAAACGGGCCAGGCCGGGGATGGCGAAGGAAAAGTCGCACTCGAGGACTTCCTCATACGCCTTGCGCTGGCCGTCGTTCATGATGTCATAGATCATGCCGTGCACGTCGCGATGCTCCAGCGGCGGCAGGTTGATGCGTCGAACGTCGCCGTGCACGCGGATCATGGGCGGAAGGCCGGCCGAGAGGTGCAAGTCGGACGCGTTATTCTTGACTGCGAAGGCGAGGAGTTCGGAAATGTCCATTTATAATCCCTGGGCCGGCGAGGATGCCGTAAGTAAATGAGCAATACCGGTCATGGGCATCGGTATTGCCTTGAGTAAATTGATTATGTCTCCAATTTCCTACAACTTGCAAGCCGTGCGGAACCGTATCGCGGCCGGGGCGTGCGCAGCGTTGCGAGATCCCCAAACCGTGCAGCTTCTCGCCGTGTCGAAGACCTTCGGCGCCGATGCCGTGATCGAAGCGGCGGATGCCGGCCAGCGTGCATTCGGCGAAAACTACCTTCAAGAAGCGGTGGACAAGATGGCATCGATCCAGGCCTCCCGCCCCGACCTGAAGCTCGAATGGCATTTCATCGGTCCCATCCAGAGCAACAAGACGCGGCCGATTGCCGAGCATTTCGACTGGGTTCACTCGGTCGATCGGGAAAAGATCGCGCACCGCCTGTCGGAGCAGCGTCCGGCCGGCCTGCCGGCGCTGAACATCTGCCTGCAGGTGAATATCAGCGGCGAGGACACCAAGAGCGGCGTGGCGCCGCAAGACGTGCCGGCAGTGGCGAAAGCGATTGCCGGACTGCCGAACCTGAAGCTGCGCGGATTGATGGCGATTCCGGAGCCGGCCGACGACGTCGAGCGTCAGCGCGAACCGTTCCGCAAGCTGCGGCAACTGTTCGATCAATTGAACAAGGAAGGATTGGCGCTGGACACGCTCTCGATGGGCATGTCGGCGGACATGGACGCGGCGATCGCGGAAGGCGCGACGATCGTGCGCGTGGGAACGGCTATTTTTGGACAGAGGACGTATGCAAAATAATTTGAAGATCGGCTTCATCGGCGGCGGCAACATGGCGTCGGCCCTGATCGGCGGACTGGCCGGCAAGTTGACCGACGGCGCGAACATTCACGTGGTCGATCCGAATGCCGACGCATTGAAAAAATTGCAGTCGCAGTTCGGCGTCACCACCGCATCGCAGATCGATGCTGCGCTTGGCAGGTGCGACGTGATCGTCCTCTCGGTGAAGCCGCAGCAAATGAAGGACGTGGTGCAACAGCTTCGCCCGCAGGTTTCCAAGCAGCTCATCCTGTCGATCGCCGCCGGCATCCGCGCGGTCGACCTGTCACGCTGGCTCGGCGGCCACGACGTGATCGTGCGCACCATGCCGAACACGCCGGCACTGATTGGCAAGGGCATCACCGGCATGGTGGCCACCACAGGCGTGTCGAAGGAACTGCGCGATGCGGCGGATTCCATCATGCGCGCGGTGGGCGCGACCGTCTGGCTCGACGACGAGTCCCTGATCGACCCCGTCACGGCAGTATCCGGCAGCGGCCCCGCCTACGTGTTCTATTTCATCGAGGCGATGCAGCAGGCTGCGCAGGAGATGGGATTGACCGCCGAGCAAGGCAACCAGCTGGCGATTGAAACCTTCGTCGGCGCCGCGCAGCTTGCGGCGAATTCGACCGAACCGGTCTCGGTGCTGCGCGATCGCGTGACTTCCAAGGGCGGCACGACCTATGCGGCCCTGACCAGCATGGATGCCAGCGGCGTGAAGGAAGCGATCGTCAAGGCCTTGAAGGCGGCCGCGGCGCGCGGCAAGGAACTGGGCGAGGAATTCGGCAAGGTTTGATCAGCGCATCCGCTCGATCATTCCCCTCACCATTGGCGCAATGGACTGCCACGAACGCAGTCCCGATATGCCAAGACGGATGAGCGAAGACAGGCGGCGCGGCGTTACCAGCAGGATGGCGACTGCCGCGCCGGCAATCCACCCCGGAGGTTGGCGCACGCGCGCCGCGATCCGCAGTCCCGACTCCACCGATTCGAGGCGATAAGCCCAGGGACGCAATTGCTGCACAAGCTCGGCGCGATGCATGCCGCTCTCGGCCAGCAATTGCCGCCGTTTCCAGGCGAGGAATTCCGCGCGCGTCTTCATGCACGCGGCTGCAGCAGTTCGGAATCCCGCGACAACTCCGCCATTGTATGCCCCAGCAGCCTCGGTTTTGACTGGTATTGCCGCCGTACCCGAAAGGCAATCAGCAACGCAGCCCCGCCGAACAGCGCCATCAGGACCGCGAGGATCGCGACGCGGTGCGAGTCCCAGTACAACACGACAGCCAGGATGACGCCGAGAACGACGGCGATGCCGAGACAGAACATCGCGGCAAGCGACAGCATGAGGCAGGAGAAATAACGCAGCGACTCTTCTTCCAGTTCCGTCGAGGCCAGTTCGACCCGGTTCTGGACGATGGCAAGCAGGGTCGCCGCGAGGCGGGACGCGGATTCCGCGATCATCATGCGCTTAGCGCCGGCCGATCATGAGGCCGATTGCAAGCCCGGCCACGGCGCCGATGCCGACGGCCTGCCAGGGATTTTCCTTCACGTATTGCTGGGTTGAGTCGAGCGCATCGCGGGCGCCGTCTTCCAGCGTAGACAGGCTGATCCTGGCGTCGCTCAGGGTCGATTCGAATCGCGCGCGCGCAAGACGGTATCCCTCATCCAGCTGAGCGCCGCTGGTGCGCAGCAGGTCTTCGGCATCCTTGATCACGAGCCGCAAGTCTTCGAGCAAACGGTCGCGGATATCTCCGCCCAGGCTAATCGTCTCCATTGTGCACTCCTATGCAGGTTAGACCGCCTTTGAGTGTAAGCAACAGGGCGAGGGGCACCTTGCGAGTGGTCAAACTCGCTATCGCAGAGCGTAATCGAGGGCAATACCGCCGAAGATCGCGGCGCCGAGCCAATTGTTGTGGCGAAATGCCGCGAAGCAGCGCATGCGGTCGCGGCCACGGATGAGGGTGTAGTGATACCACGCGCAGCCGATGGCAACCAGGATGCCGGCAACGAACCAGGCGTGCAGTCCGTACTCCAGGCCGATCACGAGGATGATCACGAAGGCCACGGCGTAGCACACCATCACCGCTATCACGTCGAAGCGGCCGAAGGTAATGGCCGAGGTCTTGATGCCGATCTTCAGGTCGTCGTCGCGGTCGACCATCGCGTACTCGGTGTCGTAGGCGACCGCCCAGAAAATGTTTGCGATCAACAGCATCCATGCCGCCGTCGGCACGGTGTCCTGCACCGCCGCAAAAGCCATCGGAATGCCGAAGCCGAATGCGATGCCGAGGTATGCCTGCGGAACGGCGAAGAAGCGCTTGAAGTAGGGATAGCTGCCCGCGATCAGCACGGCCACGACGGACAACTGCTTGGTCAGCGTATTCAATGGCAGGATCAGGGCAAACGATACCAGTGCGAGGACCGCGGCGACCATGACGGCTTCCCATGCAGCGATCTTGCCGCTCGTCAAAGGGCGCTCGGCAGTGCGTTTGACATGCTTGTCGAAGTCGCGGTCGGCGAAATCATTGATCGCGCACCCGGCCGAGCGCATGAGGATGGTGCCGAGGGTGAAGATCGCCACGAGCTTCCAGTCCGGATGTCCGTTCGACGCCAGCCACAAGGCTGACAGGGTAGGCCAGAGCAGCAGCAGGATGCCGATAGGCTTGTCGATGCGGATCAGTCGGGCGTAGAGGGCGAGGCGGTTCATGGTCGGTATTTGCATTGCAATACCGAATTATAAGCGGCATGCATCCTCGACCATGGACAGTCGTTCAAGCTTCGGCGGTTTCCGCCTCGCGCAGCTTGGTCGCGCCATTCAGGTCGCATGACAGGACGGCATCCCGGATCGCCTCAATGGCCGGGCGGCGGGTGAAGCTCTTGCGCCAGGCGATCACGACACGGCGCGACGGGCTGGGCTGTTCGAAGGGAACGTAACGCAGCATGCCGTCGCGCGACTGCATGTCCGGCACGGATGCCTTCGGCAGGACGGTAATCCCGATGCCGGAAGCGACCATGTGGCGGATGGTTTCCAGCGAAGAGCCTTCAAAGGTGCGGGCGATGCCGTCGCCGCTGGTCGAGAAGCGCGACATTTCCGGGCACACTTCCAGCACCTGGTCACGGAAGCAATGGCCGTTGCCGAGCAGGAGCATGGTTTCCGATTTCAGGTCTTCCGCCCTGATCGCGGAGCGGTCAGCCCAGGGATGGTGCTTGGGCAGCGCCACGACAAAGGGTTCGTCATACAGCGGCTGCACAATCAGCCCCTGGTCTGCAAAGGGCAGGGCCATGATGGCCGCGTCCAGTTCGCCCTGGCGCAGCAACTCGATCAGGCGCGTCGTGAAATTTTCCTGCAGCACCAGCGGCATTTGCGGCACGCGCTCGATCATGGTCTTGACCAGCGGCGGCAGCAGGTACGGCGCAATGGTGTAGATCACGCCGAGGCGCAGCGGGCCGGCGAGCGGATCCTTGTTCTGCTTGGCGATTTCCTTGATGGCGGCGGTCTGTTCCAGCACACGCTCGGCCTGGGCAACGATCTGGGCGCCCAGCGGGGTCATGGAAATCTCGGTGCCGCCGCGTTCGAAAATCACGACGCCGAGTTCATCCTCGAGTTTCTTGATGGCGACCGACAGGGTGGGCTGGGCGACGAAACAAGCCTCGGCCGCGTGTCCGAAATGCTTTTCCCGCGCGACCGCGACAATGTATTTGAGTTCGGTAAGTGTCATAAGGGTACGCTCGCCTCTTCTGTGTAGGACAAGGTCTGGTCGCTGCCGGTAATGATCATAGTATAAAGACTATGCCAAAAAGCAAAGGATTGCATGCGGCAATGCGGCGCGATGGTCAGACTTTCAGGAATTCTTCGCGGCCGCCGAGCCAGCGGGCCAAGTGTGCCTCGACCGTCGCAGGATCGTCGCGCAGCAGGGCCTGAGCGAGATCCCTGGCCTTTTCCACCAGCCACTGGTCAGTCTGCAGGTCGGCAAAGCGCAGCATCGCCTGGCCGGACTGGCGCGCCCCAAGGAATTCGCCGGGGCCCCGGATTTCGAGGTCGCGGCGGGCGATTTCGAAACCATCCGTCGTTTCGCGCATGGTCATCAGGCGCTGCTTGGCTACCGGGCCGAGCGGGCTCTGGTAAAGCAGCAGGCAGACGCTGGCAGCCGACCCCCGGCCGACACGGCCGCGCAACTGGTGCAGTTGCGACAGGCCGAAGCGCTCGGCGTGCTCGATCACCATCAGCGAGGCATTCGGGACATCCACGCCGACTTCGATCACGGTGGTTGCCACGAGCACGTGCACCTCGCCGCGGGAGAAGGCGTCCATCACGATCTGCTTCTCGGCCGGCTTCATGCGGCCATGGACGAGGCCCACACGCAGGTCGGCCAGTTCCGCTGCCAGCGTCGCGTGGGTGTCGGTCGCCGTCTGCAATTGCAGCGCCTCCGATTCCTCGATCAAGGGGCAGACCCAGTAGACCTGCCGGCCTTCCTGTGCCGCGGCGTGAACGCGTTCGATGACCTGGTCGCGCCGGTTCTGGTCCACGATTCGGGTCACGATGGGCGTGCGGCCCGGCGGCAGTTCATCGATGACCGAGACCTCGAGGTCGGCGTAATACGTCATGGCCAGCGTGCGCGGGATGGGCGTGGCCGACATCATCAGCTGGTGCGGCACCGTCTGCGCGTCGAGGCCCTTGTTGCGCAAGGCCAGGCGCTGGCCGACGCCGAAACGGTGCTGCTCGTCGACGATGACGAGGCCCAGCTTCGCGAACTCCACGCCTTCCTGGATCAGCGCATGGGTGCCGATGACCAGTTGTGCGTCACCGGTTTCCACGCGGCCCTGCGCTTCGAGTTTGTCCTTCTTCTTCAGGCTCCCTGTGAGCCACGCGACTTTCACGCCGAGCGGTTCCATCCATTGGGCGATCTTGCGGAAATGCTGTTCGGCCAGGATCTCGGTCGGTGCCATCAGGGCAGCCTGGAAGCCGCTGTCAATCGCCTGCGCCGCGGCAAGCGCGGCGACGACAGTCTTGCCGCTGCCGACGTCGCCCTGCAGCAGCCGCTGCATCGGAAAGGATTCGCGCAGGTCGGCTCGGATCTCCGTCAGTACGCGCTGTTGCGCCCCCGTGAGGGTGAAGGGTAAGGCCTTCATCAGGGCGTGGGACAGGTCGCCGATCACGGGCAGGGCCGCTGCGCCCTTTGCGCGCCGTGCCGCCTGCGCCCGCTTCAGGGACAGCTGCTGCGCGAGCAGTTCGTCGAACTTCATGCGCACCCAGGCGGGATGCGAACGGTCGAGGAGCGCGTGCTCGCTGACATCGGGAGGCGGATTGTGCAGCAGGCGGACGGACGGCTCGAAGGGCTGCAGGTTGAGATCCGCAAGCCGTTCGGGCGAGAGCGTGTCGCGCCAGTCGACGCGGGTGAGGGCATTGGCGATCGCCTTGCGCAAATAGGCCTGCGACAGGCCTTCGCCGGCGGGGTAGACCGGTGTGAGTGCGTCAGGCAGCGGGGCACCTTCTTCCACTACCTTGTATGTGGGGTGGACCATCTCTGCACCGAAGAACCCGTGGCGTACTTCGCCCCGTGCCCGCACACGTGTGCCGGCGGCAAGCTGCTTGACCTGGCTGCCGTAGAAATTCAGGAAGCGCATCACCAGTTGTCCGCTGTCGTCGGCGATGGTCACCACGAGCTGCCGGCGCGGACGATACTGGATATCGCAGTCGGTCACCACGCCTTCCACCTGCGCCGACGTGCCGCCCATGAAGCCTGCCTCCTTGATCGGCAGCAGTTGGGTTTCATCCTCGTAGCGCATTGGCAGGTGCAGTACCAGGTCCATGTCGGTACGCAGCCCGAGCCGCGCCAGTTTGGCGGCAGTGGTGTTGGCTTTTTCCTGTGCGGCGGATTTTCGCTTCGGGGCGGGCATGTGATTGGTGCTGCAGGGCGTAAAATAGCGGGTTTTATCTCGGTTGAAGATTGTATGGCAATTCTGTCAAGCGCAGATGCCATTCCGGCTGGATTCGTCGCACATTGATATTCGCTATAACGACGCGCTGCCGGCTTCAACACCGTTCTGTGCCATTCTGACGCATGTATTCGCTTTCCGACTTTGATTTTCACCTGCCGCAGGAACTGATTGCCCAGTTGCCGCTGCCCGAGCGCAGCGCGTCGCGGCTGCTGCACGTGGACGGCGACGCGCTCATCGACCGCGCTTTCTCTGAAATTGTCGATCTGCTCTCGCCTGGCGACCTGCTGGTCTTCAACAACACGCGCGTCCTGAAGGCGCGCTTCTTCGGCGTGAAGGATAGCGGCGGCAAGGTCGAGGTGCTGGTTGAGCGCGTGCTCGACACGCGCCACGTACTGGCCCAGATCCGGGCATCGAAGTCGCCCAAGACCGGCAGCACGATTCGCCTTGCCGATGCCTTCGACGTGACGGTGGGGGAGCGCGCTGGCGAATTCTTTACCCTGCAGTTCCCGTCCGATGTATTCGACCTGATCGAGGCGCATGGCCGCCTGCCGCTGCCCCCCTACATCGAGCACACCGCCGACGAATTCGACGAAAAGCGCTACCAGACGGTTTATGCAAAAGAGCCTGGTGCGGTGGCTGCGCCGACGGCAGGTTTGCATTTCGACCAGCCGCTGCTGGACAAGTTGCGCGACAAGGGCGTGCAGTTCGCGTACGTGACGCTGCACGTGGGCGCAGGCACGTTCCAGCCTGTGCGCACGGAGAACCTCGCCGAGCACAAGATGCACAGCGAGTGGTACACCATCCCGCAGGAGACGGTCGATGCGGCCCGTGCCGTGCGTGCCGCAGGGCGCCACGTTGTCGCCGTCGGCACCACCAGCATGCGCGCGCTGGAATCGGCGTCTCAGTCCGGCGAACTCGTGGCCGGCAGTGCGGATACCAACCTGTTCATCACCCCCGGCTACACGTTCAAGACCGTCGATCGCATGATCACCAACTTCCACCTGCCGAAGTCGACCCTGCTCATGCTGGTATCGGCTTTTGCGGGCTACCAGCAAATCCGGCTCGCCTACGCACACGCCATCGAGAAGCGCTATCGCTTCTTCAGCTATGGCGACGCCATGCTCCTCACCAGAAACACACAATGCTGAATTTCAAATTGCTCAAGACCGACGGCAAGGCCCGTCGCGGCCGTCTCACACTCAACCACGGTGTGGTCGAAACACCCATTTTCATGCCGGTCGGAACCTATGGCTCCGTCAAGGCCATGTCGCCCGAAGAACTGCACGAAGTCGGCGCCCAGATCATCCTCGGCAATACCTTCCACCTGTGGCTGCGCCCCGGGCTGGACGTGGTCGGCAAGTTTGACGGCTTGCACCGCTTCATCGGCTGGACCAAACCCATCCTCACGGATTCAGGCGGCTTCCAGGTGTTTTCGCTGGGCGCGATGCGCAAGATCACGGAAGAGGGCGTCAAGTTCGCCTCGCCCATCAATGGCGACAAGCTCTTCCTCTCGCCCGAGATCTCGATGCAGATCCAGCGCGTGCTCAATTCCGATATCGTGATGCAGTTCGACGAGTGCACGCCGTACGAGATCGACGGCCGTCCCGCGACCGAAGCGGAAGCGGGCAAATCGATGCGCATGTCCCTGCGCTGGGCAAAGCGCTCGCGTGACGAATTCGACAAGGGCGAGAATCCGAATGCACTGTTCGGTATTGTCCAGGGCGGCATGTTCGAGCACCTGCGCGACGAGTCGCTGGCCGGGTTGCAGGAAATCGGCTTCGAAGGCTATGCCATCGGCGGCCTGTCCGTCGGCGAACCGAAGGAAGACATGATGCGCGTGCTCGAACACGTCGGGCCGCGGCTGCCCGCCGACAAGCCGCATTACCTGATGGGCGTCGGCACGCCGGAAGACCTGGTGGCGGGCGTGGCCAACGGCGTCGACATGTTCGACTGCGTGATGCCGACCCGAAATGCCCGCAACGGCTGGCTGTTCACCCGTTTCGGCGACCTGAAGATCAAGAATTCGCGCTACAAGGATGACGACAAGCCGCTCGACGAGACCTGCGAGTGCTATACCTGCCGCAACTTTTCGCGCGCCTACCTGTACCACCTGCACAGGGCCGGCGAGATTCTCGGCGCCCGCCTCAACACCATCCACAACCTGCACTACTACCTGCAACTGATGCGCGAGATGCGGGCGGCCATCGACGCCGACCGTTTCCAGGCATTTGTCGTGCAATTCCAAGCCGACCGCGCACGCGGCGTCTAGACTTCCCCGTCCGCCGGTTCGCCTCCCGACCGGCGTATTCCATGCCATTTTTGCCCGTTTCCGGGGTCAATTCATCGATCCCGGAAAACCCGGCGGCCAATGCTAAAATGCCGGGTTGATCCATCCCAATGTAAGGAGTAATACGTGTTCATTTCCAACGCATACGCGCAAGCCGCGGGCGCTGCCCCGGAAAGCAGCCTGATGAGCTTCCTGCCCATCATCCTGATGTTCATTGTGCTGTACTTCCTGATGATCCGCCCGCAGATGAAGCGTCAGAAAGAGCAGAAAGCCATGATGGACGCGCTGGCCAAAGGAGATGAAGTCGTCACCGCCGGCGGCATCCTTGGCAAGGTGACCAAGGTGACCGAAGCCTACGTCACGCTGGAAATCGCCGAAGGCACCGAAATCGTGACGCAAAAGGCTGCGATCGCGACCCTGTTGCCGAAGGGCACGATCAAGTCGCTGTAAAGGGATGACTTGCCGCCTTTCCAGGCGGCAGTTTTTCCTGGGCCGCATCATCTGATTAGCCCGTTCTATCCGGAACTTGAATCCTCATGAATCGTTATCCCCTCTGGAAATACATTCTGATCACCATCGCGCTGCTGTTCGGCGTGCTGTATACGATCCCCAATTTCTTCGGCGAATCGCCCGCCGTGCAGATCAGCAGTGCCAAGGCAACCGTGAAGGTGGACCCGTCCACCACGTCTCGCGTGGAAGCGGCATTGACGAAAAACGGCATCACGCCGGAAGGGATGACCTTCGACGTGAGCGGCAACCAGGGTTCGGTGCGTGCACGTTTCCGCGACACCGACACCCAGTTCAAGGCCAAGGCTCTGCTGGAGAAGGAACTGAACACCGATCCGGCTGACCCGACCTACATCGTCGCGTTCAACCTGATGCCGAACACCCCGCAATGGCTGCAGCGCATCGGCGCGCTGCCGATGTACCTCGGCCTCGACCTGCGCGGCGGCGTGCACTTCCTGATGCAGGTGGATACCAAGGGCGTGCTGAACAAACGCCTGCAAGGCCTGCAGGCCAGCACCCGCAGCCTGCTGCGCGACAAGAACGTGCGCCATGCCGGCATCGGCCGCACTGGCGATGCCATCGAGATCAAGTTCCGTGAACCCGAAACCCGCGCGAAGGGCCGCGAAGTCCTGGCATCCCAGCTGTCCGAGCTGGTGTTCCAGGAAGGCACCAACGGCACCGACCTCACCCTGATCGCCAGCTACAAGCCGGAAGCGCTCAGGCAGACGGTGGAAGAGGCGGTCCAGCAGAACATCAGCACCCTGTCCAAGCGCGTCAACGAACTCGGCGTGGCCGAGCCGGTCATCCAGCGCCAGGGCGCGGACCGCATCGTGGTGCAACTGCCCGGCGTGCAGGATGTGTCGCGCGCCAAGGACATCATTGGCCGCACCGCTACCCTGGAAGTGCGGATGGTGGACGAAAGCGTCATGCGCGGCACGGAAGAAACCGCTGCCGTGCCTTTCGGTTCCGAGCTGTTCAAGGTCGGCAAGGGCGCACCGGTTGTCCTGTACAAGGATCCGATCATCACCGGTGACTACATTTCCAGCGCCGGCGCCAGCTTCGACCAGAACCAGCAGCCGGCGGTCAGCATTGACCTGAACGGCGACGGCGGCCGCCGCATGCGCGAAGCGACCCGTGACAAGATCGGCAAGCTGATGGCCATCGTGCTGTTCGAAAAGAACCGCGGCGAGGTGCTGACGGTGGCGACGATCCGCGACGAACTCGGCTCCCGTTTCCAGATCACCGGCATGGAATCGGCCCAGGCGGCCAACGACCTCGCGCTGCTGCTGCGTGCCGGCTCGCTGGCCGCCCCGATGGAAATCATCGAGGAACGCACCATCGGCCCGCAGCTCGGCGCCGACAATATCCAGAAGGGCTTCAACTCGACGCTGTACGGCTTCGCGGCGATTGCCATCTTCATGGTCATCTATTACCACCTGTTCGGCTTCTTCAGCGTGTTCGCGTTGTCGGTCAACCTGTTGTTGCTGATTGCCGTGCTGTCTACCCTGCAAGCGACGCTGACCTTGCCCGGCATGGCGGCTATTGCGTTCACGCTCGGTATGGCTATTGACGCCAACGTGCTGATCAACGAACGTATCCGTGAGGAATTGCGTGCCGGGAATTCGGCACAGGCAGCGATTGCTGCGGGCTTCGACCGCGCATGGGCGACGATTCTCGACTCGAACGTGACGACGATGATCGCCGGCCTGGCGCTGCTGATCTTCGGCTCCGGCGCGATCCGCGGCTTTGCCGTTGTGCACTGCCTGGGCATCCTGACCTCGATCTTCTCGTCGGTCTTCGTCTCGCGCGGTCTTGCCAACCTGTGGTACGGACGCAAGAAGAAACTGACCAGCGTGTCGATCGGCCAGGTCTGGAAACCGAACGCCTGATACACCTAGCGGACCCGGCGGCGATGCCGTCGGGAGCCGGCAAAAGAAAGGAATGTAATGGAATTATTCCGCATCAAGAGGGACATCCCCTTCATGCGCCACGCGTTGATCCTCAATGCGATATCGGCGCTGACTTTCGTCGCAGCCGTGTTTTTCCTGTTCTACAAGGGATTGCACCTGTCGATTGAATTCACCGGCGGCACGGTCATCGAGGTGACCTATACCAAGCCTGCCGACCTGGAAGGCATCCGCAAGAACATCGAGGGCCTCGGCTACACCGACACTCAGGTACAGAGTTTCGGTACGGCGCAGGACGTCATGATCCGCCTGCCGGCGCGCAAGGATGTTTCTTCCGCCCAGCAGAGCGAAAAAGTCATGGCCGCGCTCAAGGCGCAGGATGAGGCGGTCAAGTTGCAGCGCGTCGAATTCGTCGGCCCGCAGGTGGGCGAGGAACTCGCGCAGGACGGCCTGACGGCGCTCGCCATGGTCATCATCGGTATCGTGATCTATCTTGCCATCCGTTTCGAATGGAAGTTCGCGGTAGCGGCGATCATCGCGAACCTCCACGACGTGGTGATCATCCTCGGCTTCTTCGCCTTCTTCCAGTGGGAGTTTTCGCTGACCGTGCTGGCCGCGGTGCTCGCGATCCTCGGCTATTCGGTGAACGAGTCGGTGGTTATCTTCGACCGGGTGCGTGAAACCTTCCGCGACCGCCGCTACGGCAAGATGAGCACGGCGGACGTGATGAACCACGCGATCACCAGCACCATCTCGCGCACCATCATCACCCACGGTTCGACCCAGATCATGGTGCTGTCGATGCTGTTGTTCGGCGGTCCGACGCTGCATTACTTCGCGCTGGCACTGACCATCGGCATCCTGTTCGGTATCTATTCGTCGGTGTTCGTTGCTGCCGCAGTCGCGATGTGGCTCGGCGTCACCCGCGAGGACCTGATCAAGCCCGTCAAGGAAAAGGACGAAACCGACGGCGCCGTGGTCTGACAGGCCCGTTCCTGGAAAAAGCCGGCTCGATAGCCGGCTTTTTTTTCAGCTACACTTTTTACTTCGAATGTCAAAAGGACAAGGCATGAAAAAGGTACGCGTCTGGGACTTGCCGACCCGCCTGTTTCACTGGGTCCTGGCAGGTTTGCTCGTGGTGTCCGTCGTGACGCAGTACATCGGCGGCAACGCCATGGAGTGGCACTTCCGCGCCGGCTATGCGGTGCTGACGCTGGTGGCGTTCCGCATCCTGTGGGGCTTCGTCGGTCCGCGCTACGCACGCTTTTCCAGTTTCCTGTACGGGCCGTCTACAATCCTCGGCTACGTCCGGGGCAAGGATGTGTCACGGAACCGCATTCTTGGCCACAACCCGCTGGGCAGCCTGGCAGTATTCGCGCTGCTTGCCGTCGTCCTCGCGCAGGCAGTCAGCGGGCTGTACGCGAACGACGATATTGCGTGGGACGGCCCGCTGGTCAAGTTCATCAGCAAGGAACTCTCGGACAAGATCACCTGGTTCCACACGGATGTGAGCGCGACGGTCATCTTCGTGCTGGTCGGACTGCATCTGCTGGCGATCCTGTTTTACCGCTTCGTGAAGAAGCGGAACCTCGTGCGGGCCATGGTCACGGGGGACGACGAGGTGGACTTCGATGCCGTCCCTGCCAACGATTCGTGGGGTATGCGGCTGCTTGCGCTTGCGATCCTGGCAGCCTGTGCCGGCGTGGTTTATTACGTGGTCACGCTTCCCGCGCCACAGCTGTAAGGTCCAAATGAAAAACGCCTGCGGAGTGTATCCCGCAGGCGTTTTCGCAAGCGCCGGCCCGGCTTATTTGTTGCGATAGTTGTCGTGGCAGCTCTTGCATGATTGGCCGACATTGCCGAACGCGGATTTGACCGCATTCAAGTCGCCGGATTTCGCCGCTGTCGAAAGCTTCGCCACCTCCTGCTGCATCTTCTCGGCACCGGCCTTGAATTTGTCCTGTTCCTTCCAGATCTCCGGCTTGGCCTTTGAGTTTTGCAGATCGGAGCCGGCCGGGAAGGCAGACCAGGGGAGCCTGGACATCGTTTCGATGA
>DASPMV010000020.1:0-9253 GCA_035626875.1 Noviherbaspirillum sp. | reverse complement strand
TGATCGACTTCTTCAGCGACACGGTCTTCGCTGTCACGAACTGTGCGTACAGCCAGGCAGCGGCACGGCGCTCCGGCGGCGTGGACTTGAAGAAGGTCCATGCGCCGACGTCCTGGTAGCCGTTCTGCATGCCGGTCTTCCAGTACGGGCCGTGCGGCGACGGCGCCATGCGCCACTTCGGTTTGCCATCCGGGTTCACGACCGGCAGGCCGCTCTTGATCATCGATGCAGTGAAGGCGGTGTACCAGAAGATCTGCTGGGCGATTTCGCCTTGCGCGGGGACCGGGCCTGCTTCGGAGAAGGTCATGCCGGTGGCCTGCGGCGGTGCGTATTTCTTCATCCAGTCGACATACTTGGTGAGTGCGTACACAGCGGGCGGCGAGTTGGTCGCGCCGCCGCGCGACACGGAAGCGCCAACGGGATTGCACTTGTCCTGCGACACGCGGATGCCCCATTCATCGACCGGTACGCCGTTCGGAATGCCCTTGTCGGCGGTGCCCGCCATCGACAGCCAGGCATCGGTGAAGCGCCAGCCGAGCGACGGGTCCTTCTTGCCGTAATCCATGTGGCCGTAGACGCGCTTGCCGTCGATGTTCTTCACGTCGTTGGTGAAGAAATCGGCGATGTCTTCGTAGGCGGACCAGTTGAGCGGCACGCCAAGTTCATAGCCGTACTTCGCCTTGAATTTGTCCTTCAGGTCCTTGCGCTCGAACCAGTCGGCACGGAACCAGTACAGGTTGGCGAACTGCTGGTCGGGCAACTGGTACACCTTGCCGTCCGGCGCGGTGGTAAAGCTGATGCCGATGAAATCCTTCAGGTCGAGACCGGGGTTGGTGAATTCCTTGCCCTCGCCCGCCATGTAATCGGACAGTGGAATGATCGCGCCATAACGGTAGTGCGTGCCGATCAGGTCTGAGTCGGAAATCCAGCCGTCATAGATGCTCTTGCCGGACTGCATCGAGGTCTGCAGCTTTTCGACCACGTCGCCTTCCTGGATGATGTCGTGCTTGACCTTGATGCCGGTGATTTCCTCGAAAGCCTTCGCCAGGGTCTTGGACTCGTACACGTGCGTGTCGATGGTTTCGGACACGACGTTGATTTCGTTCACGCCCTTCGCCTTGAGCTTGGCCGCGGCATCAATGAACCACTTCATCTCGTCCAGTTGCTGCTGCTTGCTCAGGCTGGAAGGCTGGAATTCCTGGGTAACCCACTTTTCTGCCGCTTTCATGTCGGCCCAGGACGCACCCGAAGCCAGCATCGCCGCAGCAGCCAACGCCGTCAGTTTTAGTCTCATATCTCCACCTGTTTTAATGTCTTCCCCCAGCAGGAATGCGCGGCGCGGGGAAGAAATGCGCCGGGCATCGAAACGCAGGGTCAACCCCAACGCATCACGATAAGCAACACCAGAAAACCGATTACTGCCCCGATGACCTGGTCCATCTCGGTCAACCCCGCCCAGGCGAGGTTGAGGTAGGCGGCCGTCAGCAGGCCGATGAACAGCCTGTCTCCGCGCGTCGTACTGATCGGCAGGAAGCCCCGCCGCTCGGTGGTCGGCGATTTGATTTCCCAGATCGTCATGCCGATGAGCATGAGCACGATCGCCGTAAAGAAGATGGCCACGGGAGGCGTCCATGCCATCCATCCGAATACTTCTTCCATGTCATACCCTCCCCATTGCAAAGCCCTTGGCGATGTAATGCCGCACGAACCAGATCACGAGTGCGCCCGGCACGATGGTCAGCACGCCGGCCGCCGACAGCACGCCCCAGTCCATGCCGGCGGCGGAGACGGTACGCGTCATCGTCGCCGCGATCGGCTTGGCATTGACCGAGGTCAGCGTGCGTGCCAGCAACAGCTCCACCCAGCTGAACATGAAGCAGAAGAACATCGTCACACCAACGCCGGACTTGATCATCGGCAGGAAGATCTTCACGAAGAACTTCGGGAAGCTGTAGCCGTCGATGTAGGCGGTCTCGTCGATTTCCTTCGGGATGCCGGACATGAAGCCTTCCAGGATCCAGACCGCCAGCGGCACGTTGAACACCATGTGCGCGAGCGCCACCGCGAGGTGGGTATCCATCAGCCCGACCGTCGAATACAGCTGGAAGAACGGCAGCAGGAACACCGCGGGCGGCGTCATGCGGTTGGTCAGCAGCCAGAAGAACAGGTGCTTGTCGCCGAGGAAGGAGTAGCGCGAGAACGCGTACGCCGCGGGCAGAGCCACTGCCGTCGACAGGATCATGTTGATGGCTACATAGATGATCGAATTGATATAGCCGTCGTACCAGGACGGATCGGTGAAGATCGTCTTGAAATTGTCGAACGTGAGGTTGCTCGGCCACATCGTCAGCGCGCCAACGATTTCCTCGTTGGTCTTCAACGACATGTTCAGCATCCAGTAGATCGGCAGCAGCGACAGCAGCAGGTAGAGCGCGAGGATGGGCCGCGTCAGGGTTTTGCTCATCATTTCTTGTCTCCCGTTCCGACACGTTGCATCCAGTTGTAGAGCACGAAGCAGAACAGCAGGATGATCAGGAAGTAGATCAGCGAGAATGCTGCCGCCGGTCCCAGGTCGAACTGGCCGACTGCCTTCTGCGTCAGGTATTGCGACAGGAAGGTGGTGGCATTGCCCGGCCCGCCGCCGGTGAGCACGAAGGGCTCGGTGTAAATCATGAAACTGTCCATGAAGCGCAGCAGCACTGCGATCATCAGCACATTGCGCAGCTTGGGCAGCTGGATGAAGCGGAACACGGCCCAGCGCGAGGCGCCGTCGATCTTCGCCGCCTGGTAGTAGGCGTCGGGAATCGCGCGCAGGCCGGCGTAGCAAAGGAGGACCACGAGCGGCGTCCAGTGCCAGATGTCCATCACGAGCACGGTGACCCAGGCATCGATGGAGTCGCCGGTGTAGTTGTAGCTGATGCCTGCGTGATTGATCGCATAGCCGAGCAGGCCGATGTCGCCCCGGCCGAAGATTTGCCAGATGGTGCCGACCACGTTCCAGGGAATCAGCAGCGGCAAGGCGATGAGCACCAGGGACATGGATGCCTTCCAGCCCTGCGCGGGCATGGACAGCGCAATCAGGATGCCGAGCGGGATCTGGATCGCGAGCACGGACAGGGAAAAGATCAGTTGACGGTACAGCGCGCCATGCAGTTCGCTGTCTCGCATCACCATGCGGAACCATTCGGTGCCGACGAAAACATGCTGCGTCGGACTGAGGATGTCCTGCACCGAGTAGTTCACGATCGTCATCAGCGGCAGGATGGCCGAGAAGGCGACGCAGAGGATCACCGGGAGAATCAGGAACCACGCGCGGTTGTTATAGGTTTTCATGTCATGCCACCCGCTTGTCGTTGACGTAGTAAAGGGTCCGCTCTGCCGGCAGGCGCAGCCATACCTTCTCCCCGGCTGACGCAGAGAGTTGCCGCAGCTTCGCGGCAATCGTGTGCTCACCCAGCCTGAACTCCGCAAGGTAATGCGTGCCGAGGTTGCGTATTGAGGTGATCGTTGCCGGCGCCGTATCAGGCATTTGCTCGAACTCGCATTCGACGAATTCGGGACGGATGCCAAGCGTGGTGTTTCCGGTCGCGCCGCTCAGTGCGGCACTTGCGTCCGGCGACAGCGGAATGCTGCTGCCTGCGAGGTGCGCGGCGCCACCGTTGATCTTGCAGGGCAGCAGATTCATGCCCGGGTTCCCGATGAAATAGCCGACGAAAGTATGCGCCGGTTCCTCGAACAACTCCTGCGCCGTCCCCGCCTGCACCACTTCGCCCTGCGTCATCACCACCACCTTGTCGGCGAAGGTCAAGGCCTCCACCTGGTCGTGCGTGACGTAGATCAGCGACAGCTTCAGCTCGTGATGGATTTCCTTGAGCTTGCGGCGCAGCAGCCATTTCAGGTGCGGGTCGATCACCGTCAGCGGCTCGTCGAACAGCACCGCGGCGACATCGGGCCGGACCAGGCCGCGTCCGAGGGAGATCTTCTGTTTCGCGTCGACGGACAGGCCGCTCGCGCGATGCTTCAGGTCGCCGGTCAGCTCCAGCATCTCGGCCACCTGCTGCACGCGCTTGTTGATGTCCGCCGTCTTCCAGCCGCGATTGCGCAGCGGGAAAGCGAGGTTGTCGAACACGGTCATGGTGTCGTAGATGACCGGGAACTGGAACACCTGGGCGATGTTGCGCGCTTCGGGCGGAAGGTTGGTGACATCCTTGCCGTCGAAGAGCACGCGGCCGTGGGACGGACGCAGCAATCCGGAAATGATGTTCAGCAGCGTGGTCTTGCCGCAACCGGAAGGACCGAGCAGTGCATACGCGCCGCCGTCGTCCCACTGCATGTTCATCGGGCGCAATGCGTAATCGCTCGGCGCACTCGGGTTGGGCTTGTAGGCATGAGCCAGATCAACGAGTTCAATGCGCGCCATGCTTACACTCCAGCCTGAATCAGTGTCGGCGCAAACAATAGCGCGCCATCGGGTGCGTACAGGAACAGGTCGCCCGGCCGGCAGTACATGCTGCAAGGTGTGCCGAGTTCTAGGTCGTGAACGCCGGGCAGCTGCGCGACGAGTGCGATGCGGCCGCGATGCACGTGCACATAGGTTTCCGAACCGCTGATTTCCGCCAGCTCGACTTCCGCCTCGATCGGCACATCGTCCGGGTAACGCGCTGCAAGGCGCAGGCTGTGCGCGCGCAGGCCGAGTATCACTTCCTTGTGCCCCGCCGCTTTCTGCATCTGTGCCGGGCTCAACTGCAGGACCAGTCCGCTGCCCATCTGCGCCGTTCCGTTGGCGTCGAGCGTGGCATGCATCAGGTTGATCGGTGGGTCGCTGAAGGTGCGGGCGGCCTGGATGGAATTCGGTGCGTTGAAGACATCGAGTGTGGGCCCGTTCTGCAGCAGGCGTCCCTCGTGCAGAACCGCGACATGGCCGCCGAGCTGCAGGGCTTCCAGCGGCTCCGTTGTGGCGTACACGACCGTCGTTTTCCCTTCGGAGAACAGCTCGGTGAGTTCATTGCGCAGTTCCTCGCGCAGTTTGTAGTCGAGGTTGACCAGCGGCTCGTCGAGCAGCAGGAGGCCGGCTTCCTTGATGAGCGCGCGCGCCATGGCGGTACGCTGCTGCTGGCCGCCGGAGAGCTCGGCCGGGAAGCGTTGCAGATATGGCGTAATGTGCAGGCGTTCCGCCATGTCGGTCACGCGCTTCCTGATCTCGCTTTCCGCCACGCCCTTGATGCGCAGCGGCGAGGCGATATTGTCGAAGACGGTGAACGACGGGTAGTTGATGAATTGCTGGTAAACCATGGCGAGGTCGCGCTCGCGGACGGACACGCCGGTCACGTCCTTGCCGCCCGCAACGACACGCCCCTCAGTTGGGCGATCGAGTCCGGCCATGAGACGCATGAGGGACGTCTTGCCGGCTTTGGTCGTCCCCAGCAATACGTTGATGGTCCCCGGTACCAGCGAGAGCGATAGCGGGTAGATGTGATCTTCCGCGCCAACCTTCTTGCTGACGTTTTCCAATGCTAGAAGCACGCTGTCTTCCTCCTAAAAATTCTTCTTGTTGCGCCGTTTTTTTCTAGGCGCTGCGGCTTTTTTCGGTGCCGTTCCTTTTCTGAATCCAGGCGTCGAGCCTTTCCTGTGTTCCCTTCGGCAGATGCAAGCCAAGCTTGGAGCGGCGCCAGAGGATGTCCGCGGCATCCACAGCCCATTCGTGCCGCACCAGGTAATCGACCTCGACTTCATACAGCCCCGGCGCGATCTGTTCGCCCATGTCCGCCAGGCTCTTGCGTCCGGCGAGCAGCATGTTGATTCGCGTGCCATAGGCGCGTACGTAGCGCGCGACCAGTGCCGGCGGCAGGAATGCGTGGCGCGTCTGCATCTCATGCACGAACTTGTCATACTCGAGCACGGAGCGGTTGGACGGGTGTGCGCCGTAAAGATCGCCTCCGGGCAAGCAGGCATTTTCTGTCCAGGAGCCGCGACGCATGTTGAGCAAAGGCGAAAGCATGTCGACCGCCTCTTCCGCAAGCTTGCGGAAGGTGGTGATCTTTCCCCCAAAAATGGAGAGCAGCGGCGCGCCCTTTGTATCGAGTTCGAGTCGGTAATCGCGGGTCACTGCGGACGCGCTCGACGATTCGTCCTCGACGAGTGGACGGACGCCGGAGTAGCTCCAGACGACGTCAGCGGGAGCGATACGCTTGCGGAAGTAGCGGCTCGCCAGATCGCACAGGTAGACGACCTCGTCCTTGTCGATAGCCACCTTGTTGGCGTCGCCGTGGTATTCGATGTCCGTGGTGCCAATCAGGGTGAAATCCTGTTCGTACGGAATGGCGAACACGATGCGGCCGTCCGGGTGCTGGAAGATATACGCGTACGGATGGTCGAACAGCTTGGGAACGACGATATGGCTGCCCTTGATCAGGCGCAGCGCCTTTTCCGACGGACGCTGCACGGCGGTCTGCAGGAATTGCGCGGTCCAGGGACCGGCCGCATTGACCAGTACGCGTGTGCGAACCAGCGAACGCTTCCCCTCTGTGTCGACCAGTTCGACAACCCATGCCTCTCCCTCGCGCCGTGCAGAGGTACAACGCGTACGCGTGAAGATGCGTGCGCCCTTCTCGGCGGCGTCGACGGCATTGAGCACCACCAGGCGCGCGTCATCCACCCAGCCGTCGGAATAAACGAATCCCCGCGAGAACTCCGGCTTGAGCGGTTCGCCGGCCGGATGCCGACGCAGGTCTGCGCCACGCGATCCGGGAAGGAGCTCACGCTTTGCCAGCGCGTCGTAGAGGAACAGTCCGGTGCGAATCATCCACCCAGGCCGCTGCCCCTTGTCATGCGGGAGGACGAAACGCATCGGCCACATGATGTGCGGTGCGGCGCGCAACAGCACTTCGCGTTCGATCAACGCCTTGCGGACGAGGTTGAACTCGTAATACTCGAGATAGCGCAGGCCGCCATGAATGAGCTTGGAGGAGGACGAGGACGTGTGCGAGGCAAGGTCGTCCTTTTCGCAGAGAACGACGTTCAACCCGCGTCCCGCAGCGTCGCGCGCGATGCCGGCACCGTTGATGCCGCCGCCGACGATGAGCAGGTCGCATTCGAGGGAGGTCTTGCCGTTTTCCATCCAGATCTCGCCCAGGGAATAAAGAGTTGGTACGGTGACAGGCGCTTAAGATACGACAATACTCGAAACTAAGGCAACAGCTTTTTTGATTTTTTATGTTCGTTTATTTTCGTTTTCAATTATATTGATGGCTTTGCCACGATTGAAGGGGAACGGCTTTGACTCTTAATCCGCGTCAAAGGCGGCTGCTCGATGCCGTAAGGCAACGTGTGACGATGTCGGTGGAGGAGCTGGCGCTGGCGCTGGGCGTGACGCCGCAAACGGTGCGGCGCGACGTCAAAATGATGGAAGAGGCGAACCTGCTGGCGCGCTACCATGGCGGCGTCGGGCTGCCCTCCTCGGTCGAGAACATCGACTACAGCTTGCGTCAGGGAATGAACAGCGACGCCAAGCGCCGCATCGCGTCCGAGGTCGCGAGACAGGTGCCGTCGGGCTGTTCCTTGCTCATCAATATCGGCACGACGACCGAAGAAGTGGCCCGTGCCCTGGTGCATCACCAGGCGTTGCACGTCGTCACCAACAACCTCAACGTCGCGTCCATCCTCTCCGACAATCCCCATTGCGAAGTCATCCTGGCCGGCGGCGTGGTGCGCGGCCGGGACCGTGGCATCGTGGGTGAGGCAACCATCGATTTCATCCGGCAATTCAAGGTCGATATCGGGATCATCGGGATTTCCAGCATCGAGCCGGACGGCACGCTGCGCGACTACGATCCGCGCGAGGTCAAGGTGGCGCAGGCGATCATCGAGCAGTCGCGCGAGATCTGGCTCGTGGCCGACCACGACAAGTTCGAGCGGCAGGCACTGGTGCGCATGGCCCATGTGTCGGATATCGACATGCTGTTCACCGATGCACCGCCGCCGGAGGCGCTGGGGCGGGTACTCAAGGACGCGCGGGTCGAGGTGGTTCTCGTTGACCAGGCATAAAAAACGGCGCCGAAGCGCCGTTTGCCGTGTTCCCGGGAGAATCTCAGCCGAGCTGGCCGAGCAGGGTTTCCGCGTTCGAGACTTCGAACTTGCCGGGTTGCTCGATGTTGAGCTGCTTCACCACGCCGTCTTCCACCAGCATTGAAAAGCGCTGCATGCGGACGCCCATGCCCTTGGCGGTCAGGTCGAATTCGAGGCCGAGTGCCTTCGTGTATTCCGCGCTGCCGTCGGCCATCATGCGCACGATGCCGGTCGCCTTCTGGTCGCGGCCCCATGCGCCCATCACGAAGGGATCGTTGACCGAAACGCACCAGATTTCATCCACGCCCTTGGCCTTGAACTTGTCGGCCAGCGCGATGTAGCCCGGCACGTGCTTGGCCGAGCAGGTCGGGGTATAGGCACCCGGCAGGCCGAAGACGGCAATTTTCTTGCCCTTGGTCAGGTCGCTGACCTTGAAGGTATTCGGGCCGAGGGAGCAGCCCTCCGACTCGACTTCGATGAATTCCGACAGGGTGCCTTCCGGCAGGCGGTCGCCGATCTTGATGGTCATGGTATGAGTCCTCTCTGTTGGCAAAGCGGGTGTAAAAACGCCGCGCGCCGCTATCACGCGGGGCGCGGCGTAGAAACCGCAGTATGCCTTTTTCTTGCTTTTCTTGCAGCGTCCTCCCTACTTGACGTAGGGAGAAACGCTTAGTCGGCTTGCTTGCGCAGGAAGGCCGGGATGTCGTAGGTTTCCATGCCGTTCTTCTCGAGCGCGCGCACCGTATCCGATGCGGACTCGCGACGCCAGACGGCCGGCGCCTTCAGGCCGTCGAACGCGGCTGCCGGCTGCGCGGAACCCTGCATCATGCCGGTATGCTGCATGATCGGCTCGTTGTGCGTGCCGGTACGCAGGACCGGGGTCTGCACCAGTTGCACGTTCTTGCGGCCGCGGCCGAGGCCGGTTGCCACGACGGTGACGCGGATTTCGTCGCCCATGTTCTCGTCGTAGGCGATGCCCTGGGCGATCGATGCATCGGGTGCAGCGAAGGCGCGGACGGTGGCCATGACTTCCTTGATTTCCTTGCCTTTGAGGCTGCGGCTGGCAGTGACGTTGACCAGCACGCCGCGCGCGCCGGACAGGTCGATGCCGTCCAGCAGCGGCGATGCCACTGCCTGCTCGGCGGCGATGCGTGCACGGTCGACGCCGGAAGCGGTCGCCGTACCCATC
>DASPMV010000019.1:0-36452 GCA_035626875.1 Noviherbaspirillum sp. | reverse complement strand
CAACCAGCTCACCAACAACCTCGAGTTGTCAAAAATGCTGTCCGATGCAGCGAAGGACCACAACGCCGATCCGCTGGAAGCGAACGAGGAAGCACAACGACTGATCAAGGTCGCAGAGACGACCTATACACAGCAAGGCGGCACCGGACAGAAGGCAACGGTGCCGGACTATGAGGAACCGATCCTCGCGTTCTCCAGTCCCGCAGGCATTATCAATGCGACTCCGAAGAGCCATGAAATCGCAGCAGGCAAACACATCCACCTCTCCAGCCAGCAGGACACGAACATCGCGGTCGGCAACAAGCTGTCGATGGCCATCAAGG
This sequence comes from Noviherbaspirillum sp., assembly GCA_035626875.1. Lineage (GTDB taxonomy): Bacteria > Pseudomonadota > Gammaproteobacteria > Burkholderiales > Burkholderiaceae_D > Noviherbaspirillum. The sequence continues at coordinate 36,129 of DASPMV010000019.1, read as the reverse complement.
AAGCCTGGAGCGTGTTCGTCGCCAAGTCCGGCATCAAACTCTTCGCCGGCAAGGGCAAGGTGCAGATCCAGGCGCAGGACGATGAGACCGAGGCGATTGCGAAGAAAGACATCCGCATCACGTCTGTAGACGGCGACATCGAGATCACTGCCCTCAACGGCATTCATCTCACCGCAGGGGGCTCGCGCATTGACATCGGAAACGGCGCAATTACGTTGAAGGGACCCGGTCCGGTCAACATTCATGGCAGCGTGAAGAATCTGACAGGGCCCGCTCGGGTCATGCCCAGCCTGCCGCAGCTTCCGAAAAGCATCTGCATCGACTGCCTGAAGCGAAACCTCGCACGAGGCACGGCATTCACCAAGACAGGTTAAAGGAGAATGATGGACATCACGAACTCGAAAATAATAGGCGAGCACGCGCCGCACTGGCTTGACCACCTTGAAAAGCAAGTTGAATCGGATACAGAAAGATGGCCGGGGACGCAGGTAATCGCCCTGCTCGACTGCGCATTCTCCGAGCACTGTTATCCGGCAATACGGAAGTATCGCCTTCCGTTTCGGAGCCTGTACGATCTTTCCGATCGCCCATACGAAGCACTGCAGGCCGTATCCCCAACCCTGATTCCGCTGGACCTTGAAACTGCGCACGCCTGGCGCGAGCTTCTCGCACTCACCAATGGATTGCCGATGCTCTCGATAATCGTCACGCACGAATCGCTTGACGAGCTCGCGCTGCGACTGCATCCATGGTGCATCGTCGATGCAGATGGACAGTCCTTCGTCTTCCGCTTCCCCGACACGCGTCGCCTGCCCGCGATTGTCGAGATGCTCGCCCCCGAGCAGCACGGCAGTTTTTTCGGTCCCGCACAGGCATGGCGTTATCGCACCCGGTTCGCGCAATGGGCGGACCTGCCATTGCCGTCACTGTCCTGTCCACCGTTGGAACGCGTGCGCCTCGACGAGAAGCAGTGCGCGCATGTGATCAAGGACAGCGAAGCCGACGAGATCATTGCGGACCTGAACCTCAACGATCCTGCACTGATGCGTCGCTACCATCCGGCGGATGCGCACGAACTTATCGCGTTCGGACTCCAACGCGCAGATCACTATGGCATCGCGGACGCCGATCGCACGCAGTGGTGCAGCCTCATCCTTCAACAGCCGAAGCTCGATCAGCTCCCGGCCTGCGCTCCGCTGCTCGCGTCACTTGCAACGAAGGAACGCAGATTTGCCGACATCGAAAGCACACTGTCCGCACTTGTCCAAACATAGGAAAAAATGAAATTCCAAACCACTTTTCCCATCGCTATCAGCGTGCTGCTCACCGCATGCAACCTTCCACTGGCAAAGGATTCGAAGGTCGGCGTTGAAATCTCGGGCGTCAACTACAGCGACCAGGCGATTACCTACGCCATCTCGGACCCGAACGATTCCCGCAGCGTCGGCGCCGAACCCCTCGATCCCTTTACGGGCGGCGGCATCATGTGCTGTTTTCGGCTTCCTGAAAAATGGCAACCGGGGATCAAGGTGCGCGTGCAGATTTTCGATACGTACCGTGACCCGGTGAAGGATGTGATTGTCGATCTGCCACACTATGTCGACGGCAAGCCGGGGCGTATTTGGGCGGTGCACTATCAGGATGGGGCGGTGGACGTGCTGTCGAGCGATTACGGGCCGCCGCATCCGAAGTGGCCGGGAAAGGTGAAAGGGTGGCCGGTGCCGACCCTCGAATATCGACGGAAGCTTTGGGAGAGAGATCTCGATCGTGAGAAGTCGGATGTGCGCACTGCTGAAAAGCTACTTAAGAATCTCCGGGACAATCCGAAAAAATCATTAGAGCAAAGCTGGGAATTCGACAAAAAACACAGCCGGAAAGAAATCGCAAACTTCCATGGGCCCGATGACCCTGCCTACAAGGAACATGTCCAACGGCGTTACGAAGAGTACTTGGAGGACGCGCAAAAAGGTGTGGAGAACTTAATGAAGAGGAAGCCATGAACGCGGCACTGGCTGTTCCACTTGAGGATGTTTTTGCTGATCCTTCTAACAAGGAAAAGTTCTTTTCTGATCAGGATCAAGTAAAGATCCGAGAATACTTGGCTCGTGAACGCCCAAGCAAATGCAAACCGGCTGAATCCTGCAACCTCAACCTCTTCCTCGGCTTCTTCCTCGATGGCACCCGCAACAACTACGGCGAGTCCATCGCGAACAAACGCTACGACCACTCAAATGTCGCCCGTCTGTACAGCTGCTTCCCAGGCAAAAGCATCAATGGTGTTGTCCCGGGCGAACCGAAATGGGAACACGAGCCAGACCAATACACGAACTTCTTCCGCATCTACACGCCGGGCGTGGGATCGGCCTTTGACCTCGTCGACGACGGCGGTAAAGGCATCGCTGCGACCTTGGGCGGTGCGGCAGCGTACAAGGGCGAGGCGCGCATCATCTGGACTCTCCTTCAGGCCATCAACGCAATTCATCGCTTCTTCCAGAAAGACACGCTGCTCGTCAGCGCCAGCGAAGCCAGGGATCTGTACAAGACCATCAGCCTGAACAAGCTCACCTTGCAGGAGATGACTGAGTACGCGCCAGAATCCTATCTTTCACGCTCCGCCCGCAAGGCCTTCGAAGATATCTTGAAAAGGCTGCACCGTGCCATTGCGAACAACATGCACGGACCTGACGGCAGCAAACCGAAAGCCACCGATCCGGCCCTGGTGCAGGAAATCTATGTATCCGCTTTCGGCTTTTCGCGCGGTGCTGCCGCTGCGCGCGTCTTCGCCAACTGGCTGGTTGCGCTCTGCAAGCTGGACGCTCTGTTGCTGAAAAGGCCTGGCCATACCCTCGGCGGCTTTCCGGTCAATTTCGACTTTCTCGGGCTGTTCGATACTGTCGCGTCCGTCGGCCTCGCCAATACCCTGAACACGGCGAACGGCCACTGGGGATGGGCGGATGCTGAACTCAGTCTCCGGGTGCCGCACGAGTTCAAGGAATGCCTGCATCTGGTCGCCGGGCACGAAGTGCGGCGCAGCTTTCCGCTGGACTCCATCTGCTACAACAACGGACCAGGTGCAGGGCGGTCTGAAATCGTCTATCCCGGCGTTCACTCGGACGTCGGCGGCGGCTACAACCCGAAGGAACACGGCAAGGGCAAGGATCCGAAGGGCATCGACATGCTGTCGCGGCTTCCGCTCGCCCACATGTACCGTGCCGCACGGCTTGCCGGCGTGCCGCTGAAACTCGACCTGGTGAAGCAGGAATCGGTCAAGGAAGACTTCAGGATCGCCCCGGAAACCATCAACGCATTCAATCAGTATCTATCGCATGCCAGGACCACGACCGGCACGCTGACAGAGGTCATGCGCGAGCAATGCAAGTTCTACATCCTGTGGCGGAAGATGCGCCGTCATTCCGGTCCGACGCCGCTGGCGAAGACAAGGAGTTTCGAAGACGCCAGGCCGGAGGACCGGAACGACCTGCGATGCGCGAATGAAGAATTCGAGGAAGAGATCGCTGAATACGAACGCTGGCGTGACGACTATCTGAATCCCGTCGGAAACGAGAACGATCCACGAACCTGGGCACAAACGCGGCGCGATCGGAAGAGCATTCCCGTTCAACCGCCGGGATTCAGAAACCGGCGGGAGAACGAGTGGATGGAAATCACCCGCTTCTGGGGAGAGGAAGTGCTGCCTGCAGGAATGGAAAAATTCTTCGACGACTACGTTCACGATTCGCGCGCGGCGTTCAAGCTTACCGGTCGTGAGGCAAGCGAGGTGAAAGACTATCTCGAGTCGCTGGTACGCATGCTGGTTGACCACGAACGCAACCCGCACGCCGATCATCGCGTTGATCCGCTCACGCCGGAGGAACGCAAGTTGGCGGAGATCTACATGAAGACCGGAAAAGTGCCGGAAATGAAGAGCGACGGCAGGGAACCGTTGTCAGCCGGTGCCGGCTATCTGCGTTACAGGAAAATCTACGCCGGTGCGGACGACCGCCTGATCTCGCAACGCCCCCATTATCGTCCGGGCACGCGATCGGCAACACTCACACGCAAACCTGAGGAAGAGGCGGCATGAGTTTCGTCGAGGGCAAGGGAATCGCACGGTCACCTTCCCATCGCGCGACATTCGGGCATCAAGCCGCCACCGCCGTCACAAACAACCGCGCCAGTTCCGAAGCAGGCATCGGCCTCCCCAACAGGAACCCCTGCAACACCCCGCACCCCGCCCCACGCAGGAACTCCGCCTGCTCGCGCGTCTCCACGCCCTCGGCGACCACCTTCAATCCCATCTTGTTGGCAATCGCGATGATTGCCTCCGTGATCGCGACATCATCCGCATCACCCGGAATCCCCGTCACGAATCCGCGGTCGATCTTGAGGCTGTCGAGCGGGTATTGCTTGAGGCTGACCAGCGAGGAATAACCCGTGCCGAAATCATCGATCGACAACGCCGCGCCCATCGCGCGAATGCTGTCGAGCATGCGCACCGCTTCGGGCGGGTTGTGCATGATCGTGCTCTCGGTGATCTCGAATTCGAGGCGCGAAGCCGGCAGGCCGCTTTCGTCGAGGGCGGCGCGAATCGTGTCGAGCAGGTCGCCGGCGGAAAACTGCTTGGCCGAGAGGTTGACCGCGATGTGACCGAAGTCGAGGCCGGCATCCAGCCACTCCTTGCCCTGACGGCAGGCTTCACGCAACACCCATGCGCCGATCGGCACGATCAGGCCGTTCTGTTCGGCCAGCGAGATGAAGGTGCCGGGCAGCACCAGGCCGAGTTCGGGATGCCGCCAGCGGATCAACGCCTCGACACCGGCAATAGCGCCGGTCGTGGCGGAGAACTGCGGCTGGTAGTGCAGCTCGAACTCGCCGCGGTCGAGTGCGCGGCGCAGGCTGTTTTCCAGCAGGAGCTGCTCGAAGGCCTGGGTGTTCATGTCGCTGGTGAAGAACTGGAAGGTGTTCTTGCCGCGCTGCTTCGCACGGTACATCGCGACGTCGGCGTTCTTGAGCAACGTGGCCGCGTCATGCCCGTCAGCCGGGTAGCAGGCGATGCCGATGCTGGCGGTGACGAACATTTCCTGGCCGCCGATGGAAAACGGCTGGCCCATCGCGGACAGCAGGCGTTCGGCGAGGTTGGCTGCGGCACCCATCGAGTGCGGATCATCCAGCAGGACAGTGAATTCATCGCCGCCCAGGCGCGCGGCGATGTCGTGAGGCTTGAGCTGGGCGCGCATGCGGCCGGCGGCGGCGACGAGCAACTGGTCACCGGCAAGGTGGCCGAGGGTGTCGTTGACGGTCTTGAAGCGGTCGAGGTCGATGAACAGCAAGGCGAGCTGGCGTCCGGAGGTGCGCGCGCGCTCGATCTCGAGGCTGAATTTGTTCATCATGCCGCTGCGGTTCCACATGCCTGTCAGGCTGTCGTGGCTGGCGAGGAATTGCAGGCGGGTTTCGTCTTCCTTGCGGCGCGTGTTGTCAGTGAAGACGCCGACGTAATTGGTGATGTTTTTCTCTGCATCGCGCACAGTCGAGATCGACAGCCACGCCGGATACCAGTCACCGTTCTTGCGGCGGTCGTGCATCTCGCCCTGCCAGTGTCCGCTGTTGGCCAGGTTGGTGAGCATGTCCTGGTTCAGTTCGGCGCCCGCCCCGGTCATCATCCGCGACAGCTTGCCGACGGATTCCTGAGCGGTGTAGCCGGTAATGCGGGTGAAGGCGGGATTGACCGCCTCGATGCGGCATTCCGCGTTGGTGATGACAATGCCTTCGCTGGCGGACTCGAACACGCGGTTGGCCAGGCGCGACTGGTGCTCGAACGCGACCTGCTGGCTGACGTCGAGGGCAACGCCCATGACTGCCGGCCTGCCTTCGTATTCGCAACGACTGCCGTGCACGTCCGCCCAGACCACGCGCCCGTCGCGGCGGATGGCGCGGTAGGTATAGCGGATGCTCATCACTTCGCCCGTGAGGCGGCGGCGGTGATTTTCCTCGAGGATATCAACGTCGTCGGGATGGGTCAGGCTGCTGACGGGCTTGCCGATCAGCTGCTCCGGGCTGTCGTAGCCGAGGAGTTCCGCAGTCTTGTTGTTGGCGTACGCGATCTTCCCGTCCTGCACCACGTACAGGCCGACCAGGGACTGCTCTACGAAGTTGCGGAACTTGCGCTCGGATTCGCGCAGGGCGGCATCGCTGGCAATGGCCGGTGTGGTGGCGATAATCCACACTGCGGCGGCGATTGCGGCCGCGAGCATCACCACCAGCCAGTACGGCACAAGCGGCGCGGCCAGCGCAATCGAGGCTGCAAACAGGCCGAGCACGAGCGCGACGCGGCGGCGCGGAAGCCGTTGCACGCGCTGATTGATGTTAAGGTGGGCCGGGAACTCCATGTTTGTCAGGCTCCGTACGTCTTTCGGGCGGCGTCAGGGCATGCGCAGGCTCCCCCGGCGTCCGCAGTACTGTTGCGGAACGCTTCGTCTCCTCATCCGTATATGACTATTCTTATATGACCATGGTACCGAGGCAGTTGACTCGCAGCAACTGCTTACGCGGGCATGGTACTCACCTTAGAGCGATTCCACCAAAAAGCAACAACAAAAGGTAACAAAGAAGCAATTTCAGCCAAGCCTCAACCCGGCATGGGGCGCGCTTCCAGCGTGGCCTCGCTCGCCTTCTGGACGGCCTGTTCGGCGACCGACGCAGCCAGTCCTTCATCGGTGAGCGGGCAGCGGCCGGCGCGAATGTGCATTGCAGGATGGTCGGCGAACAGTTCGGAAATCCATTCGACGAACACGCGCACCTTCGCAGACAGGTGGCGGTTCTGCGGATACACCACGTGCAGCGGCAGCGGATCGATGGTCCAGTCTTCCAGCAGCAGTTCCAGCTCCCCGGACTGCAGGTAGGGACACATCACGAAGGCACCTGTCTGCGCTACCCCCATGCCGGACAGCGTCGCGGTCAGGTAGGCGTTCGAGTCGTTGACTGCGATGCGGCCGGGCACGCGCATCTGGATGCGCTCGCCGTCGCGGGCGAAATCCCATTCGGAGATCTTGCCGGTCTTGGCAGAGAAATAGTTCACGCAGTCGTGCTGCAGCAGGTCGCGCGGATGCTGCGGCCGTCCATGCAGCGCAATGTAGGACGGCGCGGCGCAGGTGACGAAATGGATCAGGCCGATGCGACGCGCGATCAGTGTCGAATCGGCCAGTTCGCCGCCGCGCACCGCGAGGTCGACGCCTTCCTCGATCAGGTCCACCGGCCGGTCGCTGCAGCCGACTTCCAGGTGGATGTCAGGATAACGCGCCAGGAATTGCGGCAGCGATGGCATGAGCACATGCCGTCCCAGCGCCGACGGCACATCGATACGCAGCCGACCACTCGGGCTGGCGTGCGTCTTCAACAGGGAATCCTCGGCATCGCGCACCTCGGCGAGGATGCGCATGCAGCGTTCGTAATACGCGGCGCCGTCGGCCGTCAGGCTGATCTGGCGCGTGGTGCGGTTAAGCAGCTTGACCGCCAGCACGGTTTCCAGGTTGCGCACCAGCGTCGACACGGTCGCCTTGGGCAGTTTCAGGTTCTCCGCGGCGCGCGTAAACCCGCCCGCATCGACGACCTGCACGAACACTTCCATCGCCTGCAACTTGTCCATCTTGCATCCCTCCTGACACAAGGCTGTCAGTAGCCCGTCCGTATAGTGGCCACTGGCGTACACGGGCGGTGCAGGTCTCCTGACAAATGCGGACATGAGGAAAACTGCGGCACCCGCTTGGGGTGCCGGCCGGTGCACATTACTAGTATTGTTCAAAACCCTGAACAGTCAATTCGAATTATTGCTGTTTATTCACATTCTAGAACAAAGCTATAGTGCGACGCATGACATGAAGGCTTCGCACGGTAATGGACACCAAGACGCAACAACTCGGCAACGACGTAAAGGTGAAAACCCTGTCAGCGCAAGGCGCGCAGGGCAAGCTGGAAGCGCGCCTGGTCACCCCCGCCGGGGCGCAGGCAGGGAATGCCGGGCTGATCGTCTTCTTTCCGCATGGCGGCTTCGTGACGGCGGAAATGGACGATGCCGAGGAATTCGCCATCGCGCTGGCGGCACGCACCGGCTACCGGGTATTGGTGGCGAGTTATACCACCGCGGCGCAGCAGCCGTTCCCGGCGGCAGTGGAAGACGCCCATGCCGTCCTGAAATGGGCGGCGCGCAACCGCGCACGGCTGGGATGGGACGGCAAACGCCTGGTGACCGCCGGCATTGAGTCGGGCGGCAACCTCGCGGCGGTGTCGGCGCTGATGGCCCGTGACCGTGCCGGTCCGGCGCTCCACGCGCAGGTCCTGATCATGCCGATGCTCGACCCCGGCCTGACGACCTGCTCGATGCGCTCGGTGGCCGGCCAGGGCGGGGCGGCGCGTGCAGCGAATGCCTGCGCGGCGGGTTACCGCGATTACCTGCCGCGCGCGCTGGACCGGACGCATCCGTATGCGTGCCCGATGCAATCGAGCCGCATGAAAGGATTGCCCCCGGCGCTGATCCTCTCGGCCGACGAGGATCCGCTGCGCGACGAAGGCGAACAGTACGGCGCCAAGCTGGCGACGGCCGGCATCAGGACAACGGTGCGGCGGCTGCCGCCGATCGCACTGGAAGAACCGGATGCGCGATGTAACTGTGCACGGAAGGAGACCGTGCTGCACGAGATCGCGGCATTCCTGGACGGGCTGAAAAGCCCCGAACAAGATTTTAAAAAAATCGCTTGACCCTCCCATCGCGGGAGGGTTGAAGCTCTCGGTATCAGAAACAACTGAATAAGGAAGAACACCATGAGGCACTTGTCGACACTTTCCCCCGCAGCCCGCACCGCGGCTGCCGCCACCATCTCAAGCGTCCTTGCGGCGCTGGTGCTGTCCGCCTGCGGCAAGCCGAACGCACAGGAACTCGGCCAGCAACCGGCGGGCGGCCCGCCGATCTCAGCCGCCGAAGTGATCGAGAAGTCCATCATGGAGACCCAGGAATTTTCCGGCCGGCTGGAAGCTGTCGAGCGCGTCGAGGTCCGTCCGCGTGTCTCCGGCTTCATCGCCTCCATCAATTTCAAGCCGGGCGCGGAAGTGAAGAAGGGCGACGTGCTCTTCGTCATCGATCCCCGTCCTTATGAAGCGGAAGCCAGCCGAGCTGAAGCCGCTGCGCTCGCCGCACGCGCCAAGGCCGACCTCGCGAAAGTGGAACTCGCCCGCGCGGAAAAGCTGGTGGCCGAAAAAGCCATTGCCCAGCGCGAAGCCGATGAAAAGGCGTCCAGCGTGAAGGAACTGGAAGCGACGGCACGCGCCGCCCAGGCCGCCTATGAATCCGCGAAGCTCAACCTCGGTTTCACCAAGGTGCATTCGCCGATCAACGGCCGCGTCAGCAAGGCGGAAGTCACCACCGGCAATCTGGTCGACGGCAGCGTGATCCTGACCTCAGTCGTCTCCGCCGACCCGATCTATGCCAGCTTCGACGGCGATGAACAGTCCTACCTGCGCGTCGGCGCGATGGCGCGCAAGGGCACGCCGGTGACGGTGCGCGTGGGCCTGGCGAATGAAGAAGGCTTCCCGCATGAAGGCAAACTCGAATTCGTCGACAACCGCGTCGACCCGGCGACCGGCAGCGTGCGCATGCGCGCCGTGCTGAAGAACGCCGGCCACGAACTCGCTCCGGGCCTGTTTGCACGCGTGCAGATTGCAAGCGGCAACGGGACCGGCGGCGAGACCAAGGCAGCCCTCATCAATGAACGCGCCATCGGCACCGACCAGAACCGCAAGTTCGTGTTCGTCGTGAACGGCGAAGGCAAGGCGGAATACCGTCCGGTCAAGCTCGGTCCTGTCGTCGACGGCCTGCGCGTGGTGCGCGAAGGCTTGCAGCCGGGCGAGAAGATCGTCGTCAACGGCCTGCAGCGCGTGCGCCCCGGCTCCCCGGTCACCGCGCAACTGATCCCGATGGACGCGGACCCGAACAAGCAACCGGCGAAAGCCGAATCGAAGGCCGATCAAAGCCAGGCGAAATCCTGAACCCCGGCAGGTAAACACCCACCACCTGACACATGGATTCCCTCTCCCACAAGGAGAGGGAGCGGGATCGCTCTCGCTTCTGAAACGTACCCAGAGAGAACATCATGAACTTCTCCAGATTCTTCATCGACCGCCCGATCTTCGCGGCTGTGTTGTCGATCCTCATTTTCGTGGCCGGCGTGCTGGCCATCTTCAAGCTGCCGATTTCCGAATACCCGGACGTGGTGCCGCCTTCGGTGGTAGTGCGCGCGATGTACCCCGGCGCCAACCCCAAGGTCATCGCCGAAACCGTCGCCGCCCCGCTCGAAGAGCAGATCAACGGTGTCGAGAACATGCTCTACATGTCCTCGCAGGCGACCTCCGACGGCGCGCTGGCATTGACGGTCACCTTCAAGATCGGCACCAATGTCGAACAGGCCGAGACCCAGGTGCAGAACCGTGTGCAGCGGGCGCTGCCGCGCCTGCCGGAAGAAGTGCGTCAGATCGGCGTGACCACGGTGAAGAGCTCGCCCAACCTGACCATGGTGGTGCACCTGTCCTCGCCGAACGGCCGGTATGACGACGTCTACCTGCGCAACTACGCGGTGCTCAACATCAAGGACCAGCTGTCGCGCATTCCGGGCATGGGCGAGGTCATCCTGTTCGGCGCGGGCGACTACGCGATGCGCGTGTGGCTCGATCCGCAGAAGGTGGCCCAGCGCAGCATGACCGCCTCTGACGTGGTGCAGGCCATCCGCGAGCAGAACGTGCAGGTGGCCGCCGGCGTGATCGGTGCGGCGCCGGCTAAGAACGCGGAGTTCCAGCTGGTCGTCAACACCCAGGGCCGCCTGCAGTCTGAAGAAGAATTCGGCAACATCATCGTGCGCACCGGCGCCGATGGTTCGGTCACGCTGCTCAAGGATGTGGCACGCATCGAACTCGGCTCCACCGACTATGCGCTGCGCTCGCTGCTGAACAACAAATCGGCCGCCGCCATTGCCGTCTTCGAAGCGCCGAATGCCAACGCGCTGCAACTGTCTTCCGACGTGCGCGCCAAGATGGACGAGCTGAAGCAGGACTTCCCGGAAGGCGTCGAGTACAGCGTGGTGTACGACCCGACCCAGTTCGTGCGCGAGTCCATCAATGCCGTCATCAAGACCCTGCTCGAAGCGATTGCGCTGGTGGTGCTGGTGGTGATCGTGTTCCTGCAAACCTGGCGTGCTTCCATCATCCCGCTGGTCGCGGTGCCGGTATCCATCGTTGGTACCTTCGCGGTACTGCTCGGATTCGGTTTCTCAATCAATACGCTGTCGCTGTTCGGCCTGGTGCTCGCCATCGGTATCGTCGTGGATGACGCGATCGTGGTGGTAGAGAACGTCGAACGCAACATCAGCTACGGCATGAACCCGCGCGACGCGACCATCCAGGCAATGAAGGAAGTGAGCGGCCCCATCATCGCGATTGCCCTCGTGCTGTGCGCGGTGTTCGTGCCGATCGCCTTCGTGTCCGGCCTGTCAGGCCAGTTCTATCGCCAGTTCGCGCTGACGATTGCGATCTCGACCGTGATTTCCGCGTTCAACTCGCTGACGCTGTCGCCCGCACTCGCCGCCGCACTGCTCAAGCCGCATGATGCGCCGAAGGATGCGCTGACGCGCGGCATGGACAAGGTGTTCGGCCCGTTCTTCAGCTGGTTCAACCGCGCCTTCGGCCGTGCATCGAACCGGTATGAAGGCGGTGTGAAGCAGGTGCTGGCACGCAAGGGCGCTTCGGTGGCGGTGTATGCGCTGCTGTCGCTCGCCGCGGTGTTCGTGTTCAAGGCTGTGCCCAGCGGTTTCGTTCCCGGCCAGGACAAGCAATACCTCGTCGGCTTCGCGCAACTGCCGGACGCCGCCTCGCTCGACCGCACCGACGCGGTGATCCGCCGCATGTCGGACATCGCAAAATCGGTGCCGGGCGTGAAGGATTCCGTCGCCTTCCCGGGCCTGTCGATCAACGGCTTCACCAATGCGCCGAACGCGGGCATCGTGTTCTTCGGCCTGGAGCCCTTCGACCAGCGTACCTCGCCGGAACTGTCCGGTCCTGCGATCGCGCAGCAGATCAACCAGAAGCTGGGCGGCATCGAGGATGCGTTCATCATGGTCTTCCCGCCGCCGCCTGTGAATGGCCTGGGCACCATCGGCGGCTTCAAGCTGATGGTGGAAGACCGCGGCAACCTCGGCTACGACAAGTTGTATGAAGCGGTGCAGGCACTGCAGATGAAGGCATGGCAGACGCCAGAACTGGCGGGCGTGTTCTCGAGCTACCAGATCAACGTGCCGCAGTTGTTCGCCGACGTCGACCGCACCAAGGCCAAGCAACTTGGCGTACCGCTGTCGACCATCTACCAGACGCTGCAGATCAACCTCGGCTCGCTGTACGTGAACGACTTCAACCAGTTCGGCCGCACCTACCAGGTGAAGGTGCAGGCGGATGCGCCGTACCGCTCGCACGCGGAAGACATCGCGCAGCTGAAGGTGCGCAACAACAAGGGCGAGATGATCCCGCTGTCGTCGCTGATGAAGGTGAAGGACAGCTACGGTCCCGACCGCGTGCAGCGCTACAACGCGTACGTGTCCGCCGATATCAACGGCGCGGCCGCGCCCGGCTTCTCGAGCGGCCAGGCACAGGCGGCGATGGAACGCATCGCGAAGGAAGTGCTGCCCAAGGGCATCACCTACGAATGGACGGAGCTGACGTACCAGGAAATTTTGGCCGGCAACACCATGGTGTTCATCTTCCCGCTGTGCGTGCTGCTGGTCTTCCTGGTGCTGGCTGCGCAGTACGAAAGCTGGACCCTGCCGCTGGCGGTGATCCTGATCGTGCCGATGTCGATCCTGTGCGCGCTGCTCGGCGTGAAGCTGACTGGTGGCGACAACAACATCTTCACGCAGATCGCACTGTTCGTGCTGGTCGGCCTGGCGTCGAAGAACGCGATCCTGATCGTGGAATTCGCCCGCGAGCTGGAACATCACGGACGTACCGTGGTGCAGGCCGCGCTGGAAGCCTGCCGCCTGCGTCTGCGCCCGATCCTGATGACCTCGATCGCTTTCATCATGGGCGTGGTGCCGCTGGTGTTCTCGTCGGGTGCCGGTTCGGAAATGCGCCATGCGATGGGTGTCGCGGTGTTCTGGGGCATGCTCGGCGTGACCTTCTTCGGCCTGTTCCTGACGCCGGTGTTCTATGTGTTGCTGCGCACCTTTGCGCAACGTTTCGAAAAACAAGTCCCGGCCGCCACGCGTCCGGAAGGAGTGGTGTGATGATCCGCAAATTGCAAACCTCCCTGCTGCCCATGGTGGCTGCACTGGTGCTCGCCGGGTGCGCGGCGCCGGTGCTGAAGGACCCGCAGGTCCAAGTACCGTCCGGTTTCAAGGAAGCCGCCGTCGATGCAGGCAAATGGAAGCCGGCCGAACCGGCGGAAGCACAGCCGCGCGGCGAGTGGTGGAAGGTATTCAACGACAGCACGCTCAACAGGCTGGTCGACGAAGCCACGGCCGCCAACGCGAACCTCGCCGCCGCCGCGGCCCGCGTGAAGCAGGCGCGCGCCATCGCCGGCATTGCCGAGTCGGACCGTATCCCGAACGTGAACGTCGACGTCGGGCCGCAGCGTGGACGCCCGTCGGCGGTCTCGCTCGGCCTGCCGGAAGGCACGCCTGTGCCGGCGACCACGTCGTGGACGGGACGGCTTACCGCCAGCTATGAAGTCGACCTGTTCGGCCGCGTCGGCAACAACGTCAGCGCGGCACAGGCCGACGCGGCGGCAGGCGAGGCCACCTACCGCTCGGTGCTGCTCGCGCTGCAGGCCGACGTCGCGCAGACGTATTTCCGGCTGCGTGCCACGGATGCGGAACTGGCTTTCCTGAACGAGACGGTGCGCCTGCGCGAGGAAAACGTGCGCATCAACCAGCGCCGCTTCGACCTCGGTGACCTAGGTGAACTTGACCTTGCGCGTTCGAAGACTGAATTGTCGACCACGCGCTCCGAAGCAATCGCACTGGAACGCCAGCGCGCACAGCTGGAGCATGCACTCGCGGTATTGCTGGGCAAGCCGGCGGCAGCATTCAGCGCCGAGACCAACCCGCTGCTCGCCTCGTCGTCATTGCCCGGCATTCCCGCCGGCCTGCCCTCTGCCTTGCTGGAGCGTCGTCCCGATATTGCCGCCGCACAGCGCGCAATGATCGCGTCTAACGCGCGCATTGGCGTGGCGAAGTCGGCAATGTTCCCCGCGCTGCGGCTGACCGCGGCAGGCGGTGGCCAGTCGGAAGACCTGTCCGATGTGTTCAAGTGGAGCAGCCGCACTTGGCTGGTCGGCGCGTTGCTGTCGATGCCGATCATCGACGGCGGCCGCAACCGGGCAAACATTTCGCGTGCCGAAGCCGCGCTGGAGGAATCCGTCGCCGGATACCGCCAGAGCGTGCTGACCGCATTCGCCGAAGTCGAGGACAACTTGGCCGGGCTGCGCACGCTCGCGGGCCAGGCACAGGCCATCGACGACGCGGTGGCGTCGGCGCGACGTTCAACAGAACTGGCCAACAAGCTGTACCAGGCCGGCCGCTCGAGTTACCTCGATGTGATCGATGCCCAGCGCAACCTCGCGGCGGTGGAACGCAGCGCCGTCCAATTGCGCGGCGCGCGGGCAACGACGACGGTGGCGCTGATTCGCTCGCTCGGCGGCGGATGGTAAGCGACGTATATGAGCTACCGGGCGGCGCGTGGACATCGACGCAATGCCCGGTCGCATAGAGGCACGGTGCGCGATTTGCGAAATCGTGCCAAGGAGACAGAAAGCGGAACAAGAAAACAAGAGGCGATTGTTTCGGATTCAGAAATGGTCCATTGCCTGTATTGCTGTTTTTCAAGTTTCGCGCGAAGGCTAGACTGTGCTTCATCGATGAGCACACAACTGATGCGACTCACGAAGGACGCGAAGGAAAGCAGGATGTCCTGCCCGACGCGCCGGAGTCATTAACTTAAAGTGGAGTTATAAAATGAATGCGAAGAACCTTATTGCCGCCGTTTCCCTGCTCACCGCCGCCGGTTCCGTGCTGGCTGACCAGACCTACCCGTTCGTCGAGCACACCAACGTGGCGTCGACCAAGTCCCGCGCCGAAGTCGTTGCAGAAACGAAGCCGGCCGTGAACACCGAGTTCGTCGAGCACAAGAATGTGGCGTCGGGCAAGACCCGCGCCGAAGTGCGCCACGAACTGGCCCAGTCCGTCGGGAGCAACCCGGAATTCGTCGAACACGTCAACGTCGCTTCCACGCGCACCCGCGAGGACGTGCGCAATGAAGCGATCCAGGCTGCCAAGGGCACGCAAGTCAACGTCAAAAGCTCTGGCGGCTGATGCCTGACCAGGTCGGCGTATCCCGCCCGACTGTATTTCCGGGAACCGGATCCTTGGGGAGGGTCCGATTCCCGATACGAAGTCTCCTCCAGACTCTCCGAGAGTTGGATTTCGCCCGCAGCCGCAAGGTCTGCGGGCTTTTTTCTTCTGCACGTACAATGGACGACTATCCGTGCCGCCGTCCATTGCAATGAAGATCCAGATCGCCTCCGACCTCCACCTCGACCTGTTGCAGGAAGGTTTCCCCGGCTTTCGCGCCGTCGAGCCCGCTGCTGGTGCCGACGTGCTCATCATCGCCGGCGATATTCATCATGCAACCGGCGCGGTGGACGCGTTTTCCGACTGGCCGGTCCCGGTGATCTATGTGCACGGCAACCATGAGGCGTACGGCAACACGCTGGAAGACACAATCGCCGGTTTACGCGCGGCTGCGACCGGCACCAGGGTGCGCTTCCTTGAAGGTGATGCGTTCGTGTTTAACGGCGTGCGCTTCCTCGGCTGCTGCTTGTGGACCGATTACCGGCTGTTTCCCGACTTGCAACAGGCAGCGATGCTGGAGTGCGAGGATCGGCTGCTCGACCATCGCGCCATCCGCACTCCCCGAGGGATGTTCAAGGCTGTAGACGCGATGCGGCTGCACCACACTTCCCATGCCTGGCTGGCGTCGAAGCTCGACGAGCCCTTTGACGGCCCCACCGTGGTCGTCACGCACCACGGCCCGCACCCGGGCTCCATCCACCCCCGCTACGACGGCCAACTGCTGAACGCAGGCTTCGTCAGCGACCTCACGACCTTGCTCGGGAAGGCTGAGCTCTGGGTCCACGGGCATGTGCACGACAGTTTTGACTATGCCGTCACCGGTACGCGCATCGTCACCAATCCCCGCGGCTATGCCCTGAACCGGCGGGCGGCGGCCACGCCGGAACAGATCCAGTGGGAAAATCCGGCATTCCAGCCCGGGCTGGTTGTGGAAATCTGACCGCGCGCCGCATGCTTCCTGTTACGCTGTCGGTGCACTTTGTGCAGCAAGATGCAATAATTGCAGAAAAGCAAGTTAACACGGCCGAGACGAGACAAATCAGGATCCGGGCATGAACAAAGAGGTTCTGGCAGCCCTTACGCCATTGAGAGAGGCAGACACAGCGGCAGGAGAAACCGCTGCGGGGCGGGACTGTGCCAGGGATACCTTGCATGGCCACGAAGTAAAGTCCCTCGGCATCCTCGAAACCATCGAGGACGCGTACTACGAAGTCGACCTGCAGGGCAACCTTGTCCTGTTCAACAGTGCCTTCTGCCGCATGCTCGGCTACGAAGCGCATGAACTGATCGGCCGCAACAACCGCGCCTTCCAGACGACCGACGTCTCGGCCCGTACCTACCAGGCCTTCAACGAGGTGTACCGCACCGGGGCACCGATCCGTGCGTTTGACTGGGAAATGCTTCGCAAGGACGGCAGCATCGTGGTCGGCGAGGGTTCGGTACATCTGGTGCGCGACACCGGGGGCGAGCCGGTTGGGTTCCGCGGCATCATGCGTGACGTGACCCAGCACCGCAGGCTGGAACAGGCGCTGCGCGAGAGCGAGGCGCGTTATCGCAGCATCATCGAGAGCATCCAGGACGCCTATTACGAAGTCGACCTCACCGGCACCATGGTGATGTGCAACAGCGCCTTTTGCCGCATGCTCGGCTACGGGGAATCGGAAATACTTGGCCGGAACAACCGCAACATGCAGCCGGCGGAAATCCACGGCCGCACCTTCGAGGTCTTCAATAACGTCTATCGCACTGGTGTGCCGACCGAGAGCTTCGACTGGCAAATGCTGCGCAAGGATGGCTCCACGGTGACGGGCGAAGGCTCGGTGCAGCTGGTACGCAACAGCAAGGGCGAGCCGGTCGGTTTCTGCGGCATCCTGCGCGATGTCACCGAGCGGCGCCGGGTGGAGCAGGCGCTGCGCGAGAGCGAAGCACGCTTCCGCTCGCTGACCAACCTGACTTCGGATTGGTACTGGGAGCAGGATGCGGATATCCGCTTCACGCGCATGGAGAGCCGTGACGCCAACTCCGACGCGGTCCGCGATTTCTTCCTGCGCAGGACGCCATGGGAAACCGGCCTGCGTGTCGAACTTGCGCGCGGCTGGGATGCCTTCCGCGACATGATGACGGAACGGCGTCCGTTCCGCGACATCGTCTTCCACCGCACGCTGGACGATGGCAGTCCGTATTACGTGAGTGTGAGCGGCGAGCCGATCTTCGACGCGTACGGGACATTTACCGGCTATCGGGGCGTGGCACGGGAGATCACCGACAGCAAGCTTGCCGAAGAGCGCATCCAGTACCTGGCTACCCACGATGGCCTGACGGGATTGCCGAACCGGATGATGTTCAGCGAAATGCTGACCGCCGCCATCCGCTCCGCACAACGGTACAACCGCAGCTTCGCGGTCCTGTTCATCGACCTCGACCGCTTCAAGTACATCAATGACACGCTCGGCCACCATGTCGGGGATACTCTGCTGCAGGAAGTGGCAACCCGTTTCATGGGAGCCTTGCGGGCCAGCGACATCATTGCCCGCCTTGGCGGCGACGAATTTGTCGCCTTGATCCATGAGACGCCGGAGGCGGACTCGGTGGCCACGGCGGCGGCCAAGCTCCTCGACGTGGCGGCGCGGCCGTTCATGCTGGCGGGCCGCGAGTGCCGCGTGAGCGCGAGCATCGGCATCGCCATGTATCCGCGCGACGGAGAGGACGAGCAGACGCTGATGAAAAACGCCGACATCGCGATGTACTTCGCGAAGGAAGAGGGCAAGAACAATTACCAGTTCTATTCGCGCGAGATCACGACGCAGTCGCTGGAGCGGCTCACGCTGGAAACCAATCTGCGCCGCGCACTGGAACGCAACGAGTTCACCCTGCACTACCAGGCCAAGCGCGACCTGGCGACGGGCGCGATCACCGGCGTCGAAGCCCTGCTGCGCTGGAACAACGACGAACTGGGCAATGTGCCGCCCTCCCATTTCATTCCGCTGGCGGAGGAGATCGGCGTCATCGTCCCGATCGGCAAATGGGTGCTGCAGACGGCCTGCGCGCAGAATATGGAATGGCAACGCGCCGGCCTGCCGCCGGTATGCATGGCGGTCAACCTGTCGGTGCGCCAGTTCGCCGACGAACACCTGATCGACGACATTGCCGCCATCCTGCACGGCACCGGCATGCCGCCGGAACTCCTGGAACTGGAAATCACCGAAGGCATGGTGGTGCACAATCCGGAGCACGCGCAGAACCTGCTGAAGGAAATCAAGCGCATGGGTGTGCGCCTGGCCATCGACGATTTCGGCGCGGGTTATTCCGCGCTCGGCCAGCTCAAGCACTTCCCGATCGACACCCTCAAGGTTGACCGCTCGTTCATTTCCGACATCGTCGACAATCCGGGCGACAAGGCCATCACCGAGGCGATCATCACGATGGGCAAGACACTGAACCTCACCGTCGTGGCCGAAGGCGTCGAGACCATGGAACAGGAAAACTTCCTGAAGGACCAGGCGTGCGACCAGATGCAGGGATTCCTGTTCAGCAAGCCGATGCCGGCGGCCGATTTCGCGGCGATGCTGTGGACGCAGGCAATGACGCAGGAAAAGGAGTGAACTGATGTCGGGCCTCGACACGATCCGCCAGCAACTGCTTGCCTTCCGCGACGAGCGCGACTGGAAGCAGTTTCATACGCTGAAGAACCTGATCATTTCGCTGAACCTGGAATCGGCAGAACTGCTGGAGCTGACGCAGTGGAAGACCGACACGCAGCTCGACGCACTGAAGAACGATCCTGGATTCCGTACGGCGCTGCGCGACGAGTGCGCGGATGTGCTGCTGTACCTGCTGCTGGTGGCCGACGATGCCGGCATTGATCTGCTCGAGGCGGCGCAGGCAAAGATTGCCAAGAATGCGGCGAAGTATCCGGTGGAGCAGGCGTTTGGTTCCGCGAAGAAGTACACCGAATTGAAGGACGCGGCGCGCAGGAAGGATCAGGAGTAGTAATCCGCCGCATGCGCGCTCGACGCCCGCACGTCACTGTCATTCACATCACACCTATCCTCCTCATCTCTTTCCGTAGGGAACTATCATTCCCTGTGGCATGTCTGTTCTTGTTCCCAGCAACTTGCCGGACAAAGAACACGTTGCCAGGAATGAAGTTCAGACCCCACCACCGTACCCTGCTTCCCCTCGCAGCCCTGCAAGGCGCCGTCGGCAGTTTCGGCGGCTTCATCGGCTTTTTCGTCATCGGCGCGCACGATCTCGATGCGCTGTTCCGTTATACGGCAGGCATGCTCACCGCCGCGATGGCGTCGACCTTTCTTGTCTACATGATCAGTCCACGGCTCCGGCTGGGCGCTGGGACGCTGGTACGCCTCGGCCTGCTGCTGCCTGGCCTGCTGCTGCTCGTGGCCGACGGTTCGGTGGCATTGACGGCAATCGCCTTCGGCTCCTACCTCGGCATCACATGGACAGGAAGGCATGCGCTGGAGATGTCCCTGCTCGCCGACACCGAACGTGATGCCTATGCCGCCCGTTCGGGCACGGCCATGGTCGTGCTCAGCTTCTGCGCGACGCTGGCCTCGACGCTGCTGCTGGCTTCGTCCGGGGAGCAGAGCCGTACCGTGTACTGGCTGTACGGTGCCCTCTGCATTTTCGGCGCGCTCTTCCTCGGCAAGGCGATCCCGGCGACCGAACCGGTGTCGCTCAAGGCACCGCTGGCCGTCATCCGCCAGCCGCGCTTCATCGCCTGCCTGCCGATCTTCTTCCTCGAGTCCGGCCTGTTTGGCATCAGCCAGGCGATGGCCGCCACCGGCGCATCCAATGCGCTCGGCGTGGCCAGTCATTACGGCTGGGTCTCCACCGTTGCGGGACTGGCTGGCGGCATTGCGCTCTACGTCACGCGCAAGAAACGCAACATGGACAACCGCGCACACTGGTTCGGCGGCGCCTGCCTGGTGATGTCGGCCTCCTACCTCCTGCTCGGCGCGAGCGCCTGGCTGCCGGCCTTGTACATCGTGCATTCGATGATGCGTGCGGCGGGCTCCCCCTTCCTCGCGGCCAGCCAGCAGGTGCTCAACCAGTGCACCCTCGACATCCGCGGCGAGCTCGCCGACCGCATCTTCGCGCGCGAACTCGTGCTGTGGGTGCTGCGCATGACGGCACTGCTGATGTTCTGGGGACTGGCGCTGGTAATTACGCCGAGGCAGCTGTTCCTCGCCGGTTCGGCCTTCCTTGCCGCGGCCATGGCGACCGAATATGCAATCGGCCGGTCGCTGTTCTGGAGCAGCGCGGCCCCTCGCCAGGCCGCGTAGCGCAACCGGCAGCGCTTCCCCTTTGATAATTGTCAGGGGGTGAAGCGCTCACTATCTTCTATCCTTCCCCCGCAGCGTTGCCCTCCGCGCGAGGCAGAAGAGTGCTCCGCGACCACACTTCCCGCCGTGACTTCCAGGGTCACGAGTTTGGCTCCGCAGGCCAACGCGCCACACCTCGATCCCCGCAAATCTTGTCTTAATCTAAACACACCCCATCGCGCTGCATGCGCATAGGGAGTCCGTGTTGAGGAGACGCGCCGGCCGCACCCGCCGGCGCCAAGACAAACGAAAAGGCCGCAAAGGCCCAAGGATCAAGGCATGAAAGACAAGTACAAGCTGGTGGGGCCGATCTACGACTGGTTGAGCGATTTCTACAGCGGCAAGTCGATCCACCACTGCAAGGTGGCGATGCTCGACAAGCTCAAGCCGGGCGACAAGGTGCTGTTCGCCGGCGTCGGCCACGGCAAGGACGCGGTCTATGCGGCTCGCCTCGGCGCGGACGTCACCGTGGTCGACCTGTCGGAAACGATGTTGAAGAACTTCCAGCGCAACCTGGAAAAGGAAGGCATCAAGGTCCGCATCCGCCAGCTGCATAGCGACATCATGAAGGTGCGCGAAGTCGAGAAGTACGACATGGTCGTGGCCAACTTCTTCCTCAATGTCTTTGACGAGGACATGATGCACCGTGTGCTGGAACACCTGATCCGCCTCGGCAAGCCGGGCGCGCACGTCGTCGTCGGCGACTTCGCCTACCCCACCGGGAACATCCTCTCGCGTCTCGTGAAGAAGGCTTACTGGTACGGCGCGGTGCTGTTCTTCTGGGCGTTCGCCGGCAATGCGGTACACAAGATCTACAACTACCCCGAATCGATGCAGAAGCTCGGGCTCCAGGTCCGGGAAAAGAAGCATTACCGGCTGATGCTGCTGAATTGCTATTGGTCAGTGCTGGGGACGAAGCCGGCGCCGACGCCGCGTACGGCGAATCGATAGCGAAACGACGCCTTCCCCTTCAAGGGGAAGGTTGGGATGGGGGTAGGGAGGTTGCGCGATCGCATGCAGTCGCGCGACGTCACTACCCCCACCCTAACCCTCCCCCTGGCAGGGGGAGGGAACCCTGTCACTCTCCGCATCCGACACTCCACTGCCCAGGGAGGCTGTTTTGCAAGAACAAGCACAAGTGCAAGTCATCACGCTGGACCGTCCGCTTATCGCGGATGTCACCCACCTCGACATGGCCAGGCGCATTGCCTGCCTCAAGCAGTTCGGCTCGCATTCGATGTCATTCTCGACGCTGCAGCCCGACATGTCCTACTTCGATATGCCCGGTGTCGGCTACATCGCCTATGCGTCGCACTGGGGCATGCGCTTCGCGCTTGCCGATCCGGTATGCCACCCGCACCACCGCACGCTGATGCTCGACCGCTTCCTCGAAAAATATCCGAGTGCAATCTTCGTGCAGGTCAGCAAACCGGTGGTCGACCACCTGCATAACCACTACGGCTACTACGGCACCCAGTTCGGCAGCGAATCGAAGATTGACCTCGCAACCTGGTCCCTGCGCGGTTCGAAGAAGCAGATCATCCGCACCGCGATCAACCAGGCGCGCAACCAGGGCATCGAGATCCGCGAGTCCGGGTTCAACCCGGATGTCAGGAAGATCTCGGAAGCCTGGATCCAGACCCGCCGCTGCAAGAACAACGAGATCCGCTTCCTGATCCGGCCCATGCTTATCGATTACCGCGAAGGCACGCGCTACTTCTATGCGTACCTCAACGGCGAAGCGGTCGGCTTCATCTTCTTCGACCCCGTCTATGCGAACAACAGGCTCATCGGCTATGTGCCCAACATCTCGCGTTCGTCGGCCAACTTCAAGCAGGGCCTGTGGTACGCGCTGATGGCGCAGGCAATGGATGTGTTCAAGGCGGAAGGCGTGGAGTACCTCGACCTCGGCCTGGTGCCGCTGATGATGGCCAACGAGATCGAGCCGCAGGAGTCACGCCTGCTGCGCATGACGATGGCCGTGATCCGTGAACGCATGGACTTCCTCTACAACTTCAAGGGGCTGGAATTCGCGAAGTCGCGCTTCCAGGGCAAGGTGGAGAAGACCTATTGCTGTCACCGCAATGCCATGCCCGGCATCGCCATGACCGCGATGTTCCGCCTGACGCGCATCATCTAATTCAGTTCATTGGAGACCATGCAATGACACGCCGTACCACCCCACTCAGCGTCCAGACCGCCCTGTCCGGCAAACGCGTCCTGCTGACAGGGACATCCGGCTTCCTCGCCAAGGTGGTACTCGAAAAGATCATCCGGGCCGTACCGCAGGTCGGCCGCGTGATCCTGGTCCTCCGTGGCAATCGCCATTGCCGCACCGCGCGCGAGCGCTTCGAGCGGGAGATCGCCACCTCGTCGATCTTCGACAAGCTGCGTGATGAGCAGCCGGCCTACCTCGCGCGCTTCTTTGAAGAAAAAGTCGAATGCGTGACCGGCGAGATCACCGAACCGAGCTTCGGCCTGCCGGCCAACAAGTTCATCGAACTGGCGTCGCGCATCGACGTCGTCATCAATGCCGCCGCCAGCGTCAACTTCCGCGAGCCGCTCGACCAGGCGCTCGCCATCAATACGCTGAGCCTGCACACCCTGACGGCGCTGACGCGTGTGGCGAACGCGCCGCTGATCCAGGTATCGACCTGCTACGTCAACGGCTACAACCGTGGCGAGATGCGCGAGCAGGTGGTGCCGCCGGCCGGTGCCTCGATCCCGCGCCACCGTGACGGCTACTACGACGTCGAGACGCTGATCACGAAGCTCGAGCACAAGATCGAGCAGGTGAAATCCGCTGTGCGCGACCCGAAACTGCTGGAGCGCCGACTCACCGAACTGGGCATTGCCGAGTCCGACCGCTACGGCTGGAACGACACCTACACCTTCACCAAGTGGATGGGCGAACAGCTTGCCATGCGCGGCATGCTCGGGCGCTCGCTGACCATCGTCCGTCCGTCCATCATCGAAAGCACGCTGCAGGAACCGGCGCCGGGATGGATCGAAGGCGTGAAGGTCGCCGATGCCGTGATCCTCGCCTATGCGCGCGGCAAGACCAGCTTCTTCCCGGCCAAGCCCGACGAAATCATCGACATCATTCCGGCGGACCTTGTCGCCAACAGCATCTTGCTGGCGACAGCGGAAGCCTTGTCCGATGTGGTCGGCCATCGCATCTACCAATGCTGCAGCGGCTCGGGCAACCCGATCCGCATGGGAGACGTGATTCGGCTGCTGCAGGAGGAATCAAAGCGCAACTGGAAGAAGTACGACCGCCTCTTCTACAGTGAGCCGACGCATGAATTCCGCGTGGTCGGCAATGCCACCTTCCGCCTGACGATGGGTGTGATGCGTGCGGGTGTCAGCACGTGGAGCGCAATCCGTCGCATGGTCGGCGCGGACGGCGAGACGAGGGCGATGGAAAAGATGCGCACGACGCAGACGCTGGCAGTGACGTTTTCTTTTTACACGCAGCCGCGTTACCGCTTCCACAACAAGAACCTGCTGGCGCTGATGAAACGCTTCCGCACACATGACAAGGTGTTGTTTCCCGTGGACGCCAAGCTGGTCAACTGGACGGACTACCTGTGCCGCATCCATATGGCCGGATTGAACAAGTATGCGCTACGGCGCAAGGATGCGAAGGTGGTGGAAGTTGCCACGTCACCTGCTGCCGCCATACCCGAAACGGCAGCACCCGCACTGCCCGCGGTGGAAGCAGCGCAATAAACTGATTTCAAACAAGACTCACCTCGCAGGGCGGCTGGCATTTCCGCCCTGGCATGACTTCCTGTTCATCCCTCTCCGATTCTCATTCCTTCCGGAACCTTTTCCCGCTCGCAACCTCTGAGTTGTTGCAGTCGGTTACGAAATTTCTTTTGACAAAGATTGAAAAGGCCCGTTGTGAAGTTCGTTGCAATCCTCCGCAAGCACTCCTCCCTCCACGTCCTGTTGCCCGTTGCCGCATTGCTGAGCGCGTGCGGCGGCAGCCCGCTGGAAGAAGACCCGATGCTCGCGCCGACGGAGCTCCACGGCACCTCGGCCACCAGCACTCCCGGCAAGCGCGCGCCGCAGCAGGGCGAGTTCAATCTCGACATCTGGAACGAGCACAGGTGGTACGAGTGCGACTGCGGAAGGGAATCCACCCCGCCCGTGAAAGGCTGACCAGGCGTCGAGCCCCGGATACCGGCGGAGCATGTCGCGTTGTTCAACGGGATACGCCTCGATTTGAGGTAGGCCTGTATCCGCCTGGCCAGTAGAACAATTCATAGCGCATGGAACAGCTCCCGGCCAATGATTGTCGAATCACCAATTATCAATTTGCCACGCCTCGCGGTGCAGCGTTGACTCCCTTTTGTTTCCGCTATCTAATGGCGGCCCAAGCGTTCGTGCAGGTATACGTTGTGCGATGCCTAAGCTTATTCATATTTTTGTATAAGCATAGTCCGGAAAAATTGTTGTCCTCGACCCAACGCACCACTACATTTCGTTATTACCAAAAGTAATTCCGGCGGACGAAACCATAACCGCCGACATGGGCACACCATGTAACGCCGGACGCCACCATAAGCCATCCAATGAAGCTGTCGTTTAACAACATCAAGAAGCGCTTTTCCGACCTCCAGGTCATCGAGAACTTCAGCCGCGAGTTCGATGAAGGCCAGCTCGTCGCCCTGGTCGGGCCGTCCGGCTGCGGCAAGTCGACGCTGCTGCACATCGCTGCCGGGCTGGAGAAGCCGAGCGCCGGCGAGATCCTTGCCGCCGGCAAGCCTGTCGAGGGACCGCAACCGGAACGCATGCTGATGTTCCAGGAAAACGCGCTCTATCCGTGGATGACGCTGGTGCAGAACGTCGCGATGGCCCTGGAACTGCAGAAGGTCGACAAGAAGCAGGCGCGCGAGCAGGCCGTCGCATGGCTGGGCAAGGTCAACCTGGCCGGCTTCGAAGATTACTACCCGCACCAGGTGTCCGGCGGCATGCGGCAACGCGCAGCGCTCGCACGCGCCTTCATCACGCACCCGAAAGTGCTGCTGCTGGACGAACCCTTCGGCGCGCTCGACGCTCTTACCCGCATGACACTGCAGGATGTCTTGCGCGACCTGATCCGCGAAGCGCGCCCGACGGTGTTGCTGGTCACCCACGATGTGGACGAGGCACTGTTCCTCGCCGACCGCATCCTCGTGTTCAGCAATCGTCCGGCGACCGTGCTGAAGGAATTCAACCTGGAGCACTTCGAGAAGACACACGACTTGTCGGACTTCGCCGACGTACGGCGCGAGATTTTGGGATTGCTCGGCATCCATGCAGAGCACCAGGACGTACCATTGACGGAAGGAGCAGGAATATGAAATCCGGGAAACTGTTGCTGGCCGCGATCGCGGCATTCGCGATCGCCGTGCAGGCCAATGCGGAAGAGAAATTCAAGGTGGGCTACCTGCGCGTGATGGACGACGCGCAAGCGATCGTCGCGCAGGAAGCCGGCCTCTACAAGAAGTACGGCCTCGACGTGGAACTCGTCGAGTTCAAGTCCGGCACTGACCTCATCAAGGCGATCGTCGGCGGCCAGCTCGACTCCGGCGTGCTCGGCTTCACCAACGCGGTCGCCTGGGCATCGAAGGGCGCGGACCTGAAGGTCGTGGGCGGCGCGCAGCACGGCTACCACGCGATCATCGCCCGTGACGAATCCGGCATCAAGAAGGTGTCCGACCTGAAGGGCAAGACGCTGGCTTCTCAAGCCGAGGGCAGCACCGCGGACACCGTGCTCAAGGGCGTGGTGCTCAAGCAGGCCGGCCTCAAGCCGGAGGATGTGAACGTGATGGGTGTCAGCCCGCAGGTCGCGGTGCAATCGCTGATCGGCAAGCGCGTCGACGCCGCCTTCCTGTTCGAGCCGCAGGCCAGCATCGCGCAACTGGTCGCCCCGGTGAAGCAGGTCTACGAGATCGGCGAGGTCTGGCCCTTCCCCTGCATGGTGGTCATCACCTCCGGCGACACCCTGAAGAAGCGCAAGGACGCGCTGTGGAAGTCGCTCGATGCGCAGAAGGAAGCCATCGACCTGCTGCAGAAGAAACCGCAGGACGCGTCGAAGCTGATCGCCGGCTACTTTATCAGCGAGCCGACGCTCAAGACCCTGAACAAGGGCGAGATCCCGCGCGAGGTGGTGATCACCGACGCCATCAAGAGCCAGACCTTCAGCCCGGTATTGACGGCCAAGGAGCAGGCACGCATGCAGGAAATCGCGGATATCCTGCAGGAGCAGGGTTCGCTGAAGACGCGCGACGGGAAGCCGTTTGATGTGAAGTCCATTCTCGACCTGAGCTGGCAGCAGCAACGCAAGCTCTGATTTACTCCCCCCTCCCGCAGGCGGGGCGAAGGCAGGTTTCGTGAAGCACCGCTTCACGCTGCCGTAGCCGGCTGGGCTTGCAAGCCCAGCCGTGGGGCGCGGAGCGAGGGAGGGTACAGACAGCAAAAACACCATGGCCGGCGCCTCCGCCGGCCATCGCATTTAAGAACAACATGAGCACCAAGACACGCATCAGCGGCAACAGCAAGAAATTCGCCTTCGTCCTCGCCGTCGTTTTCATCCTCCTCGGCTGGCAGGCTGCTGCCTGGTCGCTGCCCGACTTCCTGATGCCGGACGTGCATACCGTCATGGTCCGGCTGTGGGATGAAATCCAGTCCGAAAACTTCCGTACTGCGCTGTGGGGCAGCCTGTTTCGCCTCGGTACCGGCTATGGTTCGGCGATGCTGTTCGGCGTCGGCTTCGGCCTGCTCGGCGCGATCCTGTTCTTCTTCCGCGAAGTGCTCAAGTCCGCCATCATCATCCTGCAGTCCATCCCCTCGATCGCCTGGGTACCGCTGTTCCTGATCCTGATGGGCTTCGGCAACATGCCGATCATCGTCGTCGTCGCGATCTCCGCCTTCTTCCCCGCAGCGTTGTCGGTGATGAACGCGACTGAAAGCGTGCAGCAGGTACACGTGTCTGCCGCGCGCGTGATGGGTGCATCGCATTGGGAGCTGGTAAAGCGCGTCTACCTGCCCGCCGTCATGCCCGAGCTGATCACTGGAGCCCAGCTTGCTTTCGGCAATGCCTGGCGCGCACTGATTTCCTGCGAAATGCTGATCGGCTTCGGGAAAGGCCTCGGCCGTTCGCTGTCTTACGCTGGCGAGACTGCCGACATGGTGGGCGTGATGACCAATATCCTCGCCATCGCCATCATCGCACCGCTGATCGACCAGTTACTGCTTGAGCGCCTGAAGCACCGCGTCCTGCGTTACCAGTACGTCTGAGATGAACATCGCCGCCCTCCGCCTGCCGCACGTCCTGCTCGCCGCCGCCATCGCGTGCGCGGTCGGCACGGGTCATGCGAGCGGATTGGAACGCGCGAAACATCGCGGGAAAATGCTCGCCGGCATCCACTATGTGGTGCCGGAATACAAGGGAGGCATGAAGTACCGCACGCCCGAGATGCTGGACAAGGCGCTGCTGGAAGACGTGGCGAAGCGTCAGCAGCTGCCGCTGGAAACCATGCAGGCACTGCCCGGAAAACAGGCAGCGCTGCTGGCAGACCGCAAGATTGACCTCGCGCTCGCGACCGTCGCCGAAAACGATCCCCTGTCGCGCACCCACACCCTCATCCCGACCGGTTACGCGGCCGGTCCGATGGCGATCATGCGTACCGATACCGACATCAAATCCTGGGAACAGCTGAAAGGACGCAAGGTTTGCGTGTCCGAAGGCGGCCTGCATGTCGGGACCATGACGGCAAGGTATGGCGCCATCGAAATGGTGTACAAGGCGCCGGCCGATGCGCTGATCGCAGTACGCGTCGGCGAGTGCGACGCGACGGTGCACGACAGCGCGATGCTGGAAGAGCTGCTCAAGTATCCGGAATGGAAGAAGTTTTCCGCACGCCTGCCGACCGGCCCGCGCTCGACGCTGGCCTTCGTCGTTCCGGCGTCCGACAAGAAGAGCGCCGCCTTCCTCCGTCAGGTCGCCGCTGAATGGGCGGCCAGCGGCCACATCGACAAGACGATGAAGACCGCCGTGCGCAACATCGCCTTCGAGGTCTACCTCGACCAGAACGCTCCCGATTGCCACTGATCAAGCTTGCGGGCGTGGTTGCATGCATGCCTGCATTCCCCTACATTGGTACTGCGCCCACTTTCATCACGAGGCCAGCACCATGCCGAAGAACAGTCATCGCACACAGAAGAAGAAAATCCTCCTTGCCCTGCAGGGCGGCGGCGCGCACTCCGCCTATGTCTGGGGCGTCGTCGACCGTCTGCTGCAGAATGAGGATATCGAGATCACCGCAGTCAGCGGCACCAGCGGCGGCGCAATGGTCGCCGCAGTGCTCGCGTACGGGCTGAACCTGGAGAAGGGGCCGGACGGCAAGCCATTGACGGATGCGGAACGCCGCGCCGAAACGCGGCGCCTGCTCAAGCAATTCTGGACCAATGTCACTGCCATCGGCGACTTCACCCTGAACCCGTACCGCTTCGTCGCCAATCCGCTCTATCCCTCCTGGAACATCGATGGCACACCGATCCCGGTCGCGCTGAATGCACTGTCGCTCATCACATCACCCTACCAGCGCCTGTTCGACCTGCGCCGCAACCCCGTATCGCTGGCGCTGACGGACTGCATCGACTTCAAGGCCCTGCGCGAAAGCACGATCGGTCCCGCGTTATATGTCTGCGCGACCAACGTCCGTACCAGCCAGCTGCAGACCTTCAGCAAGCGCGAAATCGATGTCGAACACCTGCTGGCCTCGTCCTGCCTGCCGGTTGTCGACCGTGCCGTGAAGATCGGCGAGGAATACTACTGGGACGGCGGCTACGTCGCGGACCCGGCACTCATCCCGCTGGTCCGGCACCACAAGCAGGAGAGCCGCGACCTCGTCATCGTCGGCGTCAATCCGATCGTGATGGACAAGGCGATGCTGCCGCCCGACACCGCATGGGAAATCATCGACCGCATGAACGAGATCACGTTCAACGCGTCGCTGATTGCCGAGATTAAACGCATCCATGAAGTCAACGAGCTGCTGCGCCAGCTGCGGCCGCATGGGGAAGCGATGAAGGCGTGCAAGACGCTGCACGACAAGGTGGAAGTGCTGATCCATTACATCCCGCCGCATGCCGACATGGCCTGCTTCGGCGTCGCCAGCAAAAGCAATACGACGCTGGCCTTCCTCAAGCACCTGCGCGAGCTGGGGCGGGAAGTGGCGGCGGCGTGGGAGAACGGCAAGATCGACGGCGGCGGCGCGCCGCTGCTCGGCATTTCGTCGGATACGAACCTCGTGCACCTGTTCATCGATCCGCACCATGCGGATGCACGGACACTGCCGGAACCGGTGCAGGGCGCGCGAACCGTGCCTGGCGCGCCCGCACCCGCGCAGAAAGCCGTGGTCGAGCCCGCCGTACAGGCGCCGGACTAGTCGTCGCCTGCCGCCACCTTGACGGTGTACTGCCCCGTCTTGTCGTCGCGCGTGATCGTCAGCAGGTGGCGCTGCTGCGCATCCTCGATCAGTTCGCGGAACGAGCGATAGCCATAGGCCGACTCGTTGAATCCGGGACGGCGGCGCTTCATGGTCTGCTTGACCATCGAACCCCAGATCTTGTCGTCGCCGCGTTCGGCAATCAGCGCCTCGACGGTTTCAACCGCAAAGTCGAGCACTTCCTGGCGCTTGTCGTCCTCGCTCTTGGGGGCCGGGGTCTTGGCCGCGCCATTCGATGTCTTCTTCGCAGCCGGCTTCTTCTCCGCGGGCTTGCGCTTGGGTTTCTGCTCGCGCACGAGGTCGTCGTAGAAGATGAACTCGTCGCAGTTGGCCGCCAGCAGGTCGGAAGTCGAATCCTTGACGCCGATGCCGATCACATACTTGTTGTTCTCGCGCAGCTTGGACACCAGCGGTGAAAAATCCGAATCGCCGCTGATGATGACGAAGGCATCGACGTGCGCCTTGGTGTAGCAGAGGTCGAGCGCGTCGACGACCATGCGGATGTCCGCCGAGTTCTTTCCCGACTGGCGCACATGGGGGATCTCGATCAGCTCGAACGATGCCTCGTGCATCTGCGCCTTGAAGTCCTTGTAGCGTTCCCAGTCGCAATAGGCTTTCTTGACCACAATGCTGCCCTTGAGCAGCAGCCGCTCCAGCACGCGGCGGATGTCGAAATGGGCGTATTTCGCATCGCGCACGCCCAGCGCAATGTTCTCGAAATCGCAGAACAGCGCCATGCTGGTGATTTCTACCTGGCCGGCCATGAGGGCTCCTGATGTGTGTAGTAAGGGGGAATTATTGCATGTGATTCTTTCCCAGTCTCGAAGTGTCGACGAATAACAAGAAAGGGGCCGCTCGGGCCCCTTTCCTGATGCCTGAAGGAAGGCTTATGCCGCCAGCGGATACTCGGCAGCCGTCATTGGCGCGACGCCAACCGGCTGGATGGTCACCGGCTCGGATGCGCCGTTGATCCTGTCCGCGCCCCAGACCACGCCGTTGCTGAACGTGATCTCCTCGATGCCGGCGCCGTAGTACTGCCCATTCACGCGCACTTCGTCACCGGTCCACAGCCTGACCAGCAGGTCTCCGCCGCTGCGTACCAGCGTCACCCCGTCCGGCGTGATCCCGTAAGCGAACGAGATGCGATCCACGTCGCCGGTGGTCATTTCTTCGACGATCGTATCCCGACCATCACCTGGGTTGAAGACGTAGGTATCGCCGCCGGCAGTCCCCATCAGCGTGTCATCCCCGCCCATGCCGGAAATACGGTCGGCTCCGGCAAAGCCGATCAGGAAGTCTGCGTTCCCGGTGCCCACAATTTCCGCGGACGCGTTATTGATTTCGGTCGCGCCCCAGACCACGCCGTTGCCGAATTCGATCTTCTCGATGCCGCTGCCGCCGTACTGCCCCACGATGCGCACACCGTCACCGTTGAACATGCGAACCTCCAGGTCCGCACCATGGCGATGCAGGGTGACGTGCTCCGGCCAGGCGTGCGTAAAGTGAAGGGTATCGGTCTCGCCCGCATTCATCGTTTCGTGAATGGTATCGTGGCCGCTCAGGTTGAAGAAGTAGGTATCGCTGCCTTCGCCGCCCATCAGCACGTCATCCCCGCCCATGCCATGCATCAGGTCGGTACCGGGATGGCCGACGAGATAGTCATTGCCGTCCGTGCCGAAGATTTCTGCAGGCAGGTTGTTGATTTCACTGGTGCCCCAGACAACGCCATTGCCGAATTCGATCTTCTCGATGCCGTTGCCTGCGTACTGTCCCGCAACACGCACCTCCTCGCCGGTGTACAGGCGGATCAACAGGTCAGGGCCCTGGCGGAACAGCCTGGCGTTCTCCGGCGTGACGGCGGAATTAAAGTGGATCGTGTCGGTCTCGCCCGCATTCCAGGTTTCGCGGATCGTGTCGCGGCCGTCACCATAGCTGAAGAAGTAGGTATCGCCGCCTTCTCCACCCTGCAGCATGTCGTCGCCGCCCATGCCCTGAATCAGGTCTACTCCCGGGCTGCCGAAGAGGAAGTCGGCGTTCTCGGTTCCCAGGATGGCTGACGGAACGTTATTGATTTCGCTGGTTCCCCAGACAACGCCGTTGCCGAATTCGATCTTTTCGATGCCGCCGGCGGGGTATTGCCCCGCCACCCGAACCTCGTCCCCGTTGAACAGGCGAATCACGAGGTCCAGTTCCTGCCGCAGCAGGCTGGTATTTTCCGGTGTAACGCCGTAACCAAGGCGCAGTGTGTCGATATCGCTCGCGTTGAAGGTTTCGCGGATGGTGTCGCGTCCATCGCCCGGAACGAAGAAATAGACGTCACTGCCTTCGCCACCCTGCAGCATGTCGTCGCCGGCAAAGCCGTGAATGAGGTCGGTTCCGGCACTGCCGAAAAGGAAGTCGGCATTCTGGGTACCAAAGAGTTCCGACGGAGCGTTATTGATTTCAGCAGCGCCCCAGACCACGCCGTTGCCGAATTCGATCTTTTCGATGCCGCTGCCGGTGTACTGCCCCACGATGCGCACACCGTCACCGTTGAACATGCGAACCTCCAGGTCGGCGCCCTGGCGCAGCAGGGTGACGTGCTCCGGACTGGCGTGCGTGAAGAGAAGGGTGTCGGTCTCGCCCGCATTCACGGTCTCACGGATGGTGTCGTGGCCGCTCAGGTTGAAGGAGTAGGTGTCGCTGCCCTCGCCGCCCATCAGCACGTCATCCCCGCCCATGCCGTGGATCAGGTCGTTGCCGGCGCCGCCGACCAGATAGTCGTTGCTATCGGTGCCAAAAATTTCAGCAGGAACGTTGTTGATTTCGTTTGCGCCCCAGACCATGCCATTGCCGAATTCGATCTTCTCGATGCCGTTGCCTGCGAACTGTCCCGCCACACGTACTTCGTCGCCGCTGGACAGGCGGATCAGCAGGTCCGCGCCCTGGCGCAGCATGCTCACGTTTTCCGGTGCGACGTAAGAAGTGAAGCGGAGTGTATCGACTTCGCCTGCATTGACGGCTTCACGAACGGTGCCGCGGCCGTCGCCCGCCTTGAAGAAATAGGTGTCACTGCCTTCGCCTCCCTGCAGCATGTCGTCGCCGCCCGCCCCATGGATCAGGTCGGTTCCGGCGGTGCCAATGAGATAGTCGCTCGACGCCGACCCGATGATTTCGTTCGGCGCGCTGTTGATCTCCTTCGCTCCCCAGGCGATACCGCTGCCGAACTCGATCTTCTCGATGCCGTTGCCGGCAAACTGCCCTGCCACGCGCACCTCCTCTCCGGTGGACACGCGGATCAGCAGATCGGCTCCCTTGCGGAGCAGGCTCACCTGCTCCGGCGTCGCGGTGGTGAAGCGGATAATGTCTGTCTCGCCGGCATTCACGGTTTCAACGATCGTGTCGCGGCCGCTGCCGGATGCGAAGATGTAGGTATCGCCACCCGTGCCGCCTTGCAGCATGTCGTCGCCAGCCTTGCCGTCAATCAGGTCGATGCCCGAAGTCCCGACAATGAAGTCGTTGCCCATCGTGCCGTTGAACGCTCGCATAACCTTGTTGAGGTCAGGTCCATACCAGACCGTGCCGTCGCTGAACTGGATCTGCTCGATGCTGTAGCCCGCGTAATGTCCCGCAATCCGGATTTCGTCGCCGGTCACCATCTGGATGGTCAGGTCAGCGCCGTCCCGATCGAGGCGCCGTACATGACTGGGGCGAAGGTCGGTAAAGCGGATCACATCGATATCGGTGCCGTTGATCGTTTCACGGATCGTGTCGCGTCCGCTGCCCGCAGTGAACACGTACACATCGCTGCCTGCTCCGCCAAGCAGCGTGTCGCTGCCGGTGCCTCCGTCGAGCAGGTCGTCGCCGAGGCCGCCGTTCAACTGGTCATTGCCTTCGTAACCGTAGATCTCATCCGCGCCCGATGTACCGTCGAGCTTGTTTCCCAACCGTGTGCCTTTGATGATGGTTGCCATTGCATTCCTTTCCTTGTTGTTGATATTGGATGGCAGGACAATTTCGCGCCCAATCATAGGAATGCTTGTCAAAGATGACAATGCGCAAAACCGGCATTTCCAGCACGAAGATGGCGCCGGTTTTGAATTCCTTGATCCCGATTAGGCGCAGTCCCGGAAGTGGGAATGCGGTGAGGTGAAGGGAAGTGCGGATGCGCTTGCCGCATCCGCAAAAGTGTTACTTTTCGAGAGAATCCGGCGTGATGCTGACCTCCACCGTCTTGCCGTCGCGCTGCACCTGCGCTGCAACGGCGGTGCCCGGTTTCGTGCCGCCCACCATACGGGCGAGATCGGCCGTGGTTTCCACCGGCTGGCCGTTGAAGCCGACGACGACGTCGCCCGGCCGGATGCCGGCCTTGTCCGCCGGCCCGCCGCGCTGTACAGCGGCAACGAGCGCGCCCCTGGCTTCCTTCATGCCGAGCGACGCAGCAATATCCTTCGTGAGCTCCTGCAGCTGCACGCCGATGCGCCCGCGCGTTACCTTGCCGGAGGTGCGTAACTGGTCGGAGATGCCCATCGCCAGGTCGATCGGGATCGCGAATGAAATCCCCATGTAGCCGCCGGTCTGACTGTAAATCTGCGAATTGATGCCGATGACTTCGCCCGAGGTCGAGAACAGCGGCCCGCCCGAGTTGCCCGGATTGACCGCGACGTCGGTCTGGATGAAGGGCACATAGCTTCCGTTCGGCAGCAGCCTGCCCTTCGCGCTGACCACGCCGACCGACACGCTGCTCTCGAAGCCGAACGGCGAACCGATCGCCGCCACCCATTCGCCAGCCTCGACCGAAGCGGGATTGCCGATCTTGACCACGGGGAGGTCCTTCGCATCGATCTTGATCAGGGCCACATCGGTGTAGACGTCCGCCCCGATCACCTTTGCCTTGAACTGCCGCTTGTCGGTAAGCTTGACGGTGACGACATCGGTTCGGTCGATGACGTGCGCGTTGGTCAGGATGTAGCCATCGTTGCTGATGATGAAGCCCGAGCCGAGGCTTTGCTGCGGCGACTCGCCCATGTCGGGCACGCCGCCGAAACGGCGGAAGAACTCGAACAGGGGATCCCCCTGCCGCATGCCCATGCCGTTGGCCTGCCGGGTCGCGCTGATGTTGACCACCGCCGGCCCCTGCTGCTTTACGAGATTCACGAAGCTGGGCAGCTGGACACCGCTGCTGGTGACAGGCGGCGGCGAGGGTGCCTGGGCTGGCGTTTCCGCGCGTGGCGGCGGCACGTCTTCCTGTTTCGGCGAACAGGCGGCGACAAGCAAGCTGAGCGTGAGGATGGCGGCCGGTCCGCGGCCGATCGGCTTGTTCAACATGAAGACCTCCCTGGTTGCATCAGGGCAAAGATAGGGGCTGGAAGTGGTTTTTCAACCATCGCCCGCCCTTACTCGACCTTGACCTTCACCTTGTGCGGCATGCCCGGGTCCGCCTTCGGCAGTTCGACCCGCAGCACGCCATTGCTGTAGGTCGCCTTCGCTTGGTCGGGCACGACCGGGACGGGCAGCGGCACGGCGCGTTCGAAGGCGCCATAGGCACATTGCAGCACGCGGTAGCGGCCGTCCGTTTCCTCGCGTTCGAAGCGCTTTTCGCCGTGCACGATGAGCCGGTTGTCCAGCACCTCGATGTCCAGGTCGTTCTTGTCCACGCCGGGCAGTTCGATGTGGACCACGACGCGCTTGTTGTCCTCGAACAGGTTGGCGCCGAGCATGGACCAGGTGCCGGACGGAATATAGAACATGTCGTCCACCTCAGCCTTCTCCGGCACGTTGGTCTGGGCGCTCGGACGGAAAGAGGTCAGTGCGCTCGACGCAGCTTGTCGCATGTGTTGCCAGCCGCCGGACATCGAATCCATCAGGGAA
>DASPMV010000018.1:0-8345 GCA_035626875.1 Noviherbaspirillum sp. | reverse complement strand
CTCGAGATCGATATCGATACCCAGGGAGCGGATTTCCTTCACCAGCACGTTGAAGGATTCCGGCATGCCTGCGTCGATAACGTGGTCGCCCTTGACCAGGTTCTCGTACACCTTGGTACGGCCGGTAACGTCGTCCGACTTGACGGTGAGCATTTCCTGCAGCACGTAGGACGCGCCGTAGGCTTCCAGTGCCCAGACTTCCATCTCGCCGAAACGCTGGCCGCCGAACTGCGCCTTGCCGCCCAGCGGCTGCTGGGTAACGAGGGAGTACGGGCCCGTGGAGCGGGCGTGCATCTTGTCATCGACCAGGTGGTGCAGTTTCAGCACGTGCATGTAGCCGACCGTGACTGGGCGCTCGAAAGCTTCGCCGGTGCGGCCGTCGTACATCGTGACCTGGTTCTTCGACGGCGTCATGCCGAGGTGGTTGGCGATGTGGTCCGGGTACGCCAGGTCCAGCATGCGGCGGATCTCCGACTCGTGGGCGCCGTCGAACACCGGCGTCGCGAACGGCACGCCGTGCTTCAGGTTGTCCGCCAGCTCGAGGATCTCGCCATCGGTGAAGTTGTCGAGGTCTTCGGTCTTGCCCGATTCGTTGTAGATCTGCTTGAGGAAGCCGCGCAGCTCGGCCGCCTTGGCTTGCGCCTTGAGCATCTCGCCGATGCGCAGGCCCAGGCCCTTGGCCGCCCAGCCCAGGTGCACTTCCAGCACCTGGCCGACGTTCATTCGGGACGGCACGCCCAGCGGGTTCAGCACGATGTCGGCCGGCGTACCGTCGGCCATGTACGGCATGTCTTCCACCGGCACGATGCGCGAGACCACACCCTTGTTACCGTGGCGGCCTGCCATCTTGTCGCCCGGCTGCAGGCGGCGCTTGACGGCCAGGTAGACCTTGACCATCTTCTGCACGCCCGGCGGCAGCTCGTCGCCTTGCGTGAGCTTCTTGCGCTTCTCTTCAAAGGCCAGGTCGAACTGGTGGCGCTTCTCGGCGATGGACTCCTTGATCGCTTCCAGCGCGGCGGCGACATCGTCGTCGGCCGGGCGGATGTCGAACCAGTGGTACTTGTCGAGATCGTCCAGGTATTCCTTGGTCAGCTTGGTGCCCTTGGACAGCTTCTTCGGACCGCCGTTGGCCACTTTGCCGATCAGCATCTTCTCCAGGCGCTGGAAGGCGTCGCCTTCCACGATGCGCAGCTGGTCGTTCAGGTCGAGGCGGTAGCGCTTGAGCTCGTCATCGATGATCTGCTGGGCGCGCTTGTCGCGCTGGATGCCTTCGCGGGTGAACACCTGCACGTCGATGACGGTGCCGACCATGCCGGACGGCACGCGCAGCGAGGTGTCCTTCACGTCGGATGCCTTCTCGCCGAAGATCGCGCGCAGCAGCTTCTCTTCCGGCGTCAGCTGGGTCTCGCCTTTCGGCGTGACCTTACCGACCAGCACGTCGCCGGCTTCGACTTCCGCACCGATGTACACGATGCCGGATTCGTCGAGGCGGGCCAGCTGGTTCTCGGCCAGGTTGGAGATGTCGCGGGTGATCTCTTCGGCACCGAGCTTGGTGTCGCGGGCGACCACCGACAGTTCCTCGATGTGGATCGAGGTGTAGCGGTCATCGGCGACGACCTTCTCGGAGATCAGGATCGAGTCCTCGAAGTTGTAGCCGTTCCACGGCATGAACGCCACCAGCATGTTCTGGCCGAGCGCGAGTTCGCCGAGGTCGGTCGATGCGCCGTCGGCCAGCACGTCGCCGCGGGCCACGCGGTCGCCGACCTTCACGATCGGACGCTGGTTGATGTTGGTGTTCTGGTTCGAACGCGTGTACTTGATCAGGTTGTAGATGTCCACGCCGACTTCACCGGCGGCGGCTTCCTCGTCGTTCACGCGGATCACCACGCGGCCGGCGTCGACATAGTCGACCACGCCGCCACGGAGCGCCTGCACGGTGGTGCCCGAGTCGACCGCGACGGTGCGCTCGATGCCGGTACCGACGAAGGCTTTCTCCGGACGCAGGCAGGGCACGGCCTGGCGCTGCATGTTGGCGCCCATCAGTGCGCGGTTCGCGTCGTCGTGCTCGAGGAACGGGATCAGCGAGGCTGCGACCGACACGATCTGGCCCGGGGCCACGTCCATGTACTGCACGCGTTCCGGCGACACCAGGATGGTCTCGCCAGCCTGGCGGGCCGACACCAGCTCGTCGGACAGCTTGCCATCCTTGTCGATGGTCGCGTTCGCCTGGGCGATGATGTAGCGGCCTTCCTCGATCGCGGACAGGTAGTCGATCTGGTTGGTGACCTTGCTGCCTTCCACCTTGCGGTACGGCGTCTCGAGGAAGCCGTACTCGTTCAGGCGGGCATACAGTGCCAGCGAGTTGATCAGGCCGATGTTCGGGCCTTCCGGCGTTTCGATCGGGCAGACGCGGCCGTAGTGGGTCGGGTGCACGTCGCGCACCTCGAAGCCGGCGCGTTCGCGGGTCAGGCCGCCCGGGCCGAGCGCGGAGACGCGGCGCTTGTGGGTGACTTCCGACAGCGGGTTGGTCTGGTCCATGAACTGCGACAGCTGCGACGAACCGAAGAACTCGCGGATCGCGGCCGAGATCGGCTTGCTGTTGATCAGGTCATGCGGCATCAGGTTCTCGGTCTCGGCCTGGCCGAGGCGCTCCTTGACGGCGCGCTCGACGCGCACCAGGCCGGCGCGGAACTGGTTCTCGGCCAGTTCGCCGACACAGCGCACGCGGCGGTTGCCGAGGTGGTCGATGTCGTCGATCTCGCCGCGGCCGTTGCGCAGCTCGACCAGGATCTTGATGACGGCGAGGATGTCCTCGTTCGACAGCGTCATCGGGCCGGTCAGCTCGTCGCGGCCGACGCGGCGGTTGAACTTCATGCGGCCGACGGCCGACAGGTCGTAGCGGTCTTCGCTGTAGAACAGGCCGTTGAACAGCGCCTCGACCGATTCCTCGGTCGGCGGCTCGCCCGGACGCATCATGCGGTAGATCGCGACGCGCGCGGCGGTCTGGTCGGCGGTGTCGTCGGTGCGCAGGGTCTGCGAGATGTAGGCGCCCTGGTCCAGGTCGTTGGTGTACAGCGTCTGGATGTCGGTGACGTTGGCGTCGCGCAGGCGGCCGAGCAGCTCGTCGGTCAGCTCGTCGTTGGCGCTGGCGATGACTTCACCGGTGTCGGCGTCGACGATGTTCTTGGCCAGCACGCGGCCGAGCAGGTAGTCTTCCGGCACGGAGATGTGCTTGATGCCCGACGATTCGATCTCGCGGACATGCTTGGCGTTGATGCGCTTGTCCTTGGCGACGATGACCTTGCCCGACTTGTCGGTGATGTCGAAGCGCGCGACTTCGCCGCGCAGGCGTTCGGCGACGAATTCCATCTCCGCACCTTCCGAACGGAGCGTGAAATTGTCGAACACGAAGAAGTTCGCCAGGATCTGTTCCGGCGTCATGCCGATGGCCTTCAGCAGGATCGTCACCGGCATCTTGCGGCGGCGGTCGACGCGGAAGTACAGGATGTCCTTCGGATCGAATTCGAAGTCGAGCCAGGAGCCGCGGTCGGGAATTATGCGCGCGGAGAACAGCAGCTTGCCGGACGAATGCGTCTTGCCGCGGTCGTGCTCGAAGAACACGCCCGGCGAACGGTGCAGCTGGGAGACGATCACGCGCTCGGTGCCGTTGATGATGAACGAGCCGGTGGTGGTCATGAGCGGCAGTTCGCCCATGTAGACTTCCTGCTCCTTCATTTCCTTGACGACCGGCTTGGTCGGAGATTCCTTGTCGAGGATCACGAGGCGCACCTTCGCGCGCAGCGGCGACGCGAAGGTCAGGCCGCGCTGCTGGCACTCTTTCACGTCGAACGGCGGATCGCCCAGCACGTAGGACAGGAATTCGAGGCGCGCAAAGCCGTTGTGCGACACGATCGGGAAAATCGAGGTGAAGGCGGACTGCAGGCCTTCGTTCTTGCGTTGCGACGGAGCCCTGTCCGCCTGGAGGAAGCTAAGATAAGAATCGAGCTGGGTGGCCAGCAGGAACGGAACGTTGTGGACGTTAGCGCGCTTCGCGAACGACTTGCGAATGCGCTTCTTCTCAGTGAATGAGTAGTGCATGGACACTCCGTGAGTGACAGGGAAGGATGGAGAATTCAGGCTTCGCGCGGTGTCCGGGGCTCGACCGGATCTGCCGCAACGCTGTGAAACCTCAATTCTTCGCCCTTCGGGCTAACTACACTGAATCGGCGCTTCCGCCCGTTGCCGTCATCTGCGAAAATGAATCGAACGAATTCGCTTTCCGCGGGTCAATGATTGCAGCCGGCTTCCACGGCATCCCGCCACGCCGGTCGACTTGCTGCAACGGCATCGACT
Source organism: Noviherbaspirillum sp. (assembly GCA_035626875.1). GTDB lineage: Bacteria > Pseudomonadota > Gammaproteobacteria > Burkholderiales > Burkholderiaceae_D > Noviherbaspirillum. The sequence continues at coordinate 3,992 of DASPMV010000018.1, read as the reverse complement.
TCATCGGCAACTTCACTGCGGGCACTGCGTTCGTCGTCAAAAAGAGAAAACGACAAAGGAGCCAAAGCCGGCCCTCTCTCGCGAGAGTTCCTCTGCTTTGACTCCGGTACTGCTCAACTGACAGGATGGAAGGCCAAGCCTCCCATCCCGATCGCAAGGCCCAATTACTTGAGCTCTGCTTTCGCGCCAGCTTCTTCCAGCTTCTTCTTGGCTGCTTCGGCGTCTGCCTTGGCGATGCCTTCCTTGACCGGCTTCGGTGCACCGTCGACCAGATCCTTGGCTTCCTTCAGGCCCAGGCCGGTGATTTCGCGAACGGCTTTAATGACGGACACCTTGTTGGCGCCGGCTTCGGCCAGGATCACGGTGAATTCGGTCTGCTCTTCAGCAGCTGCAGCAGCGCCGCCGCCAGCCGGACCGGCAACTGCCATCGCAGCTGCGGACACGCCGAATTTCTCTTCGAACGCCTTGACCAGGTCGTTCAGTTCCATCACGGACATTTGGCCTACTGCTTCCAGGATGTCGTCTTTGCTGATTGCCATTTGAAACTCCTAAATTTCGATTCTGTGTAGTGGATTGGTAACTTGTCGCGGAAAGTGCGGCACGCGATTACGCGGCCTGCTCTTCCTTCTGCTTCGCCAGTGCGGCGAGTGCGCGTGCAAAGCCGGACACCGGAGCCTGCATGACACCCAGAAGCTGGGAGATGAGGACTTCGCGGCTCGGAATGCTTGCCAATGCAGTCACGCCAGCCTTGTCGAGCGGCTTGCCTGCATAGTTGCCTGCCTTGATGACCAGCTTGTCGTTCGTCTTGGCGAAGTCGTTGACGACTTTCGCTGCGGCGACGGCATCTTCCGAGATCGAGTAGATCAGCGGACCGGTCATCTGGTCGGCGAGGCTGGCGAACGGCGTGCCTTCGACGGCGCGACGGGCGAGCGTGTTTTTCAGCACGCGCATGTACACGCCTTCGGCACGCGCTTTCGCGCGCAGTTGCGTCAAGTGACCAACCTGGATGCCACGGTATTCGGCCACGACGATCGTCTGCGCGTTTGCAACCTTCGCGGAGACTTCGGCGACGACGGCCTTCTTGTCATTCAGATTGAGACTCAAGATCAACCTCCAAAAGTAGTACGGAAGGGCTTCCGTACCGGTTCGAACACGGCGTCCGAAGTTCAGGAGTTCATGCTGGAGGACCAGCTTAGAGACTACAAAACTTGTTCGGGTTCGCCATCTGCGTTGGGGACCGGAGAATAATTTTCACCGGCGGTTTAACGTCGTGCGTCGATTGCCCGCACTCTGCCCAACGGTCTTTGATTGCCTGCAGCCTGCCCGATGATGCCGGACCGGCTGCAGCCCAAAGATGCGCCCCGCACCATGACGGCGCGGGGACTTGATTCATTACTGCTGAGCGGCCAGCGAGGTCTGGTCGATGCGGACGCCGGCGCCCATCGTCGACGAGATCGCGACCTTGCGCAGGTACACGCCCTTGCTGGTGGCCGGCTTCGCCTTGTTCAGGGCGTCGATCAGGGCCATCAGGTTGGTCTTCAGCTCGGCGTCGGAGAACGACTTGCGGCCGATGGTGGCGTGGATGATACCGGCCTTGTCGGTACGGTACTGCACCTGGCCTGCCTTGGCGTTCTTGACGGCGGTGGCGACGTCCGGGGTCACGGTGCCGACCTTCGGGTTCGGCATCATGCCGCGCGGGCCGAGGATCTGACCGAGGGTACCGACGATACGCATCGTGTCCGGCGAAGCGATCACGATGTCGAACGGCATGTCGCCTGCCTTGATGCGGTCGGCCAGGTCTTCCATGCCGACGATGTCGGCGCCGGCTGCCTTGGCAGCCTCGGCCTTGTCGCCGGAGGCGAACACGGCGACGCGGACGGTCTTGCCGGTACCGGCCGGCAGCACCACGGAACCGCGGACGACCTGGTCGGATTTCTTGGCATCGACGCCGAGTTGCACGGCAACGTCGATCGACTCGTTGAACTTGGCGGTGGCGCACTCCTTGATGAGGGCGACGGCCTGGTCGAACGGGTACAGCTTGGTGCGGTCAACTTTCGCCTTGATGGCTTGTGCGCGCTTGGACAGTTTTGCCATGATTACAGGCCCTCCACCGTGATGCCCATGGAACGTGCGGAACCGGCGATCGTGCGCACGGCGGCGTCCATGTCAGCGGCCGTCAGGTCCGGACGCTTGGTCGTTGCGATTTCTTCGGCTTGCTTGCGGGTGATCGAGCCAACCTTGTCGGTATGCGGCTTGGCCGAACCCTTCTGGATGCCGGCGGCTTTCTTGATCAGGATGGTTGCCGGCGGCGTCTTCATCACGAAGGTGAAGGACTTGTCGGCGAAGGCGGTGATCACGACCGGAATCGGCAGGCCCGGCTCGACGCCCTGGGTCTGGGCGTTGAACGCCTTGCAGAATTCCATGATGTTCAGGCCGCGCTGGCCGAGTGCCGGACCGATCGGCGGGGACGGGTTTGCCTTACCAGCCGGCACTTGCAGCTTGATAAAGCCAATGATTTTCTTTGCCATGATGGCTCCTACATTGGATTGAGTGGTAGCGCCTGTTCGACCGCTCGCGCGATGCTACTGGGGCTCCTCGTGACGGCATTCCGCGCTGTGCGCGACGCTCCGACGGCGCTTGCTGCTGTCGGCCGGCATGCGCCGGCGCGACGTGAAACTTAAACCTTCTCGACCTGGCCGAACTCGAGCTCGACCGGGGTGGCGCGACCGAAGATGGTGACCGAGACGCGCACGCGCGATTTCTCGTAGTTGACCTCTTCGACGTTGCCGTTGAAGTCGGTGAACGGGCCATCCTTGATGCGCACCAGTTCGCCCACTTCGTAGAGCACTTTCGGACGCGGCTTCTCGACGCCTTCCTGCATCTGGTGCAGGATCTTCTCCACTTCATGCGGCGGGATCGGCGTCGGCTTGTTCGACTTGCCGCCGATGAAACCGGTGACCTTCGGCGTGTTCTTGACCAGGTGCCAGGTGTCGTCGGTCATTTCCATCTCGACGAGCACGTAGCCCGGGAAGAAGCGGCGCTCGGTGACGGCCTTCTGGCCGTTGCGCATCTCGACGACTTCCTCGGTCGGCACCAGGATGCGGCCGAACTGATCCTGCATGCCGGCGCGGTTGACGCGCTCGGTCAGTGCGCGCATGACACTCTTTTCCATGCCGGAATAGGCGTGCACGACGTACCAGCGCTTGTTGCCGGTCGGCTGCAGCGAGGGCGCGCCGTCAGCACCGCCTTGCGTGTTCTCTTCGTTTTGCGCCATGGTTTATTTCCAGCCCAGAATCAGGTCGTACAGCACGAATTGCAGCACTTTGTCGGTTCCCCACAGGAAGATCGCCATCACCGCCACGAAGGCAAACACGATGCCGGTGATCTGGAGCGTCTCCTTGCGGGTCGGCCAGACGACTTTCCTGGTCTCGCGGACGGACTCGCGCGAGAACTCGAGGAAGCCGCGGCCCGGCGTGGACGTCCAGGCGATCACGATACCGACGACCAGGCCGGCAACGAGCGCGCCAGCACGCACATACGTCGGCTGGTTGACAAAAAAATAAAAGCCGACGACGCCGGCGATGACAGCACAAACTGCCAGCACGACCTTGAGCTTGTCGCCCGACGCGCTGACGGTTTGCACAGGCTGATTAGACATACGCTTGATCTTTCAGTGTGCAGAAAAGCACAAAGCCACCTTTTGCAAGGTGGCAGGGGCGGAGGGCCTCGAACCCCCAACCTACGGTTTTGGAGACCGTCACTCTGCCAATTGAGCTACGCCCCTACGCTTCACACGAACCGCTGCCGCGGCGACTTGCGTCGTCGCGGCAGGTATCATGACTTAGTCGAGAATCTTGGCGACGACGCCGGCGCCGACGGTACGGCCGCCTTCGCGGATCGCGAAGCGCAGACCCTCTTCCATCGCGATCGGGTTGATCAGCTTGACCGTGATCGACACGTTGTCACCCGGCATCACCATCTCTTTGTCCTTC
>DASPMV010000017.1:0-22800 GCA_035626875.1 Noviherbaspirillum sp. | reverse complement strand
TGGGGCGCGCGAACAGGAAGGTGCCGGTTGAGGAACTGGCCGCCGTCTCGCCCTTGCCGACGGATTTCACCTGCTTCTGCACGAACTCGCCCTTGGCAGCCTTGGTCGTGCTGACGAAGGTCTTGAACTGGTCCAGTGCGGATGCACTGGCAATTGCAGGTACTGCAAACACACACGCCGCAACGAAGCGTGCGGCGTGCTGTGCGAGTGAAATTGTTCGACGCGCTGTCTGTTTCAAAGCCGCTTTCCTATTCGGGATTGTTCGACGCCGGCACCAGGATTTCCCGGTTGCCGTTTGATTGCATTGAAGAAACAAGGCCGCTCTGCTCCATCTGTTCAAGCAGGCGGGCTGCGCGATTGTAGCCGATGCGCAAATGCCGCTGCACGAGCGAGATCGACGCACGCCGGTTCTTCAGCACGACTGCGACCGCCTGGTCATAAAGCCCGTCGGCTTCGCCATCGCCTCCGCCGGCAGCGCCGAGCGCAACATCGCCTCCTTCTTCGAGGACACCACCTTCTAGGATGCCTTCAATGTAATTGGGTTCCCCTTGCGCCTTGAGGTGCTGCACGACGCGGTGCACTTCGTCGTCCGAAACAAACGCGCCGTGGACGCGGATCGGCAGGCCTGTGCCGGGCGGCATGTAGAGCATGTCGCCCATGCCGAGCAGCGTTTCCGCGCCCATCTGGTCGAGAATCGTGCGCGAATCGATCTTGCTGCTCACCTGGAAGGCGATGCGCGTCGGGATGTTGGCCTTGATCAGGCCGGTGATCACATCGACCGACGGACGCTGGGTCGCAAGGATCAGGTGGATGCCGGCGGCACGCGCCTTCTGCGCGATGCGAGCGATCAGTTCCTCGACCTTCTTGCCGACCACCATCATGAGGTCGGCGAGTTCGTCGATGATGATCACGATGGTCGGCAGTTTTTCGAGCGGCTCCGGCGCGTCCGGCGTCAGGCTGAACGGGTTCGGGATCTTTTCCTCTTTCTTCTCCGCGTCCGCGATCTTGTTGTTGTAGCCTGCAAGATTGCGCACACCAAGCTTGGACATCAGCTTGTAGCGGCGCTCCATCTCGGCCACCGCCCAGTTCAGCGCATTGCCCGCCTGGCGCATGTCGGTCACGACGGGCGCAAGCAGGTGTGGGATGCCTTCGTACACGGACATTTCCAGCATCTTCGGATCGATCAGGATCATGCGCACGCTGTTCGGATCGGACTTGTACAGCAGGGACAGGATGGTGGCGTTGATACCCACCGATTTGCCGGAACCCGTCGTACCCGCAACCAGCAGGTGCGGCATCTTGGCAAGGTCGGCGACCACCGGATTGCCGGCGATGTCCTTGCCGAGTGCCACGGTCAGTGATGCATGGCTGTCGTTGTAGACCTTGGAGCCGAGGATCTCGGTCAGGCGCACGATCTGGCGCTTCGGATTCGGGAGCTCTAGGCCCATGTAATTCTTGCCCGGGATGGTCTCGACCACGCGAATCGAAGTCAGTGACAGCGAACGCGCGAGGTCGCGTGCGAGGTTGACGATCTGGCTACCCTTCACGCCGGTCGCCGGTTCGATCTCATAGCGTGTGATCACGGGGCCGGGATAGGCTGCGACGACCTTTGCTTCGACGCCGAAGTCGGACAGCTTCTTCTCGATCAGGCGACTGGTGAATTCGAGCGTTTCGACGCTGACCGTTTCCTGTGCCGGCGGCGGCTCATCCAGCAGCGACAGCGGCGGCAGGTTGGTGTCCGGCAGGTCTGCAAAGAGCGATACCTGTTTTTCCTTCTCGACGCGCTCCGACTTGGGCACGCTGACGACTTGCGGTTCGATGCGGATCGGGGTTGCTTCAACGATCTTGGCGCGTTCCTGCACCACCACCTCCTCGCGCTTGACGGCTGCGACCTGGCCGACCTTGCGGTCTTCGCGCGCGGAATACAGACTGCGGATCCGGTTGATGCCATCCTCGATCGCCCCGCCCACACGCTCGGCCACGTTCAGCCACGACACGTGGAAGAACAGGCTGAAGCCGACGCCGAAGATCAGCAGCAGGAACAGCGTGGCGCCGGTGAAGCCGAAGGCATTCTGCGCCGCTCCGCCGATCAGTTCACCCAGCACGCCGCCGGGCGCGCGCGGCAGCTGCACCTTGAGCGTGTACATGCGCAGATACTCAATGGCGACGCTGCCGATCAGCATGAGCACGAAGCCGATGGCGCGGATCCACACTTCATGATGGTGTTCCGGCTCCGGCTCCTGTTGCAGCAGGAAGCGCTGCGACAGCCGTTTGTAGCCGGCCCACACGGAGCGCAGCAGGAACACGCCGAACCACCATGCGGAGAATCCGAAGATGAACAGCATCAGGTCTGCCACCCACGCGCCGATACGGCCGCCCCAGTTCTGGATCTGCCCGGCGTTGGCGTGCGACCAGCCCGGATCGCCCTTGGTGTATGTCAGAAAGACAAGAATGAGGTAAACGGTAACGATGGTCAGCACGAACCAGCGCGCCTCGGACAGGAGGCGCACGAGCCGGTTCGGCAGGGGATGCGCGTCAGGCGGATTGGTGTTACGTGTATAAGCTTGTGTCGTTTTGGTCATGGTGCCTGCGAAATTCGGTGAAACGCCGGGCCGCGCAAGGGGCGAAATGGGGTCGCCGCTCGGCTGCGTGGTGCGGGTTCGTCTATAATCTTAACCAGTTTTTCAGGCGCAATCCCGAATAAGTACTCGGGAAGCGCTTGAATATTTGCCTTTTGGCGACATATGTATCGCCACCACCGACGAATTCCTTCACTCTCCCATCTATTGTCATGGCAACCACGAAACACGCCCACGTACTGATCATCGGTTCCGGCCCTGCCGGCTACAGTGCCGCCGTCTATGCCGCGCGCGCCAACCTGAAGCCCGTACTCATCACGGGCGTCGAGCAAGGCGGTCAATTGATGACTACCACCGACGTCGAAAACTGGCCTGGCGACCCGATGGGCGTGCAAGGACCTGAGCTGATGCAACGCCTGTTGCAGCACGCAGAACGCTTCAACACAGAAATCGTGTTCGATTACATCCATACCGCGAAGCTGAATGAAAAGCCGATCCGCCTGATCGGCGACTCCGGCGAATACACCTGCGATTCGCTGATCATCGCCACCGGCGCTTCCGCGCAATACCTCGGCCTGCCGTCCGAAGAAGCCTTCATGGGCAAGGGCGTGTCGGCCTGCGCGACCTGCGATGGCTTCTTCTACAAGAACCAGGCTGTGGCAGTGGTCGGCGGCGGCAACACCGCAGTCGAGGAAGCGCTGTACCTGTCGAACATCGCCAGCAAGGTCACCGTGGTCCATCGCCGCAACAAATTCCGGGCCGAGCCCATCCTGATCGACCGCCTGATGGCCAAGGTCGAGGAAGGCAAGATCGAAGTGAAATGGGACCACACCCTGGATGAAGTGACGGGCGACACCTCGGGCGTCACCGGCATCAACATCAAGTCGACCAAGGATGGCAGCGTCACCCCCCTGCCGGTGCAGGGCGTGTTCATCGCTATCGGCCACAAGCCGAACACCAGCATCTTCGAAGGTCAGCTGGAGATGCAGAACGGCTACATCAAGACCAAGGGCGGCTCGGAAGCCTTCGCGACCGCGACCAACATCCCCGGCGTGTTTGCTGCGGGCGACGTGCAGGACCATGTGTACCGCCAGGCGGTGACCAGCGCCGGCACCGGCTGCATGGCCGCGCTCGACGCGCAGCGTTACCTGGAAAGCCTGGAAGGCTGATCCAATTGCAGGTCTCCGTCCGTACCCGCGTCGGTACGGACGGCATCAGGAATTCATCATGTCTGGCTCCATCAAAGACTTCGCCGCCCTGAAATCCCTGCGGGCGACGATCAAGGCGCAGGAAGAAGCGCGCAAGGCCGCCGAGGAAGAACGCCTGCGGCGCGAGAAGGAAAGCCGACGCGACGCCGAGCTCTTCCGCAAGTCCATCGGTGACGTCAAGCCCCTCTCCCCGCACGACAAGGCAGAACCGGTCGAACACCGTCCGCTGCCCATCGCCCGCCAGCGCCTGGCCGACGAACAGGCGGCCCTCGAAGAATCGCTGTCCGACGAATTCAATGTCGACACCCTGCTCGATACCGACGGCGAGCTGAGCTACGCCCGGCCCGGCATCAGCGGCGATATCCTGCGCAAGCTGCGCCGCGGGAACTGGGTGATCCAGGCCCAGCTCGACCTGCACGGGATGCGACGCGAGGAAGCGCGCGAAGCGCTGGCAGAATTCCTGCGCGATGCCGTCAAGCGCGGCGTGCGCTGCGTACGCGTCATCCACGGCAAGGGCCTCGGCTCGGTCAACAAGGAGCCGGTCCTGAAGAGCAAGGTGCGCAGCTGGCTGGTGCAGAAGGAAGAAGTGATCGCTTTTTGCCAGGCGCGTGCGGCGGACGGTGGCGCGGGTGCCTTGGTGGTGCTGCTGAAGGCGTAGTTTGCTTTCCTCCCCACCAGAAGTATCATGCAGGACAAACAACTCCTGCCCCGCCTCGCATGACCCTGATCAAGATCCTCGAAATCGTTGCGATTCTGGTGGGCGCCTTTTCCGGCTTCATCGAAGCCCGCAGCAAGAAGATGGATGTGGTCGGGATTTTCACCGTCGCGTTCATCACCGCATTCGGCGGCGGAACGCTGCGTGACATCCTGCTCGACAGGCGGCCGCTGTTCTGGGTCGCCCATCAGGAATACGCGATCCTGATCTTCCTTCTCGCGCTGGTCGCCGCACCGGCGATCCGCACCCTGCGCAAGATCATTTCGGAACGCTTGATCGTGTTTGCGGACGCACTGGGACTGGGACTCTTTTCGATTGTCGGCGTGTCGCAAGCGCTGGAGGCCGGCATGCCCCTGTTCATTGCCTCGATGATGGGCGTGATCACAGGTATCTTCGGCGGCGTGCTGCGCGACGTCATCTGCAACGAGATTCCGATGGTCCTGCGCGACGGCAAGCCGTACGCCATCTGTTCGTTCGCCGGCTGCTGGACCTACCTGCTGATGCAGAAGGCAGGCGTGCCGCCGGATTTCTCCCTGTGGTCGAGCGCGCTGTTGATCAGCGTATTCCGCATGGTGACCTGGGCCAAGGGCGTCAAGATCGAATAGCCCCGTAAACGACATAGCCCGGTGAAAGCATCGCCTCCACCGGGCTGCATTGGAAACGCCTGGCTTAAACCGCGTCTGCGCCGGTTTCGCCGGTGCGGATACGGATGACCTGCTCGACTTCGCGGACGAAGATCTTGCCGTCGCCGATCTTGCCGGTGCGCGCCGCCTTGATGATGGCGTCGACCGCCTGGTCAACCACTTTGTCGTCGATCACCGCCTCGATCTTCACCTTCGGCAGGAAGTCCACGACGTACTCGGCGCCGCGATACAGTTCCGTATGGCCCTTCTGGCGGCCAAAGCCCTTCACTTCGGTCACGGTCAAGCCGGTGACGCCGATTTCGCCGAGTGCTTCACGCACTTCGTCCAGCTTGAAAGGTTTGATGATTGCAGTAACCAGCTTCATGACAGCTCCTTAGTTATCGGGAAATCGGGGCAGCGCTTTTCGTTTATTTTAGTCAATCGTCTAATGCGCTCTATAAGCTTGCTACGATACCTTGCCGACATGATATCGGCAATGCCTGCCGAAGCCACGACAGAAAACGCTTTACACAACGGCAATAAAAGTACCCTTCTATCGATCCGGAACTCGCTCCAGATCTGCCATCCAGACGGCAGACTCCGAATCGCTCGGCGCCCGCCAATCCCCGCGCGGTGACAGCGATCCACCGGAACCGACTTTCGGTCCGTTCGGCACGCAGGTGCGCTTGAACTGGCTCGTCTGGAAAAACCGGCGCAGGAAGATACCGAGGTTGCGCTTGATGTCGCCCACCCCATACTCGTTGCGCGCCACGTGGGCGCCTTCCGGCCAGCGTCCCGCATCGCGGTTGCCCCACGCCGAGTAGGCGAGGAAGGCGACCTTCGTCGGGGAAAACCCGAAACGCAGCGTGTAGTACAGATGGAAGTCCTGCAGCTCGTACGGCCCGATCACGCTCTCGGTCTTCTGTTCCGGCGCATCCTTGCCCTTGCCCGGAACCAGTTCCGGGCTGATGTCGGTGTCGAGCACGCTCAGCAGGACGTCGGAACCGGCCTCGCCGATCTGGCCCGTTTCCGCCACCCAGCGCACCAGGTGCACGATCAGGGTCTTGGGAACGCTGGCATTCACGTTGTAGTGCGACATGTGGTCGCCCACGCCGTAGGTGCACCACCCCAGCGCCAGTTCGCTCAGGTCTCCGGTGCCGATGACGATGCCGTTGTGATGGTTCGCCAGGCGGAAAAGGTGGCTCGTCCTCTCCCCGGCCTGCACGTTTTCGAACGTGACGTCGTAATTTTCCTCGCCCGACGCGTACGCATGCCCGAGGTCCTTGAGCATCTGCAGGCAGCTCGGGCGAATGTCGATCTCCATGGCCTCGCATCCGACGACTTCCATCAGCTGCCTGGCTTGCAGGAGCGTGCGCTCGCTGGTGGCGAATCCCGGCATGGTCACGCCGAGGATGTTCTTTCGCGGGAGGCCGAGGCGGTCCATGGCCTTCGCGCACACCAGCAACGCGTGCGTGGAATCCAGACCACCGGACACGCCGATCACGACCTTCGATATGCGCGAAGCCGACAACCGCTGGACCAGCGCCTGCACCTGGATGTTGTAGACCTCGCTGCAGCGCTCGTCGCGGCGGCTCGCGTCGGAAGGAACATAGGGGAAGCGCTCAATGTTCCTCTTCAGCGGCAGCTTGCCCTTCACGGGCAAGTCGAGGGCGAACGAAATCTTCCTGAACTTCCCCACCTCGGAAGCATGGCGACGGACGGAGTCGCCGAAGGTGGACATCCGCATCCGTTCGCGAGAGAGCCTGTCAAGGTCAACGTCCCCATAGATGAGGTGGGAGTTGTCCGAGAACCGCTCCGATTCGGCAAGGAGTTCGCCATTTTCGTAGATCAGGGCCTGCCCGTCCCATGCCATGTCAGTCGATGACTCGCCTTTGCCCGCGGAGGAATACAGGTAGGCCGAGAGGCAGCGCGCAGACTGTTGCGCCACCAGCTGATGCCGGTACCGGGCCTTGCCGACCACGATGTTCGACGCGGAGAGGTTGACCAGCACCGTCGCGCCGGCGAGCGCAGCAAAGGTGGACGGCGGGATCGGGACCCAGACGTCTTCGCAAATCTCCACATGGAAGCGGAAGAGCGGCAGGTTTTCCACTTCAAAAAGCAGGTTGGCACCGAAGGGAACAGCGCTTCCCAGCAGGGTGACTTCGGACACGGCAACACTGTCGGCGGGACTGAATTGCCTGGCCTCGTAAAACTCGCCGTAGTTTGGCAGGTAACTCTTCGGGACGACGCCGCGAACACGACCGCCTGCCACTACGACAGCGCAGTTGAACAGCTGGTGCTCGACGCGGAGCGGCATGCCCACAATCATCGCGATGTTCAGTTTCGTGGATGCGTCGACGATGGAGGCGAGCGCTTCCTGCGTCGCCTCGAGCAAGGCCTTCTGATGGAACAGGTCGTCGCAGGTGTATGCCGACAGCCCGAGTTCGGGAAAGGCGATCAACGCGGCGCCGCCCTTCTCCGCTTCAACGGCGAGGGCAATCGTCTCCTTCGCGTTGTACACCGGATCGGCGACACGACAGGTCGGCACCCCGACTGCTACCCGGGCAAAGTCATGCGAATAGATGTTAAGAAACTCGGCATTCATCATCTGGCTTACCTTAATGGCCCCGCGCAAGTGATTTGGAGGATTGCTGGCGTGCCTGAAGCCGGGATGTCGGGCGTCGAACCGTTCTGCTGAATTTGCGTAGAATGAATGGCACAGCAGCAGGCGTACGCGGAGGGGCAAGCGTTGCATCCGTTCAATGCGCGCTTCCAGCCTGAGGCACAGGATGGTAATAGTGAATTATCGCACGCAAATCGTTTCCTCCCTTGACGAGATCGGGCAGGCAAGTTGGGATGGGCTCGTTGCCTCGCAACAAGACCGCAATCCCTTCCTCTCGTATGCATTTCTCCACGCATTGCACGCATCCGGGTGTGCGGCGGCCGATAGTGGCTGGCAGCCGCAATACTTGACGCTGTGGCGGGGGAAATCGCTCGAGGCCGCGCTGCCGCTCTACATAAAGTCGCACTCCTACGGCGAGTACGTGTTCGACTGGGCGTGGGCAGACGCGTACCGCCGCAACGGCCTCGACTATTACCCCAAGCTGCTGTCGGCGATCCCCTTCACGCCGGTCGCCGGTTCCCGGCTGCTGGCACGTACTGAGGAAGCGTCGGCCAGGCTGGTCGAGGCATTATGCAGATTGCAGTTGTCGAACAGCTTGTCGTCCACCCACATCCTCTTTCCACCGGAATCGCAGGCGCAACGCCTGAAGGATGCCGGCTTCATGCTGCGCAACGGCGTGCAGTTCCACTGGATCAACCAGGGCTATCGCGATTTCGAGGATTTCCTGGCCTCGCTCGACCGGAAGAAAAGAAAGAACATCCGCGCCGAGCGCCGCAAGGTGCAGGAAGCTGGCGTCACGTTCAGGCATGTCCCGGGCACGGAAGCAGGCGATGGCGACTGGCGCTTCTTCAAGCGCTGCTATGACCGCACCTACGCCGCGCATTACTCGACGCCCTACCTGAACCTCGATTTCTTCCGCCGCCTGGGACAGACGATGCCGCAGCACCTGCGCCTCATCATGGCGGAGCGTCGCGACAAGCCGGTTGCATGCTCTTTCGTCGTCCATGACGAAAGCACGCTCTACGGGCGCTATTGGGGCGCGATCGAAGACATCCCCTGCCTGCACTTCGAAACCGCGTACTACCAGCCGCTCGATTTCTGCATCGCGCAGAAGATCCGTTGCTTCGAAGGCGGCGCGCAAGGGGAACACAAGATGGCGCGCGGCTTCCTGCCGCACCGCACCTGGTCGGCGCACTGGCTGGCGCATCCCGCATTTTCCGACGCAGTCGAACGCTTCCTTGAGCAGGAATCGGGCGGCATCGACGCCTACCTGGATGAGCTCAACGACCGTCATCCATACCGGGAACATCGGTAACCGACAGTCACGTTCGTCGACGTACTTTCGGAATTGCCGGGCGATTTCATGACGACGAGGCGCGAAACCTTGCCAAATGAAACACTTCACGGCATGCTGTCGCCACCATGCCCTACCCACCGTCCGCTTCGCTCACTCCAGACAGCCCGGCCGTCACCCGCATCGGCCGTTTCTACATCACGCGTGAGCTCGGCCGGGGTACCGTAGGCTGCGTCTACCTGGGTCATGACCCAGTCATCGGACGGGACATTGCAATCAAGACTTACCACCCGCGCCTGACACCGGCCGAACGCAGCCGCTACGAAGTCCAGTTCATCAATGAGGCGCGGGCTGCCGGACTGCTCTCCCATCCGCATATCGTGACCGTCTACGACGCGTCGGTGGAGAATGGGGCCACCTACATCGCAATGGAATACCTGCGCGGGCGGGAACTGAACAGGATTCTCGACAGTGGCCAGCGCTTCACGCCGGACGAAGTCGCGTCCATCGTCTGGAAAATCGCCGACGCACTCAACCACGCGCACCAGCGAGAAGTCGTTCATCGCGACGTAAAACCGGCAAACATCTTCATGGTGGCCGACGACCAGCCGAAGCTGGTCGATTTCGGCATCGCCCGGGCGCCGAACCGCGTCGCCGAAAAGAACGCCAATCCCGACGATCCCGTCACGCTCCTGGTGGGCAACCGGCTGCTCGGTACGCCGAACTACATGTCGCCTGAACAGGCCGTCGGCAAGCCCGTCGATGCCCGCACCGACATCTATTCCCTGGGTGCGGTGATGTACGAAATGCTGGTCGGCCGCAAGCCCTTCCACTCGACGAGTGCGGACAAGCTGTTGCAGCAGATCGCCTACAAGGCACCGCCGGCGCCGCATGAAATCGATGCCCGCATTCCATTGGCGCTGTCGGAAATCGTGATGAAGGCGATGAGCAAGCGTCCGGAGAAGCGTTACGAAACGGCGGAAAGGATGGCGCTGGACATCAAGCGTTACCTGGTGCGCCAGCGGCGCGCACGGCGCGGTATGAAGATTCCCGTTCCCACCCTCGGCCAGCGCGCCCGGCAAACCCTGTCTGTTTCCCGCACCAGCCTGTACTGGACTGCCGTCGTCCTGCTGGCCGGTGCTGCTGCCGTAACTGCAGGGCTGTTCCTCCGCTAGCGGGCGTTCAGTGCAGTCAGTACTTGCCCTTTCAGGGTCTTGATCAACGCCGTTTCATCCGAGGGCACCCCCTCGAGAGCGGCCTGTGCACGATCCGCATAGAACAGGCCAAGCTGTTTTTTCTGCACGACCAGAGGAAGCACGATGAAACTGCGCGCGTCCGGCAGCAGGGTACGGTGCCATGCAGGCAGCAGATCGCGGATCTTTGGCGCGGTCGCATCGGAAATCATGAGATCCGCATCGTTTTCCATCGCCAAGTGGAACAGATTACGCGAAGTGTGGACCGGAAAAACGAAGCCCGCCTGGCGCTCCGCGTTCTTCTCCCCCATGGCGATACGGGCACGGAACTGGTGCGTGTGCATGTCCTTCAGGCAGACTGTCGCAAACCGGAACCCCATGCTGCTGTAGAGCGTTTCGAGGACGAGCAGCATCAGGTCGTTCACCTTGCAACGGCCGGACGCCATCATCTGGGTGACGTCCTGCACGCCCGCCAACAACAGGTCGCGCGCATTTAGCGGTTTGCCGCTGGCGTGACGTTCAGTCACCTGCAAGGCCTTCGGCTCGTCAAGGATGTCCAGCAGAAGTTCGCTCGGCAATCCCGATTCGACGTCGGACGCGGCGGTTGTCGCGGCTTGGGCAGGCTCGTCTGCTGACGAAGCGGAAGATGCGGCGGTGGCGGCCTTCGTGCCCGCGGGAGCGCCCTCTTCGTCGTGCGCGTGGGAATGGTCATGCTCGTCGCCGTGCAGGGCCAGTTCGGTGCTGCTTGCAATGACACGGGTTTCCTGGGCCACGCCGGCGAATAGCTGGTTGAGCCTGGCGTGGTCCATGCCGAGTGCGGCGCCGAACCGCGTCAGCACGGCCTTGCTCGCCGCTTCCTGCCCCGGCGTGCCCGCCGATGGAATCAGGCGTGCGGCGGCGGAACTGAAGGCTGCAACCTGCTGCAGCCATTCCTGCCTGCCCTTGGCCGGCTTGAGTACGCCGGGCGGCGGCGGATTCAGCGCCTGCACGATGCTGTCCGGGATGTTCCATTCGCGCAGGACCGCTTCCGCCAGCAGGTCGAAGCTGCAACCGAGGACTGCCTGCGAGGCCTGTGGAGGCGTGTGCGTCCCGGCCTCCACCAGCCGGGTGATCTTGTCGTACTGGTCGTGGTCATGCGCGGCAACGAGGACGCGGCCGATATTCTTGAACAGCGCAGCCACGGCCGCCTCTTCCGCATCCTTGAAGTGGCTGCGGCGGGCAATTTCACGGCCGACGATACTGGCGCACAAGGCGTGGCTGAGTTCGTTACGTACACTTTTCGCATTCTTGCCCGACATGCCGTCGACGAGCAGCATGGCCAGCGCCGCCGTCTTTACGGTGTCGAAACCGAGCAGGAAGATGGCCTTGGACACGGTTGTGACCGGGGTGCCGGACGCGGTGCGGTAGCAGACGGTGTTGGAGATGCGGAGGATTTTCTGCGTCAACGCGACGTCGGACAGGATGAAATGGGCGAGATTCCGTACCGCTTCGCTATCCGACGATGTCATTTGCACAACGCGGGATACCGAGCTGCCCAACGCCGGAAGGTCCGCTTCGGAGCTGATCCTCTGAAGCAGCCGTTCCAGCGCACTGTTTGCGGCCTTTTCGTCTCCGGTCCGGACCTGGACGTCGGGCCTTGCCGGCCCTGTATTTTCGAAAACCACGTTTAACGGTTCCTGAGAGTGCGCACTGGGAAGGCCAATGATGACGCATTCATGGTGCATTGTCGATGCGGCACAATGTTATTGCTGCCCGCCAGGGACTATAACGGCACAACGGCGGAGATGTTGAGCCACATCGCGGCGAGGCTTCGGATGCTTCGAGGAAGAATCGGATGAGAAGAAAATGTGAAATCTACTTTAATAATCATTTGGAAACGATGAAAATGCACTCATCTCCCTTCCCGCCCTCCTTCACATGAAGCCCATCGACATTCTGCTCGCCCTCGTCGTTGTCCTCATCTGGGGCTTCAACTTCGTCGTCATCAAGCTCGGGCTCCAGGGCCTGCCACCCATCCTGTTCACCGCACTCCGGTTCGCGTGCGCTGCCTTGCCGATGGCGTTCTTCATCCGCAGGCCCGCGGTGCCGTTACGCTTGCTCGCCGGTTATGCCGCATTCCAGTTCGCGCTGCAGTTCACCCTGCTGTTCTCCGGCATGCAGGCCGGATTTCCTCCGGGGCTGGCCTCGCTGGTGGTGCAGTTGCAGGCCTTCTTCACGATCGGGCTGGCTGTCGTCGTTCTCGGCGAGAGACCGCACTTGCCGCAGATTGCCGGCGCGCTGATTGCATTCACCGGCATGGGCCTGGTAGCCATGCATATCGAGGCGCGTGCCACGCTTATCGGATTCCTGATGGTGATTGCGGCCGGCTTCTCGTGGGGCGTGGGAAATATCTTTACCAAGCGGATCGGAAAGGTGGACGCACTGGCCCTGGTCGTCTGGGGATCCCTGCTGGCTGCGCCGCCGCTGCTGCTCGCGTCGCTCGCACTCGAGGGCCCCGGCGCGATTTCCGCCGCACTGCTGGGGATGAACTGGCTATCGGTGGGAGCCGTGCTATTCCAGGCCTATCCCACCACCATCCTTGGCTTCGGCATCTGGGCGATGCTCATGCGGAAGTACCCGACGGCGACCGTTGCGCCTTTCACCCTGCTCGTCCCGGTCGCCGGCATGTTGAGCGCGGCCTGGGTGCTCGGCGAGCCTCTTCAGTGGTGGAAAATCGCCGCCGGCTTGCTTGTCCTGTCCGGACTCGCGCTCAACCAGTTCGGCGGGCGGATGCTGAACGCGTTCGCCGCCTCAAAATAAAAAAAGCGCACCGCTTCCGGTGCGCCTTTGTCTTCCCGTCCTGAAACGGCTTACTTGCTGTGTTCGCGGTTGTAGGTCGCGACGCCGTTGAGGATTTCCTCCTTGGCCTCTTCCGGGCCGAACCAGCCTTCGACCTTGACCCACTTGCCCGGCTCGAGATCCTTGTAGTGCTCGAAGAAGTGCTGGATCTGCTGCAGGCGCAGTTCGTTCATGTCCTCCGGCTTCTGCCAGTGCTTGTAGATCGGCAGAACCTTGTCCACCGGCACTGCGAGCAACTTGGCGTCGCCGCCGGCTTCATCCTTCATGCGCAGCACGCCGATCGGGCGGCAGCGCACGACCACGCCGGGGATCAGCGGGAACGGGGTCACGACCAGCACGTCAACCGGATCGCCGTCGTCGGAAATGGTCTGCGGAATGTAGCCGTAGTTGCACGGATAGTGCATCGCCGTGCCCATGAATCGGTCGACGAAAATCGCGCCGGTTTCCTTGTCGACTTCGTACTTGATCGGGTCGGCATTCATCGGAATTTCGATGATGACGTTGAAATCCTCCGGGACATTGCGGCCGGCGGGTACGTTGCTCAAGCTCATGTTGCTCTCTCAGTGGAAATGAAAACTTGGAAATGCCGAGATTATAACGGCAATCAGAGCGGGCTTGTGCGACGCAGCAGGAGTTTGAGGATCTATATCAACGCGCATGACACACGTCAGGAGGGCGTCAGGATGAAGTGATAACAGCGGCGGAAATACTCCCGCCGCGCGTTGTTACAGGATGGTGGCGAGCGCGCACTGACGGTAGTGCGCGGCAGCCTGGTCGGGCTGGTTGAGCGCCTCGTGCATTTGCGCCAGCTTCAGGTGTGCCTCACGCACGGTTTCTGCCTCGTTCGCGTCCGACAGCGCCTGCTCGAGGTGGCGCTGTGCCTTGCCCCAGAGTTTCTGGCGCAGGCACAGCGTGCCCAGCGTCAGCGCGAGTTCCGCATCGCCTGGATGCGATTTGGCCCACTCCTCGCAGCGTTCGATCTGCGCCAGCAGTTCCGCCGAGCCTTCCGCGCCGGCGGAATCGCCGTAGGCGCGCACCAGCCGCTCGTCCCACTCCACCGCGAGAGCCCGTTCGACAACACTGCGCGCTTCGTCGTGCATTCCCTTTGCATTGAGAGCGCGGGCCGCACGGATCGCGACGAAAGGCCGGGTCTTGTCTTCCGATGGAATGCCCGCGAGCACGCGGCGCAGGGACTCGGCATCATGCGCCTGGTGGGACAGCAGGTCGTCGTAGGCCATTTCCTTGAGCCGCCGGGACAACGCCGGATGCAGTGCGTTGCGCTTGTCCAGCATGCGCACCAGGCGCAACACCTCGGGCCAGTTCTTCGAGCGCTGGTTCGCCTTGAGGGCGAGGCGAAGCGCATGGATGTGCCGGGTGCCGCTGGAATTCAGTTCCTTCACGGCGTCCAGCGCGACATCCGGTTCGTGTCCGTCGATCGACAGCTCGATGGCGGTCATCAGGCGGGCGGTCTTGAGGGCCGGATCTTCCTGCGCCTTGTTCAGCCAGATATCACGGCGCTCCGGCCGGCCGATGCGGTGGGCGGCGCGGGCGGCAATCAGGGAGGACAGGCCGGCGTTGTCCGGGGACTCGGCTGCGCGGGTGGCCGCTTTTTCGGCATGGCCGAAACGCCCCTCGAACAGGGCTTTCAGCGCATCGCGCATCGCGCGGTTGCCCTCTCGGTCGCGCTTTTCACGGCGATAGGCAGCGACCCTGTGCGGCATTTGCTGGGTACTGCGAATGGCGTTGAAGACCGCAAACAGGATGGCGAACAGCAATGCTGTCAACACGATAAAAAGGTTGAGCGACATGTCCACCCGGTACGGCGGATAGAAGAACACCACGTTCCCAGGGTTGAAACGCGCGCCGACAGCAAGACCGATCGCGGCGGCAAACAGGATGACGAGCGACAGAAAGATACGCATCGTTAGGGCTTCGCCTTGTAATTGCGCACCGCGTTCAGGCTTTCCGCCAGCGTCGGCATCTCGATGGAGAGGTTACTTGCCTGTACCTGGCGCAGGAGGGCCTGCGTCGTCTGCGTCTGCTTGGCGCGGGTGTCGAAGTACTTGGCGATGGCGTCCTGCGCGGCGATCAGGTCGCTGCGGAACGCAGATTCATTGCGGGTCAGCAGTGCCAGGCGGGCATTGAGCAGGCGCAGCTTGACGTTCTCGCGGGCGTAATAAGCCTGGGTTGGCGACAGCAGCAAGGCGTCCGAGGTCTCGACATTGCGCACGCGGATCAGCTGCCGGATCTCCCCCCACATCTCGCTGGTCCAGCTGTGCCATACCTCTTCGAGGTCACCGAGCCAGTCGGAGCCGGACTGGCCCGCGGCTTGCGTCTTCGATGACTCGACCGCCTTGGGCGCACGGCGAGGCGCGCGCGGTTGCGTAGCGGCGGCAGCCGGCTTTTCGTCGGCCAGCAACGGCATGCTGTCGATCTGTCCGATGATGCTGTCGAGGCGCAGCGCGATACCCGTCAAGTCGACGGTGGGCAAGGCCTTGAGGCGCTCCAGGTCCTTCGCGATCGCGCGCCGGATGATGATGAATTGCGGCTTGTCCGAGCGGGAAAGTCGGTTGTCTGCATTCTGCAGCGCGATCACCGCGCCCTGCACGTTCCCCGCCAGCTGGAGCTGCTGGCTGGCGGTGGACAGGACCTGCTCGATCTCCGCCAGTGCCCAGTCATCGCGATTGCGGGACAGTTCCTGGTAGAGGTGCTCGAGTGCCAGTTGCTGGCTTTGTGCCTCGACCTGCTTGCCTTCGAGGACGTTCACCTTGGCCTGCAGTTCCTTCATGCCCTCCTGGACGGAGCGCACGATCACCTTTGTTTCGGTGCTGACCGATTCACCGGTCTTCAGGCGCTGGGCCATTTCTTCTCGCAGGCGATCGACTTCACGGTCGGATGTCCACCATTGCGCAGCGAGCAGGAGCGCCAGCGCACCCAGCGCGCCGTAGACGACGCGGCCGGAGGCATTGCCTTTTTGGTAAGAGGATGCTGCGGATTCGGCTTTTTGCGGAGCGGGACTCGTCTGCGCTTGCTGATTCGCGTCGGAAGAAGATGGCAGTTCGTTCATGCTCGAAATTGTAACGCGGCTATCAAGGGTTCGTCCCCCGATCCTGTCTGCACGATGTCTGCGAAACCAAGCGAGCGTGCCGTTTCGGCAATGCGCACATGCGGGACAATAAGTCGCTGCTGTTGCATTTTAACCACGCCGGCTTCGCCCACGGCGTCGCGGACCATTTGCAGGAGGATGCGCAAGGCTTCGGAACTGGTGATGACCCAGTCTGCGTTCGCGTGAAGGAGTCGTTGGAGTTCTGTGCTCTTTGCGTCGTCGAGGACAGGTGCGGCCCGCCGATACGCGGCCACCTGCTCCACCTGCACGCCATGGTCACGCAGCGCATCAGCCAGCAATTCGCGGCCGGTTTCGCCGCGCAGGATCAGTACGCGTTTGCCGCGGAGCGCGGCAAGGTCCAGCGCTTCGACCAGGGTCTGTGAATCGGTACGCTGGGGGTCGAGAGGACTGTAGATGGTGGCATTGGCCGACGTCAGCCCGTGCTGAGCAAGCGCAGCCTTGCTGCCCTCGCCGACGACGGCCAGGGCGACGTGGGGCGGCCAGCGGTCGATGTGCGTGAAGGCTGCGTCGATCGCATTCGGACTGACGAAGGCGACCATTGCGTAATCGCCGACATTCCTGAGGGTGGCCTGGAGCGCGGCCTGGTCAGGAAGAGGAAGAATCTCAAGCAAGGGGAATACGACGGCGTCGCGTCCGAGTGCGGCCAGCTTCTGCGCGAGCGGTGTGGCCTGCGCCAGCGGACGTGTGATGACGACCGGACGATTTCCTGTGTTTGCCATCGTGCGTTGCCGCCCTGTCGATGCCTTCGTTGGGAATAAGTGGATGCTGCGCGGCACCGGCCGCGCTGCGGATGACGATCAGCCGGCGTCCATCGCCTTGCATGCGGCGAGGATGTCGTCGGCGCCCTGCCCCTGCAAGGTGGTTGCGATCTGCTTGCCGAGGGCGTCGGGCGCGTCGGCCGGGCCGGTTGCGTCGGCGCCTGCAATGCGCTTGCCGTCCGGCGTTGCCACCATTGCACGCAGGTGCATGGTACCGGCATCGACCGTCGCGAAGGCCGCCAGCGGAATCTGGCAGCTGCCGCCGAAGACACGGGACACGGTACGCTCGGCAGTTACTGCCTGCGCCGTCGCTTCGTGGTTGAGCGGCTCCAGCAACGCCATCAGGTCGTCGCGGCCGTCAAGGATTTCGATGGCCATGGCACCCTGGCCCGGGGCCGGCAGGCTCTGCTCCGGCTCGATCAGGGCACGAATGCGCTGCGGCATGCCGAGGCGCTTCAGGCCGGCTGCGGCAAGGATGATTGCAGCGTATTCGCCGCGGTCGAGCTTGCCCAGGCGGGTATCGAGATTGCCGCGCAACGGGCGGATCACGAGATGCGGATAGCGCGCCGAGATCAATGCCTGACGGCGCAGGCTGCTGGTGCCGACGATCGCGCCTTCCGGCAGGTCGTCGAGAGAGGCATAGTCATTGGACACGAAGGCGTCGCGGGGATCTTCGCGCTCCAGCACGGCTGCAAGCCTGAATCCTTCCGGCAGCTCCATCGGCACGTCCTTGAGCGAATGCACGGCGAGGTCAGCGCGGCGTTCTTCCATCGCCACCTCGAGTTCCTTGACGAACAGGCCCTTGCCGCCGACCTTCGACAGCGTGCGGTCGAGGATCTGGTCGCCCTTGGTGGTCATGCCCAGAATTTCGATACTGCACTGCGGATATAATGCCGACAACCTTGCGCGGACATGCTCTGCCTGCCACATGGCGAGGCGGCTCTCACGCGATGCGATCACGAGTTTTGCGGGTGGGGATACTTTCACGACGTGCACTTTCGATGTTCGTTGATGCGAACCTGGCTCGGATCGCAGAGGCGCAAATTTTATCACGCGCATGTCCCGCAACCGTGCCTGCAGGCCACTTTTCCCCAATCGATTGCAGACATTCAACATGGCTAATCAAGCAAGCTCCACGACAGACAAGGACGCACCGCTGAAGGAAGACATCCGGCTGCTGGGCCGCCTGCTCGGCAACGTGCTCCGCGACCAGGAAGGCGAGGCGGTATTCCACGTTGTCGAAACCATCCGCCAGACGGCGGTGCGCTTCCGCCGCGAGTCGGACCCGCAATCGGGCACCGAACTGAACAAGATGCTCAGAAAGCTGACGCGCGACCAGACGATCTCCGTCGTCCGCGCGTTTTCGTATTTTTCCCATCTTGCCAACATCGCCGAGGACCAGCACCACAACCGGCGCCGCCGGGCACACCTGCTGGCAGGGTCGACGCCACAGCAGGGCAGCATTGCCTATGCCCTTTCCCGGCTCGATGACGCAGGCGTGTCCGGCTCCGCCGTACGCGGCTTCTTCAAGGACGCACTGGTCTCGCCGGTACTCACGGCGCACCCCACGGAGGTTCAGCGCAAGAGCATCCTCGATGCCGAACGCGAAATTGCGCGCCTGCTGGCAGAACGCGACCATCCGCTGACAGCGAAGGAACTGACGCGCAATACGCAGCTCCTGCATGCCTGCGTCGCGACACTTTGGCAGACCCGGATGCTGCGCTACTCCAAGTTGACGGTGGCCGACGAGATCGAGAACGCGCTGTCCTATTACCGGATCACCTTCCTGCGCGAATTGCCCGGCCTGTACGAAGACATCGAAGCGGAGATCGCGGCGCATTTTCCGCAACGGCACGCGGCCGCCGATGAACTTCCGCCATTCGTGCAGATGGGCAGCTGGATCGGCGGCGACCGCGACGGCAATCCGAATGTGAATGCGGAGACGATGAAACATGCGCTTGTCCGCCAGTCCACCGCCATCTTCGATTTTTACCTGGATGAAGTACACGCCCTGGGCGCCGAACTCTCGATTTCAACGCTGCTCGTCGGCGTCAGCGCGGAACTGCAGGCACTGGCCGACGCCTCCCCCGACCAGTCGGCACACCGTGCGGACGAGCCCTACCGCCGGGCGCTGATCGGCCTGTATGCGCGCCTCGCCGCCACGGCCCGCACGCTTGGCGCCGCACATGTCCTGCGTCAGGAAGTCGGTGCGGCCGCGCCCTACCAGACAGCAATGGAATTCACCCGCGACCTGCAGGTGCTGGCCGATTCCCTGCAGTCCCATCATGGTGCCGTGCTGGTCAGGCCGCGCCTCGCCGTGCTGAAACGCGCATCCGAGATCTTCGGATTCCATCTGGCGACGCTGGACATGCGCCAGAGCTCCGACGTTCACGAACGCGTCCTGGCCGAGCTTTTTTCCCGCGCCGGCGTCGAGAAGAACTACGGCGGCATGGCCGAGGAAGACAAGGTGGCGCTCCTGCTGGCCGAGCTAGGCAAGCCGCGCCTGCTGTACTCGCCCTACCTCGCCTACTCTGCAGAGACGGAATCCGAACTCACCATCCTGCGCACGGCACGCGACGTCCGCCGTCGCTATGGCGAGCGTGCCATCCGCAACTACATCATTTCGCACACGGAGACCGTGTCCGACCTGCTCGAAGTCCTGCTCCTGCAAAAGGAAACCGGCCTGCTTCACCAGGAATGGGATCCGGAAACCGGCACGGCATCCAATGCCCGCAACGAACTGATGGTCATCCCGCTGTTCGAAACCATTCCCGATCTGCGCTGTGCGGCAGGCATCATGGAACGGTTCATGTCCTTGCCGCAGGTGCGCCGCCTGGTCGCGCACCAGGGTGACTTGCAGGAAGTGATGCTCGGCTACTCCGACTCCAACAAGGACGGCGGCTTCCTGACCTCCAACTGGGAGCTGTACAAGGCGGAGCTCGGCCTGGTCGAACTGTTCGATCGCGCCGGCGTCAAGCTGCGCCTCTTCCACGGTCGCGGCGGCACGGTCGGCCGTGGGGGAGGCCCGAGCTACGACGCCATCCTTGCGCAGCCCGCCGGCACCGTCAACGGCCAGATCCGCCTCACCGAACAGGGTGAAATCATTGCGTCCAAATTCTCCAACCCGGAAATCGGCCGCCGCAACCTGGAGCTGCTGGTGGCCGCCACGCTGGAAGCCAGCCTGATGCCGCACGGCGCCGATGGAAAGCGCGCGAAGAAACTCGCCGGCTTCGAAAGCGTGATGGAGGAATTGTCGGAGCGCGCCTATCGCGCCTATCGCAATCTCGTGTACGAAACGCCCGGCTTCACCGACTACTTCTTTGCCGCCACGCCGATTGCCGAAATTGCCGAACTGAACATCGGATCGCGCCCCGCCTCTCGCAAGTCGACCCGCCGCATCGAAGACCTGCGCGCCATCCCCTGGGGCTTCTCCTGGGGACAATGCCGGCTGCTGCTGCCGGGCTGGTATGGATTCGGCAGCGCAGTGTCGTCCTGGCTGGACGAGGCAGAAGACGCCAGGGAACACAAGAAGCGCGTGGCAACGCTTCGCGACATGTTCAAGGAGTGGCCGTTCTTTGCCACGCTGCTGTCGAATATGGACATGGTGCTGGCCAAAGCCGACCTTGCCGTCGCCTCGCGCTACGCGGAGCTGGTGCCGGACAGGAAGATACGCAACGGGATCTTCAAGCGCATCCTGGAGGAACATGAGCGTACAACGTCCAGCCTGACCGTCATTACCGGCGCACGGGAACGGCTTGCGGGCAATCCGCTGCTGGCACGTTCCATCAAGAACCGCTTCGCCTACCTCGATCCGTTGAACCACCTGCAGGTGGAACTGATCAAGCGGCACCGTGCCGGGGCCGCCGAGGGAGGAACGCTCGACGAGCGCGTGCGACGCGGCATCCATCTGTCCATCAACGGTATCGCGGCGGGACTGCGCAATACCGGCTGACGACCTATTTGACGAGCGCCTTCACCACCGGCCACTGACGCCGCGAAATGGGAAGGCGCTCGTCGATGTCGCGCAGGATCACCTGCCATGACTCCTGCACACGGTCGCCCTCGCCTTCGCCGTCGACGGGCAAGCTGCCGCGTTCGACGCCGACAATCGCGTCGCGCGCCACCAGTGCCTTGCGATGGACGCGCACGAACACCTCGCCCAGTTCTTCCTCGATGGACGTCAGCGACTCTTCAATCAGATACTCATGCGAACGGGTGCGCAAGGTCACGTACTTCAGCTCGGCCTTCAGGTAAATGACGTCGCGCACCGGCACAAGCAGCACCCGGCCGCGTTCCTGCACCGAAAAATTCTGGCGCGCCCCCTGGACAGCCTTCGATGCCGTGGCAATGGCTGCTCCCTGGGTTGCGCGCAGTGCGGCTGCCCGCTGGATCGCCTCTGCGAGGCGGGAAGCACGAACCGGTTTCAACAGGTAATCCAGGGCATGGACTTCGAATGCCTTGAGCGCGTATTCATCATAGGCCGTGACAAAAATGACCGCCGGCGGCGAAGGATTCCGCATGAAGCAGGACGCCAGCTCGATGCCTGTCATGCCAGGCATCTGTACATCAAGCAAGACGATGTCGGGCGCGGCAAGGGCCACGCCGTCAATCGCGCGCTGCGCATTGTCGGCCTCGCCGGCGAGTTCATGGGGGCACTCCGCGGCAATATCGGACAACAGCGTCTTCAGCCGCGCACGTGCGGGTGCCTCGTCATCGACGATAAACAGGCGGGGAATCATGCAACACCTTTCACATAGGGGAACCGCAGCCTTGCCTCGAACAGGTTGCCGTTGACATTGGTCGCCAGCAGCGCCTCCACATCGAACAGCAGCGCCAGGCGTTCACGGATGTTTTCCAGGGCCATCCGGTTTCCGGCCTCGCCCGAAGCCCCGCCATGATACGGATTGGTCACGGTGATTTCGATCTTGTCCATGGACCGCGCAACGGTCACGCGCACGTGCGCCGGCTCGACGGCGGGCTCGACGCCATAGTGCACCGCATTCTCGATCAAGGGCTGCAACAGCAGCACCGGTACCTGGGCACGGCGCAGGACTTCGCCGTCGACCCCGTCCATCTCCCAGTGCACCTGCATGCGCTCACCCAGGCGGATTTCCTCGATTGACAGGTATTGCTGGCACAGCCGGATTTCGTTATGCAGCGAGGTCATGCTGCGTGGATCGCTCATCAGTACGCGGAACAGGTCGGCCAGGTCTTCCAGCGTGCTTTCCGCCCTTAGCGGCTCGGTCCTGATCAGGGACAGCGCCGCGTTCAGGCTATTGAATAGAAAGTGCGGACGGATGCGCGCCTGGAGCGCCTGCAGCCTCGCCTCGACGATGGCGGGAGAGAAGGCGCGCTTGCGCAGCTCGAAGTAATGCTGGAAAAAGGCGCCGAACAGCGCGGCCAGCACCATCCCCTTCTCGGCGCTGAACGCACCGAAACTGCCGGCAAGGCCGCTGCTCAATGTGAACAGATGAATAACTGCGCCGGTGACCGCGACCGGCACCACCACGCTCGCCGCGCGCTGCGGCCACACCGGAAGGTGGCCCGGCACGGGGCTGCGCAGCAGCAGCTGACGCAAACCGCACAGCGCAAACAGGGACCAGAGGCATGACAGTTCGATCACCATCGACGCTTCCACGAATTCGAACAAGCCCGTCGCCCACTCGCCCGACTGCGCCATGATCCCCACGAACGCCGCGACGTTCACGCCGATCAGTGTGCGGAAAACCACACCGATGTTGCAACAGTCGGGAATGAGGATATCGGCAGGTCGGCTGGCCGTATCTTGAGCGGCGGGGAGCGGCATGGGAGTTATAATCACGAATTCACCGGGATTCAATTA
>DASPMV010000016.1:0-14053 GCA_035626875.1 Noviherbaspirillum sp. | reverse complement strand
GCGCGGCGGTACCACTCCGAGGCTTCGAGGTAATCCTGGGCAACGCCTTCGCCATGGAAGAACATCAGGCCAAGGTTGTACTGGGCGCCTGCATCGCCCTGCTGTGCTGCCTTGCTGTACCACTGGAAGGCTTCATTGAGGTCCTGCCGCACACCTTCGCCCGTGTAATACATGAGGCCGAGGTTGACCTGCGCGCCGGCGTCGCCCAGGTCGGCCGCCTTGCGGTACCACTGCAGTGCCTGCGCGTGGTCCTGCTTCACGCCGAGGCCTTTGCGGTACATGTTGCCGATGTTGTTCAGCGCGTAGGCATTGCCCTGCTCGGCGGCGCGCCGGTACCAGTACATGGCCATCTTGTGGTTCTGCTGCACGCCCTGGCCGTTGTTGTACATGTTGCCGAGATTGATCTGCGCAAGGGCATGGCCCTGCTCCGCGGCGCGCCGGTACCAGGCCACCGCCTGGTCATAGTCCTGCGGCACACCGTGCCCGTTGTTGTAGAGGATGTTCGCGAGGTTGAACTGCACCACCACACGGTCCGACTCCACCGGCTTGCGGTAACGCGGCAGGTCGTACTCGGATTCCGCAACGTCGCCGTTCTCGAAGCGCACACCGGCATTCAATGGTGCGCTCGTAAATCCCTGGTCGGCCGCCTTGCGGTACCACACCACTGCCTGCTTGTGGTTCTGCGGAACGCCGTGGCCAAGCGTGTACATGTTGCCCAGGCTGATCTGCGCGTGCGCATATCCCTGCTCCGCCGCCTTGCGGTACCAGGCCACGGCCTGCCCGTAATCCTGCTTGACGCCTTCGCCGCGCTCGTACATCCAGCCCAGCTGGTACTGCGCGCGGGCGTCGCCCTGGTCGGCCAGCGGCCGCCACTCGTTCAATGCCGAGGCATAGTCATTCTTGTTGTAGGCGGTGAGCCCTTCCACGTAACCGGCATGGGCCGAGAGCGAAACCAACAGGGCAGATAGTAGGGGAATGGTGTGATGGCGCATGATCTTCCACGGTTAATGTCAACGAATCGTGAAACGATATTAAATTGACATGAACGGGGGAAACAGCGCCGTGGAGTGATCCACGAAGCCAAACGATTGCCCTTGGGAGACAGAAAGGAACTTGTGCACCGCAAGGGTGCATCAAAGGCTTGGCGAGCACTGCAACTTCTGATAAATCGCAAACATTCGACAGTGCTGCTGCAAGCAGCACTGCCTTGCCGGCTTAATACGTCCCGGGTAACAGGATGTTCTTGTCCACCTTTTTCACATCCGTCACGCCGCAGAATGCCATCGTGAGGTCCAGTTCCTTGTGGATGATCTCGAGGCACTTCGTCACGCCTGCCTCGCCCATTGCGCCGAGCCCGTAGAGAAAGGCACGCCCGATATACGCGCCCTTCGCACCGAGGGCGAGCGACTTGATGACATCCTGGCCGGAGCGGATGCCGCCGTCGATATGCACTTCGATCTTGTCGCCCACGGCATCGACAATCGCCGGCAGGGCTGCGATCGAGGACGGTGCGCCGTCCAGCTGGCGGCCGCCGTGGTTGGAGACGATGAGCGCGTCCGCGCCGCTCTGTGCGGCCAGCTTCGCATCCTCCACATCGAGGATGCCCTTGATGATCAGCTTGCCACCCCAGTGCTTCTTGATCCATTCGACGTCGTTCCACGACAGGGTCGGGTCGAACTGCTGCGCGGTCCACGCGGACAGGGAGGACATGTCCGACACACTGCTCGCATGACCGACGATGTTGCCGAAGGTGCGGCGCGGCGTCCCCAGCATGCCAAGGCACCAGCGCGGCTTGGTCATCATGTTGATGATGTTCGGTATGGTCAGCTTCGGGGGCGCGGATAGACCGTTCTTGATGTCCTTGTGACGCTGCCCCAGCACCTGCAGGTCCAGCGTGAGCACGAGTGCCGAGCACTTCGCGGCCTTGGCGCGATCGATCAGGCGCCGAATGAAATCGCGGTCGCGCATCACATAGAGCTGGAACCAGAACGGAGCGCTAGTATGGGCGGCAATATCCTCGATGGAGCAGATGCTCATTGTGGAGAGCGTGAAGGGAATGCCGAACTTTTCAGCAGCACGGGCGGCGAGGATCTCACCGTCGGCGTGCTGCATGCCTGTGAGTCCGGTAGGTGCGATCGCGACCGGCATGAACACTTCCTGCCCCGCCATCGTGGTCTTCAACGTGCGGTTGTCCATGTTCACCGCGACGCGCTGGCGGAACTTGATCCTCTCGAAATCGCTGCTGTTGGCGCGGTAAGTCGATTCGGTCCAGGAACCGGAGTCCGCATAGTCGTAGAACATGCGCGGCACACGCTTTTGCGCCAGGACACGCAGGTCTTCAATGTTGGTGATGATAGGCATGCGAGCGTTTCCTCCTCATTGATTACAGCAAGTGTAATTGAATAGAGGAAACGCTGCGAAGGTCGGGCGATTGAAATTAATTCACGTCGATCAGGCGTGTGCCTGCATGGGATTGGCTGCCTGCGGGACGCGCGGACGGTCCTTGAAGACGGGAATGCGCTCCTGCGTGCGGCCGAGATCGAGGTCACCGAGCCAGTACTTCGTTTCGGTATCGCCGAGCAGGTTGCGCAATTCTCGGATACTCATCTCCGTGGCTTCGTGCGCGGCCAGCAGCAGCGACGAATTGACGGCCATCTGGCGATGCCTGACCTTGCTGATGGTCGACGCAGGTACGCAGAGCGCGCGGGCAAGTGCGGCATCGCTTTTCACATGCATCCTCACCATCAAGGTGTCGAGCAGATGATTCGGCGTGTAGCCGGCACGATAAACGATTGCAGTATTTTTACGCATGTCTCTCCTCGCTATAAAACCGTTGCGTGATTTTGCAGTGCTGCAACCGTCGCGCGCTGAGAAACCGTCCGACTCGTTGACATTTCTCAATCGTGCCATGGAGAACGAGCATGATTTGTTTCAACCTCGATAACAAATCCTTACAACTTCATCGTCAACTGCAACTCCCGAAGCGACGTTCTCAAGCTTGCAGTACCCATATCAATCACAACGACCAATGAGGAAATCGATGAAGACTCTGATTGCAACCCTGATCGCCGGCCTGTTCGCCACCTCTGCTTTCGCGCAAACCGCGACCACGACAACCGCCCCTGCGCCGAAGGCTGAAGCCAAGGCAGCGAAGGCAGACGCAAAGGCGGAAGAGAAAGCAACGAAGGCTACTGCCGAAGCCAAGGAAGAAACCGCGAAGGCAGACGCCAAGGCGGAGAAGAAGGCAGCCAAGGAAGCAAAGAAGGCTGACAAGAAAGTCGCCGAGGCCAAGAAGGAAGCAGCCGAGGAAAAAGCAGAGGCAGCAAAGAAGTAATCCGCGTTCAGCGTGCAAGGAGGCAGGGTTACCCTGCCTCCTTTTTCATTGCCGTCACCGTGAAGCCGCCAGCTGGCGCGCGCGTTCGTACCAGGCCTTGTTCCGGATACGCGAGAGTTCGTCCTCCGTCGGAAGCACCGCGACATCGAGATAGCGCAACGTGAACGGGTGCGGCCTGCCTACGCAGAGGTCGAGCGCCTTTCTCTCCGGATTCAAAGCGTAGTTGCCGCGGTGGATCATCTGTGCGTCGAAGACCATGACGTCGCCCGGTTCGAGGGCAATCAGGCATGCGCCGGGAAGGTCCTCGCTGTTCATGCGGCCATTCCGTTCCCATCGGACGTCGCTTTCCTCGGGCGTATCCCAGCGGCGATGTGTGTTGGGAATCACTTCCATTCCCTGTTCCGGCAACAAGGGAATGCGCACATGCAGGCTCAGCATGCGCGCCTGTTCGCTCGCCTGCGCCGCATCGTCCACAGGACTGTATTGCAGGTCCCTGTGCCAGTAGGGCAGCCGCCTGTTCTGCCAGGGATTGAAGAACAGCTGGGTGTTGTGAAAGTAGATGCCGTCGCCGAACATGCCGTCGATGAGTGACGTGATCCGGTCCGACGCGATCAGCTCGAAGAAACGGATCCGCTCCTCCTGGCTGCGGAAGTAATGCGGTGAGGTCAACGAATGCATGTTGACCAGGCGCTCTTCCTCAACCTGCCTGCGGTTCTCCTCCAGCCACTGCGCGTGGATGCGGTCGACCTCCTGCGCAAGGCTGGCGGTGGCATGCGGCGCGAGCCACTGGCGCAGGACTGCAAAGCCCTGCGCCGTGTATGCATCCTGCGCCTGATCGATCTCCGTCATTCAGGCGGGCTGCATTTCAACCGGAATGCCGTTGAGGACGGCATTGCCGGAAAGCGGATCGCGCATGCTTTCGTCGAGCACCGCGTTCAGGTTTGCACCGGGCCGTTCTGCAGCGAGCGACATGCGCGTTCCCGGCATGTCATGGCCCCAGCCGTGCGGAAGACTCACTACGCCGGGCATCATTTCCTCGCTCACTTCCACCAGTGCCTCGATGACCCTGCCCTTGCCGCTGATGCGTGCCTTGCCGCCATCCTGCAATCCAAAGCGCTTCGCATCGGAAGGATTGACCAGCGCCGTGCAGCGGAACGGGCCCTTGGCCAGTGTCGGCAGGTTGTGCATCCAGCTGTTGCACGAGCGGACATGGCGGCGGCCGATGACGACGAGGTCTGGCACCGGCTGCGCGAGTTCGGCTGCCGGACGCTTCAGGTCGTCGATCAGCATGGGCGGAGCGAGTTCGATCTTGCCGGAAGGGGTACGCAGAACCTCGGGAATGCGTGGCTGCAACGGACCGAGATCGATGCCGCCCGGTGAAGCCTTGACCTTGGCAAGGTTGATGCCGTCGGGCTTGCGGCCGAACATGTCGCCGTACGGTCCCATCCTCAACGCGAAATCGACCTGGCGCTCCGGCCCCTTGAGAGGTCCGAGCGCATCGATGACCGCATCTGCATGGTCGCCGACGGCGCGGCGGACGTCTTCGGCAAACAGCTCGTCGTCGATCTTCTCCACGTCTGCATCCGCCCCCTTGCCCTGCACAATGGCTGCCAGGCGCAGCAGGATCTGCCACTCCGGCGGTTGTCCCTCGGGACGCGGCAGGACCGGATCGCTGAAGCGCGCATAGTTGCGGTACGCGAACTGCGGGAACGCGGTGTCGTAATGCAGGTCTTCCAGCGGCGACAGTCCGGGCAGGATGACGTCGGCATGGCGCGTCGTCTCGTTGAGATAGATATCGACGCTCACCATGAAGTCGAGCTTGTCGAGCGCGCCGGCGAGCCGGTTGCCGTTGGGCGCGGACAGTACCGGATTGCCTGCAACGGTCACCAGCGCGCGTATCTGCCCTTCGCCGGGCGTGTCGATTTCCTCCGCCAGGCAGACCATCGGGAACTCGCCCATCACTTCCGGTGCAGCGGAAACGCGGCTCTTCCTGCGGCCCGTGCCGACGCCCTTGCCGATGCCCGGCTTGCCGACCGTGTTGGCGGCAAAGGCAGGCGCCTTCGCGAACATCGCGCCGCCTTCCTGGTCGAGGTGGCCGGTGAGGACATTGAGGACGTCGATCAGCCAGCTGCACAAGGTGCCGTACGCCTGCACCGTCGTCCCCATGCGTCCGTACGCCGCGCCGCGCTCCGCACGCACCAGTTCGCGCGCCAGTGCACGAATGGTTATTGCGTCGATGCCGCAACGCGCCGCCACCTTTTCCGGTGCAAAATCCTTGACCGCCCTTTCCACCGCTTCCACGCCGGTCACATGTTCAGCCAGGCGTCCGAGACGGACAAGCTTTTCATCGAACAGCGTGTGCACCATGCCGAGCAGGAAGTAGACATCGCTGCCGGGCCGGATGAAGTGATGTGCATTCGCCGCTTCCGCCGTCTCGCTGCGCCGGGGATCGACGACGACGATGCGGCCGCCGCGGGCGCGCATGGCCTTGGCCTTGCCGCGATAGTCGGGCACCGTCCACAAGCTGCCATTGGACACGATCGGATTGGCGCCGATGATCAGCAGGAAGTCGCTGCGCTCGATGTCGGGAACCGGAAAGGACAGCCAGTGACCGAACATGAGGCCGACGGACAATTGCTTGGGCATCTGGTCCAGTGTCGATGCCGAGAAGATATTGCGCGTTCCCAGGGCGCGCGCCAGCCGGGCGAAATACATGATCAGGCCGATCTTGTGGACCGAGGGATTACCGGCCAGCGCCCCCACTGCATCCGGGCCGTACTGGGCAAGGATGGGCGGAAGGCGGCGTTCGATCTCGGCGAAGGCTTCTTCCCAGCTCGTCTCGACAAACTGGCCGTTGCGCTTGACCAGCGGCTTGCGAAGGCGGTCGGGATCCTCATGCAGGTCTTTCAGGGACACGCCCTTGGGGCAGATGTAGCCGCGGCTGAACACATCCTCGTCATGGCCGCGGATGCTGATGACCTTGTCGCCGCTGACCTTCAGTTCGAGGCCGCAGCAGGCCTCGCACAAGGGGCAGATGCGATGGACGGTTTTTTCGGCGGTGTCGGTGGGCATTGCTTGTCTCCTTTTATGGCTGCCGGTTGATGGCATTTTTTCAATTTAGCCCATTATGCGCGATGTGCGATTACCTTGCAGGTCATAGGGCTGTGGAGGCGGAACGACCTGTTTCGGGGGATAATGTCGCATCAGAAAATTGACGAGGAAACAATGGCCAACAAACCAGCCCGTACGCTGACCTTCAAGTGCGCAAAATGCACGAAACCGGTCACCGTTTACCTGCAGAAGGTGTCTGCCTGCTCGCACATCCAGCCGTACCAGGGCATCTGCTCCTGCGGCGAAGTCAAACTGCACGCCATTGGCCAGAAAGACGCCGTCGAGTCCTATCTCGCATCCGGCGGCGTGAACTGGTCGCACCACCATCACCATTAAATCGACCCGGGCCGCAGAGCCCGGAGGCGCCTGGCGCCATCAGGAGGAATGCAAGATGAGCAACAAGGATTTTTCAACCGAAGACTGGCAGCGCCTGCTACGCCACCTGGGCGAAGACCCGGAGCGCCAGGGCCTGCGCGACACGCCGGAGCGCGTGGACAAGGCCTGGAAACACTGGACGTCCGGCTATGACCAGAACCCGGCCGACATCCTCAAGGTATTCGAGGACGGCGCGGAAAAGTACAACGAGCTGATCGTGGTGCGCGGCATTCCCGTGTACAGCCACTGCGAGCACCATCTCGCGCCCTTCTTCGGCACCGCCACGGTCGGCTATACGCCGAACGGCCGTATTGTCGGCCTGTCGAAACTGACCCGCCTGGTCGACTGCTTCTCCAAGCGGCTGCAGGTGCAGGAACGCCTGACGGTGCAGATCGCGGATTCGCTCATGGAGCACCTGCAACCGCTGTCCGTCGGCGTGGTCATCCGCTGCCGCCACATGTGCATGGAAAGCCGGGGCATCCGCACGCCGGGAGAGGAAACCGTCACCTCGGCGCTGCTTGGCGAGATGCGCACCAACCTCGGCCTGCGCACCGAGTTCCTGTCGCTCGCCCGAGAGAAAGACTGATCCTTCGCGCCATGCGGCCGCCATTGCGCTGGATCCTCATCGGACTGTCCAGTGCAATGCTGGCAGCCTGCGTTGCGCGTGCTCCCTCACCTGTCGCGCCTGCCGGATTGCAGGCGCCACCGGAATTCCCCCTCGCCCACTACCTAGATGCGTGGCGTCGCGGACAGTCTGTCCTGCTGGTGGATCGGAGGCAATCGCTTGTTGCCATCGACGTGCGACGCGCCGGCCCGCTCGCCGGCCTTGGGCATGACCATGTGGTTGCCAGCCGCGATGTGCAAGGCTACGTGCTGTCGGCGGCCGGGCGTGCCGACCTGTTCATCCCTCTCGCGCTCCTGACGGTCGATGAAGCGGCCTTGCGGGAAGAATCGGGTATGGGCAAGCCGCCGTCGCAAGATGCCGTCGAAGGAACACGGCGCAACATGCTGGACAAGGTGCTGGAAGCCGAGCGCTTTCCATTCGCGCTGGTAGGCATCGAACGGCAGGACGGCGATGTCATGCGCGTGTCGATCACGCTGCACGGTCGCACACGCGAATTCCTGTCGCCTTCTCGCATTGAGCACGTCCCCGGAAAGATAACTGTCAGCGGCGAGATGGCGATAGCGCAGAGTGCCTTCGGGATCACGCCGTTCGCCGTGCTTGGCGGTGCGCTGCAGGTTCAGGACAAGCTGGCACTGCGCTACCGTATCGTCGCAACACAGCCCTGAATCCTGTTTCCTGCAAGGACTAAACTGATTCGCGTCAAGGAAATCCAACGCGGTTGGCGGCATTTGATTTCTTCGCGCGAAGGAGGTCCTATACTCCGCTCCGTTGTTATTCTGGTACGGAGTTAAGGCATGACCCTCACTGCGGATTTCAGGACCGCCCACGGAGCAGTGCTCCGCAATGCACGCCCTGCCGATGCAGACAAGGTGCCGCCGGCAGAACACGTCGCCGCGCACAGCAATCCCGATATACTTCCACGCGTCGAAACGCGCATCTTCACCGTCTTCCCCGAGCGTGCCGCGCGCATGAAAGCGGAATTACGCGATTCGTTCCGCCGCAAGATGTGCCTCATCGGCATGTGCGCACCGACGTCGGTTTTCCTTGCGCTGGCGGCCTGGTACGTGGCGCTCTAACTCACACAGACCATCGCCGCGCCGTATTGCCGCGACACCCTGCGGCGCACATCCCGCCTGTTTCCACATGGCGCTATTGCCCGCCAATGCGCACCATCACGGGAAAGCTGTTCCGGTCTGGATACTCCGGAGGAGGAAGATAGCGGTTGGACGCAAACCCTGCTGCGAAGCAGCGCGCACCCGCATGCGCCGGACGCACGACAACGTCCCGCGCAATGCCATCCGGATCGATTTCGGCCACCAGTACGAAGGGTTGCCGATCCTGCTTGGACAGCGGCTTGCATTTGCGTATCGTGCGCGCAAAATGACTTCCAGCCTCGCGAACCATTTGTGCGGGATAGGGATGGAAGCGTTCGTCCTCTTCCGCTGCCTTCGCAAGGGCGACACGCTCGTCGAAGATGAGGGCTGCGGGCGAAGCTGCGAACACGGGCGACGCGAGAAGGGAGAACAACAGGATGGCAGGTTTCATGGCCGTAGAAGCGTCAGGTGCCAATACGCTTTCTACCTTAGTACGATCAGAGGAAAATATCTGTAAGCAAGGGTAACTTCGCTGCAATAACAAGCTGTCAACGACGAAAAAAAACCTCCGCACGCTTCCGCCTGCGGAGGCACAAATACCAACAACGCCCGGGATAAATCAGTTCGGTTTGAATTGCGCGAATGGCTCGAAGCTGTCGGTCCGGCCGAATTGCATCACCGGTGCGAGCGCTCCTGCATGGGGCAGGACGAATTCCGGTGCCGCGGACCGTTGCTGCACTTCTTTCGGCGACCGCCCGAACCAGCGCCGGCACGCGCGGCAAAAGGCACTCGGATCGGAAAAGCCCAGCTGGAAGCTCAGCTTCTTGAGCGACAGGTCACCCTTCTTCAGGTACTGGTAAGCCATCTCGCGGCGCGTGTCGTCGACCAACTGCGTGAAATTGGTTCCCTCCTCCGCCAGCCTGCGCTGCAGCGTGCGTTCGCTCATCATCAGCCGTTTCGCCACTTCCTCCCGTAACGGTTCGCCATGCGCCAGCATGCCTGCAAGCAGGCCTTGCACCCGTGTGCTGAAGGTGTTGTCCGCCTGCGGCGCCTTCTCCAGCTTGGCCAGCATGCGCAGCGTCCAGTTGCGCTGCGCCTGGGCGAGGTCAGCGAGCATGCGCAACGCCCAGTCGGCCGCCATCGGATTCTCGGTGCTGATCGGCACCGAAAGGTCCGCATCGTCGAACTGCATGGTATTGCTCGGCATGCCGAAGCGGACCGCGCAGCCGAATGCCTCTACGTAGGGCTGCACGTCGGACGGTTGCGGAAAGGCATAGCTCACCAGCACCGGCTTCAGATCTTCGCGCCCCGCCGCGGAACGGAGCGTGCGCAGCACCAGGCACCACACGAAATCGTAATGCTGCTGCGGCACGCGCCGCTGCCCGCCGGGCAGGTGCAGGCTGACACGCGTGCAGCCCTCCGCCTGCTCGATCGTGCTGTGCACGGTAGGCGAAACCAGCGGCGTGTAGCGCACCAGGTTTTCGATCGCCGTCTTCACATCGGGCGAGGCGCGCATGATGTGTCCCATCAGGCCCGAGCGGTCCAGCGGCTGCGGCAGTGCAGCCTTCACGCCAAGAAGCGGGTCACCCGAGGCCTGCGTCGCCATTTCCCACAAGTGGCTCAGCTTGTCCGAGAGCGTGAGCGCGTCGTCCGCCATGCACTCCGACTCCTCGAGTCCCGCCTGCCGGAAGAACGCATCGACATCGAGGCCACGCGCTGCCAGGCGTGCCTTGATACCACGTACCAGATCGATCGCCGACGAATATGTCATGTTGTTCCCCTTGTTCTTTTGTCGTTCACTCTGCGGGTCCGGCCGCGCGTGATGCCGTTCCCGCTTCCCCTGCATACCGCATTGCCCATGACTCAGGGCGTGATGGCGGTGCGCAGGCGTGCGCTGATACGCTGGCGGAAGTCATCCAGCTTCGGGTCGATGACCGGGCGGGATTCGGCGGCGAGCTTCTCGCCGAGTGCCTTCTGCATTTCAGGTACCAGTTCCTCGAAGCGTTTCTTGACCGGCGACTCGAGCATGGCAATGATCTGGCGCAGTTCGTCTTCGGTGAACTTCTCGGCGAGCATCGGGGCCACCGTGCTCGGGATCAGCTTCTGCGCACTGGCGCGCACCACCGGGCCGTTCTCCTCGAGAAATTTCTTCGCCTCCGTTGCGACATCGCGCATGGTGGCGTCGCGGCGCTCGGTCGGCACGCGTCCCTGGATGACGGCGCGCGCCTGGCCAACGGCATCCGTCACGGGCTCCTGCAGCATCGATTGCGCCAGGACGTCGACCTGCCAGAGCTGAAGCACGCGCTGCACGAGCTCCTGCTTCGCCGGAGGAATCGGCTTGTGCGCACCTGCGGCACTTGCAGCGCTTGCGGCAACGATGAGGGTGATGGCAATCGCGGATCTGATCATGGTGTCTCTCCTGTCGTGAAGTCGTTTTTAGAATCGCTTGGTGATGGTGACGCCGAAGTAACGGACCCGCAGTCCGCCGGTCACATCCAGCCCGGCGTACGGGTTGTAGACGATGTTGAAGAACTTGTCGCAGTTCATGTTGCAGCTGCCGTTGGCCGGGACGTGGTAGTCGCCGGTCATGTAGCTCGCGGCCACGCTGATGTCCATTTCCTTGTTGACCTTGTAATTCGCGCCGATGCTGTAGAGCTTGGTGTCAGGCAAGGGCGCGACCAGGTCGAGCTTGTCCTTCGGGATCGAACTCTTGCGCGGCTCGTAGCCAAAGCGCAGCGTCAGCTTCTCGTTCACCTTGGCCTGCAGCCCATAGCCGAAGTGCAGCGTGTTCTTGTACCCGCGCGGAATGGACAGCTTGGTGGAATCCGGAACGCCGAAGAGGCGCGCCATTTCAAGCAGCTTGATGCTCTGGTCGAATTCGAAGGTCAACGCATCCCAGCTCTTCCAGTTGGCATAGTTCGCATCGACATTGAATTGCAGGCGCGCGGTCGGCTTGAACTTGAAGCCGAGCTGCAGCCGATGCGGAAACGGAATCGTTGCGCTGACATTGCCCTTCTGCTCCTCGGGAATGGTCTGGGGCATGCCGAGGACGCCGGCGGCAATCGGCCCGAGGAGGCTCGAGTGCATGCCTTCGACGAAGCGGCGAAGCATCGGCTCGGCGCGGAAGGTGTACTGGCCCGACACCTTGGTCTTGGAGCCGCCCTGGTACACCACGCCGAGACCGAACCAGTCCAGCGGTTCCCATAGCAGGCCGATGTTGATTGTCGGGTCGACGTTCGCGGTCATGTTGAGGTCGATGCTGGCCGCCTTTTTGAACGGATTGATCCTGCCTTCCTCGCCGCCGCCGCACAGGCCGAAGGTGAAGGTGTCGACGATGTTGCCACCGTTCTGCGGGCACCAGCCCTCCTGCACCTTGCCGACGATGCCCAGCAGTTCGTTCGGCATGCGCATGTCGGTATTGAGGATGAAGGCCTGGTGCGCAAGCGGGACGGAGGCGCCGATGCTCAAGGTGTCCGAGACCTTGTAACCGACCGCGGGCGCCGCGAAGACAAGCCGCTGCAGATGCACGACCTTGCCTGCGAAGCGACCGGGGTCGTCCGGATCCTTGGTCCGGTCCGAGCTCATTGCCTGGCTGATGTAATTGCCGACGCCAAAGGTGAACGGCGATCCCGGCTTGTTGTAGGCGAGTCCCAGTCCCGGCAGGATGACGCCGGGCAGGCGCCAGCCGGGAAGGCCGACACCCGGGATGTAGACGCGCTGGTGCATCGGGCCGGTCGTGGTGCCGTTGAGCGGATCATCGCGGAATCCGCCGATGCTGAAGTTGTCGCCCTGCTGGAATGACGCCGGAGCGCGCAGCGAGACCGCGCCGAACGAATGCGAATGCACCTCGCCCGTGATCCTGGTCAGTCCGGCCGGATTGAAGTGAATCGAATCGGTCCCGGGCGGATCAGCCGTCACCGCGTTGCCGAGTGACATCGCGGTAGGACTGGTCAGCAGGTTATCCGTCAGCGCCGCATGGGCGGGCGGCAGCGCGCTCGACAGCAGCAGGCCGGCCAGCGGCAGCAACTTCGTCCGGTTCGGCAGCAGCCGGGTTCGGTACCGCCTGATTTTGCTCGGACAGGTCATCATCGTGCGTCCGCCCACTTAGAACGATAGCGGCATGCTGATGCCAAGGGTGAAGTCGGGCGAGTCGTTCGTCAGGCCGATGCCTGCCGTGATGTTGAGCGTAGTCTTCGGCGATACGCGGTAGCCGATGCCCAGGTTCAGCATGCCCGAAGTCTGCGTCTTGGTCTTGGCACTGGTGCCGTCGCGGAAGTAGAGCTTGGTGCCGCGCGAGATCGATTCCTGGATTGAAATCGACGTCGAGATGCCGTAGGACAGCGCATAGGCGAAGCCGAGGCCGAAACCGATGCTCGGGCCGGGCTCGACACGCGTCAGCACGCGTGTACCGCGGATCTGCGCGAGGTCCTTGGCCGCGCCGCTGTAGGTGAAATTGAGCGAGCCGAACAGCGCCACCGGATCGACGATGTGGTTGACGTTGACGCCCGCGCTCAGCGAAGGCACCCCCGAGCCGGTTGCCAGGTCC
Organism: Noviherbaspirillum sp.; assembly: GCA_035626875.1. Classification (GTDB taxonomy): domain Bacteria; phylum Pseudomonadota; class Gammaproteobacteria; order Burkholderiales; family Burkholderiaceae_D; genus Noviherbaspirillum. The sequence continues at coordinate 968 of DASPMV010000016.1, read as the reverse complement.
TGGTTGGCATCCACCTTGAACGGGCTCTTGCCCGTCGGCAGGCGCAGGTTGCTGGTGAGAGTAAGGTTCGGGCGGCCGCGCTTGGCTTCGAAGGGCTGGAAGCGCGCGCCGACACCGATATCGCCGAGCGAGTGCGAAAAGCCGTCAAAGGCAGGATTCTCGGAATACTTGCTCACCAGCGGCAAGCTCACACTCGCGGTGAGATTGTCGCGCAGGCCGTAGTCCACCGAAATGGTGTTGGTGATCTGATGGGCGCTGTCGTTGTTGATCTCGAACAGCGTGAGCTGGCCGGAGCTGATGTCGGCGTTGATGCGCTCCTGGCCCGTGTAGGAATAGCTCAGTTCGTAGTTGGCGGCGATCTTGCCGCGCTTGATCAGCGAATACTGCTTGTCGACCGCAGTGAGCGTCTGCTTGAGCAGCGTGGACTGGTCGGTATCTCCTTCCTGCTTTTTCAGCGCGTCTCGCGCGGCGGCGCTGTCGGCGCCTCCCTGTTGTGCGTATGCGGGAAGCATCAGCGCAGCAGCAATGAAACCCAGCAATGGACGAATTCTCATGATGACTCCCTTTTTGTAGTTGGTGTGACGGCGTTGCGGAACAGCGGTCAGTTCCTGCGCAGGTACACTCCGCCGAATCCTGAATTGATGGCACGTTCCATCAGGTACGCATTGCCCAGTGGCTGAAGACTTGCCTGGTCCCGGACGCGATCCATGTCGAATACGCCGAGCTCCTGGTCGGTCAGCGCAAGTTTTCCGAGCGCCGGCCTGTTCTTCGGGGGGTAAAGGACAAACAGGGTGTTGCGGTCCCACAGCGACGCGAATTCGTCGACGGCGAGGACGATGTTTCCGGCGGACGGATCGGCGAGGTACACCAGTCCGTCGCGGATGCCGCGGAACACCACGAAATGCTTGAAGCCCGCGTAATCGATCGGCACGATGGCCGGATGCTCGAGCGTCATGAGGTCCTTGACC
>DASPMV010000015.1:0-57400 GCA_035626875.1 Noviherbaspirillum sp. | reverse complement strand
TCTGCAAATCGTAATGATACAGATGGAAACTGCGCGCTCCGCCAGCATCTGCATCGCGACGCGGAAAAAGTTGAACTCGGACAAGTTTCCACAGACTAATGTGCTTTCACTCGAGCGCGCGCATCCGCGCGCCCAGGCAATCCAACCGGGAGGACAGTTCATGCAAGCCAAACATTTTTTCGCCACGCTCGTGCTCGCGCTCGGCATCGGCCACCCCGCCTTTGCCCAGGAGCCGGCAGCACCCGAGGCGCAACAGGGGATGCAGCACGCACCTGCTGCACAGGAACAAGCGGCGAATGCGATGCCCGCAGAGGCCAAGGCGGCTCCGGCAGCGGACGCACCTGCGGCAGCAACGCCTTCTCCTGTCGCTGCACCGCCGGCGGTGAATGCCACCGCGGCACCGTTGCCGGCCGAGGCGGCCGCGCCTGCCGAATGGATCCATTCCTTTTTCTATGAGGTGAAGGTGACGGATGTCCTCCTGGCGATTTTCACCGGCCTGCTGGTCCTGCTCGGGCGCGACCTGGTGCGTCGCATGCGCGACACGGCCGCTGCTGCGAAGGAAAGCGCGACAGTCGCAGAACAGAGCGCGGCCATCGCGGAAAAGAGTGTGCGCGTGGCCGAGGACGCACTGATTTCCGGACAGCGCGCCTTCATGTTCATCCGCGAAATCAAGACCTACCTGCACCACGACCCGGATACCGGGCGCTTCCACTGGACGATCCACCCGATCTGGGCCAACAGCGGCAACACCCCCACGCGCGGCCTGTCGATCAACACCACCTACCGCCTGCTGGACGAACCGCTGCCCGCCGGCTATGCCTTTCCGGATGCGCATGAAGACCTGATCCCCACCATCGCCGGCCCCCGCAGCATGGTCGAGGCCGTCTCCGGCACCCTCAGCAGCGAAGACCTGGCCGCGGTGAAGGAAGGGAAGAAGTTCTTCTACATCAGGGGCTGGGCGGAATACCACGACATCTTCGAAGGCACGAAGAAGCGCGTGACCCGCTTCTGCAACCAGCTGATCGAGGTCGATGGCGATCCGGCCGCGCCGATCAACGAGCACAATCCGCTGCAGATGATGTTTGGGTTCCATACGGAGAACAACTACGCGGACTGAGCGTAGCGGAAAGAACAAGGAAGGGCAGGCAGGGAGTCTGCCCTTTTTTTCGTCTGTTGCGGGTTTCAGCCGACACCTTGCGATACTGTCCGCGCCGGTGCCTCGGGTAGAATTGCCGCATCTCAATGCGATCGCCGTCCGCGATTGCGGAAGCAACGGCAGGCGACATGGACCAAGGCGATCACTCCAGGCTGAACAACTTCGATTTCTTGCGCATCGTCGCGGCTTTCCTCGTCCTGGTGAGCCACCAGTTCGCACTGAACGGCCTGCCCGAACCCGAGGTTTTCAGGATGAGCCTCGGCACCTTCGCGGTGCTGATCTTCTTCTCCGTCAGCGGCTTCCTCGTCTCGCAAAGCTGGCGGCACGATCCGCACGCGCTGCGCTTCCTGCTCAAACGCTTCCTGCGCATCTGGCCGGGCCTGGCCGTGGTCACGCTGGCCGCGGCCTTTGTCCTCGGGCCGCTGGTGTCCACGCTCGATGCGCAGGCCTACTTTGCGCACCCCGACCTGCGGGACTTCCTGCGCAACCTCAAGGTCACCACCATCCGCTACGTCCTGCCCGGCGTGTTCACGGACAATCCCCACCCGCGCGCCGTCAACGGTTCCTTGTGGACGATTCCGCTGGAAGTGCGCTGCTATTTCGCGCTGCTGGCCGCCGGCATCATCGGGCTGATGGCGCGGCGCTGGATGGTGGCACTGGGCACGCTTGCCTTCGGGATGTACTTTTTCGGCTTCGCCTTCGATCCAAAGAACTACCAGTATCACTTCGCGCTCTATTTCTTCGCGGGTGCGTGCCTCGACCTGTACCGCCGGGCATGGGAGGAACAGCCGTTGCGGCTGCTCGCGGCGGCCGGCGTTGCGTCGCTCGCCTTCCATCTGCTCGGAATGGCCCCTGTCGCGCTGCTGTGCATGCTCCCGGTGCTCGTCGTGTTCATCGGCACGCGGTCCACGCCGGTGCTGAATCGCTTTGGCCGGTTTGGCGATGTGTCCTATGGGGTGTATATCTATGCGTTCCCGGTGCAGCAAACAGTGGTATGGATGGCAGGCAAGGATTACCCGTTCGTGCCGGGCCTCCTGATTGCCTCGGGCGTGACGCTGGCCTGCGCCTTCCTGTCGTGGCACCTGGTCGAGCATCCCGCACTGCGCCTGAAGTCGCGCCTGCCGAGCAGATTTGCCATTCCGGCCTTGATCCGGCGTTCCGCCGGCAAGTAGGACTGATCATGTCACTTATCGACATTGCGCATGCCGCATCCATCCTCACGGCACGACGTCTGAAGGGCGAAGCCGGCCCGCGCTTGCCCGAAGCGCTGCGGCCGGCCGGCATCGACGCCGCACTTGCCATCCAGTCCGGCGTTGTCGACCAGCTAGGCGACCGTATCGGCGGCTGGAAATGCGGCCTCTCGGCCGAGAACCCGGTCGTCATGGCGCCGATCCCTGCCGGTACCATCCACGCGGCCAATCCCTGTCCGGTCTGGGCGAGTGCAGGCCAGGTGCGTGTCGAACCGGAACTTGCCTTCATCCTTGGCCACGACCTGCCGCCCCGCGATGCGCCGTATAGCCCTGGCGAGGTCGATGCAGCAGTCGCCGGCATCCACCTCGCGCTCGAACTGATCGGCAGCCGTTATGCCGCTCCGGCCGAGGTCGGCATGGTCGAGCACCTGGCGGACGGTCTCCTCAACCAGGGCATGCTGATCGGGCCACGGATCGACACCTCCATCGCCGCACCCGGCACGATGGCAATCAACTGCCGGGTGGGGGACGGTCGCGACTTCACCCTCGATGGAAAGCACCCCAACGCCGATCCGCGCGCGCCGCTGCATTGGCTTGCCGAATTCCTGCGCAGCAGGGGGCAGGGCCTGCAAGCAGGACAAGCGGTGATCACAGGATCGTATGCCGGCAGTTTCGAGCTGCCTGTCGGCGAGGACCTTGCGATCCGTTACGGCGAGCTCGGCACGCTCGCGGTGCGCTTCACGCCGAAATGATCGATGCGTCCCGGATTGTCGGGCGGTTCCGTCCTCGCCTGACGCTGCAAACCCTCACGCGCGGCGACGGCCTGCTGGGCATGCGGCCATCCGGCCCGTTCGGCCCGCGCGGCGGCAGCGTCACTGTCGTGCAGATCGACTGGCTCTATGGCGCGGAGGATGGAATGCGCTGGGAAATACCCGCGCCCTCCGGCATCCTGAACCGTCGCCCGGCGTCTGCCCACTTCCTCGAAGACGCGCAAGGCCAGCGCGTGCTCCTGCGCGACCTCGATGCGGAAGCCGACGCACTCGACCGCGTCTGGGACCTCGGCCTGCACCCCCTGCCGCCGGAAACCCTGCAATGGCGCAGCGAAGATGCCTGTGCATTGCGTGACCCGTTGTGGACGCTGGTGCAAGAAGAGCATTTCGGCGATTTCTGGGCGGATCAATTGCCTGCACTGCAGGCGGAAGGCTGGTCCGTGGTGGTGCGTCCCGGCTTCGCGCACGAGAGCGTGCCCGTCGAAGCCTGGCACATGATCGTGCATCCCGTCACCGGCGATGTGGTGGGCAAGGAAGTCGCCTCGCGCATGCGCAGTCGTGCGCCCGCCATCGTGCCCCTCGACCAGACGACGCATGCCGGTTCCTGGCTGCTGACGCTGGGAATAGAAATCGACGGACAAATGATGGACGTCGTGCCGTTGCTGGCCAACCTCCTGCAGCGCGATGCGCGCTGGCTCGATGCGAAGCAGCTTGCCGAGATCGGCGACCACGAGCTTGTGCGTCTGCGTGCGCCCGGCGGCAAGCGCATTGATGCCATGGCGGGGCCGATCAAGGCGATTGTCTCCGGCATGCTGGACCTGCTGACCGACCCGCAGCGCAATGAAGGTCCGTTGCCGCTGTCGTCCTGGGATGCGGCACGCTTCGATGCGATGTGCGCGAGCCTGCTGGAGACGCAGGCCGAACGTGCCGGACCCAATGGCGCCTGGCAACTGCAAGGTGAAGCGGGATTGCGCGCGCTGGCGCAGAAGCTGATGCAGTCCGGAGCGCCGCGAGCGGTGGAACCGCCCGCCGGTCTCGGCATCACCCTGCGCCCTTATCAGCTGCACGGCGTCGCCTGGCTGCAATACCTGCGCGAGCATCATCTCGCCGGCATACTCGCCGACGACATGGGTCTGGGCAAGACGGCACAGGTGCTGGCGCACCTGCTGATCGAAAAGCAGTCCGGCCGCCTGGACCGTCCCGCACTGGTCGTGCTGCCCACGTCCCTGCTGTTCAACTGGCAGGCGGAAGCCAGGCGCATTGCGCCGGCCTTGCGCGTGCTGACGCTGCACGGCGCGGAACGCTCCGGCGACTTCGCCCGCATGGCCGAGCACGACCTCGTGCTGACCTCGTATCCGCTGCTGTGGCGCGACCTGCCCGCACTGTCGGCGCAGCCATTCCACATGCTGATCCTCGACGAGGCGCAAACAGTCAAGAATGCCGCGAGCCGCGGCGCGCACGCCGTGCGCCGCTTGCAGGCGCGCCACCGCTTGTGCATGACCGGCACGCCGCTGGAGAACCACCTCGGCGAACTATGGACGCAATTCGATTTCCTGATGCCCGGCTTTCTCGGCGATGCGCGCAGCTTCATGCGTACCTGGCGCCGGCCGATCGAGGTCAATGGCGAAACATTGCGCGCCCAATTGCTCGCGCGGCGCGTGCGGCCCTTCATCCTGCGTCGCCGCAAGGACGAGGTCGCTGCCGAACTGCCGCCGCGGAGCGAGACCATCCGGCGTGTGCGGCTGCAAGGCCACCAGCGTGACCTCTACGAAAGCGTGCGTGTTGCAGCAGACGAGCAAATACGGCGCGTATTGCAACGCAAGGGCTTCGCCGGCGCGCAGATCACGATACTCGACGCGCTGCTGAAGCTGCGGCAGGCGTGCTGCGACCCCTACCTGCTCAAGGGCATCACGCACCCGGAAAACATGGAGCGGGCGAAGATCGAGCTGCTCTGCGACATGCTGCCCGCGCTGGTGGCGGAAGGACGCCGCGTTCTGGTGTTTTCCCAGTTTGCCCGCATGCTGGCCCTGGTTGCTGAAGAACTCGACGTCCTGCGCCTGCCCTGGCTGTCGCTCACGGGCAGCACACCGCCTGGCGCACGCGGTGGCGTCATCGCCCGCTTCCAGGACAAGGAAGTCCCTATCCTCCTCATCAGCCTGAAGGCCGGCGGTGTTGGCCTCAATCTCACTGCTGCCGACACCGTCATCCAGCTCGACCCGTGGTGGAATCCCGCGGTGGAAGAACAGGCTGTCGCGCGCGCCCACCGCATCGGTCAGGAGCAGGCGGTATTCGTCTACAAACTGGTGGTGGAGGGCAGCATCGAGGAACGCATCCTCGAACTGCAGGCACGCAAGGCCGCGCTGGCGGAAGGCGTGCTGGGGAGTGATGCGGCGCTGGCGGCGAAGTTTGATGCGGAGGATGTGCGGATGTTGCTGGCGCCGCTCGGGAATTGATCGGCGCGGGAAGGTGCCGGCAGAACACCGGCGGGCGAAAAAATCCCCGCCGAAGCGGGGATAGTCGTCGTGCAGCCGAAGAGGGGTTGTCAGTGAATGCTCGACGATCCCGTCGTGCCGCCATACTGGGAACTGCCCGTTCCAGTCGTGGTCGCGGTCGATGTTCCCTGGTCCTTCCGCTGGGAGCCGGACATTTCCTCCGTGACGCGCCCGGCTTCCTGCTTCGCCGTTTCGGCGACGCGCTGCGCCGATTGCTTCAGGGTCTCGGCCTGTTCGCGTGCCGTCTCCTTCGCGCGTTCCAGCAGGTCGTCGCGGGCGCTGCCCATCATCTCGTTCTCGCGCCGCGTGTTGGGAATGGCTGCGCCGAGCGCCGCGCCAACGGCCAGGCCGAGGGCGCCGAGGACGAGCGGTTGTTCGTCCATCATTTGGCCGAAGCGGTCCTTCGCGCGTTCCATCTGCATCTGTGAACGCCGTCCCATTTCACTCATGCGCGCCTGGGCGCTGCCGGCGGTCTCCTGCAGCCGTGTGCGGGCGCTCTGGCCCGCCTGCTGCACGCGGCCGGACACGGAAGATGCGGTGTCACTGAGCTTTTGTCCGACGTTGCTGGCGGACTCCTTGAGACCCTGCGCGGTATCGCTGGTCTTCGATGCCATGCGCTGCATGAGGCCTTCATCGGTGTCGCCGGTGCCGTAGTCGCGTGCCGCGAGGTAGTCCGCCTCGTCCATTCCATCGTAGCCGGTGTCCCCGTAGGCAGAGCGGACCGGACGGCGCACAGACCGCGGATAACGGGTGGCGGGTTCGTATTCGACGCGGCGGCGGTCCGCGGCAAACAGCCACGCGATACCGATGCCAATCAATGCAACAGGGATGGGATTGTCACGTACCGAATTGACGAGATTCATGCTGAAGGCTCCTGGCGTTGTATTCAGAGCGTAGTCGACGGCGTTGTCCATCATCTCGCTCGGTGACAGTTTGTGCTGGATGGCGTCGATCGTGGAGCTGAAGTCGGCGCGGGTGCGTGCGATGTCGCTCTCGATCTCTTCCGGGCTGCGGTTGTCGGTATCTTTCATCAGAGCTTCTCCTGTGCGGCGAGCTTGTCGCGCTTGAGCGATTCGATGGTCCTGTGCGGCACGATCTTGTCGGCCGAGAGCTTGGCGGTGCCGCCCTTGAGCAGCACATAACCGCCACCGGCGACGGCGAGACCGACGATCAGCGGCGCCAGCCAGGGAGCGACTTCCGGCGGGAGGAGCATCTCCACGCCGCGCACGACCGCGAGCAGGAGGATGAACAGCCCGGCAAGGAGAATGGCCGCGCCGACGGCAACCGAGATCAGCGCGGTCTGGATATCCGCCATCTTGCTCGACATCTCGGCGCGTGCCAGGGCGATCTCCTGACGCACGAGATCGACCATGTCGCGCGTGAGGTCAGTGAAGAGTTCGCCCAGGGACTTGTCCGTCTTGTCGATCATCATAGTGGGCTCCCTCCGAGGTTCGTCGCGTTCATTCCGGATACCGTCGCACCGGTTCCCGGCGTACCGTCGGCGCCGACGTTGCGCGTGGTCGGCGCTGCACCGGAGTACGCGCCCGCCTCACCGGCGGAAATGACGCGTTGCTGATCATCGGCGTAGCCGCCGTATCCCATCTGGCGCTCCGATGAGCTCTTGAAGAAACGGGCAAGCAGGAAACCGGCGACGACGCTGCCGACAATAAAGGTGCCGGGTGAACGCCGTGCGAGGTTCTGTGCGTCCTGCACCAGCGTGTCCAGATCCTTGTCGCGCAGGCGCCCGCCGAGCGATTCCAGCTGGTCGGCAATCATCTGCACATAGCGCGCCGTCTGGTCCTGTCCTTCACCCTGCAGGTTGCTGGCTGTGCTGCGGATAGCCTGGGCAACACTTCCCACCTGCCCAAGCGCGGACTCCTTCTGCTGCTCGAACATGGTTCGGCCCTTGTCCTTCGCGCGGCTTGCCATGTCGCCAGCGTAATTCCTGGCCGTCGATGCCATGCCTGAGGTGCTTTCCCCCAGGCGATCCCGCATCGATCCGGACGTTGTACCGGTGCTCAAGGCGTCGTTGCCTGCCGTCGTCGACGAAGCGGCCGATGCCGTGCCTGTCGTGTAAGGACTGCCTGCTGTCTGCGTCATGTCGTCGCGGCGATGCTCGGTGGGTCCTGGAGCGACTCCGCTCGAAATCGGCCTGGTGCTGTCTTTGTTCTCGTCTGCCATCGCTTTCACTCCTCGTCGATTTGTTCGAAATAAGCTGCACACGCAACAGCGTGCTGTTCGTTCGATATGTTTATTGCAAAAAGATTCATCGTTGGCATACTTTCCACGTTCGGTTTTCCCACGGGAACTGTTGCACGCGGGAAGCTTCAAAGGAGTAAGCTGGTGTCTCGTTGCATTGCACACGACGCGACGCGTTCGATGCACCCGCGCGAATCTTCATGAAAGACTGACATGCCGTATCACGAACAAGACCTTGCAGACATGCTGTTTGCCTGGCCCGCCGTCGAGGGCCGCATCATCCATCTGTACGAACTCGATCCCACCCACGTTGCTGCCCAGCCTTCGCCAGGAAAGAGCACGGTCGCGCGCGCTGCATCGATGGCGCCTCTCTCGCGCTCCGAGGGTCCGTACTGCGCCCTCGGCGACGTCGCGCCCGCACCTGTGCTGCTCGAACTCGACCCCACGCACGCGCTCGCGGACTGACGCCTCACCCGGGCGTACCGGGTCAATACGCGAACTCCGGAAATGGCGTACCGTAATGCATTCAGGCGGTGCGCCGTGACCGCGCATGTATCTGAAGTGGCAACGCGCCGCCACAGGAATGCTGTTGCAGGGACAGCTCCCGTCCCGCGCAAGCGGCAGCTATTGTGGGTTGAAACCAAGCCATAAGGAGATCGCGATGATGGGCAAGATGCATAGGAGTGCGTTGATTGCAGGTTGCGTGACGGTGCTGGCTGGATGCGCAGGGCTGGGGACTGCGCCAGACATGACGTTCTTCGTGACGAGTGCCGGTCCCGGGAAGGGCGCGGATCTGGGTGGCCTCGAAGGCGCAGACAAGCATTGCCAGGCACTTGCCGCTTCGGCGGGCGCGGGGAACCGCACCTGGCGCGCCTACCTCAGCACGCAGGCGTCCGCATTGAGCGACCCGAAGTTCGTCAACGCGCGCGACCGAATCGGCACCGGGCCATGGCACAACGCCAAGGGCGTCCTCATCGCGCGGAACGTGGACGAGCTGCATTCCCCTGAGAGCAAACTGACGAAAGAGACGGCGCTGGACGAGAAGGGGCGGATGGTGAACGGCCGTACCGAGAAGCCTAACCTGCACGACATCCTCACGGGATCGCGTCCCGACGGCACCGCCTTTCCGGGTGCGCCGTTCCCCGATATGACCTGCGGCAACTGGACCAAGGGCGGCACCGAAGGCTCGGCAATGACGGGGCACCACGACCGCGCAGGACCCGTCAATGCCACATGGGCGACCTCCTGGAACTCTGCTCATCCGACGCGCGGCTGCCATCCGGAAGGCATTCAAAGCACCGGCGGGGCCGGTCTGCTGTACTGCTTCGCGGAGAGATGACGGGGCGCTTCGTCCGCCCTCAACCGGGGCGCGGGCGCAGTTATCGGTTGTCAAGCAAATGCGACAATTGACACGCGCGGCGTGCTGCTGCGACGCAACAAATGCTATCATCCTCGACGGTTTAACCTTCTACGGGATAGGGCATGAAGCGCGTGATTTTCAATCAGAAGGGCGGTGTCGGGAAGTCGACCATCGCCGTCAATCTTGCCGCTATTGCAGCGCGTCACGGCAAGAAGACCTTGCTGATCGACCTCGACCCGCAATGCAACTCCAGCCGCTACCTGCTGGGTGACGCGACGAAAGAGGCGACGCCGACGCTGGCCGACTATTTCGAGCAGACGCTGGCCTTCGTCATCTATCCGAAACCGGCAAGCAGTTATGTGCATGCGACGCCCTTCGAGAACCTGTCGCTGGTGCCATCGCATCCCGAGATCGGCGAGTTGCAGTCCAAGCTGGAATCGCGTCACAAGATCTACAAGCTGCGCGACATGCTCAACGAGCTGGCGAAGGAATACGAAGAAATCTTCCTCGACACGCCGCCGGCCTACAACATCTTCACCCAGTCAGCCTTGATCGCGGCCGACACCTGCCTGATCCCCTTCGACTGCGACGACTTCTCGCGCCAGGCACTCTATTCGTTGATGAACAACGTGGGTGAGATCCGCGCGGACCACAATCCGGACCTCGAGATCGAAGGCATCGTGGTGAACCAGTTCCAGTCGCGCGCCAGCCTGCCGCAGCGCATGGTCGATGAACTGCTGGCCGAGGGCCTGCCCGTGCTGAACAACAAGATTTCCAGCTCGATCAAGATCCGCGAGTCGCATGACCGCGGGCTGCCGATGATCCATCTTGATGCACGGCACAAACTGAGCCAGGAATACCTCGCGCTGTACGAGGAACTGCGCGCCGCCTGATTTCATCCCGGCGCATTCCAACTGCCGGGAAAATCGCCTTTCTCATTTTCAGGAAAACCGCGCCGCCGTTCGTGCGATATCAAGTGTTTTCCAGCCTCCCTTCCCCGCCGCAGTAAGCCTCTTTGCCTCTCGCAGATGGCGTTCGGCTGTCTGCCGCGTGGGCACTTTTCTGACCCTCGTGCTGCTTGGCATCGGTCTTGCTCCAGATCACATTTGCCCAGAATTGTCTGTTGAGGAGATGAAATGAATACGTGGGTGATCACGGCGGCACTCGTGCTGTTCGGTGTCCTGGTGTCGACGGCCCTGTTTTTCTTTGTGTTCACGCGGGGCGCGCTGGTCGTGCGCGCACTGACGCCGGCCGGACGCAGCGCGAGCGCGCATGTGTACCCGGTGTACTCGAACATGAAGCTCATCAAGCTGGTGGACTTCCAGCCGATCATTTCGGCCATCCTGCTGTTCCAGTACCACCGCCTGGTGTCCAAGATTGTGGCGGAGATGCGCCAGATGGACCTGAAAGGCAAGAAGGTGCTCATTACGTCGTGCGCCTTCGGCAACGTCATCCCGCGCGTCGTGAAGGCAGCCCTCCAGTCCGGCGCCGAGCGCGTGCTGATCGTCGACATCATCCCCAACGAACTCGACCATGCGCGCAGCAAGCTGGGCAAGTACCTCGACAAGGTGGATTTCATTGAAGAAAACGCCACCTGCATGAAGCAGGCCGACGGTATCGCGGCGGTGAATGTGATCTTCTTCCTGTTGCACGAGCTGCCGCACGACCTCAAGGGCCAGACGCTGAACGAAGCGGGCCGGATGCTCTCCCCGGGCGGCAAGCTGTTCGTCGGCGAGTTCCACCGTCCGGGACCGCGCGTACTGCGCGCACTCAGCTGGGCATACTTCAAGGTGTTCGAGCCGCTCGGCCTGGCGCTGTGGGATACCCATGATCCGGTCGCCTATCTCGAGGCGAAGGGTCCGTGGCAATGCGAGCGTTCAACGTACTTTTTCGGAAACTTCCAGATCATCACTGCGACGAAGCGTTAGGAAGGACGCAGGCTGGAAATCAACATGCGCGTGCTGTAATGCACGCGTAGCATTGCGGTGGCAAGATGGCGCCATCGTGTTAAAGGACCGATACGCTACCATGCTCACCCATACTCGATCCATCAAACGCGAAGAAATCCTGCGTCTCGCGATAAAGACAAAGCTGATGCTTGATGCCGGCAATGCCTGCTGCATCAACGATATCGCAGGGGAGAAGGAATTGCTGGCGTTCGCACGCCTGCTGGAAACGCGCCTCGCCGAGCCCGCGGAGCACGCGCCCCTGCCTGCAAAGGAATGACGGCGCGTCCCGCGGTCGCGGGCAAGCGCTATCCTTATCCGTCGTCAGAGCAGCGAACAATATGTGTTCGCGAGCCCCACCCTGTTCCGTCCTTCTTCCTTCGCCCGGTACATCGCCGTCTCTGCAAGCTGCAGCAGCGTGTGCGGCGGCACATCCCTCTGCCCGCTGACGGTGGCGGTAACGCTAGTGATTGTCGTCAGTAACTCGCCGGCTTCGCTCCTGATCGGATAGGCAGCGACGGCCATGCGCGCGCGCTCGGCTACTTCCAGTGCGCCGCTGGTGTTGCATTTCGGCAGGATCATGACCAGTTCATCGTCGCCGTACCGTCCCAGATGGTCATAGGAACGCAGGGCGCTCCCAAGGCGACGAGACACTTCCTGCAGTACTGCATCGCCGACGAGATGGCCGCTGCGGTCGTTGATCTCTTGCAGCCCGTCGAGGTCGGTGAAGACGATGGACAGCGGCGTGCGTTCGCGCTGGCAGCGCACCATTTCCTTCGTCAGGTGATCCACCACGGCGTCTCGGTTGTACAGGCCGGTCAGCGTGTCACGCGTCGAGCGCGCGACGAGGGCTTCTTCCAGTTCCAGGAGGCGGCGGCCGGTTTCGATACAGATGCGCAGGTCGGCGTGGCCGGTTGAGCGGGTGATGTAATTGTTGGCGCCGGCTTCGAGCGCGTCGGTGAGGAAGTCCGGGTCGGCGTGGGAGCACAGGAGGATGAGGTAGACGCCGCGCTTCTTGACGGTCGCCCGGATATTGCGAAACACGTCGAGGCCGTCGAGGCCGGGTACGGTGCAGTCGATGATGGCGATGATCGGAGCGTCCTCGCTGTGCAGGACGGTCCAGATGGAGGGCATGTCGTTGGCGATCGTGATCTCGTGGCCCCAATCACCCAGGGCGCCATGCAGGAAAGCCGCGGATGCGGGATCGGTGTCGGTGATGAGTGCTTTCATGCGGCGTCTCCTCGTTCCAGAACGCTATACTTTTGACAACTTTTGTGCATGCTAACACGGGATTCTTGCAAAAATATACACGTTTGGACTGCAAGGTACGCAAATGACGGGACGTCAGTTCCGACTGGAGGAGGGGAATTCGGGAATCAGTAGGTCGAGACGCCACGGAAGCGGTCGTACCGCTCCAGCACCATCGGCACGTACTTGATCGTTTCCTGGTAGGGTGGAACGCGGTGTCCGTAGCGCTTCACTGCGTTCTCGCCGGCGTTGTACGCGGCGACCGCGAGACGCACGTTGCCATCGAACATGGCGAGCAGGTCGCGCAGGTAGCGTGCCCCGACGTCGACATTCTGCTCCGGAGAGTACAGGTCGAAGCGGCCGTAGCGCGCGGCGGTGGCGGGCATGACTTGCATCAGGCCGACCGCGCCCTTGGGGGAAAGCGCGTTGGCGTTGAAGCCGGATTCCACTTCGATGATCGCCTTGAGCAGGGCGGCATTCACGCCGTGCGACTGCGCAACGCGCTGGACGATGGGTTCGATCGATTTGCGGCGGGCGGAAAGCTGTGGTAGCGACACGGGACCCGTGCCGGCACGCGGCCACAGGTGGGTGCCGTCGAACATGGCGTACACCTGCGAGCTGCGGTTGAGCGGGCGGTCGGAAAAGACCGGCCGGCCTGCGGCGTCGTAGGATTTGTAGATCTTGGTGTCGTCCGCCTGCGCGGTCCCGGCGAAGCATAGCGCGGTGCCGAACAGGCAAGCGGCCAGGCCGGGGCGGATTCGGCTGGGGCGCATTGCATTCTCCCTGATCGGGACAAGATACGCCGAGGCAAGATTGTCGGCAAGCACTAGCAGGATGCCGGCCTGCGTGATGCGCCAACGCGCACTAAAATGCGTCTATGTGCGCCAATTACCGCCCTTCTACCCGTGACGAATTGCAACAGCGCTTTGGTGTTGCCGCACCCGACTCGGGCTACCCGGCCGAGGCCTTCCCCGGCAGCATGGCCCCGATGATTCGTTTGCCGCGCGCCGACGCGGTGCATGGCGACCGTGCTTGCGCCCTCGGCACGTTCGGCATGGTGCCGCATTGGGCCGAGCCGAAGCTCGCCCGGCAGACCTACAACGCGCGCAGCGAGACCGTGGCTGCCAAGCCGAGCTTTCGCAATGCCTGGAAACGCAGGCAGTTCTGCGTGATCCCGGTCAGTTCCTTCTATGAACCCTCCTACGAAACCGGCAAGGCCGAGCGCTGGGAGATTGCCGACGCCGACAGCGAGCCGCTCGGCATCGCCGGTCTCTGGGAGCTGAAGTCCGACGGGCCGAACGGCCTGCCGCTGCTGTCCTTCACCATGTTGACGATCAACGCCGACGGCCATCCGCTGATGCAGCGCTTCCACAAGCCGGACGACGAGAAGCGCATGCTGGTGATCCTCGATCCGCAGCAGGTCGACGACTGGCTGCACTGCCCGGTCGAGGAGGCAAACAGCTTCTTTGTCCGCTACCCGGCCGAACGGCTGGTCGCAAAGGCAGCGCCAATGGCACGGCGCAAGCCGGCACAGGACAGTCTTCTCGGCTTTTGATCTGGATGACGGCGCAGCCGAGACGGCGGGTGTAGCATGCGCAGCGTTCCTGCTACCGTCCCGATGGAGTCCGTCATGGCATTCGCCGTCCGCCGTTTCCGTTCTGCCGCGCTTGCGGCTTTATTGCTGTCCACATCCGCTTTTGCGGCCGACGATGCGAAGCTGAAGGATATCGAAGCACGCTACCAGAGCGAACGCGCCGCTGCGAAAGCGCGCAGGACAAGCCCACCTGCCTGCGCGACGCAGCGGCAGCGCGGGACGCCGCGCGGCGCGGCCAGCTCGATTCGGCACAGGGCGGCTATGACCAGAATGCGCTCGCCCGCTGCGCCGCATTGCCGGCCGAAGAACGCGACGCCTGCGTCCGCAGGGTGCGCGGCGAAGGCGTCACCCAGGGCAGCGTGCAGGGCGGCGGCCTCATCCGCGAATATCGCGAATACACCCTGCCTTCGCCGCAGGTACCTGCCGAGGGCACACCGCCGCGCTAAACCGGCGCAGGCGACGCTACAATGGCCGCTCGACCCCGCATGTCATTTGCCCGCCCGCGCCATGGATGCAGCCGCTTTCCTGAGCGATTACGTCAACGAGGAATTTCCGCCCGGCCCCGGGCTGGAGCAGCTCGCCTACGGTATCTGGGACGTGCGCGCGACGAAAGCCGCGGTGCTGGCCATGCCGGACGTGCAATTGCTGCCGGAAGTGACGGTCTCGCTAGCCTTCCAGTACGGCGCCCCCTTGCGCCTGACACTCGCCGGCCGAACGCACATCCTCGGCAGCCACATTACCGGTGCGCATGACAGTGCGGTGCAGCTGCATGGCACCGGGGTGCTGGGCAGCGTGGTGGTCAAGCTCACGCCATGGGGCGCAGCCCGCCTTTTCCGCTCGGACATGCAGTCCCTCGCTTCCTGCCACACCGACCTGCGCGACGTCATCGGACATGTGGAGGTCGAGCGCGTCGAGCAGCAGCTCGCCGAAGCGCCGGACGCTACCGCGCGCGTGGCCCTCATGCGGCGCTGGCTCCTCGACAGCCTCGATGCGCGGGACAGCGACACGCTTGTCGCCTGGGCCTTCCGTGAAATCGCCGCGCGCGGCGGAGTCGTGCGCACCACCGAACTGGCAGCCCAGCTCGGCATGAGCGAACGGCAACTCGAGAGACGCTTCCTCGCATGGATCGGCATGTCGCCGAAGGCAGTTGCCCGGGTCGTGCGGCTGCAACGCCTGGCCGCGCATTTCCACTCCGGTCTGAGCTGGGCCGAGATCGCCGCCGAGACCGGGTTCAGCGACCAGGCGCACATGGTGCGGGAGTTCCGCACAATGACCGGGACCACGCCGGCACGCTTCCTGCCGCCGGACCGGGAACTGGCCGAACAACTGATGCGCCCGACCTTGCACGCGTCCGATTTTTTCAACCGGGCAATGGGGTGAATGGCGCCGGCAAAACGCGCCGCGCCGCTTAGCTTGATCCGGCCGACTGCTTCGCCACCTCTTCCCGCAGCCGCTCCTCCTGTTCACGCAGCTCGGGCGTGAAGGCTTCACCGAAATCCTCGGCCTCGAAGATCTGCCGGATCTCGATCTCGGATTCCCCCAGCATCGGGTTCGGGCAGCGTTTCACCCAGTCGATCGCTTCCTGCAGCGATGCGCACTTCCAGATCCAGAATCCGGCGACCAGCTCCTTGGTTTCGGCGAAGGGGCCGTCGATCACCGTGCGATCCTTTCCCGAGAAGCGCACGCGCGCGCCTTTCGCACTCGGATGCAGGCCTTCACCGGCCATCATGATGCCGGCCTTCACCAGCTCCTCGTTGAACTTGCCCATTTCCGCAAGTAACTGTTGACTCGGCATCACGCCCGCTTCGCTATTATGGTCGGCCTTGACCAGTATCATGAATCGCATATGGGTCTCCTTCAGATGGGTTGAGAACATCAGTGTTCACTCCCTACGACGATTGGCACTGCGTAAAATCGACATCGTTTCGAATGAGGCAGGCATTTGCGCACGGCATGAACATCGGCTAGAGTTGACGTTCGGCAATACAAGAAGCGGTTCGACGTTGTTTAACGCAATAGCCTCGCAGAAGGCTACGTGAAGAGACGAGACATGAAGTTCCGCACCTCGCTGGTATTCCAGCGGCTGTTCCCCCTTATTCACTTCCTCATCCCGAGGGAAGTCCGGGAAAGGCCCTCCGACATGGCGCGGGCGGAAAACCTCGTCGTCAGCACCGTGCTCGCCGGTACCGTCCTCCCACTGTACGCCGCGTATTACCATTTCTTCGGGGACGCCGTCAGCGGGCTGATCTGTCTCCTCGGCGTCGCGGGCGTCCTGGCTGCGCTCGCGTTGCTTCGACTGTGCAACGCCACGAACGGCGCGCGGGAAGTACTGGCCGCTACCATCTTTATCATCCTAGTTTCCCTGATCTATCGCACGGGCGGCGTGACCTCCCCGAGCGTTATCTGGCTATCCGTCTGCCCGCTGCTGTCCACGGCATCCGGCGGCGCGCAAAGCGGCATTCGCTGGACGGGCCTCATTCTTCTAGCGCTGGCCGGCATCTTCGCCGCCGACGTGCAAGACGTGTTTCCCACGCCGGTTATCACGGACATGCGCCTGCTCCGGTTTGTGTCCACGGTCAGCTTCATCCTGGTCGTCGCCGTCTTTCTACTGATTTATGAACGCATCACATCCGCAGCGATCGCGGGGCTCGACCAGGCGCTCGGCATGATCCGTTCGCAGGCAATCCATGACGACCTGACCGGCGTGTTCAACCGCCGCGAACTGCTGCGCGTTGCCGAGCGCGAAAAATGCCGCGACGACCGCCACGGGCGTCCGTTCTCCCTGTGCCTGATCGATGTCGACCACTTCAAGCGCATCAATGACGCCTGCGGGCATAGCGTTGGCGACCAGGTGCTCAAGCGCATTGCCGGTGCGATCCAGTCGGAGGTACGCAACGCCGACTGTTTCGGGCGTTACGGCGGCGAGGAATTCCTGATGATCCTCTCCGAGACCGACGTATTTGCGGCAGAAGCCTTCGCCGAACGCATCCGTGAAGTCGTCGAATGCGTGTCCCTCCCGGAGCTCGCCGGCAACCGTCCGACGATTTCAGTCGGCATTGCGCAGCACCTGGAATACGAGACGATAGGGCAGACACTCGCGCGGGCGGACAAGGCCTTGTACGACGCCAAGCACGCGGGACGGAACCGGGTAGTGCGGGCGCCGGTCGAGGAAGCAGCACCGGCATGTTAACCACGAGGCAGACGCTTCGATAGCGACCGAGGACGAACAATGACATTAATCAAGCGTTGCCTGGCGGTGCTGGCGGTCCTGCTTGGCACCTTTGTGCCGGCGTCGGCGGAAGAAGTCAGGATCACCGGCAACGAGGCGCGGCCGCCGAAGATCTTCAACGACCAGGATGGCGTCGCGCAGGGCATCCTCATCGAGATCATGCGCTACGTTCAGATGCAGACCGGCATCAAGTTCACCTATACCTTGTATCCCTGGTCGCGCGCGTACAAGAGTGCGCAGAACGGCGAGGCTGGCATCATCGGCCTGTCGATGAGCAGGGAAAGGCAGGCTATCTTCGACTACACGCAGGAGCCGCTCTTCTATGACGAGCTGGTGCTGGTCGTGAAGGCCGGGAAGGAATTTCCCTTTTCGACCGTCAACGACCTCAGGGAAAAAACCGTCGGCGTGTGCCGCGGCTGCAGCTACGGCGAGGCCTATGAACAAGCGGTCAGGGACAAGATCTTCGAGCCGGTGCAAGGCGACAGCCCCAACGCGCAGCTTGCGATGCTGCTGCACGACCGCATTGATGCGGTACTGATCCCCGTCGGACGCGTCGGACTCGAGGAGTCACTGAGGGGAAAACAGTCCGGCGTCGACCTGCTCAAGCACCGGGACAAGTTCGTCATCCTTCCGCAACCCTTCGCACGCGATCCCAACTATCTGGCCTTCGCAAAGACAATGGACAAAAAGAAGCTACTTGCACGCGTGGACCGCGTGCTGAAGAAGGGGCATGAGTCGGGGGAGATCAAGCGCCTGGTGGACAGGTATATTGCGGAGCACGGCGGGAAAGGGCGACTTTAATCGCGGCGCGAGGTCCCGCTCAATCAGACACTGCTTGCGACTACACTGCGCACTTCGCGTACCCGCCGTGCGGCCTCCTGGATGAACCCTGCCGTCAACTCGGCATGCGTCACCGGCAGCATATGTCCGCCGTCGACCACCTTGAGCCTCGTGCCCTTCACTTTGTCGGCCAGGCCCTGGCCATGCACCCGGTAATCGAGGATACGGTCCTTGCGTCCGAACAGGATGTCCACCGGGATATCCAGCTCGGCATAGCGCGCAACGATCGCGGGCAGGCGTGACGGTACCGCCTGCAGGTCCCGCGATGCCGCAACGAAATGGCTGGGCCGCAAGGTGAGCAGGCCGCCGCCCTTTGTTGCAAAGTCGTGCGGCACCGCATCCGGACCGAATACCTGGTCGAGGACTGCATGCCTGCCGGCGATGGAAGCGGGCACCGCGAGCGTCCACGCGAACAGCGTGCGCAGCCAGGACGATTCGATGGTCAGGGCCCTGAATGCTGCAGGGGCTTCGCCCCCCTCAGGCAGGTGCGTCAGCGGCGCGATGAGGGCGAGGCCGGTCACGTGCTGCCGATGCTCGAGCGCCAGCGCCAGGGCGACGGCGCCGCCGAGTGAATGACCGACGACGAAGGTGGGGCCGAGTTGCAGCTTGCCGATCAGTTCGGCAATCGCCGCAGCCTGGGTCGACAGGTCGGCGGGCGTGGATTTATCCCGTACCGAATAGCCGGAGCCGGGACGATCAATGGCGATAACGCGGTACTGGCGGGCGAGGCGGTCGGCCACGCCGTAGGTGTAATGACGCATCTGTCCGGCGAGGCCGTGGATCAGCAGCAGTGCGGGCCCGCTGCCCTGTTCGCGCGCATGGAACTTCACGCCGCCCGCCTCCACGAACCGCCCCTGCGGCGGCAGCGCATCCTGCACGCGCCCTGCGGTCCAGCGGGTGAACAGGACCAGGCCGATGCCGATGGCCAGGAGGGTAACAAGCAGTGCCGCTGCGATGAGTTGCATCGTCGTCATTCAGGAATCCTTTTTTTCAGCAATGTCCAATATCCCACGGGGGCGATGCGTTCGAGGAGCGACGCGATCCTGGCATCTGCACCGACCAGTATCCGTGCCTTGCGCCGTTCGATGCCGCGCACGATGATCTCGCCCGCCTTTTCCGGCGGCATGCGCAGCAGCTTGTCGGCCAGCGCCTTGCGTCGCTGCACCTCGGCTGCGTCCACGCCTGCGGGCACGCGCGCGTTCTTTGCGATCGAGGTGGCAATCCCGCCCGGATGGACGACCGTGACGCCGACGCAGGAGCCTTCCAGTTCGTGCCGCAGCGCATTCGAAAACCCGCGCACGGCGAACTTGCTGGCGGAGTAGGCGGCTTGCCCGGCGGGCGAGATGAGCCCGTAGAGGCTCGACACATTGACGATGCGCGAATCGTCCCCGGCGTGCAGGTAGGGGAGGAAAGCGCGCGTCATGCGCACCACGCCATGGAAGTTGATATCCATGAGCCAGTCGAAATCCGCTTCGCTGACCTGCTCGAAGGTGCCGCCGAGCGCAACGCCGGCGTTGTTGACGAGGAGGTCGGTGCGTCCATGGATCGCCTGTACTTCCGAAGGCAAGGCTTGCACCTTTTCGCGGCTGGCCACGTCCAGCGTGTGACAGCTGGCGCGAACGCCGAGCGCCTTGGCCTCCTTCGCGGTCTGTGCAAGCCCGGAAGGGTTGATGTCGGCCAGCGCCAGGTGGCATCCGCGCCGTGCAAGTGCAAGGGAAGTAGCGCGGCCGATCCCGCTTCCCGCGCCGGTGACCACCGCCACGCGACCTTGTAGTTTCATGATGTTCTCCCTGTTATCGGCGGCTGTTCATGCCGCCGCCTTCGATCGGCGTGCCGGCCTTGCCTGCAAGGAGGTGAAGCGCAGGTTAGGATCGGCGACCGATCCTTTGGTCAGCAGCTTTTCATCGGCGGCATAGCTCATCGACATCAGCCACGGAAATTCCGCGCCCTGTTTCGGCAGTTGGTGGAGCGAGCGTTTGACGTAGCCGGCGCCGAAGTCGAGCAGCGGCCGCCGGGTCATCGCGGGGTCGCGCACCTCAGGACAGCAAACGTCGTAGCCATTCTTTTCCATATGGTTGAGCAGGCGGCAGAAGTGCTCGCACAGCAGGCCGATCTTCAGTGTCCAGGAGGAGTTGGTGTAACCGATCGCGAAGGCGAGGTTCGGTACGCCGCTCAGCATCATCCCCTTGAATGCCACCGTCTCCGCAAGCTGCACGGTGCGCTCGTCCACCGTCAGGGGAACGCCGCCGAAGGGCTGCAGGTTGAGTCCGGTCGCGGTGACGATCAGGTCGGCGTCGAGGTGCTCGCCGGACTCCATCAGCACGCCGCTTTCCGTGAAGGTCTTGATGCGGCCCGTGGCGACGGACGCCGAGCCGGCACGAATGGCCTTGAACAGGTCGCCGTCCGGCACGACGCACAGGCGCTGGTCCCAGGGGTTGTAGGGCGGATTGAAGTGCACATCCACCGGATAGCCCTCGGGAAGCTGGCGCACGTTCATCTTGCGAATCAGCTTGCGCGCCGTCTCGGGCCGGCGCTGGCAGAACTGCCAGATGAGGCGCTGCATGAAAATATTCTTGCGCCGGGTGAGCGCATAGGCGAGGCGCTTGCCGACAATCCTGCGCAAGCCGTTGGCGATGATGTCGTGTGAGGGCAGCGACAGGACGTAGGTGGGCGTGCGTTGCAGCATCGTGACGTGCGCCGCCTTGCCTGCCATCGCGGGAACCAGCGTGACGGCCGTGGCGCCGCTGCCAATGACGACCACACGCTTGCCGGTGTAGTCCAGGTCCTCGGGCCAGTGCTGCGGATGGATTATCTGCCCCCTGAAGCGTTCTTCGCCTTCGAATGACGGCCGGTAGCCCTGGTCGTAGCGGTAGTAACCCGCCGCGGAGAAGATCCAGCGGCACCGGAAAGTCAGCCGCTCGCCGGTGTCGGTGCGCTCGACCTCCACGATCCAGCGGGCGTCATCGCTGCGCCAGGCGGCGGAGACCACCTTGTGGTGGTAGCGGATGTTGCGGTCGATGCCGTTCTCGCGCGCGGTTTCGTTGAGGTAGGCAAGGATGGCGTCGGCCCCGGCAATCGACTTCTCGTTCTCCCAGGGCTTGAAGGCATAGCCGAAGGTGTGCAGGTCCGAGTCGGAACGGATGCCGGGGTAGCGGAACAGGTCCCACGTGCCGCCGAGGGCGGCGCGTGCCTCGACGATGGCGTAGCTCAAGCCCGGGCATCGGTTCTGCAGGTAGTAGCCGGCGCCGATGCCCGAGATCCCGGCGCCTACGATCAGGACGTCAACGTCGTTCACTCGCTTGTCTCCTTGTTTCTTGTGGATATTTTTTTCGTTGCGATCGCGCGTACGCAATTTGACAACAACCGTTGTCAATGCACAGTATATGTGAGAACGATCGTTGTCAATGTTCGGCGTGCAAGCCTTGATGCTTTAGAGCGCTAGCACTAAAGCCCGGGTGCCCGCAGTTATCGCCTCAGGCAGTAGCCGCTCGGATAAAATCGGTGCACTTCCCACGCCCGGATATGGCCGACATGATAGAACCGGTAGAAACCAAGCAGCAGTCAGAGCGCCCCTATGCGGGCCAGGACCATGCCGAGCGCGTGGCTCTGCGGCGGCAGAGGCTGATCGAAGCGGGAATCGCGCAGTTCGGGACCCTGGGTTACCACGCGACAACGATGCGCACGCTGACGGCGGCGTCCGGCCTCACGAACCGTTATTTCTATGAATCATTCGAATCGCTGGAAGACCTGCTGGTGGCGTGCTACAGCCATCTCATGGACCAGTACCGGGTGCAGCTGCTGAAGGTCCTGGAGGATGCCCCGCCGGATCTCGCGTCGCGGCTTGACCGCGGCCTGCGCGCCTTCTTCGGTGAAATGCGCAATCCGCATTTCGCGCGCATCACGCAGGTGGAGGTGTTGGGTGTCAGTCCCCGCGTGGATGCGCTCTATGGCCGCTACATGCGGGACTTCGGACTGCTTACGATACAGGCCATGACGCCGCCCGAGCGCCTGCGCAACCTGGGCAAGCGGGACGCCGACATCCTTGCTTTCGCGCTCGCCGGCGCCATGTCTGCTGCGGCGGCGTACTGGATGCGTACGCAATACCGCGACTCCATGGAACGCATGATCGCGAATACCTCGAAGGTGTTGATGGGAACGGCGCAGCAGCTCGCGGCCGATCTTGAGGAGTGATTTTGCCGAAAGGGATGCAGATGCGCCGCGTCCCCGGAATTACCGGGATGGACGCGGATCGTTGAATTGGCTGGAAGCCGCAGCGCTCAGCTGCAGGAACAACCGCCGCCGCCGCCACAGCCCCCGGTACGGTTCCCGGCCTGAACGGGATAGCCGGCAGTCGAGAGTGCGCTCTGCAAGTCTTGTTTCGAGATCAGGTCTGCATTGAATTGCACACTCACCTCGTTGCGCAGCAGGGATGGCGTAACGGCACCGACGCCGGCAATTGCGCTGAGCACGCGCACGGCGTCAGCCATCGATTCCTGGGTGGTGGCGGCGCGAAACTGAAAAATCTCGGATTGCATCTGTTTTCCTTTGCATTGCTGTCGGTGGATTCGTTCGCCGGTATTGTGCCATAAGATCTAAAGTAAATGCATCTTTAAAAGCAGCACGACTGCGGGCATCCGGCTTCGGCGATCAATTTCCTCCGGGGCGCGCGCCTTCCACCAATGCCCTGACGAACAGGCGCGAATGGATCCCGAAGTTCGTCATCAGTCCCGCAACCAGCGTCGTCATTTCGTTGCGTGTCGCTTCGGGGCCGGCCGACAGCAGCGCATGCAGGTCGACGTCCGCTCCCGATGCCGTCATCGTGTAGGCGGGGTCGGAAATGTATTTCGACGGGATCGAGCGCTCCAGCGCCGCATCGGTCTCATCGGCCGCGGTATGCGACTGCCTGGTGATGGATTGGCGCACCGCCGCGTCGCTGTAGCGCGGATAGCGGTGGTCATGCGCGGTATTGCGTGTCGCAAGCAGGAGGGCGTCGTTCTCATCCTTCCGCAGATAGGCATCCCGCATCCTCCTGACCTGATAGTTTTCCAGTGCCTGGTGACGGTTCGACACGAGCGTGATGGCATGCTCCTTCCGTGTCGTGAATCCGAGCAGGGCGAGCGAGTTGGTCCACAGCAGCGTCGGCGTGCCGACACCCGGCAGGACGCGCGCGTGATAGGGTTGGGTCAGGTCTTGGATGTAGTGCAGCGCCCAGCCTGCAAAGCGCCAGGCCCAATAGGGATGGCCGCTGCGCAAGGCATGCTGCGACAGGGCCTGGTAGAGATGGATCCGGTATTCCGGATAGGTGCGCAGCAGGAATGGCGCGGCCTTGTACACGATCCATTGTTCATGAAAGAAGCCCATGTGCATCGGCGCCTGGCTGGAGAATTCGAGCGCCGGGTTGCCGAAGGGCTGTTTCCCGAAGCCGTATTGCCTGCCGTAGTCGGTGCCGTTGTCTTCCCAGATGCCGATGTCCAGTCCGAAATCCGGTTCGTCCGACGCCGTCGCCGCAACATCCAGCGCAGCGACGAGGTCGCCCTCGCGCAAGCGCAGGAAGGATGCCTTGTTGTGGTCGTCACGCTGGCCGACCGTCGTCACGTCTGTCCTCGGCATGGCCGCCGCTTCAGGAATCGCGTTCCCGGGCCGGGCTTGCATGAAGAGCGTCAGCCGGGAGGCGGGATTGATCCGCAGCGCTGCGACGAAGCGGCGGCGCAGCTCCGCCCCAGTGCCGCCGGCCTTGAAGGCCAATGCGTCCGGGCGGGCGGGGTAGTGCGGCACGTTGCGCCGGGCCCATGCTTCTTCCGCCTCCAGAAGTCGTTCGAGCGCCGGCGCTTCCGCCGTCAGGAATGCTTCCAGGCTTTCGACGCGGACCGGTGCCGCTTCCGCCACCTCCGGCACGGGTGCAAGCGCCTGCCATGTGCCGAGGGCATGATTGCTCCACGCATGCGCTTGCAGTGTAAGAGCGGCCGCGATTGCGGCGAAGAGGACGTGCTGCCAGCGCGTCCGGAGGTGCACAAATCCAGGCATCGTCTTGACCTTTCCCTGATGGTTGCGTCAGGACACATTATGCCGGGGTACGGTAACGCCGGCATGGAAGCCCCCGCGACGCGCAAGATATTCAACGCAGGAATGTCGGCTATCCTGGTTTTGAATTGGCGCGGGCAACCGGAAGTCCGTAAGCTGCCGTCCCATGTATCAATGATGTGGAGCGCACTATGGAGTACTTCGGATTTCTATCCCTCGGCGTCGCAATCGCGGGGGTGAGCCTTCGCTGCTATTTCTCAATGAAGGAAAAAGCACACCTGCGGCAGGAAGCGGAACAACGTCTTTCTCCCCGTGCACGGCGTGCGCAGGAAGCGACGATTGCCCGCCGTCTGTTGCGCTACCACCGCGGCCTCTCCCACGCCTGAAAGCACGGAAAACGAGAACCCAGGGCGGCGTCCTGCCCTGGTTTTCGCAATCGAATAGATTCGACGGCATGTCGGATTTCTTCAATACTGCGGCACCGGCATTCCCTACGATGCGCAGGAACGGCAATCCCGCCGCCTGCCATCTGAAGGAGAACGCCATGCAACATTCCGCTTTCGACATTGCCCCCTCCCGCCTGGGAATCGCCTGGTTGCGCATTGCCATCGCTTATCTCGTTGTTGGCATCGCGCTGGGCATCGTGATGGGCGCGACACAACAGTTTGCCATGCGTCCCGTACATGCCCACCTGAACCTCGTCGGCTGGGCGACCGGCGCGCTGGCCGGGCTGCTTTACCTGTTCTTTCCGCGCGCCGCGGAGAGTCGCCTTGGCAAGGTGCACTTCGTCCTGCATAACCTGGGCGTTCCCGTGATGATGGGTTCACTTGCCCTTGTGCTGACGGGCAACATGGCCGCCGCCCCTGCGCTCATCGCGGGTGAACTGGCGACGGCCGCCGGCGTGCTTGTGTTCGCGGCGAACCTGTTCGTCAACATCAGGGTTACGGCACACGATGAATCCGCACGTACCGCCACAATTGCCGTGCGGGCCTAGAAGTCGCGCAAATCTGCGACCGGCTCATTGCCAAAGCGTTCGCTGACCAGATAATCGACGAGCCGGCGTGCGCAGTCTGCCGGCTCGGTTAACGCCCCATCCCGCTTCATCGCTTCGAAGCGCTCGCGCAGCGGGAAGTTATCCAGCGAGGTGGAACGGATTTCCGCCTGCATGTCTGTATCGATGACACCCGGCGCGAGGCTGCAGATGCGTACGCCGGGCAGCTTGTCGAGCGCGACCGCGCGCGCATGATGGTCCAGAGCGGCCTTGGTCGCGCAATAGATGCTCCAGCCGGGATAGGCATTGCGCGCGGCGCCGCTGGAGAGGTGGAGGATGCGCCTGTCCTGCGCCGACGGACTGGCCATCATGATGGCCCGCGAGAGCACCAGGGGCGCAGTGACGTTGATTGACACCGCGCGAGCAATCGAGACGACGTCCTGCGCGGTGAGCGGGCCGACCGGCTGCACCACGCCCGCATTGTTGATGAGTACGGCCGAGGGACTGCCGGCGAGAAACGTCGCCAGCGTGTCGCCCGCCAGCCAATCCTCGAGGGATCCGGTGTCGGCAAGGTCCAGCTCGACCTGCGCCAGCCCGACGGGGAAGCGTTGCGCCAGGTCGGCATTGTGGTGGCGTGCGAGGCCGAGCACCGGAATGTGCCGGTCCAGCAGTTCCTCGGCAATGGCGGCGCCGAGGCCGCGCGTATGTCCGGTAAGGATCGCTTTCATGGTGGCAAGGAAGTGGTTGACGGAGCGGGCCGCCGAGTGGCGGCCGTGATCCGATTATGCCGCAGTCACGCCCGTGCCTTCTCACGCGCCTCAAGAAATCGCAGCATGCGCATCGTCAGGCTTTCCCTTCCTGCGTTCTGCGGCCATACGGCGTACACGCCGAGCGGTTCCACCTCCCACGCTGGCAGCAGCTCGACCAGTCGGCCCGAGCGGATTTCTTCCTCGGCGAGGAAAGAAGGCGGCGTTGCCAGTCCCAGGCCGGCGATTGCGAGTCGGCAAGCGGCATCGATGCTGTCGACCGTGACACGCGGCGTGAAGCGAATGCGCTGTGTCGCGCCTTTCCTGCTGACCATGGTCTTGCTGTCCGGCCGCATCGTCAGGCCTATCCATTCCCAGGTAGCGAGGTCTGCGGGCGTCCGCGGTTTCTTCTGCGCAGCGAGATGGGCAGGGGACGCAACGAGCTTGCGCCTGAGGGTGAACAGCTTCTTCGATTTCAGCGCGCTGTCCTTGAGGGCACCGACGCGAATGGCGAGATCGATGCCGTCGCGGATCAGGTCGCGCTTTTCGTCAGTGAAGTTGATGGCGAGCGCGCCTTCGGATGCGCCTGCGCAAAGGCGGCGAGATCGTCGACGAGCAGGCTGCGGGCGAAGAAACCCGGCACGGTGATCGTGAGCCGGCCAGCGGGTTCGGAGGAGCGCCCGGCAATGGCGTTCAAGCCGTGCTCGGCGGACCTGCAGGGCAATTTGCGCAGAATCGAACAGCCGCTTGCCGTCATCCGTCAGCGATAACCTGCGGGTGGAACGGTAGAGCAGCGCCACGCCGAGGCGCGATTCCAGCTGGGACACGTGGTGGCTGACCACCGAGGGAGACAAGCCGAGCTCCCGTGCCGCGGCGCGGAAGGAACCGGTGTCGACCGTCTTGGCAAATACCGCCAGGGCGCGCAGTTCTTCAATCATTATTTCATTTTTTCGAACAGTAAAACGCAACTATCGCATCTTTTCGCGCAATGCTTCTGCACATATGATTTTTCCATGGCGCCCGGAGCCGGCTCGCCATCCACCTATTGCCAATGGAAAGGACAGGAAATCATGTTATGGAGCTTTGTCATCGCCACCTGCATCGTCACGCTCATGCCCGGGCCGTCCATGGTGGCAGTCGTCATGAATTCGATCCAGCGCGGCCTGTGGGATGGGGTGCAGACTTCGCTTGGCGTGGTCGTGGCCGATGCGATCCTGCTGGCGCTCACGCTGTCGGGCATCGGCACGCTGCTGTACACATCGGCGCTCGCATTCAGCGTACTGAAATGGGGCGGCGTCGCTTATCTGGTGTATTGCGGAATCAGGCAGCTGCGCAGCAAAGTCGACGCGGAAGAAGAGGCTGGGGTGGCGAAGGGCAATGCTTTCTTGCAGGGTTTCGGGATCACCATGCTGAACCCGAAGATCATCGGCTTCCTCGTCGCGTTCTTCCCGCAATTCCTGCAACGCGAGGAAAGCATCGCAGGACAGCTGGTCGTCCTTGGCCCGGTGTTCCTGCTCGTCGTGTTCGCGACCCTGCTGTTCTACGCGCTGACGGCGACCAGCGTGCGCGGCGTGCTGCAGACCCGCAAGGGAAGGGTGGTGCTGAAGAACGTGTCGGGCGGAGCGCTGGTCGGATGCGGCGTGCTCGCAGCAGGAATGACGAATTCCTGACTACTTGCCGCGCCGGTCCTGGTGCTGCCGCCGGTCGACCATGTCCCAGCCGATTTCGTGCCGGATCTGGTCAGGTTCGTGCAGGGGCGAGCGGGCGTTCTGGCGACGCTCGACCTGGCGGCGCTCCATGTACTCACGGACTCTTTCCTTGCCTTGCTTGGGTTGTTCCATTGCGTGCAGTCGGGGCGGTTCTTCGCATAGGTTACGAAGCACCGCCGGTACGGGCTTGATACGGCACAAAGGGAGCCGGGGAATTGGCGAAATTTAATGGGGCGCGCGTCAGGACTTTGCTCGGGACACAACGTGGATAGCCTTCCGGCATTTCGCAGCTTGCCGACATTGAACCAGGAGTGAACCCCGACGTGCGCGGCTGTCAAAACGTAGTCCGCCATCTCGTTTACACCATGCAGCGCTTCCTTGTCATTGCCGGCATCGTCCTGCTCGTTGCCGGCCTCGCGTGGCCGTGGCTCTCGAAGCTGCCGCTCGGCCGCTTGCCGGGAGACGTCCACGTCGTGCGCGACAACTTCAGCTTCCACTTCCCCATCGTCACGGGCATTGTCGTGTCCCTGGTGGTGTCGCTGCTGTTCTGGATCTTCCGGAAGTGACCTCCCGGTTCATCCGGCCGATGCTTCTCCTGGAACCGGTATTTCTTCCGGCGATGTATCCGGCACCACTTCCGGACCGGACGGCGCGCCTGGATCGAAGGTATCGGGCGGCAGCGCAGGAATCTCGGGTTCTGGCCGGTAGCCGGGCTGGATTTCCGGTGCCGGTGCGGGCGTAACCGGCACTTCGGGCGGAGTGTGCGCGAGAGCCTCGTCTGGAAAGGTATGGGTCATAAAGTCGGCCTCACATCGGTAGCTGGTCCTGCAGCGTGCTCGTGCTGCGCGCCTGGCCGGTAAAATTGCCCATATCCATGCCACCGGCCATCAGCCGGCAGCTCTCCATGCAGGCGCGGCAGGCCTGCACGCATTCGTCCATTTCCCCGATCTGCTCGCAGCTCTGCGCACACGCATGGCACACCTCCACGCAGGCGGCACAGACGGGGCCGTGCAGGGGCGAGCTGCTGAGCATGAACTCGGCGGCGGTGCGGCAGATATCGGCGCAGTTCATCATCAGGCGGAAATGCTCGGGTTCAGTATGCCGTCCTCCTGCTTCCAGGCAATGATTCATGGCCATCTGCAGGCAGGTGCGGTAACAGTGCAGGCAGTCGTCGATGCAATGCTGCATCGAGGAGGAGGTCATCGTTTGCATCATTTACTCCTTCATTGGAAAGATTGACATACGGCGCCGCGTGCGAACGCGAAAACAAATGAGATACGCAACATCCGTTCCTAGTGCGGATCGATCGAGGCCGGCCGCCATTCCTTGATCTGCTCGAAGCGGCACGGCTTCGGCGGATCGGTGTCGCGATAGTAGAAGGCCCAGTCGTCGCGGCTCCACCATACCTCGCGCTTCGAACCGTCCTGTAGGACGGCAACGCATGGCTCGTGGTCGTAAAGATGGGAAAGGGCGCTGTCTGCTCTCATGGTTCAGTCTCCCGGTTCAATGTTGTTCTCTCCGCATTCACGCAACTTTGTTAGGGAACTCGTGCTCTCAAGCTAAACAAACACGGAGGTTCATCATGGCAAGGATCCAGCAATCGATCGATGTCGGCGTGCCGGTGCACGTCGTCTACAACCAGCTCACGCAGTTCGAGGATTACCCGCGCTTCATGCAGGATGTTGAAACCGTGCAGCAGCTCGACGACACCCATCTCCACTGGTCGGCGAAGATGTCCTACCAGCCGCTGGAGTGGGACTCGGAAATCGTCGAACAGATTCCCGACCGCTGCATCGCCTGGCGAAATGACGGTGGCCCGATGCAGGCAGGCAAGGTGGAACTGCAGCCGGTCGGAGACGACATGGTGCGCATCACGATGACGGTGGAGTGCGACCCCGCGCAGGTCCCGGCGGAGCGCAGCGGCAATCCGGAGGAAATGGTCGCGCTGCGTATCGAGGACGACCTCGCGCGCCTGAAGCAGTTCATCGAAGAGCGCGGCTCGGAAACCGGCGAATGGCGCGGCGAAGTGCACGATGGCCAGGTGACGCAGGAGGGCGCCCAGGCTACGCCATTGCAGGCTGCAGGCGAAAGCATCGGCAAGACGGTCGGCCGCACGGCGGCCGAGCAGCAGGACAGTGCGCAAGCCGGCGAGACAACGCAGTCGGCGGCGTCGCTGTCACCATCGATGGACGAAGATGCCGAAGACGGCCGCTACTCGATAGCGGAGGAGCAGAACTTCGACCAGCAGTCGAACCAGGCAAGGCGCGTGGGACAGATGCCGCTGGATTTCAGTGCGCCGGTGTCGGGCGAGACCGGTCCTGCAGAAGCGATGGCCAAGGCGGCGAAGCCCGACGACAAGCAGAAGCTCCAGCAGTCGATCGAGCGGTCGGTGCCGCCTTCGGAGTAATCCCTGGCCCGTCATCGTGGCGCACGGCTTAGAATGCACCTTCCCTGTTTCTTTTGCCTGCGCCCATGATCATCGCCACCCACTCCGGAAAATTCCACGCCGACGACGTCTGGGCGGTCACCGTACTGGACATCGTTTTCCCCGGATGTGCGCTGGTGCGCACGCGCGACCCCGAACAGATCCGGGCGGCGGACTTTGCCGTCGACGTCGGCGGCATCTGGGACCCGGAGGCGGGCCGCTTCGACCATCACCAGAAAGGCTTCGCCGGCGCACGGCAGTCGGGCGTGCTGTATGCGAGCGCCGGGCTGGTGTGGCGTACGCACGGCGCGCGCTGCGTGTCGCTGCTGGCGCAACGGCATACCCGCCATGCACTCGCCGATGAGGACGCACAGCAGATCGCCTGGGCCATCGATGCGGACCTGGTGCAGTACCTCGACATGTCCGACACGGGAACCGCACGCAGTGCGCCCGGGGGATACGGCTTGTCGGCCGTGGTGTCAGGCTTTAATCCGACCTGGCTGGACGAGCAGATTGCGGGCAGCGGCGACGCAGCGGAGGCGATGCGCCTGAAGCAGTTCCGCCGCGCGATGGAGTTCATCGCGGACGTGCTCGTCAACCAGGTGAAGTACCGTGTGGGGAGCCTGCTGGCGCTGGAACGCGTGCGCAAGGCGCAGGTGCTGGAGGATGGGCGCCTGCTCTATGTCGACAACGCGGCGCTGCCATGGACCTCGATCGTGCGCAACGAGATGCCGAAGGTGCTGTTCGTGATCAGCTATGGCATTTCGGACGACCGCTACATGCTGCACACGGTGCCGGCGAATCCGGACACGTTCGAGTCGCGGGCGGATCTGCCGCAAGCCTGGGCCGGACTGCAGGGCGAAGAGCTGGCTGCCGTCACCGGCGTGGCGGATGCGGTCTTCTGCCACAACAATCTGTTCATTGCGGCTGCGCGTTCCTATGATGGCGCGCGGGAGATGGCGCGCCAGGCGCTGGCTGAAGCTCAGCGATAGGCGCGCGGCTTGTGCCGCAGGGGATCGAGCAAAGAGGAAAGACCATTGTGGTCCAGCTCCTGCATCAGTGCAAGGAGCCGGCCGGTCTCCCCGGGCGGGAAGCCTTCGCGCGCGAACCAGTTCAGGTAGTGTCCCGGAAGGTCAGCGATCAGGCGGCCCTTGTATTTTCCGAAAGGCATTTCGCGTGTCACCAGCAGCTCGAGCAGGGCAGGATCGATCGCGTTCACTGCTCATCCGTGTTGTCGGCCGTGCTTTCCACTTCCGGTACGGCGGAATCGTCGAAATAGCGTTCGACCAGGGCGAAGAAGCGCTCGTAGAACAGCTTGTTGGCGATGGTTTCGCTGGCCACGCGAACCAGCGACTCATCGCTCATCCCGAAAGGCACGGAAAGCGAGCCCAGCGCGGGCACGCCGAGGCTGGCCGAGGTGCTGCTCTTCTTCAGTGAATAGCGGTCGCGCACCGCGTTGGCGAACGCGGTCGTGCTGTTGCTGCCCTTGCTGTCGGGCGCGCACACGACGTGGAATTCGATCTGCACATGCACGTCGGCGCTCGGCTGGAAGTTCTTGCGGCCTCGGACCAGCGCCGCGGTGGCCTCGTGGATGACATAGCCCTGGCTGAGCAGGGCGCGCCGCGCCGCCTCGCAGGTCGCCTTGTCCGTCCCCGGAAAACTGTGCGCATGAACGTCGGTGGAAGCGAAGTCCTCCTGGATCGTGACCTTCTGGTTGCTCATCGTGGTCGTGCAAGCGGCAAGACCGACGACGGCGAGAAGCATGGCAAGTTTGTTGAGCGGACGCATGGCCTGCATGTATGACACCTCCTGAAGAGTGTGTATCTTAGAGCCTATCGCTTGCGGAAACATCCCTTTTGACCAATTTCGCGAGGACGGCTTGTTCACACTATCCGGAGAAGCGCTGACATGACGGAACATCATTACAAGGATCGGAAGATCGAAGTCCATATCGAACGCGTGGGGTCGCGTTGGGACTGGTGGTTCGTGCTGGACGACCGGCCGCCGCGCTACAGTGCCGAGCAGTACGCCGCGACCGAGGCCGCCGCGCTGGCGGAAGCGCTGGAGACGGCGCGTGGCATCATCGACAAGGCGTAAAAAAGCCCCGCAAGCTGAAGCCGGCGGGGCTAATCCTTCCTTAGGAGGGAGGAGGAGACAACTGTCCGGTATTACACCGCGCTGA
The DNA here is from genome assembly GCA_035626875.1 of Noviherbaspirillum sp. Classification (GTDB taxonomy): domain Bacteria; phylum Pseudomonadota; class Gammaproteobacteria; order Burkholderiales; family Burkholderiaceae_D; genus Noviherbaspirillum. The sequence goes on along the minus strand of DASPMV010000015.1, from coordinate 25,302 downwards.
AGTCGTGTGCCGGCTTCAGGCCGCGCAAAACCGCATATCCGTTGCGACGCGTGACGCGGCGGGAGGCGTCGGCGATATCGCCGAACGCGAGGCCGGGCTCGCGTGCCTGCATCCGTGCCGGCGCGGAAATCGCTGCCGCGAGCTTCAGCACTGCAGGGCCGGCCAGGTAGGCAACCGGGAAGGCGATCGGCCAGGCGGTCAGCCAGCTTTCCATCCAGTGTGCGAGAAAGCCATCCGCGAGCGCGCCCGCATTCACATGCATCACCGCCGTCACGACCAGTGTCATCAATCCGCTGAACAGCAGGGCCGGCAGCATCGACGCCAGGCTGCGCGAACGCCGCAGGCGGTGCACCAGCTGGCCGAACGTGCCATGCGCCGGACGGTAGGCGTACGAACGGGTTGCAATGGTCGGATGCGCGAAAGTGGTCATGTTGGGCTCCCGATGCCGGAATTAGTTCGCACTTACTGGCGCGATGCGATCGCGCGCAGTTCGTTGGCCAGGCTCGGCTGCACGCCGTCGAAATCGCGGGCCATGCGGTTGAGCATCAGCACGCTTTGCAGCATGCTGCGCTGGGAACGCTCTTCCAGCGACTTGCGCGGCTTGATGACCAGCAGGGCAGCGCGCAGCATGCCGACCAGCAGGGGCTTGAACACCACCATCAGGGCGGCGAGAACGCCCAGGCCCAGCAGGGGGCGGGCAACGGCCAGCGCGTTGGTGGCAATGGCTTCGACGGGTGATACGAGGGAAAGAACCGACATGTTTTACTCCTAGGCAATATTTCACTGCACTAACATACTCTTTGTTGCATCGCAGTATAGGCACGGCTCTGTTATATAACCAATTTCCTTTTGGCATATCAGCTATAATTCTTGTGAATACCAGTAAGTTATTTTTCTTTTTATTAATCAATGCATTAGGGCAAAAGTATGAGTTTTCTCACACTTGATTTGAACCTGCTCCGCGTTTTTGACGCGGTGATGACGGAACAGAACCTGACGCGCGCGGCCAACCGCCTGGCTATGACGCAGCCCGCTGTATCGAACGCCCTGCGCCGGCTGCGCGACTCCTTGGGCGACGAGCTCCTGATCAGGACTGCCCACGGCGTCAAACCCACCCCCCGCGCCGAAAACCTGTGGCCGGCCGTGCGCCAGGCGCTTTCGGCGCTGGAAGAGGCCATCGCGCCGGAACAGAACTTCGACATTGCCAATGCTCACAACACTTTCCGGCTTGCAATGGCCGACGCGACGGCAGCTCTTTGGCTGCCCGCACTCGTCCGTTCCATTGAACGGGAAGCGCCCAAACTGACCATCCGCATGGTCCCGCTGACAACGCGCGAACCGCGCCCGATGTTGCTTCGTGGCGACATTGACCTTGCGGTCGGCTTTTTCCCCGGTGTCACGGCGCAGCTTGCTGGCGGACAGGGCGTGTCGGTGTCGCCGATCCGGCACGAGCAGCTGTATTCCGGCCGTTATGTCTGCGTGATGCGCAAGGATCATCCGCTGGCGAATGAAGAGCTGACGGTGGACAGCTACTGCGACGCGAACCACCTGCTGGTGAGCTTCTCCGGCCGCGCGCACGGCCTGGTGGATGAGGCGCTGGCCAAGATCGGGCGCGAGCGCCGCATCCTGCTGACGGTGAACCAGTTCTTTACTGCCGGGCGGGTTGTGGCGACGTCAGACCTGATTACCGTGCTGCCCCGTCACCTGATTGCGTCTACCGGGATCACGGGTGCGCTGATCACCAAGGAACTGCCGTTCGACCTGCCTAATGTCCACGTGGATATGCTGTGGCATGAGCGGGATACGCGGAGTCCGGCGCACAAGTGGTTGCGGGGGCATTTGAGCGGGACGACGAGTGAGACGTTTGCGAAGGCGGGGATTATTCGTTGAGCTTGCTTCTCTTCGATGACTCTTATTTGTAGTCACTCCGAGGAGGCCAGTCCCGGCTGGCCTCCTCGGAGAACCTAACGCATCGGGTCACCGAAGAAAGAAAAAACCGCCCGGCACCAAGGCACCGGACGGCTCCCCCCTCATCACAATCAAAACCCGATCAGGCCAACCCGCCCCCGATCGTCCCACCGTCATTCTTCGTAATGACAATGGTCGCCGACCGCGGCCGCGCATTACCCCCATCCGGCCAATGGCTGCCAAAGGAAGACGGGCTGCTGAAGTTAGGCGCCGTATCCTCACCCGGATGCTGGATGTTCACAAACAGCGCCTTGCCGTCCGGCGTTTCCGCAATACCGGTGATCTCGCACTCCTTCGGTCCGACGAGGAAGCGGCGCAGGTTGGTCTCGCCCAGCGAGGCGCCCACATAGGTCTCCACGGCCTTGGTGGTGGTGCCGTCCACGTTGCTGATCGTCTTCTTCGCGCCATCGCCCACCTTGCCCGCGACCGCAGCCAGCATCATGCAGTTGGTGACGTCAGTGTAGGCGCCGTCGTCGGTCTGGATCCACAGCAGGCCGGTGCTCGGGGCGAACCAGAGGCCGTCCGGGCTGGAGAAGTCGTTGGCCGCGGTCAGGTTGGAGACGTTGACGTTGTTCGCATCGGCGGTAGAACGCGCGCCGAACAGGAACACGTCCCACTTGAAGCCGGTCGCCGTCACGTCGCCGTTGTTTTCCGCCCAGCGGATGATGTGGCCGTTCGGGTTGCCCCTCTGCGCCGTGCCTGCGCTGCCCTTCGGATCGTTGTAGAAGCGCGGGTTGGCGGCGTCCACTGCCGAGATCGGACGGCTGGTGTTGGTGTTGGTCAGGGTCATGTAGACCTCGCCGTTGGCCGGGTTGACCGCGCCCCATTCCGGACGGTCCATCTTGGTCGCGCCGGCGGCATCCGCGGCGAGGCGGGTGTTGATCAGCACGTCGGCCTGGTCGGCGAAGGCGTAGGCCGTGTTCGACGCGGTGATGCCGTTGCTGCCGAACTTCAGCTCGACCCACTGGCCGCTGCCGTCGGCGTTGAATTTGGCCACGTAGAGCTTGCCGTCGTCGAGGTACTTGTCGCCGGCAGCCATGCCCTTGCCGATGTCGGCCGGATCCCAGACTGCGTTGGAAACATACTTGTAGATGTACTCGTTGCGCGAGTCGCAGCCCATGTACCACACCAGCGGCTTGCCGGGGACGACCGGACCGGGCCAGGCGCCTTCGTGCGCGAAACGGCCGAGGGCGGTGCGCTTCTTCGGCGTGGAGGTGGGGTTGAACGGGTCGATCTCAAGGATCCAGCCGTAGGTATTGGCGACATTGCGGAAGTCGTCGCTGCCGTCGGCGGAGGCGCCGGTCTTCATCGCATTCCAGCGCGAGAACGAGGTGTCGGCCGGATCGGTCGCGGTAACGGTCGCCCACAGTTCGCGGCCGGTGCCGGCAACGCCGTAGCGGGCAAACGAAGCCAGTTCCTTGGCCGTGCGGCTCGGATTGTCGGTGGCGGTGATCCGGCGGAAGTAGCCGGCCCAGTTTTCCTCGGTAGTCAGGTAGGTGCCCCAGGGCGTGTAGCCGTTGCCGCAGTTGTTGATCGTGCCGCGCGTCTTTGAACCGTCCGGCGAATAGGCCGTGATCATGTACGGCGTCTTCGCTGCCGGGCCGGACAGGGTCATCTCGGTGAAGGTGGTGATGCGGCGATTGAAGGACGAGTCCTTCTTGTAGGTGACGGTGCTGCCGTTCTTGGCAACTTCGATCACGCTCACACCGTGCGCATTCATCTCCTTGATCACTTCGTCGGCGACCGTGCGGGTCATCGTGTTGGTGATCGGGGACGGATACTTGTTGACCGGCGTCCCGTCGATGGTGACGCCGTCCTTGTGCAGGTAGGCGGGGGTGATCGCTTCATGATTCATGACCAGCAGGCCGCGGTCGCTGGCATTCGGGCTGTACTTGCCATCGGCGCCCAGGCCGAAGTAGTGCATGCCGTCATGATGGTCGCCGGCGCGCTGTGCGAAGGATGCTCCCGTATCGGTGCCGTCATTCTTGTAATCGGCCACGCCTGCAGCGAGCGGGTCGCCGAGGCGGAACAGCACGGTGGCGGTATAGCCGGCCGGCACGGACAAGGCATCGGCCACGCTCTTGGCGACGGCATTGAAGTTCAGCTTGAGCGTCTTCGTTTCGGTGGTCGTGCTCGGCGCCGCAACGGCATCGCTTGAGCCGCCACAGGCAGTCAGGCTGGTGCCGAAAAAGGCGGTGGTCGCCAGGCCGAACGAGCCCTTGAGCAGCGAGCGGCGGCTCAGGCGCGCGTGCAACACGCTGTCGAAAGTCGGGTTGCTGGAGTTGTTGGTGCCGATGTCTTCCGGGTCGGCCAGCAGGTCCTGCCTGGTGAGGTCGTTCATTGATTCTGTCCTTTTTCGGATGTTGTAAACGCTGGATTTCTTTGTCTCTGCCCAGTGGACGAGTTCAGTCGCGGTAGAGAGGAACCGGACGTCCATCAGGCCCGATCACATAGCCGTTGCTCGTTTTTCTTACCTTGACCGGCCCTTCGCCCTGGACTTCGACTTCGACCTCGTCCGCGGCGCGCAAGACGTTGGCCAACCGCAGATGGCCGTGCAACAGCCGATAGGCGTCGCCGTCACGGACGATGACGATGTCGGGGTTCACGATGTCGATACCTGAGAAATGAAGGAACTTGTCCACGGGCGGCATGCTACGTCGCATGCATGACCGCAAAATGACAGGAAGATGAAGCTTTGATGACAGGGCGTTATCGGTCGCCAAGCCGGCTCAATGCATCACATGCCGCTCGGGTTGCGCCGCGTGGTACCAGTCGACGAACTCGTCCGGTGTCAGCGGACCGCTGAAGTAATAGCCCTGCGCCTGGTTGCAGCCGTGTCCGCGCAGGTAATCGAAGATGTCTTCCGATTCGATCCCTTCGCCGACGACCTGCAGGTTGAGGGTGCGGCCGAGGGCGAGCACGGTATCGGCAATGACCTGGCTCTTGGCATCGTGGCCGATGCGGCTGACGAAGGACTGGTCGATCTTCAGCGCGTCGATCGGCAGGTTGCTGAGCAGGCGCACACTGGAAAAGCCGACGCCGAAGTCGTCGAGCGCAACACGGATGCCGATGGCGCGAATCTCTTCGAGGGCAGTGATGGTCTCGTTCACGTCTTCCAGCACGGAGCTTTCCTTCAGGTCGATCTGCAGGCTGGAAGGATCCATGCCGCTGTCTTCGATGCTGCTGGCAAGGTAACGGATGAAGGAGCGCTGCCGGAACTGCTGGGGCGCGACGTTGATGGCGATGCTGATTGCCGGCAGGCCGGCTTCGCGCCATAACTGGTGCTGGCGGCACGCTTCCTGCGCGACCCATTCGCCGATCCGGTTGATCAGGCCGGCCGCTTCGGCAATATGCAGGAACTGCGCCGGTGTCAGCACTGCCCCGTCCGGCATGGGAAGGCGCAGCAGCGCCTCCGCACCCGAGGGCCTGGCGCTGCCGACATCCATGACCGGCTGGTACAGCAGCAGGAACTCGCCGCGCTCGACTGCATCGCGCAGCCGCAGTTCGATCTGGAGATGCTGGTCCGCCACTTGGTCAATGGCGGGATTGTAGAAGCGGTAGCACTTGCGGCCGGATTTCTTTGCTTCGTACATGGCGGCATCGGCGCATTTGATCAGCGCGTCGAGATCGGTGCCATGGCGCGGATACAGGCTGATGCCAATCGAAGGCGACAGGTGCAGCTGCAGGTCGCCGACGTGATAGGGCTCGCTGATGCGGTCGACAATGTTGCGCGCCACCGTGGCCGGGCCGTGGATGTCGTCCGGATGCGGCAGCGCGACCACGAACTCGTCACCGCCGATACGGCCGACAATGTCTTCCTGGCGCGTGCAGGCACTGAGGCGCCTGGCCACCTGCTTGAGCACCTGGTCGCCGACGCCGTGGCCGTGCGTGTCGTTGATCGGCTTGAAGCGGTCGAGGTCGATGAACAGCAGGGCGCCGTTGCTGCGCGTGCGCTGCGCAATGGCGAGCAGGTGCTCGCAGTATTCGAACAGCAGGGCGCGATTGGGCAGGCCGGTCAGCGCGTCGCGCTGCGACGCCTGGCGTATGCGCTGTTCGGCAAGCTTGATGTCGGTGATGTCGAGGGTGGTGCCGACGAAGCGGGTTTGCCCATCCTGGTCCACCAGCGACTCGCCGTTGACCTTCAGCCAGCGTTCCGCGCCGTCGTTGGCGCGGATGATGCGGTACTCGGTAAAGAAGCGACCGGTGCTGCCGGGCACGGTGAATTTGCCCGCAACGCGGTCGACGCGCTCCCGGTCATCCGGGTGGATGCGGGCAATGAAGGTGTCGTAGTTCACGGGGCCGTCCAGCGGCACGCCGTAGATGCGGCGCGTCGTGTCGTCCCAGATCAGTTCTCCGGCTGCCGTGTAGAACTCCCACAGTCCGAGGTTGGTCAGCTCTGTCGCCAGGCGCACCGTTTCCTGGCTTCTCCGCAACGCGTCGCTGGCGCGCCGGATGTCGTCGATGTCCATGGAACAGCCGTACATGGCGAGTATCTTTCCCTCGGCATCCTTGAGCGGTACGCCATGCGCCAGGAACCAGCGGTAGCTGCCGTCCGCGGACCTCCCGCGGTGTTCGATACGGAAGTCGGTTCCGGTACGCAGCGCCTGCTCCACCGCCTGCCTGGTCGCCGCCGCGTCGTCAGGGTGGACAGGCGAGACATAGTCGGCGCCGACCTTCAGTTCCGGTCCCACGTACTGGCGGAAGCGCTCATTGACGTAGGTAATCACCCCCTCGGGCGACATGACCCAGACCAGTTGCGGCATGGAATCGGCAATTAGCCTGAAGCGCTGTTCACTCTCGGCTAACGCTTGCTGCACCCGAATGCGTTCGGTGACGTCGCGCATGAAGAAGACCATGGCTTCGCCTCCGTCTTCGAGCCGCGCCCCCGTGAGCGTACCGGCCATCGTCACGAAGGACCCGTCCTTGCGGACAAAGGTCTCGACAGCTTCCTGGACCGTTTCACCCTTGCTGCATGCACGAAAAAACGGGCATGCCTCACGGGGATAAGGGGTGCCGTCGGGCAGGTGATGGTGGATCAGCTCGTGCAGGCAGTTACCGGAGAATTCCTGTGCCGAATAGCCAAACACCCGTTCGGCCGCCGGGTTGGCGTAAATCACGCAACCATTGCGATCGCTGACGAAGATAGGATCGACTGCGCTTTCAGCAATCGCACGATAGGTATCGATAGGCGGATGCACCGCGGTTCCTTGGAATGGTCCTTGTTGACTGACTTTTAACCTGCCGGTTCGACCGATACGCGGGCACAAGGTTCTTTCAGGAAGCGTCGAGAGGCCTGACAAGCGGTGACGCGCCGACCGCCTTTTCCCGGATTGATTGACTCGGATCAATCAGGCCTCGTGCATTTGCTGCGGTGCGTGACTATATTGGACTCAAGGGTTCCGCCATTCATGCAGGGTCAAGCGGAGTGGCGGGGCCGCAATTCCAAGGGAGCGACACCATGTATACGAAAATCCTGGTCCCGACCGACGGTTCCCCACTGGCCGACCTCGCCGCGCTGGCGGCGGTTGAATTTGCATCCATGTGCGACGCAGAAATCGCAGGTCTCTACGTTGCGCCCGAGTACCAGTATCCGGTCAGCGTTGAAATCATCCCGCCTACCTATCCCACCGAGGAGGAATACCGGGAAGCGACGCGCAAGACCGGTGACGGCTACCTCGCCGGCTTGTGCAGCGCCGCCGCCGAGGCACGGCTCAACGTGACGGCCAAGACCGTCTATTCCAACAAGCCCGCGCACAAGATCGTCGAGATGGCACGGGAACTGGACTGCGACCTGATCTTCATCGGATCGCACGGACGCACCGGCATTGAGCAATTGCTGCTGGGCAGCGTGACGTCGAAAGTGCTTTCACTGTGCGACATCCCGGTGCTGGTCTACCGGAGGAAGAAGGAGAAACGCTGACGAGTCACTTCACTGAAGGAGGACGACATGTCATACAAGACCATACTCGTGCACGCTGACAAATGCCGGCATGCGAAGCAGTACATCGACATCGCCGCGTCGATTGCAGTGCTGGAAAACGCGCACCTGATCGGCGTGGCCACCACCGGTGTATCTCGCTACATCTATCAGTCCGGAATGATGGATCCCATGGTTCCGGCCACATCGAATCACCTCGTGCAACACCTCGAAACGCTGCGCCAGCGCGCGCGCGATGCGCTGGATGATTTCGAAACCCAGATGCAGAAGTCTGAAGTGGTCTCATGGGAAAGCGCCATGATCGACGACGAGGCAGGCGCAGGGCTGGCGCTACGCGGCCGCTACAGCGACCTGCTGGTGCTCGGCCAGGCCAACCCCGACGAACCGTCGCCGGTGGTGATGCCGGACTTCCCGGAATACGTCGTGCTCAATGCGGGCCGCCCGGTGCTGGTCGTGCCGCATGCCGGCCGTTTCGATACCGTTGGTAAGCGGGTGCTGGTGGCATGGGATGCGGGCGTCAGTGCGACGCGCGCCGTGGTCAATGCGATCCCCATGCTGAAGCGGGCGGACATCGTCGAGGTGGCGGTGTTCAATGCCGAGGAGAGAGGTGACGCACATGGCGATGTGCCCGGCGCTGATATCGCCCTCTACCTCGCACGCCACGGCGTCAAGGTGGACGTGATCCGGCAGAAGACGCGCATCGATGTCGGCAACTCGTTGCTGTCGCTGGCCGCCGACCTCGGGTCCGACATGCTGGTGACCGGCTGCTACGGGCACTCGCGCTTCCGTGAAATCCTGCTGGGCGGCGTGACACGCACGCTGCTGGAATCGATGACCGTGCCGGTGCTGATGTCGGCATGATCATCGCAGGTGCGGCGGGATGTTCCTGATGCCCGCCGCGAAGGCGGCATGCGTGATTGCGTCTACCGGCTTGTAGACCGCGCGACTGCCCGGCGGGTTGTTCGCCAGCTTCGCCGCCGGGCGGATGGGTCGCGGCGCGAAGCCGCCGCCGCAGTTCGGACAGACGTTGCCGAGCACCGACTCCGCGCAGTCGCGACAGAAGGTGCATTCAAAGCTGCAGATCATCGCTTCCGTCGACTCGGGCGGAAGCGGCTTGTTGCAGTGTTCGCAGCCGGGGCGCAGTTCAAGCATGGCGGATTCCTTTCACACGGGGACGCTGAAAATCTTCTCCTCCGCCTGCGCCAGCCGTTCGTGCTGGAGCGCACGCAGACGGGCCACGACCTCGCTGCCTGCCTTGTCCGGCGTGCCGCAGTCGAAAGGCGGCTTCGGGTCGTATTCGAAGGCGAGCTGGAGCATTTTCGCCGTATCTTCGCCCGCCAGTTCCGCCGCCAGCGTCAGTCCGAAATCGATCCCGGCCGTCACGCCGCCGCCCGAGATGCGATTGCGGTCGCGCACCACGCGCTCGGCCACCGGTTCCGCGCCGAAGCGATGCAGGTAGTCGCGCCACATCCAGTGGCAGGCGGAGCGGTAACCCTTGAGCAACCCGGCCGCGCCCAACAGCAGCGAGCCATTGCAGACCGAGGTCACATAGCGCGCGCTTTCCGCCTGCCGCCGGAGGAAGGCCAGCACGTCGCCGTCATGCATCATGTCGCCGACGCCGAAGCCGCCGGGCACGCACAGGACATCGAGCTGCGGACAGTCGGCGAACGATACGGTCGGATTGATCGTGAAACGCGCGTCGGTCTCGACCGGCTCGCAGCGCTTCCAGACCAGGTGGGTTTTCGCCCCGGGTACGCGGCTCAGGATCTGCACCGGCCCGGTCATGTCGAGCTGGGTGACGTTGGGAAACAGCAGGAAACCGATATGAATGGTCGGGGTCATGAGTGCTCCTCGGTGAGGTTGGGGTCGATGAAGACGATTCTAGAATCCGCCAGGGTGGCAGAAATGACAGAAAAGCGCTAAATTCTGCCAATGCCCCATACCCTTGCCATCCTTGTCTTCGACGGCGTCCAGATCCTGGACGTCACCGGCCCGGCGTCCGTGTTCGGCGGCGCCAACGACTGCTGCCGCAGCACGTACTACGACGTCCACATCGTGTCGGCACGCGGCGGCACGATCAGCAGCAGCTGCGCGGTGCAACTTGCCACGCGCGCAGTGCGCACCTTACCGCCGGAGAGCGTGGACATCCTGCTGATCGCTGGCGGCGACGAGCACACGATCCGCAACCTGGCCCGCGACCGCGTCCTGGCCGATTGGGTCGGAAAGTCGGGACGCTCGGCCAAACGCTACGGATCCATCTGCACCGGCGTATTCCTGCTGGCCGAGCTGGGCCTGGTGAACGGCCGGCGCGTAGCGACGCACTGGTCTGCCTGCAAGGAATTGGCCGAGGACTTTCCGGCGCTGGAGGTGGACGCCGATTCGCTGTATGTGGAGGACGGCGAGGTGTGGACATCCGCGGGCGTGACGACCGGTATCGACATGTGCCTCGCGATGGTGGAGCGCGACCTCGGCAGCAAAGTCGCCAACCGCATCGCGGCGCGGCTCGTGTTGTATGCGCGGCGGCCGGGATACCAGTCGCAGTTCAGCCCGGTGCTGAAGGCGCAGGCGAAAGCAGGGGCACCCTTTGGAAATCTGGTCGACTGGATGGCATCCAACCTGCAGCAGCCGCTCGATGTGCCCCAGCTTGCCGAGCGCGTTGCGATGTCGGAACGCAGCTTCTACCGCAAGTTTACGGCGACGATGGGCGAAACGCCGGCGCGATTCGTGGAAGTGCTTCGGCTCGATCGCGTGCGTCAACTGCTGGAGACCGGACGCAGCCTGAAGGAGATCGCGGCGCAAACCGGCTTTTCGGGCACGCCCCAGTTGACGAGGGCATTCGAGCGGCGCTTCGGGGTCACGCCGCAATTGTTCAGGGAGACCCGGATCTGATCTACATCCCCGCCTTGATCCGGTCCGCAATCGCCTGATTGATCGTAGCAAGTCCTTGCAAGGCCATGCGTACGGTGGCCGGACCGTCCAGGTCCACTTCCGTGTCGGTACGCTTGGTCTTGTTGGCTCCCATGCCGGCGAGGTTGGTCAGGAGTCCCATCGTCCTGCCGACTGCGTCCTTGTCGGTATCGTAGCCGCCGACCTCGCGGAAAGAAGCGAAGCTGCCGTCCACCGCCAGGGGTGCATTCATGCGCAGGATATTCGTTTGGGCGTGGCTCTGCACCAGCAGTGTGTCGGGCGCCATGCTGATCGACATGCCTTCGCCGGCGCTGGCGCTCGATTCGCGCTTGACCATGGTGAGTCCGGAGCCGGAGGATTCCAGCGCGGCGATATTGACGGCGACAGAAATCGACAAGGCTTCGAGATTGCTCTTGCTCCATTCGATGCGCTTGCCGATGTTGCCCGCGCCGAGCCCCGCGAAGCCGCGGGAGTGGAGTTTCATGCCGCTCGGGGCCATGACCAGGAACTTGCGCTCGGAATGCCCGTAGTTCTTTTCGATGAACACCGGTTTTCCCGGCTTGCTGGCCTCTTCCGTGGCTTCGTAGACCGCGCCGTTCTCGCGTTCGAATGCTTCCCGTTCTTCCAGTGTCACGCCCGCAGCAGCAACGCGGGCCTTGAAATCCTCCCACGCCTTGTCGGTGATCGCCTGGAAGGCGGCGACGTCAATCTGCGGCACACTGTAATTGACCTTGGCGCGTGTCGACCCGTAGTCGCGGCCGGGAAGGTAACTGCCACGCGTGTTCGCGCTCACCTGCCCGCCGACATCGAACAGCACGCGGAATTCGGCAACGTAGAAGCGCTTGCCCTTCATGTCCAGCTTGCCTTCGACGAGACCGTCAGCGGACAAAAGCGTCACCGGCAGGGAGAGTGCCGGCTGGATAGCTGCCGCTGTCAGCGGCACCGGCGCATCGTTCGCGATCTGCTGGAACTGTTCCTCGCTCAATTGCTTGGCGCCCCGGCCACCGGACTGGCACTCCTTGGCGGTACCGAGGCGCGCAAGGAAACTCTTGCGCGCCTGGGCCTGTGCCGCCTTTTGCTGCGCGGCGGCGTCCGGCGGCGCCTTTTCCTCCGCGGGTTGCTGCGTCGCCTTGCTCACCATCGCGCCCAGCGCCCCGAACAACCCGCCAGAGCCCGGCGCGGCATTCTTCTCTGTTGTCGCGCCCGCTGCAATGAATCCGTCCATGGCCTGGCTTTCTGCGGCGATGCCGGCGCAATCGAGTCCGGCATCGCCTGCCTTGACGCGTTCGATCGCCTGGGCGGCACCGCACGCGAGCAGAAGGGACGGGAGAAAACCAATGAGCCGGCTACGGGTGTCGGGGTGTTTCATCCTTTGCCTCACTGCTGAGGAATTGATCCGGTCATGCCGTCCGGATGGGACGGCATGACGCTGACGGTCTGCCGCTTACTGCAGGTTCACCGTAAATGCGCCGGCGGCACAGGTGGACGCGTAGGTGTAGGTCAGGTTGGCCGCGCCTGCCAGTCCGCTTTGCCCGGCGAGCGCCTGGCTGAGCGAGGCATTGCCGGTGCCGCAGGAGCCTGCAGCGATGCCGGTGATGCAGTAGTTGATATTGAGCGGCACAGTGAAGCCTTGGGCCGACACGGTGCCCTGCACGTTGACGCCGCATGTACCCGTTCCCCCGCCGGCGCCGGTGCCGGTCACGTTGAAGCCGTTACTGTCAAAGCTGAAAGTTACCGCTGAGCCCGGATTGATCGACGCGTAGGCGCTGTTGAACGCACTCGAAAAGGCGGCCAGTTGATCGGCCGTGAAGGTGGTGTTGATCACCGTCTCCAGCGTCTTGCCCTGGGTCTGCATGTACTTGGACACGCCGCGCAGCACCTGGCCGTAGGCATCCGTCGTGCCGGTCACGCTCGGCAGCGTGGTCGCGATGTTGACGTTGGTGAGCTTGAACTGGGATGCGATCCTGCTCGCCGAGGTATTGAAGGCACTCGACGTCACCGCTGCACCACTGCCGAACGCCGACGTGTAGGCCATCGTCGTCAACGGCGTGACGATACCTGTCACATTGCTGCCCGTCGCATTGAGCACCACCTTCATCGGCAAGGAAAGGCTGGTCGACGTGCCGCTGGCTTCGTCGGTATACGTGCCGCCACTGACTTCAACGATCACGTCGCCGGTAAAGGGAACGCTCAGGGTGTAGGCACCTGTCGCATTGGTGGTGGTCGTGCCGAGAACGGCGCCGGTGGCGGCGTTCTTCACGGTGACGGTCGCATTCGCCACCGGGCCTTTGACGGCCGAGCCGGAAATCGTCGTGCTCGCCAGGGTGTCAGTGCCGCTTCCCGTGCCCGTCCCGGAAGCCGTTGTGGAAGTGGTTCCGCCTCCGCCTCCGCAGGCCGCAAGGATCAATGCGGTCAATGCTGCCCATACCGTCTTTTTCATGCTAGTTCTCCCTGTGATTGTTCGAATGCGGATGAACCGTAGAATCTCCCTTTACTGCGAAAATTCAGGGTAGGACGCTTGTTACAAATTGTAAAGAATTAACTTTGCCGGGGAATTGGCTGAACCGGCGAGGCGTCCGCCTCCCTTCGTCGCGTACTGGAAGAGACGTCGCCGGGCCGTTCTCCCGTCCTCGGACGAGACGACTCGGATGAGCTGTGGAACGCGGTGGAGAAGCGGCTTGCCGTCGGCAAAAGTCGGTTCGGAAGATGTATGGCGGCGGGGAGCGAGGTCGTTTTGCCATCCCCATCGCATGGGGATACGGACAGGGAAGTGACTGCGTAAACAGGGTTCAGCGTGTTGCGATTGGCCTGCCGCTCAACGGATCGGCAAGCGCGTCGTATTCTTCACCTCTTCCATCACTGCGTAGGTGTGCGTCTCCCGCACCCCCTTCAGCTGCAGCAGCGACTTGCCGAGGAATTCGCGGTACGCATTCATGTCCTTGACCCGCGCCTTCACCAGGTAGTCAAACCCACCCGCCACCATGTGGCACTCCTGCACCTCGGGAATCACCTGCACGCTGCGCTTGAACGCTTCGAACACTTCCGGCGTCGTGCGGTCGAGCACGACTTCGATAAAGACCAGCAGCGAGACGTCCAGCAATTGTGGATTCAGCGTCGCGCTGTAGCCGAGGATGTAGCCGGCTTCCTGCAGCTTGCGCACGCGTTCCAGGCAGGCAGCAGGGGACAGGTTCACGCGGGAGGCGAGTTCGACGTTGCTGATACGGCCGTCGTTCTGCAGCTCGGAGAGGATTTTCTTGCTGATCTTGTCTAACATGGCAAGCGATCTATAAGAATTTTGTTCGGCGAGATTGTCCCACAAAATACAAAATTTCGACAGTCACCTTCATTTCCAGAATTAATCCACGGCGATCCTCACTACAATCGAAAATCATTTTTTTCAGGATTTTCACCCTTTACCATGCTGATTGCCGCAAAAGAATTTTCCGCGCCTGCGCCGTTTTCCGCTCTGCACGCCGATATCGATCACATGCCCACGACCTTGCGCGCGGCCATCACCGCCGCTTGGCGCCGGGACGAGGGGGATGCCGTGCAATGGCTGCTGGAGCAGGTCAAGCCGAACTACGCCGCGCAGGAGAAAATCCAGGACCTGGCGCGCAATCTTGTGCACGCCGTGCGCGAAAAACGGACTCGTTCCTCGGGTGTGGACGCGCTGATGCACGAGTTTTCGCTGTCTTCCGAGGAAGGCGTGGCGCTGATGTGCCTGGCCGAAGCCTTGCTGCGCATTCCCGATCACCAAACTGCCGACCGCCTGATTGCCGACAAGATCAGCAAGGGCGACTGGAAGAAGCATCTTGGCGAATCGCCGTCGCTGTTCGTCAATGCGGCGACCTGGGGTTTGTTGATTACCGGCAAGCTTGTCGGCACCAACAGCGAGCACGGCCTGGGCTCTGCGCTAACGCGTCTGATAGCGAAGGGCGGCGAGCCGCTGATCCGCAAGGGTGTGGACCTGGCGATGCGCATGCTGGGCGACCAGTTCGTGACCGGCCAAACAATTGACGAAGCGCTCGACAACAGCCGCGCGAATGAAGCTCGCGGCTATCGCTATTCCTATGACATGCTGGGCGAGGCTGCCCTGACCGAGGAAGATGCGGCGAAGTATTACGATGCGTATGAGAACGCGGTACACGCCATCGGCCGTGCATCGAACGGACGCGGCATCAAGGATGGCCCGGGTATTTCAGTGAAGCTGTCTGCGCTGCATCCGCGTTACTCGCGCGCCCAGCGCGAACGCGTGATGAACGAGCTGCTGCCGCGCCTGAAGCGCCTGCTGCTGCTGGCCAAGCAGTACAACATCGGCCTGAACATCGATGCGGAAGAAGCCGACCGTCTCGAGCTCTCGCTCGACCTGATGGAAGCCTTGGCTTTCGACAAGGAACTCGACGGTTTCGAGGGCATCGGTTTCGTGGTGCAGGCCTACCAGAAGCGATGCCCGTTTGCGATCGATTTCCTGGCTGACCTGGCACGTCGCAGTGGCCGCAAGTTCATGGTGCGCCTGGTGAAAGGCGCGTACTGGGATGCGGAAGTCAAGCGTGCGCAGGTGGACGGCATGCCGGGCTATCCGGTCTATACGCGCAAGGTGTACACCGATGTGTCCTATCTCGTCTGCGCGCAGAAACTGCTGGCCTCCACGGATGTGATTTATCCGCAGTTCGCCACACACAATGCGCATTCGCTGGCATCGATCTACACCTGGGCGCAGGAACGCGGCATCGAAGACTACGAATTCCAGTGTCTGCACGGCATGGGCGAAACGCTGTACGACCAGGTGGTCGGCGCCGACAATCTCGGCAAGCCGTGCCGCATTTATGCGCCGGTCGGTTCGCATGAAACGCTGCTTGCTTACCTCGTGCGCCGCCTGCTCGAGAACGGTGCGAACTCGTCCTTCGTCAACCAGATCGTCGATGAAAACGTGCCGGTGGAATCCCTGATCACCGATCCGTTCAAGGCGGCGAAGCAGCTCGGCGGAGAACCGCATCCGAACATTCCGCTGCCAGTCAACCTGTACGGCGCCGAACGCCGCAATTCGGCGGGTGTGGATATCGCCAATGAGAACGTGCTGCGTGAAATTGACATTGCGTTCCAGTCTTTCTCGTCCAGGCAATGGCAGGCCATGCCGCTGCTCGCAACGCAGGCAACCAGTGCAAGCCAGCCGCACGACATCCGCAATCCGGCCGATCATCGCGATGTCGTCGGTCACGTCGTCGAAGCAGGTGCGCCGGAAGTAGAAAGCGCGCTCGCCGCCGCAGAAGCGTACGCAACCGACTGGCAGACCACACCGCCGGCAGAACGTGCGGCGGCATTGGTTCGCGCAGCCGACCTGCTGGAAGAACACCAGGCGGAACTGATGGCACTCGCAATCCGCGAAGCCGGCAAGACCTTGCCGAACGCGATTGCGGAAGTGCGCGAAGCGGTCGACTTCCTGCGCTATTACGCCGCGCAGGTACAGAACGGCCCGAACACGCAGGCGCTCGGTCCTGTCGTCTGCATCAGTCCGTGGAACTTTCCGCTGGCGATTTTCATCGGTGAAGTCAGCGCCGCGCTTGCAGCGGGTAATGTCGTGCTGGCCAAACCGGCGGAACAGACGCCGCTGATCGCCTTCCGTGCAGTGCAGATGCTGCATGAGGCAGGCGTTCCGCGCGGTGCGCTGCAGTTCCTGCCTGGCACCGGCGAAACCGTGGGCGCGACGCTGACCGCCGATGCACGTACGCGCGGTGTCATCTTTACGGGGTCAACCGAAGTCGCGCAGCTGATCAACCGCACGCTGGCAAAACGCGCCGTGTCTGAAAAACGCGAGATTCCGCTGATCGCGGAGACCGGTGGCCAGAATGCGATGATCGTCGATTCCAGCGCGTTGCCGGAACAGGTCGTGCAGGACGTATTGAGCTCCGCCTTCGACAGCGCGGGCCAGCGCTGCTCGGCGCTGCGCGTGCTGTGCCTGCAGGAAGACATTGCCGACAAAACGGTGAAGATGCTGAAGGGTGCAATGCAGGAACTGCGCATCGGCAATCCGGATCGCCTGGCAGTCGACGTAGGTCCGGTGATCGACGCTGAAGCGCAGCAGAATCTGCTCGGCCACATCGAGCGGATGAAGGCGCAGTCGCCGAACGTGTACCAGCTGCCCTTGCCCGACGCCTGCTCGCAAGGCACATTCGTTCCGCCGACCGTCATTGAACTGGATTCGATCGCGCAACTGAAACGGGAAGTGTTCGGCCCGGTGCTGCACGTGATTCGTTATCGCCGCGACGACCTGCCGCAACTGCTCGACACGATCAATGCCACCGGTTACGGTCTCACGCTCGGCATCCATTCGCGCATCGATGAAACCATCGATTTCATTACGGCGCGTGCGCACGTCGGCAATATCTATGTAAACCGCAACATCGTCGGGGCGGTCGTCGGTGTGCAGCCGTTCGGCGGCGAAGGCAAATCGGGCACGGGTCCGAAGGCGGGCGGTCCGTTGTACCTGAAGCGTTTGCAGCGCAATGCCGTAGTCTCGCGTGCCGCGCATACGATTCACGAGCAGCAGCATGCGGTGTTGCCCGCATTCGACAGCCTGATGAAATGGGCCGGTTCGCATGGTCATACCCGAGTGGCGTCGCTGGGTGACGGCTATGTGCATGCCAGCCTGCTGAACACGGAAATGGTATTGCCCGGCCCTACCGGCGAGCGCAACACCCTGCGCTTCGCACCGCGCGGCGCGGTACTGTGCGTGGCTTCACATGTCGATGTCTTGCTTAACCAGCTTGCCGCGTGCTTTGCGACCGGTAACCGGGTAGTGGTGACGTCGCTGACCGCAGCATTGCTGCCGGCCGGCCTGCCAGACTTGGTGCGTGCCGCAATCGATGCGACGGAAGAAAAATCGCTGGCGACAATGAACCTTGCCATGGCACTGGTGGAAGCGGATCAAGTCGTGGAGTTGTCGGCGCGTCTGGCATCCCGCGACGGCGCCCTGGTGCCGGTCATCGAGACCAGTGGCAGCGAAGCTGTTCCGCTGTGGCGCCTGGTGGCCGAACGTGCCGTCTGTGTCAACACCACCGCGGCCGGCGGCAATGCGAGCCTGATGACGTTGGGCGCATAAGCTGATGAAGGACAATGACATCCTCGGCAATCCGCATTTGCACGAGCGGCTTTGTCTTGCTTCCTGCATCCTGGCGGAACTGCTCAGGCAGTCGCCCGCCGGGGTCGGGATCGATCAGTTGGTGCAAGTGGCATGTCACCCGCGCGAAGAGGTGGAGCAGATGTGCGACCGCCTCTACCACACCGGTTTGCTGCAGCCGGATCCGGGCAGGGAAGGGTTCTGGCGGCTGGCGGGCGATCCTGCCCGCATGACGCTGGCAGATCTCTTTTCTGCCTTGCTGGCTCCTTCCATCGGGCACTAGCCCTTCAAGAAGTCCTGCCGCTTATGCGGGCGGCAGGCGATCCCCCATTGCGCACAGGCGCTTGATGACGCCGAACGCGTAGCGCGATGCCACGCTTTCGATGAACTGCATGAAATCATGCGGCGATGCTTCGTTCGCGCCATCCGAAATCGTCCTGATCACCGAAAACGGCACGCCGAATTCGAAACAGACCTGGGCGACGGCCGCGCCTTCCATTTCCACAGCGAGCAGGGAAGGGAATGCGCTCTTCAATTCCTGCTGCCTTGCCTGACTGTCAATGAACTCATCGCCGCTGGCAATCAGTCCGCGGAAAGCCCGCGGTGAAGCGAGCCTGAACGTATCGCGGTCGTGGGCGGGAACTGTTTCGTCCAGGTCGTGCGCCAGGAATTCGCTTGCCGCTTTGGCAAGACGATCTGTGAGGTGCTTGTCAGAAGCGAAATGGGATTGGCCGAGCAAAGGCACTTCATAACGCGGAAACAGCGGCGTGGCATCCATGTCGTACTGCGCCAGCGAATCCGCCACCACGATATCCCCAACCTGTACATCGCTCTCCACAGCCCCTGCAACGCCCGTAAACACGATGTGGGACACGTTGAAGCGTTCGATGAGGGTGGCTACAGTCGCCGCAGCGGCGACCTTCCCTATGCGCGACAGGACGCATACGGTGTCGATCCCCCACAGCTTGCCGGTAACGTAGTCGCGCATGCCTCTGGTGACCGTTTGCACGTCCTGCATGGATTCGATGAGGCCTGCCTGCTCCTGATGGAGGGCACTGACCAGCCCGAGACGGGTGATTTGTTGGGACATCTGCAATTTTTTCCGGATAAGACGGCCCATTCATCCTAAAAACGGGCAATCCAATAGCGTATTGCCATTCGATGTTTCGGTGCAACTCCGGCTGCTGATGTTTTTCGGGTTTTTTTAAATTGGTTTTGATATATACGAATAGTAGTAGTGTTAACAAGTACCCAAAACTGTGGATAACTCGGTAAACCAGAGAACAATCAAGCGTTTACCGACGGTATAAAAAGCGGGATAACAGGTGTATGCGCAAAGGACAGCTTTTGAATAAAAAAACGGCTGTGAACATCTGCATGCCTTGTCCCCAACTCCTCAAGCAGCTATCCAACGAGTTATCCACACGAGACTGTTAACAAAACAGCCTTTGTCTTCAGAAAAAGGGCCTCGATAGTTTTTTGCCAGCATTTTCAAGGCAAAAAAACATCGAGCCAAAACGACAATACTTCACCGGCACTTTTTCGGAGAACCGCGGGCAAAAGCTTTCCGGGGTTTTTGAATAAGGGTTTATATATACGGATAGTAGTAGTGTTAACAACGACCCGTTTACGTGGATAAGTCGGTAAACCTGAATGGGATCAAGTGTTTACGCACGGGATAAACGCTTGATAATCGTTGTACGGGCAAAGGACAGATCTTGGATAAAAACACTCTGTGCACAGGCGGAGGTGTTTACTCCCAAACAAATCACGGGTTATCCAAGGAGTTATTCACAATCGTTGTCAGCTTCGCCACAAACCGTGCAGCAAGGAGAACACGGCGGCGATGGTCGGCTCGTTTTTTCGCCGGGCCAGGGCGATGAAGGAGAGTTCGGTTGACAGGCTGACCGCATCCGCAATCACCAGTCCGTGCGCATGCGCCTCGCGCAGGGCGATGGATTCGCGCACCAGGGACAAGCCCACACCGGACTTCACCAGGTCGAGCATGGAAGGCTCCTGGTCCACAAGTGCAACCTTGTTGGGGGTGACCTTCAGCTGGCCGAAGGTTTTGGTCAGGAGGCGGTTGTGGGCCGATTCCGGGGGCGTCCAGATCCAGGGCAGCTTTGCCAGCGCATCCCAGTCCTTGCCGGCGACCCGGTTCTTCCAGCCTTGGGGGGCAACGACGTTGTAGGTGAACGAGGTCAGGGTCAGCGTATGGAATTCCTTGCCCGGCGTGCCGAGGAAATAACCGACGTCGAGGTTGCCGCCTTTCACCTGCTGCAACACCCAGCCCGACATGCCGTGCTGCAGTTGTGTGGACAACTGGGGATAGGTTTCCACCAGGCGCTTCAGGAAGGGGCCGAGGCGGATGAATTCGGGGTCGAGGATGGTACCGATCGACAGCGTGCCCGAAAGCGTCGTATGCAGGCCGGCAACCCCTTCGCGGAATTCGGCGACGCTGGCCATCACCCGTTCCGCATAGGGCAGCAATTTGGCGCCGTCGTCGGTCAGGGACATGCCGCTCGGGGTGCGGTTGAACAGGACCAGGTTCAGGCTGGACTGCAACGCCTTGATCTGCAGGCTGACAGCGGGCTGGGTCAGGTGCAGTTTTTCGGCGGCGCGGGTGAGGTTACCCTCGCGGGCGACGGTGACGAAGGCGCGTAACTGGGTGAAATCCATGGTTTCATTATAAGAGTTCTTTATGTTGGTTTTGACAAGAACTCATTGGATTCCGTGATCGGACAGGGATATGCTGTCAAAAAATCGGCAATCTTCCAAAGGAATTCTTATGACGAAGCCCCTCATCCAGCATTTCATCGGCGGTCGCGTGGCCGAATCGACCAGCGGTCGCAAGCAGCCCGTCTTCAATCCTGCGACCGGCGACGTCAGTGCCGAAGTCGTGCTGGCCAGCGTCGAGGAAGTGAATGCCGCTATCGCCACCGCCCGCGCTGCTGCGCCGGCCTGGGCCGATACCGCACCGCTCAAGCGGGCGCGCATCCTGTCGAAGTTCAAGGAACTGATCGAGAAGCACCATGACGACCTCGCCGCCGCGATCACCCGCGAGCACGGCAAAGTGTTTTCCGATGCGAAGGGCGAGGTCGTGCGTGGCCTGGAAGTGGTGGAATTCGCGACCGGCATCCCGCAACTGATGAAGACGCAGTTCACTGACAACATCGGCGGCGGTATCGACAACTGGCAGTTGCGCCAGCCGCTGGGTGTCACTGCCGGCATCACGCCGTTCAATTTTCCGTTCATGGTGCCGATGTGGATGGCGCCGATGGCGATCGCGACCGGCAATACCTTCATCCTCAAGCCGTCCGAGCGCGATCCGTCGCCCTCGCTGATGGTGGCCGACATGCTCCAGCAGGCCGGTTTGCCGGACGGCGTGTTCAATGTCGTGCAGGGCGACAAGGTGGCAGTCGATGCGCTGCTGCACCACCCGCACGTCAACGCCGTCTCCTTCGTCGGCTCGACGCCGATCGCGGAATACATCTATACCGAAGGCGTGAAGCGCAAGGGCGCCTTCCCGATGCGCGTGCAAGCCCTGGGCGGCGCGAAGAACCATCTCGTCGTGATGCCCGATGCGAACCTCGAGCAGGCAGTCGATGCACTGATCGGCGCCGCCTATGGTTCGGCCGGTGAACGCTGCATGGCTATCTCGGTCGCCGTCGCTGTCGGCAGCGTCGCAGACCGACTGGTTGAAGCATTGATTCCGCGCGTGAAGGCATTGAAGGTCAAGAACGGCATGGAAGCCGATGCCGAAATGGGACCGGTCGTCACTGTGCAGCACAAGGACAAGATCGAGGGCTATATCGAAGACGGCGTGCGTTCCGGCGCAAAGCTGCTCGTCGATGGGCGCGGGCTGAAGGTGCCGGGACACGAGAACGGTTTCTTCCTCGGCGGTTCGCTGTTCGACCATGTGACGCCGCAGATGAAGATCTACCAGGAAGAAATTTTCGGCCCGGTGCTGTGCGTGGTACGCGTGCCGGATTTCGCCTCGGCGGTGGAACTGATCAATGCGCATGAATTCGGCAATGGCGTTTCCCTGTTCACCTCGGACGGCAACACCGCGCGCGAATTCTCCCGCCGCATCGAAGTCGGCATGGTCGGTATCAATGTACCGATTCCGGTGCCGATGGCATGGCATTCCTTTGGCGGATGGAAGCGTTCGCTGTTCGGCGACATGCATGCCTATGGTGAAGAGGGCATCCGGTTCTATACGCGATACAAGTCGGTGATGCAGCGCTGGCCGGACTCGATTGCCAAGGGTGCGGAGTTCACGATGCCTGTGGCGAAATGACGGCGATGTCCAAAGGCTCTGCATTTGGAAACATCGCCGTCATCCCGGCGAAGGCCGGGATCCAGTGTCGTTATTGATTAAACCCTCAGTAAGCAGATCGTAAGCCCCAGGGCTGAAGATCCCTATTCCCATCACCGAGGAGACCCCGCTGTGGAATCCGCAGGAAGCTACGACTACATCATCATCGGCGCCGGCACCGCCGGCTGTGTCCTCGCCAACCGACTTGCGCAGGACAAGGACGTGTCGGTACTGCTCATCGAAGCCGGGCGCAAGGACGATTACGTGTGGATCCACATCCCGGTGGGCTATCTCTATTGCATCAACAATCCGCGCACGGACTGGCTATATCGCACCGAGGCCGACCCCGGTCTCAACGGTCGCGCACTGATTTATCCGCGCGGCAAGGTGCTGGGCGGCTGTTCGTCCATCAACGGCATGATCTACATGCGTGGCCAGGCGCGCGACTACGACACCTGGGCGGAACTGACCGGCGACGACAGCTGGCGCTGGGAGAATGTGCTGCCGGTGTTCAAGAAGAGCGAGGATTACCACAAGGGCGCCGATGCCTGGCACGGTGCCGGCGGCGAATGGCGTGTGGAAAAGCAGCGCCTGTCCTGGGAAATCCTCGATGCCTTCCGCGCGGCGGCCAAGCAGCGCGGCATCCCGAACCTGGACGACTTCAACCGCGGCGACAACGAAGGCTGCGGCTACTTCGAAGTGAACCAGAAGAAAGGCCTGCGCTGGAACACCGCGCGCGCCTTCCTCAAGTCGACCGAAGGCCGCAAAGGCCAGCTGGACATCATGACGGGTTGCCATGTGAAGCGCCTGCGCATCCAGCAGACTGAAAATGGACTGGCGTGTACCGGCGTGGAATTCACTGGCGGTGGCAAGGAATGGTTTGCCGAGGCAAAACGCGAGACCATTTCGACGGCGGGTGCGATTGGATCGCCGCAGATCCTGCAACTGTCAGGCATCGGTCCCGCCGCGCTCCTGCAGAAGCATGGCGTACCGGTGGTGGCCGACCTCCCTGGCGTGGGCGAAAACCTGCAGGACCATTTGCAGCTGCGCATGGCGTTCAAGGTGCAGGGGGTGAAGACGCTGAACACGATGGCCAACAGCTGGCTGGGCAAGATGCAGATCGGCATGGAGTATGCGCTGTCGCGCAGCGGTCCGATGTCGATGGCGCCTTCGCAACTCGGGGCGTTCACCCGTTCCGATCCGTCGCAGCCGACGGCCAATATTGAATACCATGTGCAACCGTTGTCTCTGGAAAAGTTCGGTGAGCCGCTGCATCCCTTCCCGGCATTCACTGCCAGCGTGTGCAACCTGCGTCCGACTGCCCGTGGCCACGTGCGCATCGCCTCCGGCGATCCCTTCGCCGCACCGAAGATCACGCCCAATTACCTGAGCACGCCGGAAGACCGCAAGGTAGCGGCCGATGCACTGAAGATCACGCGTGACATCGTTGCCGCACCAGCGTTGCAGAAGTATGCTCCCGAGGAATTCAAGCCCGGCTTGCACTATCGTACCGAAGAGGAACTGGCGAAGGCGGCCGGCGACATCGGCACGACCATCTTCCATCCGATCGGCACCTGCAAGATGGGGCGGGCGGACGATCCGCTTGCCGTCGTGGACAGCCAGATGCGTGTGCGCGGCGTCAAGGGTCTGCGCGTGGTCGACGCCTCGGTCATGCCAACGATCACGTCGGGTAATACCAACTCGCCAACCATCATGATTGCGGAAAAGGCAGCCCAGTGGATCCGTGCTGCGCGCAAGGAAACGCGAAGCGAGCAACCTGTCCTGCGCGTCGCCGAACCGGCTTGACGGTTATGCAATATCTGCATAATCCGATGCGGACAAAGCATTGGATTTGCTGCGCTGCGTTCCACTAACCTGCGACACTGGTGGTTGCCCTTCCTGGAGACGGACAGGGCTGCCACACACCTTTTTCAGGAAGGCTGTGCGCATGGTCCAACAAGAAGAATTCATCCTCGGCAACGCAACGCTGCACCTGCAGCTGTCCACGGCGCTCGCCGTGATGACGCAACTGATCTGCAACGCGTCGCATCCGCCGACCGCGCAGCAGCTCGCCGAGACAATGGACGTGTCGCTACGCTATCTACGCAAGCTGTTGCGCACGCTGTCCGCCGGCGGCCTGCTCAGGCGGCACGACAAGCATGCGGACACGTGGGTATGTACACGTTCGCCGCACGCTATTTCGCTTGCCGACATCTATCACTGTCTGGTCTCGGAAAAGGACGAGGGCAAGGCGCCGTTCATTGCAACAGCACAGACGGATGCGAGCACATCAACCGCCGAGCTTCTCATGATGCAGGCGACGATGGCGATCAACCAGATCGTGCTCCAGCACCTGCAACGCTTCGACCTCGGACGCCTCAAGGCCGCCGAGTCGGCCATGCTGTTTACTGCCTCGCTGCGTGAAAAAGCGCTGCGCCATTCCCAAGGTATGCTGCAGCAATAGGTGCTGCATTTCGCATGCATCAAAGCTTGACTTGACCACAAGCAATTATTTTTTCTTCATGCTACCATCGGCCGAGTGCCTGATCTCGATACATGTATGGTATTGATACAGGCCAAACAATCGGCAGATGATTTGTCTGTTGTATTGCCACCCCCCTAGTCGTACTGTGTACTGTGCATCAGCGTTATGCACGTCCTTTTGGTTAATGATCGCAGCCTTATGGCGCGGCGGAGGGCACGAAGATGTCCTCCTTACAGTCAACAGGGAGAACCCATGGCGGATGTGGTATTGGAGACGCGGCAGCTGACGAAGGAATTCAAGGGATTCACTGCCGTCAATAATGTGAGCTTGAAGGTGCAGCGTGGGCATATCCATGCATTGATCGGCCCCAACGGCGCCGGCAAGACCACTTGCTTCAACCTGCTCACCAAATTCCTGGTCCCGACATCGGGACAGATTCTTTTCAATGGCAAGGACATCACGATGGCCAAGCCGGCGCAGATCGCGCGGCAGGGCATCATCCGTTCTTTCCAGATCTCGGCGGTGTTTCCCCACCTGACGGTGCTGGAGAATGTCCGCATCGGTTTGCA
>DASPMV010000014.1:0-6373 GCA_035626875.1 Noviherbaspirillum sp. | reverse complement strand
CGGCATCCATCAGCGCCATCGCCGGCAGCTCGCCGCCCGACAGCACGAAATCGCCGAGGCTGATTTCCTCGTCCACGCACCGGTCCAGCAAGCGCTGGTCGACCGCCTCATACCGTCCGCACAACAACACCAGGCCGGTCTCTGCAGTCAGCTGCATGACCCGTTCATGCGTCAGCTGTTTGCCTTGCGGCGACAGGTACACCACACGCGGCTGCGGCAAGCCCTGCTCCATCTGCCGCGACTTTGCCGCGCCGATGGCCGCCTCAAGGGGCTTGGCCAACATCACCATCCCGGGGCCACCGCCGTAGGGGCGATCGTCGATGGTGCGATAGTTGTCCGTTGTGAAATCGCGCGGATTCCAGAGCGACAGCGCGCACTTCTTTTGTTCGAACGCACGCCGGGTGATGCCCGACTGCGTGATCGCGGTGAACATGTCGGGAAAGAGCGTGACGACATCAAATTGCATCTCGACTCATCCCAAAATCCGGGCTAATAATCCAGCCCCCAATCCACCGTGATTTTCCTGCCTGCCTGGTCTACAGTCTTGACGAACTGGTCGACGAAGGGGATCAGCCACTCATTCGGCTTCTGATCCGGTGACGCGACCGGCGCCACGACTCTCAGGATGGGATGCGCGCCGTTGTCCATCAGGTCGGCGACTGCACCGAGGGCTTCGCCCTCCAGGTTTTCTACTGCCAGGCCGACCAGGTCGACCCAGTAAAACTCGTTGTCATCAAGCGGCGGGAAATGGCTTCGCCGGATCTGCACGGTTGCGCCCTTGAGCGCCTCGGCCCCGTCCCGGTCCGCCACGCCCATCAGCTGGGCAACGACGTCCTCGCCGTGCATCTTGGCCTGCATCATGTCGACGTCGCGCAGGACAGGCTTGTCCAGCCACCACGTCTTCGCATGCAGCATGGCATCCGCATCCGGAGAATAGGGCTTGATCCTGACCCAGCCCTTGATGCCATAGGCGCCGGTCACATGACCAACCAGCACCAGATCTTCAGGGACAGCGATCCCTGATACCGTCTTGATCGACAAATTCAGCGACGACGCCGAATTAAGCAGCGGTCTTGCCGGCTGCCTTGACCAGGCGAGCAACCGTCGGGGACAGTTGTGCGCCAACGCCTTGCCAGTGAGCCAGGCGGTCCGCAGCGATGCGGAAACCTTCATCCTTGCCTTCGGCTACCGGGTTGTAGAAACCCAGGCGCTCGATGAAACGGCCGTCACGGCGGTTACGCGAGTCAGTGGCAACGATGTTGTAGAACGGGCGCTTCTTGGCGCCGGCGCGGGAAAGACGAATAACGACCATAATGTGCTTCCAAAAATTGTTCGAAGGCGGAAAAAGCCGGGAATTATAGCCGGTTTTTCAGGTTTCCTGCAAGTTTAGTCAGGGGATGACAAAAGGGGGCACAGCCAAATTGCGCTTAGAGCGCACGTCATGCACACTACAGCCCCGAAAATACGCCGTTCCGCGAGGAAGCGGAACCGGATTTTAACAAAAACACAAGCGACTCAAGACCGAATGACTACACCGCACAAGAACAAGACGCTCGCCACCTTCCTCGCCGCCATTTTCGGGGGACTGGGTTTTCACAGGTTCTATCTGTACGGCAAAAAAGACATCTGGGCCTGGGTGCATGTCCTGCTCTTTCCGCTCTCTATCTTCCCCGCTTTCATCGAAGCGTTGGTCATTGGCCTCACGCCGGACGAAAAATGGGACGAGTTCCATAACAAGAACTCCGACCGGAAATCGGATTCCGGCTGGCTCCTTGTGGTTCTGCTGGTGCTGACGTTCGGTGGTGGGGCAATCGCCACCATTGCGGCAATCGCCCGCACGTTCGACCTTCTGTTTACGGGTGGCGCTTACGGTTGAGCAAAACCGTTCACACATGGGTGAGCGGACGCTCAATCGAAGGCGTGCCCTCCTTGAACATCTGCTTGATCTGCTGGCGCAGTTCAGGCGTATCTTCGTGATGATGGACAGCAACGGCATGCTGAACGGCCGCTTCCAGGAGTTCCTGGTCTGAATCGGCCGACAAGGCTACCGTGCAGTTCATGTCGCTTGGGAATTCGCGACAGTCGATGTATTTGCGGGTCATGATCTTGCCCTCCTCGCTGGAGTGAATAGACGCGCGTGCAGCGTTGCGCTGCACAGTGTCGTTATAGTGCGAGGAAGTTCACCCGCAAGATGCATGCGGGCAGGACTATTGATCCAGATCGAAGTCAGATGGAGACGCTGGTGGTTTCCAGGAGATGACAACCGTCTATTCGCCACGCGCTGTCTTCCCCCTGCTGCATCCAGAAGATCGCGAGCCAGACACGGCTGTTGCCGTCGGTGACGCGCACTATCTGGATAGCATCGCCGTTGATGACTTCCGGTCGCGAGAAAATGACGCGCTGGTAGCGGTAGATGGGGTTGTATTCTTCCTTGATCAGCCGCAGAAAGTTGTCCGGGCTGCCGATCAGCATGCGCTTCTCGGGCGTGGCGAGCTCGAAGGCGCCGACGGCGTCGTCGTTCGACAATGCCTCAAGCTGGGTTTGCACCACTTCGTGTATCGCAATCGCGTCGGCGGTCGTAATATCGTCGATCGCCCACGCGCTGCTCCACCAGGGTGCACAAAGCCCGAACAACAGGCCTGCCGTTGCCAGTAACCGTTTCATGATCGCCTCCCGACCAGAAACCAAAGGTTGTCAATTCAGTATACGGCAGATAGAAAAAAGTGCTGAGAGTTCACCGCTGGCCAAAAAAATAAGGCAGCCCGGCTTGCACCGGACTGCCTTTCGGACTATCGAAACTGCGTTGCGTCAGAACTGGTCTTCTGCCAGTGCCATCACGCCTGCGCTGCCGTCGATGATCGAGGTGCGATAGCCGGAAGCCTGCGACAGGATGTGGTCCGCAAAGAAGCGTGCGGTGCCGATCTTCGCCTGGTAGAACTTCGCGTCGCCCTCTCCTGCCTTCAGCTTGCGCTCGGCAATCAGCGCGGCGCGGGCCATCTGCCAGCCACCCAGCACGACGCCGGCCAGTTTCAGGTACGGAACGCTGCCGGAGAACACAGCCTTGATGTCGGATTTCATGTTGTTGACCACGAAGTTGACGACTTCTTCCAATGCTTTCGAACCAATGGCCAGCTGCGCGCGAATCGCGGCGAGGTCCGGGGACGTGGAAGCGGAGAGTTCCTCTTCGGTGCGGCGCACCTGGGTCAGGATGGCTTTCGCCGTCGCGCCGGCATCGCGCACGGTCTTGCGTCCAACGAGGTCGTTTGCCTGGATCGCGGTCGTACCTTCGTAGATCGGGAGGATGCGTGCATCGCGGTAGTACTGGGCGGCGCCAGTCTCTTCGATGAAGCCCATGCCGCCGTGCACCTGCACGCCGTTGGAGGCAACGTCGATCGACATCTCGGTGGACCAGCCCTTGACGATCGGCACCATGTATTCGTAGAACGCCTGGTTCGTCTTGCGGACGCCGTCGTCTGCGCCGTGGTGGGCGGCATCGTACGCAGCTGCGGTGACGTAGGCCAGGGCGCGTGCTGCTTCGGTATGCGCGCGCATCGACATCAGCATGCGGCGGACGTCTGGATGGTTGATGATCGCGACCGGACCAGCAGAGCCGGCGAGGTCGCGCGACTGAACGCGGTCGCGCGCATAAGCAACCGCCTTTTGGTAAGCACGCTCGGCGACACCGACGCCCTGCATGCCGACAGCGAAGCGGGCAGCATTCATCATGATGAACATGTACTCGAGGCCGCGGTTCTCCTCACCGACCAGGGTGCCGAGTGCGCCGCCGTGGTCACCAAACTGCAGCACTGCCGTCGGGCTGGCCTTGATGCCGAGCTTGTGTTCGATGGAGACGCAATGCACGTCGTTGCGCTCGCCGAGGGAACCGTCCTTGTTGACCAGGAACTTCGGCACGACGAAGAGCGAGATACCCTTCACGCCTTCCGGTGCGTTGGGCGTGCGCGCGAGCACGAGGTGGACGATGTTCTCGGCCATGTCGTGCTCGCCGTAGGTGATGAAGATCTTGGTACCGAAAATCTTGTAGGTGCCATCGCCCACCGGCTCGGCGCGGGAACGCACGAGCGCGAGGTCGGAACCGGCCTGCGGTTCGGTCAGGTTCATCGTGCCGGTCCACTTGCCGGAGATGAGGTTTTCCAGATAGGTGCTCTTGAGTTCGTCGGAGCCGGCGGTCAGCAGCGCTTCGATCGCACCGTCGGTCAGCAGCGGGCACAGTGCGAACGACAGGTTGGCGGAATTGAGCATTTCGATACAAGGCGTCGCCACCAGCTTCGGCAGGCCCTGGCCGCCAAACTCCGTCGGGTGCTGCACACCCTGCCATCCTGCTTCGCCGAAGGCCTTGAAGGCTTCCTTGAAGCCCTTGGTCGTGGTGACCTTGTTGCCGTCGTGCCAGTAGCTCGGCTCCTTGTCGCCCGGGACGTTGAGGGGTGCGACCACTTCGCTGCAGAACTTCGCGTTTTCGTCCAGGACCGCTTCGACGGTTTCCGGCGTTGCGTCTTCGCAGCCGGGCAACGCATTCACTTGGGACAGGCCGGCGAGTTCGTTGATCACGAACAGCATGTCCTTCAACGGGGCGACATAGCTCATTTGAAACTCCAAATAAAGATGGCAGGACTGCGGGAATTATTACGAAACCCAGAAAAAAATCCTGTCAGTTTCGCGACAAACCCGGCAGATCCTGCCCGGTATTTAATAATTATTGTTCGCGGGGCAGTCATGTCAGACGCCCCCGCTGTTTCTTATCAGCCAAGCTCGGAAACCAGCTGCGGAACGACTTCGAATAAGTCACCCACGATGCCGTAGTCGGCCACCGAGAAGATCGGGGCTTCCGGATCCTTGTTGATGGCGACGATGGTCTTCGAGTCCTTCATGCCGGCCAGGTGCTGGATCGCGCCGGAAATACCGACGGCGATGTAGAGCTGCGGCGCAACGATCTTGCCGGTCTGTCCAACCTGCCAGTCGTTCGGCACGAAGCCGGCGTCGACGGCGGCACGGGATGCACCCATGGCGGCGCCCAGCTTGTCGGCCAGCGGTTCGAGGATCTTGAAGTTGTCGCCCGAGCCCATGCCGCGGCCACCGGAGACAATCACCTTGGCGGCGGTCAGCTCCGGACGATCGGACTTGGCCAGTTCGCGGGAAACGAAAGCCGACTTGTCCAGGCCGGCAGCGGCGCTGATGGTTTCCACCGCGGCGCTACCGCCGGTGCCGGCAGCATCGAAACCGGTGGTACGGACGGTGATGACCTTGACGTTGTCGGTCGACTGCACGGTGGCGATGGCGTTACCGGCGTAGATCGGGCGCTCGAAGGTGTCGGCGGAGACGACCTTGGTGATTTCGGAGACCTGGCCGACGTCCAGCTTGGCAGCCACCCGCGGCAGGATGTTCTTGCCGTAGGCCGTAGCCGGGGCCAGGATGTGCGAGTAGCTGCCGGCGATGGCCAGGACTTGCTCCGCAACGTTTTCGGCCAGGCCGTCGGCAAACTGGGCTGCATCAGCCAACAGCACCTTGGAGACGCCGGCGATCTTGGAGACGGCTTCGGCTGCGCCGCCGGCATTGTGGCCGGCAACCAGGACGTGGACGTCGCCACCGCACTGGGCAGCAGCGGTGATGGTGTTGAGGGTGCTTCCCTTCAGCGAAGCATTGTCGTGTTCAGCAATGACGAGTGCGGTCATGATGGATTCCTGATCTGAATAGGTTTAGATGACTTTTGCTTCGTTCTTGAGCTTGGAGACCAGCGTCGCGACGTCCGGCACCTTGATGCCTGCAGAGCGCTTCGGCGGCTCGGAGACCTTCAGGGTCTTCAGGCGCGGGGTCACATCCACACCGAGGTCGGCCGGCTTGAGGGTGTCCAGCTGCTTCTTCTTGGCCTTCATGATGTTCGGCAGGGTGACGTAGCGCGGCTCGTTCAGGCGCAGGTCGGTGGTGACCACGGCCGGCAGCGTCAGGGAAACGGTTTCGAGACCGCCGTCCACTTCGCGCGTCACGACAGCCTTGTCGCCTTCGATCGTAACCTTGGAGGCGAAAGTAGCTTGCGGCCAGCCCAGCAGGGCGGCGACCATCTGGCCGGTCTGGTTGCAGTCGTCGTCAATCGCCTGCTTGCCCAGGATAATCAGTTGCGGCTGTTCCTTCTCCACAACTGCCTTGAGCAGCTTGGCAACAGCCAGCGGCTGCAGCTCGGCATCGGTCTCGACCAGCACGCCGCGGTCGGCGCCGATGGCCATGGCGGTGCGCAGGGTTTCCTGGCACTGAGTCACGCCGCAGGACACTGCCACGATCTCGGTGACCTTGCCGCCTTCCTTCAGGCGGGTGGCTTCCTCGACGGCGATTTCATCGAACGGGTTCATCGACATCTTGACGT
>DASPMV010000013.1:0-11064 GCA_035626875.1 Noviherbaspirillum sp. | reverse complement strand
TGATCGGCCCCCTGTCTTCGAGCCAGATGCAGGCCGCGGTGAAGATCATTACGGGCAGCGACACGGCGAAGATCAACAGGCTGACCACGAGGTCGAAGGTGCGCTTGACGGCAGTGCGAAAGGTGCTCTGGTTGAACCCGTCACCGTAGATCAGCCAGCTGGGATACAGGGAGTCGACACGGATCTGGCGCGCCTCGCGCTCGATGAAGGCCGCCGCGCCGGTCACCTTGATGCCGTTGAGTTTGCATTCGAGCAGTTCCTGCAAGGGGAAGCTTCCGCCACGCCTGTTTTGGGTGGACACGACGATTTCATTGACGCTGTGCTTCTTGGCGATCGAGAACAGCGATTCGCCGTCGGGCAGCAGAGCCGATGGCGAGACCGCAGGCTCGTCGGTGCGCACGGGGACGAAGCCGACGATGTTGTATTTCTTTGGAAAGATCGTGTCGACAGCCAAGGTGCTGCACTCCTTCGCCAAGGCCCCCTCGCCCACAAAAATGACGCGCGACTCAAGGAAGCTGAGTTCGAAGGTGCGGAAGATGACCGAACGCAGGATCAGGATGGCCATGCCGGAAGCGACGGCAGCGAGAGAAAGTACCCGGATATCGAAGTACAGTTCCGGCAGCAGGCGCAGGAAGATCACGGTGATTGCAAAGCCGGCGCCGGCGGCGGGAACGAGCCGCATTGCGGTCATGGTCGTGGTGGGCTTGCCTTCAAGATGGTAAAGGCCAAATGCGGCCATGCTGAAAACCGTGACCAGCGAGTACGCGCACGCCGATGCAAAGAAGGTGTCGTCCAGCGAACGCAGCGTGAACCCGTACGCCACCAGCACATCATGCGCGGCATACAGAGAAAGGATGAGGGCAAAGAGCTCGATGAGGAAAAGCGCGGATACCAGCTTGGAAACGTAGTGGTTGAAAATTTTTACCATGGGGCAACTCCGACCTTGTCTTCTGTGTCTCTCCGTCGCGTCGCGGCCGTCCAAACGGTTCTCCGCGGGCAAAGGCCTTTTACTGTTGATCAATTCGCATGACGTACGTTAACTGTTGAAACTTTTTACATTCTTGACAAAGCGCAACGAAGTTACAGCCTGTAATAAGTCGAGCACTGATGTCTGTGGGGAATCAAATGCTATGCAGCAACTTCGACGGCGTGAAGAAATGGCCGTGCGAGGCCGGCCGGGGAATCACGGGCAGGAAAGCGAACCGGGCAGCGCGCACTGCCGGATGAGAGAGATGGTCGGAAAGGGGTCAGGTCAACAGCCAGGCAATCGCGGAGATGCTGGCCACAGCGGAAAGCGCAATGCACAACGCCGCTTGCAACTTGTTGATATTCAGGCGTAGCCGTTTTTCTTCCACCGGCGCCCGATCAACCTCGATCTCTTTGTTCATGCCGCTCCCCGAAGGCGTTGTCTAGTGGAACTGTGGTTTAAATTGCCGCTGTGTATGCACAACGGGTAGACGGCCGATTTAAATTGATGTATCTCAAAAGTCGGAACTTTCGATCAACCGACCGGGCGTAGCGGATCAAGTTTGGCGTCCTGGCGTGGATTTCGCCGCAGGAAAACGGATTCTTGGACGCCTTGGATTCTGGCGCCGCCAAGGCCGGCATTCGGCTCAGTGTCCGCGGCACGCTGTGGCTTCCTCTTCCGGAAGCTGGATGCTCATCCGGATACGGCTACCGCATTTCACATTCGGACAGGTCACTCCGGAGCCGTCCAGGCGCATACCATGGCTGAGGAGGAAATTGTCGCCGCAGTAGGGGCAATGTACCCGCGTAGAGCGGGTGCTGGTGTGTTTTAGGATGGGAAGAAGGCTCATGCGGATTCCCCTTTGGAAACAAGTATCCGCATTCTCGCGTATCAGTGCGCGTTTTTATTGACGGATCACAATTCCAGCGCGGAACCCATCAGGCTGTCCGGCGCCGTGAGGCGCGCATTCCGAGAAGGCCGATCGCGACCAATGCGATCCATGAAGGTTCGGGAATCTCCATCGGTGCGGTACGGACAAGCTGCTCGCCGGGCACAGAAGTCCCGGGTTCGACAACGGGATCAAGCGGTCCGGGTAGAGGCGGCACAAGGGACGGCACCGTCGGCGGCGCGGCCTCGGAAGTCGGGCGCCGCTCATCAAGATTCTCTTGCGGTGCCGGCGACCTTTCACCGCAATGCACACCTCCCGCACAATAGGCGGCTACCGGCGCGATGACCGTCGGCGGCTCCGGCGTTGCAGTCGGATCGTCGGCTGCGGCCGCATCGTTCACCGTGCCCTCGCCTGCGCCACTTGCGGGCGCATCGGGACTTCCGGCCGCTCCGCTTCCTGCGACAGAGATATGACGCGTCCCGGTGCCGCCTGCCGGGCCGTGACTTGCGGCAGCGGCAAGTACCAGCGAGCCGGACGGGATGAAGGTATCAGCACGCGCGATGGGAGCGCCATCACGGTCGGTGGGTGACGCGATGGGGGCAAGCGCATGGCTGTCGGCAGAAGAATACGCCATCGCTTCCAGCGGATCATTTCCGGAAACGCCGGAGGACGCATACGCCCCGCGGTGAGGACTTGATCCAGGAACCTGTGGGATGCGGTCGGCCGGCAGCACGCAACCTGGACATATGATCTCCCGGGCCGGTTCTCCCTGCAGCGCGGCCTGATGGCCTTGCGCAGGGACTGCCGGTGCTGCGGCTGCCGCTCGCGCCGCATCAGGCAGCCCCTTCATAGCCATCATCACGGCGATGACGATCAATGCCCCCGTTGCAGTCGCGCCGGCTGCGGTTAACTTGTTCATACTGTTGTCCCCGGTAAATTCAGTTGTTGTGCCATCCGATGGAGCAACGGGTGTGCCAGTGGAGATATTCCTTTTCGATCAACCAGTTACCTCGTTCGATAGTGACCGATGTAAAGCGTGCCGACGGACAATGATTTTCCTCAAGCCCATATTCAAGGCTTCAGCTGGTGTCGAATGCGGAGGCGACATCCCAGTCCGGGGACGAGATTCGGGCGGGGAGACAAGAAGGTGAAGACAGATGGCGCGGCTGGCGGGGATCGAACCCACGACCCTTGGCTTCGGAGGCCAATACTCTATCCACTGAGCTACAGCCGCGTAGAGACGCCGCCCGGGGCCGGGCAGCGGTGAAGAGGCATGAAGGATACCGTTTTTCCGGATGGACGTCCATGTGAAACAGTCAAGCAGGGCACGGCGCATGGCCCGGTCTGCGTGCCCTTCCCCGCATTTTCCGACTATAATCAAGGGTTTTGCGAGGTATTGCGCCGCAGCATTGCACGTCCCAGGCACAAGTCACCTCCGCCCACCGATTTTCAAAAAAATGCTTTGAGGGAAAAATGAGCGACGCACACAACCATCACGAAACCGCGATCAAGACGCCGAAGCAGTTGATCGCCGCAGTGGCTGCCGGCTTCCTGGTGCCGATCATCTCGATCGTCCTGCTGGTGCAATACGTGGCCAATGCCGACAAGGTCGGCGCCGGCTCCGACAGCATGAGTTCGGAAGCGATCGCCACCCGCCTGCGCCCGGTGGCCGATGTAGGTTACACGCTGAAGGACGCGAGCGCGCCGAAGCAGCTGCAGGCTGGTGACGCCGTGTACAAGGCTGTCTGCGCCGCCTGCCACGACACCGGCGCAGCCGGTGCACCGAAGACCGGTGACAATGGCGCATGGGCAGCGCGCATCGGCAAGGGCCAGGCAACCCTGGTGGGCAACGCAATCAAGGGTATCAACGCAATGCCGGCCAAGGGCGGCAATCCGGACCTGGATGACGTTGAAGTCGAACGCGCCGTGGTCTTCATGGCCAACAAGTCGGGCGGCAGCCTGAAGGAGCCGGCAGCGAAGGCAGCAGCAGCACCGGCAGCCGCTCCGGCTGCGTCCGAGCAGGGCGCACAGGTCGCTTCGGCCACCGGCGCGCAAGAGAAGACCGAGCAGGCCAAGACAGTCGCAGGTGCCGGCAAGGCCGACGGCAAGAAGATCTATGACGCTGCTTGCGCCGCATGCCATGGCGCCGGTGTTGCCGGTGCGCCGAAGGTGGGCGACAAGGCTGCATGGGCGGCGCGCATCAAGCAGGGCAACGACACGCTGTACACCCACGCCATCAAGGGCTTCCAAGGCAAGGCAGGCATGATGCCCCCGAAGGGCGGCTCTAACGCGTCGGACGACGAAGTCAAGGCAGCGGTCGATTACATGGTGTCCGCTTCCAAGTAATCCGCCGTCACCCGATAAAAAAGCCGACCGCGTGGTCGGCTTTTTTTATGCCCGCTCGCTTGGGACCTTACTGCCCGGAGCTGCGATAGACTGGCTGGCCATACCCCGGTTGCCCGGGCTGCCCGTACACGGGCTGGCTGTACACCGGCTGGCCTGTCCCGGGTTGCGGTTGCTGCTGCACCGGAGCCTGCGCGGTCGACTGCTGTTCGGCGACGAAGATTTCGACGCGGCGGTTGCGAGCCCGGTTGGCATCGCTGGTATTGGCTGCCACCGGTTCGTGCGAGCCGCGCCCGTCGATGCTGATCCGGTTGGCCGGCACTCCTCTCGCAACAAGGTAATCGCGCGTTTCGGATGCGCGGTTGACCGAGAGGGGATTGTTGATCCTGTCGCCGCCGGTATTGTCTGTGTGGCCGATGATGTTCACGGTCGCATAGGGATTCTGCACGAGCCCCTGGGCGAACTTGTCGAGGACCGGGCGGAAGTTCGGTTTGATGTCCGCGCGATTCGTGTCGAAGGAAATGTCGCTGGGGATGTCGAGCTTGAGGCGGTTGTCGGCGGTCTGGCTGACCTGGACGCCGGTGCCTTGTGTGGCCTGTTCCATCTGCCGCTTCTGCTGCTCCATGCGGCTGGACCAGATGTTGCCGGCGACGGCGCCAATTGCGCCGCCGAGCACAGCGCCAGTGCCCGCGCGCTTGCCACCACCGGGGCCGGTCGCGGCCCCCAGGACTGCCCCGATGCCGGCACCAACGCCGGCGCCGGTCGCGGTGCCGCGCTGGACTTCATTCATGTTCGCGCAACCGCCGAGCGCGACGATTGCTGCAAGCGTGCTTGCGGTGAGTCGTTTGCGCATGATGCTGTTCCTCTACCTGTGGAAACGATAGTTGGACACAGCGTCAGAAAGCGAGTTCGGGCGGTTACAAATCGTTAATCTTGCGATGCCGCGTCCGCGTGCTCCGACTTCGGCTTTTTCTTTCTCGAAACAAGCGTGACGACGCCGGCGACCGTTCCCGCCACGGCGGCGCCGCGGACGACGGTCTTGAGCAGGGACTTGCGTTTCGAGAGCGCCGAAATGGCCCCCATGACGATGGGCAGGAGGGTCTGCAGATTCACGCCCGGGAGGCCGCCGATGTTGCCGCTGCGGAAAGCGCCGATCAGCGCGCCGGCGGCCTGGTGGAGCACGCTGCGCGCCAGGGTGTCTGGGCGGAGGCTGTCTTCGGCGGCCTGTTTCGCGAGCAGGATTTCGGCGCGGTATACAGCGCCCTGTGCGATGAGTTGTCTCTTGCGGTCTTCGCGGTTCATCGGGGCTCCTACATCAGCGCGTCACGGTCCTTGCGCAGTTCGGCCATGGTGGCCGGCAGGGCAAGCTTGTCCTGTGCGAGGAAACTGCGTGCGTGGCGCAGGATACCGATGGCCAGCAACGTGTAAACGATGGCGACGACCAGCAGGATCTTCCATCCCATCGATTCCCACGCGAGGACCACGACCAGCGCGGTCCAGCAGCCGAGGGCGAACAGGACGGCGACGATCCCGAGCGCACCGATGAACAGCAAGCGCGCGAGGTTGTCGCGGACTTCGCCAAGCTCGAGTGCGGCCAGCTCTATCCTGCTGATGAGCAGGCCGACTGCGTTCCTGGCGACGCCCGCCAGGCCGGCGACCAGCCCCGGCCGTTCGCGGCCGGCGCCGTCATCGCCTGCGTGCTGTTGATCCATGCGCAGCAATCAGCGACGCGAGATCAGCATGCCGACCACGAGACCGATACCGGCGGCGATGCCGACAGCCTTCCACGGATGCTCATGCACGAATTCGTCCGTCGTGTGCGCCGCGGCCTTGCCCTTTTCAAGGGCGACGGCCTGCACTTCGTGTGCCTTTTCCATGGCGGTGTCGAGCAACGCCAGGCCTTTGGCGCGCAGTTCATCCGCCTTCTCTCCGCTCGCGAGGCTCGCCTCGCGCAGCAGGTCCTGCGCATCCTTGACCAGCGTTTTCATGTCATTGCGTACTGTTTTGATGTTATTTGCCAGCATGATGATGCTCCTGTAAAAAGTAGGCCGAAACGTGTGTCGGTGACGATGCTTTTTCGCTCCTGCAGGAGCGACGATCATGGTCTATTTATCTCAGGTAATTTGCTGAATGTAAAGTCTTGGCGTCAACCGACACCGAGGTAGGCGCAGCGAGTTGCTTCTTCTTGACTCAAATCAGGCGCGCCTCTTCGCGGAAAGCCACACATCGGACGTCCGAGACCGGTCCACTGCCCCTCATCAGCCTCGCCGTGAAGAAGGGATTGAAGAGGCGGCCAATGGTCTTACGGGGATGCCGCAGCCGTTGTTTGGCAGCGCGCTGTCCGCGTGCGCCCGGAATTCATGCCTTGTCGCGCAGCTCCGCAATGCCTTCTATGCTGCCGATGCTGATCGTGACAGGCTTGTTCACGAGCGCCTGCTGCGTAGGACGCCAGGCGAAGAGCCATTCTTTCTCGGCGGCGCACTGGCGTGGCTTGGAGAAGACGTCGCCGAGGGGGCTGGGCACGCCATACGAGATTGCCGTATCGATGCCGGCCCAGCTCGGCAGCAGCCGCTGTGCCGCGCGATGGATGCGCTCGCCAAACTGTTCGGCATCGTGGATGACAAGGCAGCAGTCGGCGTCGCCGAGCAGTGCGGGATCCCAGGCGCTGGCGAGGCTCAGCGTGAGGAATCCCTGCGCGCCGCGCGGGCCGAAGGGCAGGATCGGGTTGCCCGGACCTTGGGCAGGCGGCGGCTCGAGGCGGAATTCACCGAACTGCAGCGCGCGCTCCAGTTCCGACCGTTTGGCATAGAGATAGAGCTTGGCCGGACGCTTGAAGGCGCTGGCGGGCATGCGGGATGTGGCTGAAGACATGATGTGAATCGTGAGGAGGGTTGCGCCCATTTAAACAGATTCGGGCGGCGGCGACAAACTCGACCGGAAAGCGTGCAACGAAGGGTTACAGTTCCGTCCGGTCCGCCTTGTTGTCGTCGGGTATCATGGGAGGCACTGCCGGTATTCCGGAGCAACTTCAGAAGGAGTTCCCATGCATCGCACTGTCGTCACTACCGTCGCCCTGCTGCTGGCGTCCGTTGCTGTCGGCGCCCATGCCACCACTATCAGCCTTAGCGTCGGAGGAGAAGTCGCGCCGGGTGTCTACGGCCGGGTGGAAATTGGCAACGCTCCTCCGCCCGTGCTCTATGCGCAACCGGTGATCATCGCGCGTCAGGCACGGCCGGTCGCGGCACAGCCGGTCTACATGCATGTGCCGCCTGGCCACGCAAAGAACTGGGCCAAGCACTGCCACAAGTACAACGCCTGCACGCAACCGGTCTACTTTGTGAAGTCCGCCGAATACGATCACCCGGGCGGCGGCAAGGGCAAGGGTAAGCACAAGCACGACTGAGCCTGTTTCCAGGACAACAAAAAAGCGGCCTGCGGGCCGCTTTTTCATTGGTGCTGCGCGACAGATTACTTGCTGGTGCCGGTGTCGGTACCGGAGCTGCCAGTGCTGCCCGATGCGCTGCCGCCACCGCTGGTCGCACCGCTCGCGCCGCCCGATGCGCTCGGAGAAGACGAGCCGGAAGACTTGGCTTTCTTGGCTTTCTTGGTCTTCTTCTTGGCCTTGGGCTTGGTGTCAGCCGTGGCGTCGGTCGCACCGGCTGCGGAGCTGCCGGAGGTTGCGCCGGTGGCGCCACTGCCCGTGGTCGCGCCGCCTGCAGCGCCCGGCGAGGTGGACGAACCAGACGTTGCACCTGTGGAGCCGGAGCCGGTGCCGGTGGAACCCGCGCCAGTGGAACCGCTGCCGGTGGTGGACGAACCAGACGTCGCGCCGCCGGTGGAACCGCTACCCGTGGTCGACGAACCGGACGCGCCGCTGCCGGTGCTGCCCGAAGCACCGGACGATGTGTCGCTTGTGCCGGACCCTGAGGCGCCCGAACCCGTGCTGCCACTGGCGCCCGAGGTACCCGACGTTGAACCAGGTTGCGGGGTACTGGACGGCACGGAGCTGGAAGTACCGCTGCCGCCTGCCATGCCGGCGTCGCTACCGGTGCCCGCACCTGTCGCGCCAGTCGCGCTCTGCGACTTTACGGTGGGGTCCGAACTGGTTGTGCTGCTGCCCGACTGTGCCAGCGCGATGGATGACACGGATGCCACCACGACCAGCGACAGCGAGCGGAGAGTGGTCTTTAACGTCATGAGTTGCTCCTTTTAGAATTGGGATAAAGGCATCACGGATGCAGCAACTTGGATGCAACGCTTGCCTCCTTGTTCAGCAGTTCTCACGCCGCAGCGCGGCAAACGACGTTGGAATTTTTTCAAGTGACTGAATTTAAAGACTTTTTGACAATGTAAGAATGTGTAACCCGGCAGCAGCCGGGATTCACCGTCGAACGGCAAAGTTGCAGGGTTTGTTGAGCGGCCGCAACGGGCCGAAAGAACAGGCGTCGCTCAGTGATCCATCTGGGGCTGGGCGATGGTGCGCAGCTGGAAGCGGCCGTCATTGTTGAAGAGCCAGGTCTCCGACAGCTCAAGCTGGCCGCGGCGCAGCAGGTGGGACGACGGCCGCGGGAACGGGGCGGAATTGCGCAGTGTGGCAAGCGCGGTCGATTCAGTTTCGCTGTCGCGGTTGGAGCGCATGATTTCACTGCGCACGAGATTGCCCCGCGCATCGATGGCATAGCGCAAAACCACCACCGAACGCAGCAATGCCTGCGGCCTGCCTGCATACACCTTGTTTGCATTCACTTCCGAAATGCGCAAGGCGAGGTCGCGCTTGTAGCCGTCCACTGTATTCGCGTTCGATGCCTGCGCTTCCGGCAGCTCCGTTTTCCTTTCCGCGCGCGAAGGCTTTTCCGGTGTATGAATAGTCGGGGTATCGGACGGGCGCGATGCGCACCCGGCAAGCACGCCGACGACAAGCAGGATGGCAATTCTGGTTTTCATGGCAGGAAGCGTTGCAGGGGGACAAGAAGTGATTTCAACATAGTGCAGCCATGCATATGCCCGAAAGAAATCTTACGCGACGTTACAAATTCGCGCCGCGCGCGATGGCAAAGCGAACCATGCTTCGCAAGCGGCATCTATGCAGAAGGTAGTCTTCCTGTGCCTCCTTGTCATTCCCGCCATGCGCTCGCACGAAAGCCATTCGCATGACCCGATCCGCGCACACGCGAAGCGCGTGGTCCGCAATGGCGAATTCCTGTTCGAAGTGACAGCGTCCGGCTTTGTCCACGCGACACCGCAACATGTCTGGCAAGTATTGACGGATTACACCGGCCTCCCGGACTTCATACCCGACCTGCTGACCGTCAAGATACTCTCGCGCCGCGGCAATGCCGTGCGGATCGAGCAGCGTAGCATCTCAGGTTTCCTGTTCCTGTCGCACACCGTTCGCATGGTGCTGCAAATTGAGGAAACACCGTGCACGACAATTGACGTCGCACTGGTCGACGGCGACATGCGCCACTACAACACGCACTGGGACATCACGCCCGCTGTCGAGGGGTCCGCGACAGGGACGCGCATCACCTTCAGCGGCGCAATCGAACCGAAATTTCCCGTGCCGCCGCTCGTCGGACGCACGATCGTCGAAGCGAACCTGAAGCGGACGGTCGAAGCGGTTGTCGCCGAGATCGAGCGGCGCAACGTCCACTAGAAGCGACGCGTCACCTTGAATTTTTCCGTCGCTGCGACAAGCGCTGCCGCAATTCCCGGCTCGTAGCCGGAATGGCCGGCGTCATCGATCACTTGCATCACCGCTTCCGGCCACGCCGCATGCAGCCGGAAAGCCGAGCGCGGCGGACAGACCACGTCGTAGCGACCTTGCACAGTGACGGCTGGAAGATGGCGGATGCGGTCGACGTTGCGAACAAGCTGGTCCTCGCTGAAGAATCCCTGGTTCAGGAAATAATGCGCTTCGAGGCGACCGACGCCAATGCTGACCTTGTCGGAACTGAAATCTGCAATGGCATCGGGATCCGGTCGCAGGAACAGGCAGCGTCCTTCGTAGCGGCTCCAGCGACGTGCGGCGGGCACGTACACCGCAGGGTCAGGTGAGAACAGGCGCCTGGCGTATGCCTGCAACAGGTCGCCACGCTCCTCCGGCGGGATTTCCGCGACAAACTCATCATGCACTTCCGGAAAGAACCAGCGGATGCCGTTCAAGAACCATTCGATCTCCGCCGGCGTGCAGAGGAAAATGCCGCGCAACACGAATCCGGTGCACCGCTCCGGATGTGCTTGCCCATAAGCCAGCGCCAGTGTCGAGCCCCAAGAACCGCCGAAGACCAGCCATGTGCGAATACCGAGCAATTCGCGCAGGCGTTCGATATCGTCCACGAGCAGTTGCGTCGTGTTGTTGCGATATTCGCCCAAGGGCGTCGATTTACCGGCGCCACGCTGGTCGAACAGCACGATTCGGTAATGCGCCGGGTCGAAAAAGCAGCGGTGACGCGGAGATAGTCCGCCGCCGGGGCCGCCGTGCAAGAACAGCACGGGCTCGCCGTCGGGATTGCCGCATTCTTCCCAGTACAGCGTGTGGATATCGTCGACGGGAAGCATTCCGGTGCGGAAGGGTTCGATCGGGGGAAACAGGGGCAGGTCGTTTGTCATGGTCAGTCCATTGTATCCAATGGC
Organism: Noviherbaspirillum sp.; assembly: GCA_035626875.1. Lineage (GTDB taxonomy): Bacteria > Pseudomonadota > Gammaproteobacteria > Burkholderiales > Burkholderiaceae_D > Noviherbaspirillum. The sequence continues at coordinate 229 of DASPMV010000013.1, read as the reverse complement.
GCGCGACATTTTTTCGGCGGATGTAGCCAGAACCAAAAATTTCCTGTAGACTTCAGGCCCTTCAGACGTGGTGACAAACGTCGTGCAGTTTTCCTGGAGCGGTAGTTCAGTCGGTTAGAATACCGGCCTGTCACGCCGGGGGTCGCGGGTTCGAGTCCCGTCCGCTCCGCCAAAATAGAAAAAGACGAACCTTCGGGTTCGTCTTTTTTTTCGCCTGCCCGGTTTGCAC
>DASPMV010000012.1:0-6211 GCA_035626875.1 Noviherbaspirillum sp. | reverse complement strand
CATGGAAGCCATTAAAGATTTCTTCGGCAGCCTGATGCTCCGAGAGCTGATCAAGGGCCTTGCCCTGACCGGCCGTTACATGTTCGCCCGCAAGATTACGGTGCAATTCCCGGAAGAGAAGACGCCGCTGTCGCCGCGTTTCCGTGGATTGCATGCGCTGCGCCGCTACCCGAACGGGGAAGAGCGCTGCATCGCCTGCAAACTCTGCGAAGCGGTTTGCCCGGCGATGGCGATCACGATTGAATCGACGGAACGCGAAGACGGCACCCGCCGTACGACGCGTTATGACATCGACCTGACCAAGTGCATTTTCTGCGGATTCTGCGAAGAGTCCTGCCCGGTCGACTCGATTGTCGAGACGAACATTCTGGAATACCACGGCGAAAAGCGCGGCGACCTCTACTACACGAAAGAGATGCTGCTTGCGATTGGCGACCGTTATGAAAAGGATATCGCCGCAGCCCGTGCTGCCGATGCCGCATATCGTTGATTGATCTGGCCCGCATACAGCTGACTCTCTTGGTCCATTATGGAATTTAAAACCTTCTTGTTCTACGCGTTCTCGGTGATCCTTGTGTTCGCCGCCACGCGCGTCATCACAGACCGGAATCCGGTGCATGCCGCACTGTTCCTGGTGTTGTCCTTCTTCTCGGGCGCTGGCGTCTGGCTGCTGCTGAAAGCCGAATTCCTGGCCATCGTCCTCGTACTGGTCTATGTCGGCGCTGTCATGGTGCTCTTCCTGTTTGTCGTGATGATGCTGGACATCAACATGGATAAGCTGCGGGAAGGTTTCTGGGGATACTTCCCGCTCGCAGCCACCGTCGGCCTTGTTATCGTCCTGGAGATGGCGGCGGTCCTGCTGCACGGCTTCTGGGCGCTGGAGTCGCAGGTCCCGGCCGCGTCCGCCAACATCGGCAATACGAAGGAACTGGGCAAGCTGATCTACACAGAGTACATCTACGCGTTCGAAATCGCAGCCGTCATCCTGCTCGTTGCCATCGTCGCAGCTGTTGCACTGACCCTGCGCCGCCGCAAAGACAGCAAGTACTTCGACCCGGCTGATGCAGTGAAGGTCAAGCGTAACGACCGCCTGCGCATCGTCAGCATGAAGGCCGAGTCCGACCGTGCCAACGGCGTCAAGCCGGCTGCACAATCGGCAGAAAAACAATAAGGGGAATCACCGTGGCACTCTCGCTCGCACACTACCTGATCCTCGGCGCAATCCTCTTCGCGATCTCCGTCGTCGGCATCTTCCTGAACCGCAAGAACGTCATCATCCTGCTGATGGCCATCGAGCTGATGCTCCTTGCGGTCAACATGAACTTCGTCGCCTTCTCGTACTACCTGGGCGACGCAGCTGGCCAGATTTTCGTTTTCTTCATCCTGACTGTGGCTGCCGCGGAGTCCGCGATTGGTCTCGCCATCCTGGTGGTGTTGTTCCGTAATTTGGACACCATCAATGTCGAAGACCTCGACGCACTCAAAGGTTAATCACGCAAAAATAACGACAAGGTCCATCATGGCGGGGCAACTCAACCCTAACGTTCTATTGGCTGTGCCGTTGGCACCCCTCGCAGGCGCCGCGATCGCGGGTCTGTTCGGAACCAAGTTTTTCGGCAACAAGATCGGACGCGCGGCGTCGCATTCGGCGACCATTCTTGGCGTTCTGATCGCTTTCATCATTTCCTTCCAGACGCTGCTCGCAGTTATGGACGGCGCCACCTACAACGGCACCGTCTATACCTGGATGACGGTGATGGACCTCAAGCTCGAAGTCGGATTCATGATCGACAGCCTGACGGCGATGATGATGTGCGTGGTGACCTTCGTGTCGCTGATGGTCCACATCTACACCATCGGCTACATGGCAGAGGATGAGGGCTACAACCGCTTCTTCTCCTACATCTCGCTGTTCACGTTCTCCATGCTCATGCTCGTCATGAGCAACAACTTCCTGCAGCTGTTCTTTGGATGGGAAGCGGTGGGTCTGGTGTCGTACCTGCTGATTGGCTTCTGGTACACCCGTCCGACGGCCATCTACGCGAACATGAAGGCGTTTCTGGTTAACCGCGTGGGCGACTTCGGCTTCATCCTCGGTATTGGCCTGCTGCTCGCTTATGCCGGCTCGATGAACTACGGTGAAGTGTTTGCGAAGAAGGACGAGCTGGCCACCATGACTCTGCCGGGCACCGACTGGATGCTGCTGACGGTTGCCTGTATCTGCCTGTTTATCGGCGCCATGGGTAAATCGGCGCAGTTCCCGCTCCACGTTTGGCTACCTGACTCGATGGAAGGCCCGACACCGATTTCCGCGCTGATTCACGCTGCAACGATGGTTACCGCCGGTATCTTCATGGTCGCGCGCATGTCGCCGCTGTTCGAATTGTCTGATACCGCACTCTCCTTCGTGCTGGTGATTGGCTCGATCACTGCGCTGTTCATGGGCTTCCTCGGCATCATCCAGAACGACATCAAGCGTGTGGTGGCGTATTCCACGCTGTCGCAGCTCGGTTACATGACGGTTGCGCTCGGCGCATCGGCGTACTCCGTCGCCGTGTTCCACCTGATGACGCACGCTTTCTTCAAGGCGCTGCTGTTCCTCGGTGCCGGCGCAGTCATCATCGGCATGCACCATGACCAGGACATCCGCAACATGGGCGGCCTGCGCAAGTACATGCCGATCACCTGGATCACATCGCTGCTTGGCTCGCTGGCCCTGATCGGCACACCGTTCTTCTCCGGCTTTTATTCGAAGGACAGCATTATCGAAGCCGTGCATGCAACGAACATCGCCGGCGCGGGCTTCGCGAACTTCGCTGTCCTGGCGGGTGTGTTCGTGACCGCTTTCTACTCCTTCCGCATGTACTTCCTGGTCTTCCACGGCGAGGAACGCTTCGGCAAGGCGCACGACCATCACGGCCATGGCCATGATGACCATCATGACGATCACCACCACCATGGCCTTGCACCGGGCGAGAAGCCGCACGAGGCGCCTTGGGTCGTCACCGTTCCGCTCATGCTTCTGGCGATCCCGTCCGTGGTGATCGGCTTCATCGCGATCGGCCCTATGCTGCACGGCGATTTCTTCAAGAACGTGATCTTCGTCGGTGAAAACCATCACGCAATGAAGGAACTGAACGCAGCCTTCCACGGTGCTACCGCAATGGCTCTGCACGGTCTGCAGACCGCACCGTTCTGGCTGATGCTCGCAGGCGTTGCATCTGCGTACTACTGCTATATGGTCAACCGCAAGGTACCTGAATGGTTCTATAACAAGTTCCATGCGATTTATGTTGTCCTCGATAACAAGTACTTCATGGACAAGATCAACGAGGTCGTGTTCGCGAAGGGCGGGGTACTGCTGGGTCGCGGCTTGTGGAGTGGTGGCGACCGTGCACTGATCGACGGGTTGATCGTCAATGGCAGCGCCAAGCTCGTGGGCTGGTTCTCCGCACTGATCCGCCACTTCCAGACCGGTTACATTTACCACTATGCATTTGTAATGATTATCGGCGTGCTGTTGTTCCTGATTTATTTCATGCCGTTCCCGTCTTTTGCCAAATAAGTTGGCGAAGTAGAGCAAATAACAATCATGATGCAGTCAACTTTCCCACTCCTGAGCCTCGCAATCTGGTGTCCGATCGCGTTCGGCCTGTTCGTCCTGGCATTCGGCCGCGACGAAAACCCTGCGCTGGTCCGATCGGTTTCACTGATCGGCTCCATCGTCAGCTTCCTCGTGACGCTGCCGTTGGTGTCGCAATTCGACAAGGCAGCCCACGGGATGCAGTTTGTCGAGAAGGCATCCTGGATCGAGCGCTTCAATGTCAATTACTACCTGGGCATTGACGGTATTTCAGTTTGGTTCGTACTCCTGACGGCCTTCATCACGATCATCGTTGTGATCGCCGGCTGGGAAGTGATCGAGAAGCGCGTGGCCCAATACATGGGTGCCTTCCTCATCCTCTCCGGTCTGATGATCGGCGTGTTCTGCGCGCTCGACGGCCTGCTGTTCTACGTCTTCTTCGAAGCGACGCTGATCCCGATGTTCATCATCATCGGCGTGTGGGGCGGACAGAATCGTGTATATGCCGCGATCAAGTTCTTCCTCTATACGCTGCTCGGTTCTCTGCTGACGCTGGTTGCGATCATCTACCTGTACTTCACTTCAGGTGGTAGCTTCGAGATCCTGACCTGGCACAAGCTGCCGTTGCCGCTCAACGTGCAAGTGCTGATCTTCTTCGCGTTCCTGATGGCGTTTGCCGTGAAGGTGCCGATGTGGCCGGTGCATACCTGGCTGCCGGATGCGCACGTTGAAGCACCGACCGGCGGCTCCGTTGTACTGGCTGCCATCATGCTGAAGCTGGGTGCCTACGGTTTCCTGCGGTTTTCTCTGCCAATCGCCCCTGATGCCAGCCATTCTCTGGCCGGCTTCATCATCACGCTGTCGCTCATCGCCGTGATCTATATCGGTCTCGTGGCGCTGGTTCAGGCGGACATGAAGAAACTCGTGGCTTATTCCTCGATCGCGCACATGGGCTTCGTGACGCTCGGCTTCTTCGTGTTCAACGACATGGCGACCCAAGGCGGTATCGTCCAGATGATTTCGCACGGTTTTGTTTCCGGCGCGATGTTCCTTTGCATCGGCGTCCTGTACGACCGCATGCACTCGCGGCAGATTGCTGATTACGGCGGCGTGATCAATACCATGCCGAAGTTCGCAGCGTTCTTCGTCCTGTTCTCGCTGGCCAACTGCGGCCTGCCCGCGACATCTGGTTTCGTCGGCGAGTTCATGGTTATCCTGGGCGCGGTCAAGTACAACTTCTGGATCGGCATGCTTGCAGCAACCGCGCTGATCTTCGGCGCCGCCTACTCGCTGTGGCTCGTCAAGCGTGTTGTGTTCGGTGAAGTGGGCAACAAGCACGTCGCCGAACTCCAGGACCTGAATGCCCGCGAATTCCTGATGCTGAGCATCCTGGCGATCGCCGTTATTGCAATGGGTGTCTATCCGGCGCCGTTCACCGACCTGATGCAGACCTCGGTGGATGACCTGCTCAAGCACGTGGCGATTTCGAAGGTGAATTAATGAATGCGCCTTCCGGAATCCTGGGAGGCGTGTTACGGGGTCTGGCGCGATGATATCGGCGAGGCCCGGCCTGCAAGGCTTTAGAGTGACGACAACATGAACGAAATCAATTTCGCACCGGTGTATCCGGAAATTTTCCTGCTGATTGCCACCTCGGCGATCCTGCTGATCGACATGTTCCTGACGGAGGCAAAGCGCAACGTCACGTTCATGCTGGCTATCGTGACGCTGATCGTGTGCGCCGCACTGAATATTGCGGATTTCGGCAATCCGACCACGTACACGTTCAATAACATGTTCGTGTCTGACGCGATGTCGAACCTGCTTAAGGTGTTTTCGTATATCGCAGTCGGCATGACCCTCATCTATTCGCGTCAGTATGCAACCGAGCGCGGCATGCTCGGCGGTACGCTGGGCGGTGAGTTCTATGTGCTGGCGCTGTTCGCACTGCTTGGCCAGATGGTCATGATCTCCGGTAACAACTTCCTGGTGATTTACCTTGGCCTCGAACTGATGTCGCTGTCGCTCTACGCACTCGTTGCACTACGCCGCGGCCACGCCGTCTCGACCGAGGCTGCAATGAAGTACTTCATCCTCGGTGCGCTTTCGTCCGGCTTCCTCCTGTATGGTCTGTCCATGCTGTACGGCGCGACCGGTTCGCTCGATCTGACCGAAGTCGCCAAGGCAACCGCCTCGGGAACTGTCAACAAGACCGTGCTGGTATTTGGTGTCGTTTTCGTGGTCGCTGGCCTGGCATTCAAGCTGGGTGCTGCTCCGTTCCACATGTGGGTGCCTGACGTGTACCAGGGCGCGCCGACCGCCGTGACCCTGTTGCTGGGTGCTGCGCCGAAGCTTGCCGCATTCGCGATCACCATCCGCCTCCTGGTCGAAGGCCTGTTCCCGCTCGCCATCGATTGGCAGCAGATGATTACTGTCCTTGCCGTGCTGTCGATGGCGGTCGGTAACATCACTGCAATCGTACAGACGAACCTCAAGCGCATGCTGGCTTACTCGACAATCGGTCAGATGGGTTTCATGCTGCTTGGCATGCTGTCGGGCGTGGTTGATGGCAACGTGGCCTCGGCCAGCAACGCCGGCAATGCGTACAGCTCTGCACTGTTCTATTCC
>DASPMV010000011.1:0-37034 GCA_035626875.1 Noviherbaspirillum sp. | reverse complement strand
GCATACAGCAGGTGCAGGATCGCGTGCTCGATGCCGCCGATGTACTGGTCCATCGGCATCCAGTAGTTCGCGCCGCCGGCAACCATCTGCTCGTCGTTCTTCGGGTCGCAATAGCGCATGAAGTACCAGGACGAATCGACGAAGGTGTCCATGGTGTCGGTTTCGCGGCGCGCGGGTTTGCCGCACTTCGGGCAGTCGCAGCGCAGGAAGTCTTCGCGCTTGTTCAGCGGATTGCCGGAGCCGTCCGGCACGCAGTCCTGCGGCAGTACGACCGGCAGGTCTTTCTCCGGCACCGGCACAGGGCCGCAGCTGTCGCAGTGGATGATCGGGATCGGCGTGCCCCAGTAGCGCTGGCGGCTGATGCCCCAGTCGCGCAGGCGCCAGGTGGTCTTCTTCTCGCCGTTGCCCTTTGTCGCCAGGTCGGCGGCGATCTTGTCCACCGCAGCCTTGTAGTTCAGGCCGTCGTAGGCGCCGGAATTGACGGTGACGCCGCGCTGCTTGTCCGCATACCACTCCTGCCAGGCATCGGTGGAGTAGGTTTCGCCTTCGACGGCGATGACTTGCTGGATCGGCAGGTTGTACTTCTTCGCGAACGCGAAATCGCGCTCGTCGTGCGCCGGCACGCCCATCACGGCGCCGTCGCCGTAGGTCATCAGCACGTAGTTGCCGACCCAGACCTCGACCTGCTTGCCGGTCAGCGGATGGGTGACGAACAGGCCGGTGGGCAGGCCTTCCTTTTCCTTGAGCGCCAACTCGGCTTCGGTGGTGCCGCCGCGCTTGCATTCCTCGATGAAGGCGGCGAGTTTCGGATTCGATACAGCGGCATGCGTGGCCAGCGGATGCTCCGGCGCGACGGCGCAGAAGGTCACGCCCATGATGGTGTCGGCGCGCGTGGTGAACACGAACAGCTTGCCGTCCTGGATCAGGTTGCCTTGCGCATCGCGGATCTCATGCGGGAAGGCGAAACGCACGCCCTCGCTCTTGCCGATCCAGTTTTCCTGCATGATGCGCACGCGCTCGGGCCAGCCGGGCAGCTTGTTGACCACGTGGTCGAGCAGTTCTTCCGCGTAGTCGGTGATCTTGAGGTAGTAGCCGGGGATCTCGCGCTTTTCCACCAGCGCGCCGGTGCGCCAGCCGCGGCCGTCGATGACCTGCTCGTTGGCCAGTACGGTCTGGTCGACCGGGTCCCAGTTCACGACCTGGGTCTTGCGGTAGGCGATGCCTTTTTCCAGCATCTTCAGGAACAGCCACTGGTTCCACTTGTAGTAGCTCGGGTCGCAGGTGGCGACTTCGCGCGACCAGTCGATCGCCAGGCCCATCGCCTGCATCTGCTTCTTCATGTAGGCGATGTTGTCGTACGTCCACTTTGCCGGCGGCACGCCGTTCTTCAGCGCGGCGTTCTCGGCAGGCAGGCCGAACGCGTCCCAGCCCATCGGCATCAGCACGTTGTAGCCGTTCATGCGCAGGAAGCGCGACAGCATGTCGTTGATGGTGTAGTTGCGGACGTGGCCCATGTGCAGCTTCCCGGACGGGTACGGCAGCATGGAGCAGGCGTAGAATTTTTTCTTTTCCTTGCCGTTGCGGTCCTTGGCGTGCTCGACGGTCTTGTACGCGTCGATGGCATTCCAGTGGGTGTGCGCCGCTTTTTCGACGTCGCCGGGAAGATATTTTTCTTGCATGGCGGATGAGGCTGGTGAAAGTGAATGTGAACCGGCGATTATACCGCCCGGGAAGGGGTGTTGCGCCGCAGCGTGGCGGGAATTTCGGCCCGAAGTCAGCGAAGCAGCAGGCGCAGGGGCGGTTTCTGGCCGCTCTCGATGCAGCGCTCGTTCACTTCGTCGGCGCATTCCTCGAGCGCTTCGAGGATGTCCGGCGCATTTCTGCGCAGGGTTTCGGCATGCAGGAGCTCGATGCACAGGATTTCATTAGGCCCGAGTGCGAATTTTGTCATGCCGTCATCATCACGCACCCCGCCCATGCAGTCGATCCACGCATCCATGTTGCGGCCGTAGAAATCGGGGAAGCCAAAGACAGCCTGGCATTCGGCGTGGAAGGTCTTCCAGTCCGTGATGCGACGGCCGTCGAGCGATACGTCGGGCATGGTCTTACTTTTCCTTGGCGTCGGTGACGAAACCGAGCTTGTTCATGCCGTTGGTTTGCGCCGCCGACATGACCCGGGCAATCACCTCGTAACGTGTGGACTTGTCGGCGCGCAGTTGCAGTTCCGGCTGCGGATTTTTTTGCGCTTCCTGCGCGAGTCGCGCTCCCAGGTCTTTTTCCTCGACCGGGTCGTTGTTCCAGAAGATCCTGCCTTCGCCGTTGATCGACAGGGTGATCGTTTCCGGCTTCTGCGGCGAGGCTGCGGCAGGGGCGTTCGGCAGGTCGAGCTTGATGGCGTGGGTGAACAGCGGGGCGGTGATGATGAAGATCACGAGCAGCACCAGCATCACGTCGACCATGGGGGTGACGTTGATGTCCGACATGGGCGCCTGCTTCTGGTTGTCGTTGAATCCCCCGAAGGCCATGGGCGTATCTCCTTATTTGCCGACGCGGGCGCCGGTGGTCAGGAAGGCGTGCAAGTCGTGCGCGAAGGCATCGAGTTCAGCCAGGGTGACGCGGTTCACGCGGGTGAACGCGTTGTAGGCAAGCACGGCCGGAATGGCGACGACGAGACCGAGCGCGGTCATGATCAGGGCTTCGCCCACTGGACCTGCGACCTTGTCGATCTGCACCGTGCCGGTCGTGGAAACGGCCACCAGCGCATGGTAGATGCCCCAGACGGTGCCGAACAGTCCGACGAAAGGCGCCGTCGATCCAACCGAGGCCAGCAGCGTGAGGCCGTTCTCCAGCCGCGATGACACGCGGTTGATTTCCTGGCGCAGGGTGCGCGTGATCAGCTCGCTCGGGTCGATGCTCGCATTGAGCGACCCGGCTTGCGCTGTCACGTTCGCGGCTTCCGCACTCTGGACCGCGAGTGGCGCGTACACGTTCTCGGTGTCGGCATTCTTGACTACCGCGATGGCGTCAGTGAGCGTCGGCGCTTTCCAGAATCCTTCCAGCGCCCCGGCACTGCGGCGGATGCGCCAGGAGCTCCAGGTTTTCGAAAAAATGTAATACCAGCTGACGACAGACATCAGCAGCAACAGATAGGCGACCGAATGCGTGACGGCATCGCCCTGGGCCCAATAATGCGCAAATCCGAGTGACTGGTTCATGTTTGTGTAAAAAAGATCAATTGTTCTGGAGTTTAAACGGAATGGGCACCTGATACCACTCTGGCACCGGCCTTCCGTCGACTGTCGCGGGCTTGAAGCGCCATGTCACCACCGTTTTGCGCGCAGATTCGTCAAGGAGCGTATGTCCGCTTGAAGCCTTGACCTCCACCGCCCCCGCCGTTCCCTCCGCGGTGACGAGCACACGCAGGACGACCGTGCCCTCCTCGCCGTTGGACAGCGAAATGCGCGGGTAGGGCGGCGTGCGATTGGTCGCGGCATAGCTTGCCTCGGATGCGCTTGTTCTCACGGGAGCAGGCGGGGCGGCGGTCAGCGGTGGCGGCGATGCGGCGGGTGGTGCCGGTTTCGCTTCCTGCGCACTTTCCTGCGACGGGGCAGGTGCAGGGCTTGCGGTGCGCGGAGCAGGTTTGGGGGCGGGCGCCGGTTTGGCGACCGGTTTGGGAGCGGGCGGCTCTTTCCTTGCCGGGGACGGTATTGGGGCCGGTGGCGCCGGCGGTGCAACCGGGGCAGGTTCGGGCGGGAGAAGCTGGACCTTCAACGGCTCGGGGCGGGTGTCCGGTTCCGGACCGGCAGTCAGTTCGGCCATCACTGCCGCAATCAGCGCGGTATGCAGCAGGATGGTGGCGGCAATCGGCGCGGGTTTCGGCATGGGCGTGAGCGTGGCCTGCGCCTCTTTCTGTTACTTCAGGCCGAGGACATCCTGCATGTCGTACAAGCCGGTTTTCTTGTCAGCGAGGAAGCGCGCGGCGCGGACGCTGCCCTGGGCATAGCTGAAGCGGCTGGAGGACTTGTGGCTGATTTCAATGCGTTCGCCGATGCCGGCAAACAGTACCGTATGGTCGCCGACGATATCCCCGCCGCGAATGGTGGCAAAGCCGATCGACGACGGATCGCGCTCGCCGGTCACACCCTCGCGGGCATACACGGCCACATCGTCCAGGTCGCGTCCGAGCGCGGAAGCAATGACCTCGCCCATCTTGAGCGCAGTACCCGACGGAGCGTCCACCTTGTGGCGGTGGTGCGCTTCGATGATTTCGATGTCATAGCCGTGGGAGAAACTCTTGGCCGCCATTTCCAGCAGCTTGAGCGTGACATTCACGCCGACGCTCATATTAGGTGCGAACACGACGGCCGTTTTCTGCGCGGCTGCCGCAATCGCTGCCTTGCCGGCTTCGTCGAAACCGGTTGTACCGATGATGACCTTGATGCCGTGCTGTGCGCAGTATTCGAGGTGCTTGAGCGTGCCTTCCGGGCGGGTGAAATCGATCAGGAATTCGGCGTTCGCCAAGCCTTTCGCCAGGTCGGACTCGATCGCCACGCCTGCCGGTTTGCCCAGGAAAGCCGCGGCATCCGTGCCGATTGCCGGCGATTGCGCGACGTCGAGCGCGCCCACGAGAGTGGCGTCGTCGGCGTTCTGAATGGTCTCGATCAGCATGCGGCCCATGCGGCCGGATGCGCCTGCTACGGCGATTTTCAGTTGGCTCATGTGATGTTCTTACTTGCCGGCGGTGCCGGCGATGAATGCAAGATATTCTTGTTCGGTCGGCAAGGTGTCGCCGTCGATGTTGACCAGGCGGTTACCCTTGAAGAAGAGCGTCACGCGGCTGGCGATGACTTCGCCCGTGCTCTTCTTGAGCCGGAACACGTAATCCCAGCGATCGGCATGGAACATGTCGGTGAGCAGCGGCGTACCGAGGACAAAGCGCGCCTGCTCGCGCGTCACGCCTTCGCTGCGCTGCATGCCTTCCTTGAGTTGCGCGACCATTTCGCGGGAAACGAAATTGCCCTGCTGAATATCGATGCGGTAAGGGGTGAAGAGCCCCAGGAAGCGTTGCATCCCGGTCGGTTTCGACGTCGTCACGGTCCCCGACGCCGATTGTCCTGCGGCCGGACTGCTGGCGGCGGCTGGTTCGTCGATCAGGGGATTCGTGCTCGCGCAGCCGGTCAGGGCGGCGAGGCAGAATGCGGCTGCAAGGATTGAACGATCAGCACTGAAGGACGACATTCGCATAAATGGTTCTCAATTCGTTGAGCAATCTGGCCAAAACGCTATATGATAAAGCAGATATACGGAAACCGACCAATAACATGACCAACACGCCCAACGATCTGAAAGCCAGCGGCCTGAAGGCGACGCTGCCGAGGCTCAAGATCCTCGAGATCTTCCAGACGAGTACCGTGCGCCATCTGAGCGCGGAGGATGTGTACAAGATTCTCCTGACCGAAAACATGGATGTCGGTTTGGCAACGGTTTACCGTGTGCTCACGCAGTTCGAGCAGGCTGGCCTGCTGCACCGGAACCATTTCGAAACCGGCAAGGCGGTGTTCGAACTGAATGCGGGATCGCATCATGACCATCTTGTCTGCCTCGATTGCGGCAGGGTGGAGGAGTTTTTCGATGACGAGATCGAGAAACGGCAGCAGAAGATTGCGAAAGAGCGCGGGTTCGATATTTCCGAGCACGCGCTGGCTCTCTACGGCCACTGCACCAAGTCTGATTGTCCTCACCGGTCCCGATAATCCAGCGGGCCCGCAATAGCGGCCCGCTTTCCTGAACTACTTGCATTTCCCGTCGGCGCAATCGTTGTCATGCCCCGCCAAGGGGGCAAGTCCCCGATTGCCGCTGGCTGAGTTTTTCCCTCGATGACTGCCAATTCCGAAACCAGAATCTATCCCCGCAAGGTGTTGCGCGCGCAGGCGCGCGTCGCCCTTGCGGGAATGCCTGCCTTGCGTGCCAAGACAGTCGACGTCTCCCTTGGCGGCCTGTGCCTCATGGTGCCTGAGCAACTGCCGCCAGGGAAGATTTGCAATGTCGGCTTCGAGGCGCCGCTGAACGGGAAGATGGTCCGCATATTTGCAATGGCCAAGGTGGTCTACAGCATCCTGAGCGGGACAGAGGGATTCCGCACCGGCCTGCAATTTACGGAAATCGATGCGGCCAACAACAAGCTGCTGGCCGAAGTGATGATCTAAGACGGCGCTTAGTTATGGCTGAGCGCGTTGGATAGCAGCTTGGCCGTGATGTCGACGATGGGGATGACACGCTCGTAGGCCATGCGCGTCGGGCCGATGACCCCTAGCGTTCCTACGATCTTGCCATTGACCTCATAGGGCGCGGTAACCACGCTCATTTCTTCCACCGGCACAAGCTGCGATTCGCCGCCGATAAAGATCTGCACGCCCGTTGCCTTGCTCGATACGTCGAGCAGCTGCATCAGGCTGGTCTTCTGCTCGAACAGGTCGAACAGCTTGCGCAAGGAATTCATGTTCGACGCGAGGTCGGTGACGCTAAGGAGATTGCGTTCGCCGGAAATGACGACGTCTTCCTCGCTCTCGGCCATGGCATCGCTGCCGGCTTCGACAGCGGCCTGCATGAGGCGGGTCATGTCGTCGCGCAGCTGGCGCAGTTCATTCTGCAGGCGGGTACGTACCTCGTCGAAACCCAGACCCGCATAGTGCTGGTTGATGTAGTTGGCCGCCTGCACGAGTTGCGATGGCGTGTAGTCGACATCGGTCAGCAGCAAACGGTTCTGCACGTCGCCATTGGGCGTGACGATCACGAGCAGGATGCGTTTCTCGGACAGACGCATGAACTCGATCTGCTGGAAGACCGACTCATGACGCGGCGTCATGACCACGCCGGCAAACTGCGACAGCGAGGAAAGCATCTGGGCCGCATTGGAAATGATCTTTTGCGGTGATGCCGTGTGCAGCCGGGGCTGCAGTTTCGATTCCACGGTGGTTTCGTCGATTGGTTGCACGGTCAGCAGGGTGTCGACAAACATCCGGTAGCCGCGCGGTGTCGGGATCCGTCCTGCGGAAGTGTGCGGACTGCACACATAGCCAAGTTCTTCCAGATCCGCCATGATGTTGCGGATCGTCGCCGGAGAAAGCTCGAGGCCGGAAATTCTGGAGAGGGCGCGTGAACCTACGGGCTGGCCGTCGGCTATATAGCGTTCGACCAGGGCCTTGAGCAGTGTTTGTGCGCGGGAATCGAGTTGCATACGGTTATTCTACCGAGCCACGACAGCGGGTGCCAGAACCTGTTGCCCCAAGGAGTCACCCGCAATCGTATATTTCCAAGTGGTTATTGCACTTCCAGCCATCTCTCCAGTTCATACAGGTTGCCAAACACGACATCGGGCCGGACCTGTTCGGGAAGCACGCGGTCCGGCCCGAGTTCCCGCCGGTTGATCCATGCAGCGCGCAAGCCCGCTTTCTGCGCTCCTTCGACGTCAAGGAAGGGATCATCGCCAACATACAAGGCCTCGTTGGGCGCCACGCCCAGCGCGGCGCATGCGGCATGGAAAATCGCCGCATCAGGCTTGGCGAAGCCGATGTGATGTGCGGCAACGGAAGCCCGGAAATAATGCGCCATGCCGATGGCATGCAGGTCCGCTACGCCGTTGGACACGGAGCCCAGGATGACCCGCCCGCACAACCTCTTGAGTGCCGGCAGGACATCCTCGAAAGGCGTGACTTCATTGCGCGCTGTCGAAAACACATCCATCGCTTCATCTACCAGCCGGATGTCCAGTCCGGAATCAGCGAACGCCTCAAGCAGCACGGCCCGGCGCAACAGTCGCAGGTCGATCTGGTACACCGGGTCGGTCGCCATCAGCTGCTGTCGCCGCTCGCGCATGCTCTCGATGGTGACGCGCTCTGCAACCGGCGGGGCGTGTACTTTCAGCCACTCGTAGAGCAGTTTTTCCGCGCGCTTGATGACCGGCACGATTGGCCACAGCGTGTCGTCCAGGTCGAACAGGACGGCTCTTATGTTTGACATATGGGATCGGGTTCCATCGTTTCAATGCCTGTAACAGACCGTCAAATTATGGTCTAATCTGCTGCATGTTGCCTTTCAAGCCATTCGACCGCGCGGTCGCCTTCCAGACAGTTGCCATCGTTGGCAAATACATGGCCGCCGGCATCGAGCAGTCATTGTCTGATATTGCCGGATTTCTCGCACAATCCGGGCACAAGGTCGTGCTCGAAGCCGAAACGGCGCAGAACGTGTCGCTGCCCGGCGTGCCGACCATGACGCCGGCAGAAATCGGCGCGCATGCGGACGTTGCCATTGTCGTCGGGGGTGACGGTACGATGCTCGGCATCGCGCGTCAGCTCGCGCCATACAACGTTCCCCTGATCGGCATCAATCAGGGGCGCCTCGGTTTCATGACCGATATTTCGCAAGATGTCATGATCCAGGTCCTTGCCGACATGCTCTCCGGAAAACTGGAGTCCGAGCAGCGCACCTTGCTGGAAGGGTCGGTCATTCGCGACGGCGAGGCTATTTTCCACGCATTGGCGTTCAATGATGTCGTCGTGGCGCGCGGCTCGACCACCGGCATGGCCGAATTGAAGGTTGAAGTCGATGGTCATTTCATGTACAACCAGCGGTCGGACGGACTGATCATTTCCACGCCGACCGGTTCGACAGCTTATGCCTTGTCGGCCGGCGGTCCGCTGCTGCACCCGAGCCTGTCGGGCATGGTGCTCGTGCCGATCGCACCGCACGCCCTCTCCAACCGGCCCATCGTGATTCCCGACTCCTGCACGGTCGTCGTGGAAATCATGGGTGGGCGCGACATCAGCGTCAATTTCGACATGCAATCGCTGACCAGCCTGCAGCACCACGACCGCATTTTCATCCGCCGTTCCGCACACACCATTACCTTCCTGCATCCGCAAGGCTGGAGCTACTACGATACCTTGCGGGAAAAGCTGCACTGGCATGAGTATCCCTCCGTGGCGGGGAAGTTAAAATAGCAGGCTGTTTTTGCCCAAAAAGCCATTTCCAAGATGCTTCGCACACTTTCCATCCGCGATTTCGTGATCGTTGATTCGATCGAACTCGAGTTTGCCCCAGGCTTCACCGTCTTCACCGGCGAGACCGGTGCCGGCAAATCGATCCTGATCGACGCGCTCGCCCTGGCACTCGGCGGTCGTGGCGACGCAAGCGTCGTACGCGAAGGTGCGGCGAAAGCCGATATCACCGCGGAATTCAGCACCCATGATGAAGTGGAATCATGGCTGGCAGAGCAGGAGTTCAGCAATGACGAAGGCAGCGTGCTGCTGCGGCGCGTGATTGACAACGCCGGGCGATCGAAGGCTTTCATCAATGGCATCACTGCGACGGCGGCGCAACTGCGCGAGCTGGGCGAAATGCTGGTCGATATCCATGGCCAGCATGCGCACCAGTCGCTGCTGAAGCAGGACGCGCAACGCATCCTGCTCGACACCCAGGCCGGATTGCTCGACGATGCGAAAGCCGTGGCCGCAGCGCACAAGGCATGGCGAGCATTGTCACGGCAACGCGAAGAATTCGAAACGAACGCGAGGAATGTCCTGCTGGAGCGCGAGCGCCTCGAATGGCAGGTCGGTGAGCTGGAAAAGCTCGCGGTCAAGCCGGGCGAGTGGGCCGAGATCAGCAATGAGCACAGCAGGCTTGCCCATGCGGCCAGCCTGCTCGAAGGTGCGCAGGAAGCCTTGACCGTGATTTCCGAGTCGGACACCAGTCCGATCCTGTCCCAGTTGTCCGCACTGACGCTGAAGCTGGGCAAGCTGTCCGATGTCGATGCCGCCCTGAAGCCGGTCGTCGATGCGCTGGAACCGGCCCGCATCCAGTTGCAGGAGGCGGTCTACGCGTTGAACGATTACCTCGGCCGCGTCGAGCTCGATCCGGCGCGCCTGCAGGAAGTCGAGGCGCGCCTTGACGCGATCCATTCCACCGCGCGCAAGTTCCGCGTCGCGCCGGAAGACTTGCCGCAGGAATACGAGACGCTTTCCGCGCAATTGAAGCAGCTGGCCGACGCCAGCGATGTCGAAGCCCTGCGCGCCCAGGAAGAAAAGTGCAAGACCGAGTACATGGCCGCCGCAGGAAAGCTGTCAAAGGCCCGCGCAAAAGCTGCCAAGGCATTGAGCGAAGCAGTGACCGCCGCGATGCAGGACTTGAGCATGTCGGGCGGCCGTTTTGTCATTGCATTGAACGAATGCGAACCTGCAGCCTACGGAATGGAACAGGTGGAATTCCTTGTCGCCGCCCATGCCGGAACGTCGCCGCGTCCTTTGGCGAAAGTGGCATCCGGCGGCGAGCTGGCCCGGATTTCGCTCGCCATCTCTGTCATTACCTCGACCGCCACCGTGACGCCGACGCTGATTTTCGATGAAGTCGACAGCGGTATCGGCGGTGGCGTGGCGGAAGTGGTGGGGCGCCTGCTCAAGCGGCTTGGTCAGGACCGTCAGGTGCTATGCGTGACACACTTGCCGCAAGTCGCGAGTCAGGCTAACCAGCATTTCCAGGTCAGCAAGCGCAGTATGGAAGGACGCACCTTGTCCAACATTGACGCGCTCGATTCGAAAGCACGCATCGAGGAAATCGCCCGCATGCTCGGCGGCCTCGAAATCACCGCCACGACACGCAAGCACGCGCGCGAATTGCTCGCGTCCTAACACAGTTCAACAGGAAACCCGCACACGATGCGTCCCAACCCGGAACCGCCGTATTCCCACGGCACGTTGTCAAAGACCGGCCTCGTCCTGGTCAATCTCGGCACCCCTGACGAGCCGACCACGCCCGCAGTGCGGCGCTACCTCAGGCAATTCCTTTGGGATCCGCGCATGGTAGAAATCCCCCGGGCAGTCTGGTGGCTCATCCTCAACGGCGCGATCCTGCCATTCCGCTCGTCGAAGTCAGCGGCCAAGTACGCGTCGATCTGGACCCAGGAAGGCTCGCCGCTGCTGGTCCATACGAAGAAACAGGCGGCGCTGTTGCGCGGCTACCTCGGCGAACGCGGGCACGATGTGCAGGTGGCCTACGCCATGCGTTACGGCAGCCCGTCCGTAGCCGAAGTCGTGGACAAGCTCAAGGCCGACGGCTGCGACCGCATCCTGATCCTGCCGGCTTATCCGCAATATTCGGCGACGACGACGGCTTCCATCTTCGATGCCGTGTTCAGCCACTATACTAAGGTGCGCAATGTGCCGGAGCTGCGCTTCGTCAAGCACTATCACGACAACGAGGGGTACATTGATGCGCTGAAGAGGTCCGTGCTCGCGCACTGGGATGTCCACGGGAGGCCCGACAAGCTGGTCATGAGCTTCCACGGCGTGCCCAAGCGCACGCTGCTCCTCGGCGACCCGTACCACTGCGAGTGCCACAAGACCGCGCGCCTGCTTGCAAATGCGCTGCACCTGTCGCCCGAGCAGTACATCGTCACCTTCCAGTCACGCTTCGGCAAGGCGGAGTGGTTGCAGCCCTATACGGCGCCGACCGTCCAGAAGATGGGCAAGGAAGGCGTGCGCCGCATTGACGTGCTCTGTCCAGGCTTCACCAGCGATTGCCTCGAAACCCTCGAAGAGATCGCGATGGAGGTCAAGCAGGACTTCCTCACCTCCGGGGGCAAGGAGTTCCACTACATTCCCTGTCTCAACGAAGACCCGGCTTGGATTCGCGCGTTGGCCGAGATCGCCGAGCAGCACATGGTCGGCTGGCCCACGATGCTGACGCCCCAGATGCGCGAGGATGCGCGCAAGGATGCCGACGTGGCGCGTCAACGGGCCGTGCAGATGGGGGCGAAAAACTGATCCGCGCCGGTGGCGCCGGAGCGGGGCATCGTCAGAACGTCAGCAGGTCTGCTTGGCAGATCCATGCCGCCCCGAGCAGGGTGTAGGCGACGACGGATGCCGAAATCAATGGCAGTTTCATGGTCTTTACTCCTTTGCAACTGGGGAAATCCGGTTGCAACTTGGTTAAGCTCATCCTAGTACGCCTGTCCCCGAATTGAAGCCCTGCGCCGGGTAAAGTGTGTAACAAGTCTTTACGTTCCGTGATCGGTAAATTTTTCTCAAATAAAGCATCCCATTCCCCTTGAAAAAGTAAGGGATACCCCCATTTACTGTTGCAATCGAAACTAAGTCATTGATTTTCTGGAGACTTTTTGTGATGCAAGATCAAGAAAAGATGCAAGACCAGGTGGAACAGGCGATTCCGCCGCAAGACGGCGCGAACGTTGAGCAGCCGGCTCAGGCCCAAACCGGCCCGAGCCTGGAAGAACGGCTCGCGGCGGCGGAGGCACGTGCGACAGAGATGCAAGACGCGTTCCTGCGCGCGAAGGCGGACACGGAAAACATCCGCCGCCGTGCCCAGGAAGACGTCGCCAAGGCGCACAAGTTCGCCATCGAAGGTTTCGCCGAGGCACTCGTGCCGGTGAAGGACAGCCTCGAAATGGCCCTCAAGCTGGACACCCCGTCGGTCGAGTCGCTGAAGGAAGGTGTCGAAATGACCCTGAAGCAGCTCTCCTCCGCCTTCGAGCGCAATCGCCTGCAGGAAATCAATCCCGTGCCGGGCGAGAAGCTCGACCCGATGAAGCACCAGGCCATTTCCATGGTGCCGGCCGACCAGGAAGCCAACACCATCGTTACCGTCCTGCAGAAGGGCTATATGATCGCCGACCGCCTGCTGCGGCCTGCGCTGGTCACGGTAGCGCAATAAAAATTCGGAGAATGGCTGCAAAGGCGCTTGAAACCGGCACTTTGTTCCACATATACAACACATTAGAAAACTCTCGTTTTAAAGGAACACATCATGGGCAAGATCATTGGCATTGACTTGGGTACGACCAACTCCTGCGTCGCCATCATGGAAGGCGGCCAGCCGAAGGTCATCGAAAACTCCGAAGGCTCCCGTACGACGCCTTCCGTCATCGCCTATCAGGACGACGGCGAGATCCTCGTCGGCGCCCCGGCGAAGCGTCAGGCCGTCACCAACCCGAAGAACACGCTCTACGCGGTCAAGCGTCTGATCGGCCGCAAATTCCAGGAAAAAGAAGTCCAGAAGGACATCAACCTGATGCCCTATGAAATCGTCAAGGCCGACAACGGCGATGCATGGGTGCAGGCACGCGACAAGAAGCTCGCGCCGCCGCAGGTGTCCGCGGAAGTGCTGCGCAAGATGAAGAAGACCGCCGAAGACTATCTCGGCGAGGAAGTGACTGAAGCCGTCATTACGGTTCCGGCTTACTTCAACGACGCACAGCGCCAGGCAACCAAGGACGCCGGCCGCATCGCCGGCCTGGATGTGAAGCGCATCATCAACGAGCCGACCGCGGCTGCGCTGGCATTCGGCCTGGACAAGAGCGGCAAGGGCGACCGCAAGATCGCCGTGTATGACCTCGGCGGCGGTACCTTCGACATCTCCATCATCGAGATCGCGGACGTCGACGGCGAAATGCAGTTCGAAGTGCTGTCCACCAACGGCGACACCTTCCTCGGTGGTGAAGACTTCGACCAGCGCATGATCGACTACATCATTGACGAGTTCAAGAAGATCAACGGCCTCGACCTGTCCAAGGACCCGATCGCCCTGCAGCGCATCAAGGCATCCGCCGAGCGCGCGAAGATCGAGCTGTCCTCCTCGCAGCAGACCGAGATCAACGAGCCGTATATCGCCATGGTCAACGGCGCGCCGGTCCACCTGAACATGAAGATCACCCGCGCCAAGCTGGAATCGCTGGTCGAGGAACTGATCGAGCGCACCATCGAGCCGTGCCGCATCGCCATCAAGGATGCAGGCGTGAAGGTTTCCGACATCCAGGACGTGATCCTGGTCGGCGGCATGACCCGTATGCCGAAGGTGCAGGACAAGGTGAAGGAGTTCTTCGGCAAGGAGCCGCGCAAGGATGTCAACCCGGATGAAGCCGTCGCCGTCGGCGCTGCGATCCAGGGTTCCGTGCTGTCGGGCGACCGCAAGGACCTGCTGCTGCTGGACGTGACTCCGCTGTCCCTGGGTATCGAAACCTTGGGTGGCGTGATGACCAAGATGATCCAGAAGAACACCACGATCCCGACCAAGTTCAGCCAGGTGTTCTCGACCGCCGACGACAACCAGCCGGCCGTGACCATCAAGGTCTACCAGGGCGAGCGTGAAATGGCGACCGGCAACAAGCTGCTGGGCGAGTTCAACCTCGAAGGCATCCCGCCGGCACCGCGCGGCATTCCGCAGATCGAGGTGACGTTCGACATCGACGCCAACGGCATCCTGCACGTGAGCGCGAAGGACAAGGCCTCCGGCAAGGAAAACAAGATCACCATCAAGGCCAACTCGGGTCTGTCCGAGGAGGAAATCCAGAAGATGGTGAAGGACGCCGAGCTGTATGCGGACGAAGACAAGAAGCTGAAGGAACTAGCCGATGCCCGCAACCAGGGCGACGCGCTGGTACACTCGACGCGCAAGGCTTTGACCGAGTATGGCGACAAGCTGGACGGCGGCGAGAAGGAAAAGATCGAAGCAGCGATCAAGGACCTGGAAGGCGCCCTGAAGGGTAACGACAAGTCCGACATCGACGCCAAGGTTGCAGCGCTGTCCACGGCTGCCCAGAAGCTGGGCGAGAAGATGTACGCTGACGCACAGGCGCAGCAGGCGGGTGCAGCGGGTGCCGCAGGCGCCGCAGGCGCTGCCGGCGGTGCAGGTGCAGGCGCATCGGAAGCCAAGGCCAAGGAAGAAGACGTCGTCGACGCCGACTTCAAGGAAGTCAAAGACAAGTAATGACCCTCATCGCGGCTAACGCAACTTAGTAGCGCCGCGATGGCCCGCCGAGCCGATGCGATCCTCCAGATCCTCGACTCGGCGTTTTGCGTTTAGAAACAGGACGCCTACAAGATGTCAAAGCGAGATTATTACGAGATTCTGGGTGTAGCGAAGAACGCCTCCGAGGAAGAGATCAAGAAGGCGTATCGCAAGCTCGCGATGAAGTACCACCCGGACCGCAATCCGGACAGCAAGGGAGCGGAAGAGAAGTTCAAGGAGGCGAAAGAAGCCTACGAGATGCTCTCCGACGCAGGCAAGCGCGAAGCCTATGACCGTTACGGCCATGCGGGTGTGGACCCGAACATGGGCGGTGGCGGCTTTGGCGCAGGAGGCGCCGGTTTCGGCGGATTCTCCGACGCGTTCGGCGACATTTTCGGCGATATTTTTGGTCAAAGCGCACGCGGCGGCCGCGGCGGCCCGCAGGTCTACCGGGGCGCGGACTTGCGCTATAACCTGGAAATCACGCTTGAGCAGGCGGCGCACGGCTACGACACCACGATTCGCGTGCCGTCCTGGGACGAATGCGATACCTGCCATGGTTCTGGCGCAAAGCCGGGCACGTCCCCGACGACCTGTACCACTTGCGGCGGGCAGGGCCAGGTGCGCATGCAGCAGGGCTTCTTCAGCATCCAGCAGACCTGCCCGAAGTGCCACGGCACCGGCAAGATGATTCCCAATCCCTGCACGACATGCAGCGGCGCGGGACGCATCAAGCGCAACAAGACGCTGGAAGTGAAGATCCCGGCCGGCATCGACGACGGCATGCGCATCCGCTCGTCGGGCAACGGCGAGCCGGGCATGAACGGTGGGCCCCCGGGCGACCTGTATGTGGAAATTCGCATCAAGCCGCACGAGGTCTTCCAGCGTGACGGCGACGACCTGCATTGCGAGATCCCTGTGTCGTTTGCCAAGGCAGCATTGGGCGGCGAAGTCGAAGTGCCGACGCTCAATGGAAAGGCATCCTTCACGCTGCCGGAAGGCACGCAGTCCGGCAAGACCTTCCGCCTGCGCGGCAAGGGCATCAAGGGCGTACGCTCGGGCTACGCTGGCGACCTGTTCTGCCACGTCGTGGTCGAGACGCCGGTCAAGCTCACCGATCGCCAGAAGGAATTGCTGCAGGAGTTTGAAAAGCTGACTACGGCCGGAGGCTCCAAGCACAGCCCGCAAAGCAAGTCGTGGAAGGACAAGGTCAAGGAATTCTTCGAGTAATCCTCAAATTCCTGTATCGGAAAGCCGCCGGTCCCCGGGACCCGCGGCTTTTTTTGTGCGAGATTTAGAGGAGTTCCTCTAGCTTTTCTCAGGATAATGAAACGCTCGTTCTATTGCTGTAAATAAATATTATTCTGGAGACAACATGAAGCTTGGCATTCGCGTAACCCGTGCGCTCGGCCTCATTGGTGCCGCAGCAGTACTGTCACACCCCATCCTCGCGTCCGCTGCAGAAGTGGGCGGCGTCAAGCTGGACGATACCGTGCGCCTGGCGAACCAGGAACTCAAGCTCAACGGGGCCGGCATTCGCTACAAGGCCATCTTCAAGGTCTATGTCGCCGGCCTCTACCTCCCCGAAAAGAAGTCCTCTGTGCAGGATGTCCTCGCGGCTCCCGGCCCCAAGCGCGTCACGATCGTGATGTTGCGCGATGTGAGCAATGAGGAGCTCGGCCGTGGCTTCATGAGCGGAATCCAGCAGAACAGCGACCGCAACGAGAAGGCGAAGCTGATCATGCAGTTGCAGAAGTTTGGTGAGATTTTCGCGTCCATTCCCGAGCTGAAGAAGGGAGATGTGCTCACTACCGACTGGATTCCCGGATCGGGCACGGTGGTGCATGTCAATGGCAAGAAGGTGTCCGACGTCCTGCCGGACGTGGCGTTCTACAACGCCTTGCTGAAGATCTGGCTGGGTGACAAGCCGGTTGATGCACAGCTCAAACCCCTGATGCTGGGCGAGAAGCCCGACACCGGCGCGCGCGGCAACAACTCCTGATCTCCCGCCGGCGTTTCTGTGTCGGCAAGCTTGTCCTCTGTATAATGCGCGGTGCGTCCGGTTGTGCCGGACGTCATGCCGCCTGCGCGCCGATCTCGCACAGCAAAGTTCCTGTGCCAACTTCGCCTAATTTCGTGCTTCTTTGTGCTTTTTGCGTCCGGTCGGCCTGACTCTTCCTGTTTACGACTGGTGCAAGATGACTCAGAACGATACCAATTCCGTCATGCTGGAACACCTGTTCCAGAACAACCGCGACTGGGCCTCCGCCATGGTGGCCCAGGATGCCTCCTTCTTCAAGAAGCTCGCCGGCCAGCAATCGCCTGAATATTTGTGGATCGGTTGCGCCGACAGCCGCGTGCCCGCCAACGAAATCGTCAACCTGCTGCCGGGCGAACTGTTCGTCCACCGCAACGTCGCCAACGTCGTGGTGCATACCGATCTTAACTGCCTGTCCGTCCTGCAGTTCGCGATTGACGTGCTGGGGGTGAAGCATGTGATCGTCTGCGGCCATTACGGTTGTTCCGGCGTCCATACCGCACTCGCCCGACGTCGCATTGGACTCGCGGACAACTGGCTGCGCCATGTGCAGGATGTGCACCAGAAACACGAACGCTATCTGGGCGAGGTGTTACCGCTGGGCGTGAGGCAGGATCGCCTGTGCGAGCTGAATGTGCTCGAGCAGGTGGTCAACGTGTGCCAGACGACGATCGTTCAGGATGCATGGGAGCGAGGCCAGCAACTCACGATCCATAGCTGGATCTACGGCCTCAAGGATGGTTTGCTGCGCGATCTCGGGCTCACCGTAAGTAACGCCGAGGACCTGGCCGAAAAGATGCCCAAGAGCCTCGCGCGTTACGAGAACAACGATTAAAAACAGTGTTCGGCCGCGGGGAAGGACTTGTCCTTGACCGCGGCGATGTAGGCGCGGATGGCCGCTTCAATACTGGTCTGGCCGTCCATGAAGTTCTTCACGAAGCGCGCCTTCCTGCCGGGGAAGACACCCAGCATGTCGTGCATGACCAGCACCTGTCCCGAGCAATCGGGACCTGCGCCGATGCCGATGGTCGGCATCGCCAGCATGTCGGTGACTTCCTTGCCCAGCGCCGTCGGAATGGCTTCCAGCACGAGGATCGACGCGCCGGCCTCTTGCAGGGCAAGCGCATCCGCCTTCAGTTTTTCCGCGCCTTCCGCGGTTTTCCCCTGTACCTTGAATCCACCCAGCTGATGCACAGACTGCGGCGTGAGGCCGAGGTGGGCGCACACCGGTACGGCACGGTCGGTGAGGAATTTCACCGTCTCGACGAGCCATGCGCCGCCTTCCAGCTTGACCATCTGCGCGCCGGCCTGCATCAGCTTGACGGCATTCTCGAATGCCGACTCGGGCGTCGCGTAGGTGCCGAAGGGCATGTCCGCGATCAGCAGGGCGTTCTGGTTGCCACGTGCAACCGATGCGGTGTGATAGGCGATATCGCCGATCGTGACGGGCAGGGTGGAGCTGTGCCCCTGGCAGACATTGCCGAGGGAATCGCCGACCAGCAACACGTCCACGCCGCAGCGGTCCATCAATGCGGCAAAGCTGGCATCGTAGCAAGTCAGCATCGCAATCTTTTCACCCGCGTTCTTCATCGCCAGCAGCGACGGCACGGTAACCGCCTTGCTGCGCGTCGGCGATGCGGCCGGTGCGCTTTCTTGCAGATATCCCGACATAGTTATTCCCCAAGGTTGAAAAATTCCCGCTTGCCGCGCATTTCTCCGATGCGTCGTACCAGCAGGTTGTAGTCGTCTTCGCGCTCGATCGGATTGAGGTTCTCTGTATTCACGATCAGCAGCGGAGCGGCGTCGTAATGATAAAAGAAACGGCTGTAACTTTCACAAAGACGGTAGAGGTACATCTCGGAAATGCCGGCTTCCATCGAAATGCCGCGTTTCTTCACGCGCTCGACCAGCGTTTCGGGTTGGGCCTGCAAGTAGATGACGAGGTCCGGCACGGCCGCCTGCGGACGCAAATGGGAATACAACTGCTGGTACAAGTTGAGTTCGTCATCGCCCAGCGTCAGGCGTGCGAAGATCGGGTCCTTGTCGAGCAGGAAGTCTGAGACAACGCGCGCGTCGAACAGGTCAGTCTGGGTCATGTCCCGCAGCTGGTTCATGCGCTGGAACAGGAAAAACATCTGTGTGGGCAGCGCGTAGCGCGACGGGGCGCGGTAAAACTTCTCCAGGAAGGGGTTGTCCTGGGGCAGTTCGAGCAGCGTCTGCGCGCCGGTCGTCTCGGCGAGCTTGCGCGTCAAGGAGGTCTTGCCGACGCCAATCGGTCCTTCGACCACGATGTACTTGTAGCGATCGAAGCTCATGTGCGGAAGATGAAGTAGACGGCGCCCACCAGGCACAGGCCGGCCCAGATGTAGTCGAGCTTGAACGGCTGGTTCATGTAAATCATCGCAAAGGGCACGAACACGGTGAGCGTGATCGCTTCCTGCATGATTTTGAGCTGCGCGAGGCTGAGTTCGGTGTAGCCGATACGGTTTGCCGGCACCTGCAGCAGGTACTCGAACAGGGCGATGACCCAGCTGATGACGGCAGCGATCCACCACGGCTTGCTCGCCAGGTTCTTGAGATGACCGTACCAGGCGATCGTCATGAAGACGTTCGAAAGGACGAGCAAACCGACGGTTTGCGCAACAACAGGTATTTGCATGACTCAGATTTTCCGAATGGCCTGGCCGGAGACGGCTGTCACAAAGCTGTGAGCGGGGCCTTGTTTCGGAATGGTAATGAAGGGATCGATCTCGAGCAACGGGATCAGCACGAATGCGCGTTGTGTCATTCGCGGATGTGGTATTTCCAGAGTTTCCGTTGAGATGACGTGGTCGCCGTACATCAGGATATCGAGGTCCAGTGTGCGCGGCGCGTTGCGATAGGGGCGCTGGCGGCCGAAGTCCTGCTCCAGCGCCTGCAGTGCCTGCAGCAACTCAATGGGCTGAAGACGGGTGTTGATCTTCACGACGGCGTTGACATAGTCCTCGCCACCGGCATCAATCGGAGCGGTGCTGAAGAGGCTGGATGTTGCAGCAAGCTGTGTTTGCGGCAGCTTGCCGATCAATGCGATGGCCTGGGTGACGGTGTCGCGGGCATCACCAAGGTTGGCGCCGATGCCGATGTAGCCCGACGTCTGCGCCATGGTCATGTAGCGCTGCCTTCCACGGGGGCGGGCTTGCTCTTGTTGCGTCCGCCACGGCGGCGGCGCTTTTTGGGGGCAGCGGATTCGCCTTCTGTACGCGGCTTCCTGGCCAGCAGCTCTTCACGGCCCGGGCCGTCGGCGGCAATGAAGTCAGTCCACCATTGGCCGAGCTCGGCGTCGAGTTCGCCCGATTCGCAGCGCAGCAGCAGGAAGTCGTAGCCTGCCCGCATGCGCGGATGCTCGAGCAGCTTGTACGGCGACTTGCCGGTACGGCGTTCGAAACGCGGCTGCATCGCCCAGATGTCGCGCATATCGGTCGCGATACGGCGCTGCAGGGCGAGCTTCTCCGTCTGCGTGTTCAGCACGTCGTCGGCCGCCAGGTGCAGGGCGGGGATGGGGAACTCGCCCGCTGCCTTGTAGGCGTTCCACTTCTCCAGGACCTGGTGCCACAGCAGCGAGGCGAACAGGAAGCCGGGCGAGACGCCCTTGCCCTGACGAACGCGCTCGTCCGTGTTTTCCAGTGCAAGCGTGACGAATTTTTCGCCGAGAGGCTGCTCGAGCACGACGTCGAGCAGCGGCAGCAGGCCGTGGTGCAGGCCTTCCTTGCGCAATTGCTGCAGGCAGGCGAGGGCGTGCCCGCTCATCAGCAGCTTGAGCATCTCGTCGAACACGCGCGCGGCGGGGACGTTATTGATCAGCGGCGCCATCACCTGGATGGGCTCGCGCGTAGCCGTGTCGATGGTGAAGCCGAGCTTGGCGGCGAAGCGCACCACGCGCAGGAGGCGCACCGGATCTTCCCGGTAGCGGGCTTCCGGCGCGCCGATGATCCGCAGGGTCTTGTTGCGGATGTCGGCGATGCCGTTGTGGTAATCGAGCACGGTCTGCGCGGCCGGGTCGTAGTACATCGCGTTGATCGTGAAATCGCGGCGGACGGCGTCTTCATGCTGTTCGCCGAAGGTGTTGTCGCGCAGCACGCGGCCGTGTTCGTCCTTCGGTGCGGCGTCGGCAGAAGCGCCGCGGAAGGTCGTCACCTCGATGATTTCCTGGCCAAACATCACATGCACGATCTGGAATCGCTTGCCGATGATGAAGGCGCGGCGGAACAGGCGCTTCACCTGTTCCGGCGTAGCGTTGGTGGCAACGTCGAAATCCTTCGGCTTTATACCGAGCAGCAGGTCGCGCACGGCGCCGCCGACGACGAATGCCTTGAAGCCGTTTTCCTGCAGTGTCTGCGTCACGCGCACGGCGTGCGAGGACAGCAGTTGGGGGTTGATCCCATGTTCCTGCGGTCCGAGCACAACGGGCTGATGCGGGTTTTCTGCCTTCTTTTTGCCGCCGAGAATGCGCTTGATAAACTTTTTAATCATCGAACAGTGTCAGGATGGGCCAGCCTTGCGCTTGTGCATGGGCTTTAAGCAAGGCGTTCGGGTTGGTGGCGACCGGATGGGTGACGGCCGACAGCAGGGGGATGTCGTTCTGGGAATCGCTGTAGAAATAGCTGCGCGGGAAGCTCGCGAGCGATTTTCCCTGGGACGCGAGCCATTCGTTCATGTGGATGACCTTGCCCGGACCGGACGTAGGAATGCCGACCAGCTTGCCGGTGATTTCACCGTCGGCAGTGGTTTCCGGCAGGGCGGCGATCAGGGTATCAATGCCGAACACTTTTGCGATCGGTTCGGTCACGAACTTGTTGGTGGCCGTGATGATGGCGACCTGGTCGCCCGCCTTTTGGTGATACTTGACCAGGTCCGTAGCGGCCGGTCGGATGCCGGGCAGGACGACTTCGTCCATGAACTGCACCCGCCAGGCGTCGAGCTGCTTGCGCGGAAACCGGGCAAGCGTGCCGAGTGCGAATTCAAGGTATTCCACCGGGTCGAGCGTGCCTGCTTCGTACTGCGCGTAGAAAGCAGCGTTGCGCCGGGCGAATTCGTCGGCATCGACGGCGCCGATGCGGACAAGGAACTGGCCCCATTCGTAATCCGAATCGAGCGGTATCAGGGTGTGGTCTAGGTCGAATAAAGCGAGATTCATTATGCCTTGGGTTCACCTTCGAGTTGCAGCAGGCTGCGCAGCAGCGGAAGCGTGATCGGACGCTGGGTCTCCAGCGAATACTGATCGAGCGCGTCCAGCATCGCGGACAGGGAGCGCATGTCTCGACGGAAATGTGTGATCAGATAGGGTAACACGCCCGGCGACAATGTTATCCCGCGCGCCTGGGCTGCTTGTGTCAAAGCGGCGATTTTTTCCTCATCGGTCAAGCCGTGCACCTGGTAGATCAGCCCCCAGCCAAGGCGGGTGCGCAGGTCTTCACGCAGTTCGAGGCCAGCGGGCGCCTTGTCGCCAGCGCTCACGAGCAGGCCACCGTTTTCGCGCACCTGGTTGAAGAGGGCGAAGGCCGAGATCTGGGCATCCGGCGACAGAGCCTGGCAGTCGTCCATCAGGTACAGGCGCGTTTTTTCATCGAACAGATAGTCGCCTTCACCGGCGCCTGCCGGGATGTAGCGCGAACCGGGAACGGCGGCCAGTGCCTGCAGCAGGTGGGACTTGCCGGCCCCGGCTTCGCCCCAGATGTAGACGAAGCGTTCCTTGGGCATGGCGGCCGCGTACCGGGCAAACTGCCTCAGCAACTGCGACAGTTCCGCATTTTGTCCAACGACGAAGGTATCCAGGGTCTGCGGTTTTTCCGCCCCCAGGTCGAGCAGCATTTGCCTCATGACTGACGATAGAAACTGCTATTGGTGTATTGAGTGCGCAGGTGGGCAAACGCCACTGCGAGTATGGCCGACGCCGGCAGCGCCAGCAGCACGCCGACGAAGCCGAACAGGTGGCCGAATGCCATCAGCGCGAAGATCACGGTCAGCGGATGCAGGCCGATACGCTCGCCTACGAGCCGTGGCGTGAGGATGAAGCTTTCGATGACCTGCCCGGTGGTGTAAATGCCGGCCACGATGACGACACCCTGCAGTCCTTCGAACTGCAGCACGGCCGCAATCAGCGCCAGCACCAGGCCGAGGCCGAAACCGAGGTAGGGGATGAATACCAGGAGGCCTGTGATGACGCCGACGGGGACGGCGACATCGAAATCGAAGATCGCGAGCGCGCCCGCATAGTAGATGGAGAGCACGAGCATCACGGCCAGCTGGCCGCGCAGGTATTGCGCCAGCAGGCCATCGACTTCCTCGCCGAAGTGCACGACCTGGCTGACCCAGCGCCGGGGAATGAAGTTCTGGATGCGTGCCAGCACGGCATGCCAGTCGAGGAGGAGATAGAACAGCGCGATCGGGACCAGGGTCAGGGTGGCGATCCAGCCGAGCACGGCAGCGCTGCCCACCTTGGCCGACGCGAGGACAGAACTCCAGATCTCATCGCTGCTGGTGGCGAAATACTGGGACACCAGCCGCTTGATGCCGACTTCGTCCAATCGAACGCGGATGCCGATGTCTTGCAACTTGGGCGACAGGAACGCGTTCAGGCGGGACAGGGCGCCGGGAATCTTCTCCTGCAGCAGCGGAATCTGCTTTTGCATGATCGGCAAGACCACCAGGATCAGCGCCAGGATCGCTGCCAGCAACAGCAGCATGACCACGATCACCGCCGCGCTGCGGGGGACGGCCAGACTGCCGATCCGCTTCGATGACAACCAGTCAACGGCCGGATTGAGCGCGTAGGCCAGCACGCCGGCGGCGATGAACGGCGCCAGCACAGGACCGAGGTACACCAGCAATGCCGCCAGCACCAGCCCGATTGCGAGCCACAGCACGGTCTGTTTCTGCTCCGGATTGAAAGAAAAAGGCATGTTTCGGCGGGTTCGGGCAGGTTGGACGGGTCGGGTTTGATAAAATAGCGTTTTGGTCAGGGCTTGATCGTAGCTGCGAAGCCCAAACCGCCTATTTTACCGCCTCTGCACTTATTCCAGACATGAGTTCCACTTCCAACGTATCCCTTTCCTACCGCGACGCCGGTGTCGACATCGATGCAGGCGACGCCCTGGTCGAAGCGATCAAGCCATTTGCCAAACGTACGATGCGCGAAGGCGTGCTGGGCGGTATCGGCGGATTCGGCGCTTTGTTCGAAATCAGCAAGAAGTACAAGGAACCGGTCCTGGTTTCCGGTACCGATGGCGTGGGCACCAAGCTGAAGCTGGCCTTCCACCTCAAGAAGAACGACACCGTGGGCATCGACCTGGTGGCGATGAGCGTGAACGACATCCTGGTGCAGGGTGCCGAGCCGCTGTTCTTCCTTGACTATTTCGCCTGCGGCAAGCTGGACGTGCCGTCCGCGACCGACGTCATCAAGGGCATCGCCAAGGGATGCGAACTGGCCGGCTGCGCGCTGATCGGCGGCGAAACCGCCGAAATGCCGAGCATGTACCCGGACGGCGAATACGACCTGGCCGGTTTTGCCGTCGGTGCGGTCGAGAAGTCGAAGATCATCGACGGCAGCAAGATCGTGCCGGGTGACGTGGTGCTGGGCCTGGCCTCGTCGGGCGCGCACTCCAACGGTTATTCCCTCGTGCGGAAGATCATCGAAGTTGCCAAGCCGGACCTGAACGCCGATTTCCATGGCCGCCGCCTCGCAGACGTGATCATGGAGCCGACGCATATCTACGTGAAGCCTTTGCTGTCCCTGATGGAAAAGATCGAGGTCAAGGGCATGGCGCACATCACCGGCGGCGGGCTGGTCGAAAACGTGCCGCGCGTGTTGCGCGAGAACCTGACGGCCGTTCTGCATCGCGACGCCTGGACGATGCCGCCGCTGTTCACCTGGCTGCAGCAGCATGGCGGTGTCGCCGACGCCGAGATGCACCGCGTGTTCAACTGCGGTATCGGCATGGTGGTGATCGTGTCGAAGGAAAACGCCGACGCTGCGATCGCACAGCTGAAGGCTGCCGGCGAAAACGTCACGCGCATTGGCGAAATCCGCGAGCGCCAGGGTGACGAGGCACAGACGATCGTACTGTAAGAAACGATCCACGAACAAAAAACGGCTGCAGATCCTGCAGCCGTTTTTGTTTGTGCAGCCGCTTAGTGCTGCTTGTTGCCGCTGTCCTGCTCCGCCAGCGTCTGCAAGGGCGCAGGATGCGGATTGGCATTCGCCAGGCTGTGCGGAGGCTGCATGCGCACCGGCTGGCTGTGCGTGTTGGTGGTCGACAGCGCCATCGCGCCCTCGTCCGGCGACGCATTCCACACCGGATCGGAAATGCCCTCGAACACGCTCTTGAGCTGCTGCCCCCAGGTGCTGCGGATCATCTGGAAATACTGGTTCTTTTCGTCGATCGTGACGAATCGCGTGACCGTCAGCGCGTCGTGTTCATAGATCAGCAGGTCCAGCGGCAGCCCAACCGAAATATTCGAGCGCAGCGTCGAGTCCATCGAGATCAAGGCGCACTTGGCTGCTTCGTTCAGTGGGGTCACCGGAGTGATGACGCGATCGATGATCGGTTTGCCGTACTTGGCCTCGCCGATCTGGAAATAGGTGTTCTCGTTGTGCGCTTCGATGAAGTTGCCGGCGGCGTAGACCTGGAACAGGCGGCAGCGCTCGCCCTGGATCTGGCCTCCAAAGATGATGCTGACATTAAAGTCGATGCCGAACTCGCGCAGCGCGCGCGCGTCGCGTTCATACACGGTGCGGACCGCCTCGCCGACGATTTGCGCCGCCTCGTACATAGAGGTCGCAGTCCATACCGTTTTGCCGCCGCTGGTCGTACGTTCCGCGATAATCTGGCGAATCGATTGGGAAATTGACAGGTTCCCGGCGGTCATCAGGACCATCATGCGGTCACCCGGGTTCTCGAATACCGTCATCTTCCTGAAGGTACCGACCTGGTCCACACCGGCATTGGTGCGGGAGTCGGACAGGAAGACCAGCCCCGAATCGAGGCGCATGGCGACGCAGTAAGTCATGATCGCAAAAGCAGGGTGCAAAAAAGGAATTCTACAGGACGAACCTGCGCGTCCGGCCGGATTTGGGGCTGGCGGTGTCTCCAAAATACCGCGTGGAACGGGGAGATCGGTCAGGAAAGGATTGGCGAAACGTCAACGCTGACCGTCAGCGACTCGATCCCGCCGCCGTGGCGTACGCCGCGTACCGGGGCCGCCGAATCATAATCGCGGCCGATTGCGAGGCGGCAGTGGGTCTCGCCGGTAAAGCAGGCGTGGGTGACGTCGATGCTGATCCAGCCCGAAAAATCCACTTCTTCCACCCAGACGTCGACCCAGGCATGACTGGCGGCGTGCTCGGTGTCGCCTGGATCGATATAGCCGGAAACGTAACGCGCCGGAATCCCGTGTACATGGCAGCAGGACAGGAAGAGATGGGCGTGGTCCTGGCAAACGCCTTGCCCAAGGCACAGGGCGTCCGCGGCCGATGTGGTGACTTCAGTTGCCCCGGTGCGGTAGCCGACGGATGCGCGGATCGCTTCGGCAAGGCCAAGCAGCGTGGCGGCGCGCGCATTCGTTTGCGCATGCCGCATCGCGAACTCGGTGATTCCGTCGTCCGGTTGCGTGAGACGGGTAGGCACCGTAAATACCAGCGGTGACAGGATGCTCCCGCCGGGAAGCCGGCCGCGGTCAAGCGGATCGATAGAGACCGTGCCGCGGGCGAGAATCCTGACTTCGTCGTGCAATCCTGTGATGGTCAGCATATGCCCGATATTGCCGTACGCGTCGACGAATTCATTGCGGCGTCCCGCCGTGCGCACGTCCCAGGTCTGGACGCGCTGATGCGGGTCCGGACGTGGCGAAAGCCGAAGCTGCTGGATCGTATAGGTCAGCGCAGACGTGTAGTGATAGACCGTCTCGTGGCGGATGGACAGGAGCATGATTACGCGGTCAACGGGACGAGGAAGTCGCGGCTGATGCGATTGCCAATTTCGTAGATGCGTTCGAGGAACTGCGTCAGGTACTCATGCAATCCCGAAGCGAGGATCTCGTCGATCTTGCTGTACTTGAGTTCCGCATGCAGTTTTCCGACGAAGCGCTCGGTGTCCGCCGACGCATCGTTGCGCACCTGCGCCAGGTTGGACGCCACTTCTTCGATGCAAGCGAGCAGCGAGCGCGGCATGTCGGCGCGCAGCATCAGCAGTTCGGCCACCCTTTCCGGCGTGATGACGTCGCGGTAGACCTTGCGATAGATCTCGAAGCCGGACACGGAGCGCAGGATTGCCGCCCAGTAGTAGAAGTCGTGCTGCGCCTCATCATCCGCCGCGTGATCCGCAAAGACGCTCTTGTCGGCGCCGTGGAATTTCACGTCGAGGATGCGAGCGGTGTTGTCGGCGCGCTCGAGGAATGTGCCGAGGCGGATGAAGTGGAAAGCCTCGTCCTTGAGCATCGTGCCGATGGTTACGCCACGCGAAAGATGCGAGCGGTATTTCACCCATTCGAAGAACTGGCTCGGGTCTTCTTCCAGTATCCTGCTGCGCAGCTTGTTCTGCAGCTCAAGCCAGGTGGCGTTGTGGGTTTCCCACACCTCGGTCGTCAGCGTGCCACGCACGGCGCGTGCGTTTTCGCGCGCCTGCTGGATGCAGGAGGCGATCGACGACGGATTGTCCCGATCGCGCACCATGAAGTCGAGGACATCCCTGGCCGTCATCAGCCCGTACTTGTCGTCGAAGGCATCGAGCAGTTCGGAGATCCCGAGCATGGCACGCCAGCCTTGTTCCGCCGCATGCGCGGATTGCGGCAGCAGCGCGGTCTGCACATTGACGTCGAGCATGCGTGCGGTATTCTCGGCGCGCTCGGTGTAGCGCGCCATCCAGAAGAGGTGGTCTGCGGTGCGACTGAGCATGCTATTTCTCCAGTACCCAGGTATCTTTGGTTCCGCCGCCTTGCGACGAGTTGACGACCAGCGAGCCGTCCTTCAGCGCCACGCGCGTGAGGCCGCCCTTGACCATGGAAATGGTCTTGCCGGACAGCACGAAGGGCCGGAGATCAATGTGGCGCGGGGCAATGCCTGATTCGACAAAGGTCGGGCAGGTGGACAGGGCAAGCGTGGGCTGAGCGATGTAACCGTCCGGTTTGGCGATCACACGCTGGCGGAACGCCTCGATCTCATCGCGCGTCGAGGCAGGGCCGACCAGCATGCCGTAGCCGCCGGCGCCGTGCACTTCCTTGACCACCAGGTGCGTCAGGTTTGCCAGCGTGTATTCCAGGTCTTCCTTCTTCCGGCACTGGTAAGTCGGCACGTTGTTGAGGATCGGCTCTTCCGACAGGTAGAAGCGGATCATTTCCGGCACGAAAGGATAAATCGACTTGTCGTCGGCGACGCCGGTGCCGATCGCATTGGCCAAGGTCACGCGGCCGGCGCGGTAGACGGACAGCAGTCCCGGTACGCCAAGCGAGGAATCGGCGCGGAACGCCAGCGGGTCGAGGAAGTCGTCGTCGATGCGCCGATAAATCACATCCACGCGCTTCGGCCCGCGCGTCGTGCGCATGTACACGGCATTGTCGTTGACGAAAAGATCCTGTCCCTCGACCAGTTCCACGCCCATCTGCTGCGCGAGGAAGGCATGCTCGAAATAGGCCGAGTTGTACATGCCCGGCGTCATGACGACGACGGTTGGATCGGTGACGCCGACCGGTGCCACCGAGCGAAGATTGTCGAGCAGCATGTCCGGGTAATGCGCGACAGGCGCGATCTTGTGCTGCGCGAACAGCTCCGGGAACAGCCGCATCATCATCTTGCGGTCTTCCAGCATGTAGGAGACGCCCGAAGGTACGCGCAGGTTGTCCTCCAGCACATAGAACTCGCCCTCACCAGCGCGCACGATATCGACGCCGGCAATGTGCGCGTAGATGTCGGATGCGACGGAGATGCCCTGCATTTCCGGCCGGTACTGCGCATTCCTGAAGATCTGCTCGGCGGGGATGACACCGGCCTTCACGATATTCTGGTCATGGTAGATATCGTGGATGAACATGTTCAGCGTCTTCACGCGCTGGACCAGGCCTGCCTCCAGTTGCGCCCACTCGGCGGCGGGAATGATGCGCGGAATGATGTCGAACGGGATCAGGCGCTCCGTCCCCGCGTCGTTGCCGTACACAGCGAATGTAATACCTACTCGCCGGAAGATCAGGTCGGCCTCGGCGCGCTTCCTTGCAAGGACTTCCTGCGGCTGCCCTTCAAGCCACCTGTCGAACCTCCGGTAGTGCTCGCGCACGGCGGGTTCGTCTGAGTACATCTCGTTGAAAAAGTTTGGCATGACGTCCTGTTCGGCGATCGATGGCGGCAATGGTAGACCAAGAGTAACAAGAAGCGTGCCAGCCGGCACCTGTCGCTCAGGGAATGCGAATGTGGTCCACCAGGGCGTTGGAGCGGGGTTCTGGTTTCCGGGTCAACAGGCTGATGACGAAGATGGTAAGGAATCCCGCCGGCACGCCGAACACCCCTGCCGAGATGGGCGCGATGCCGAACCACTGGTTTGACGCCGAGCCGCCGAGCGCCGGATAGGTGCGCAGCATGTAGTACATGCAGACGCCGAGTCCGACCACCATGCCGGCAATTGCACCTTGTTGGTTCGCCCGCTTCCAGAAAACGCCCAAAACAAGGGCAGCGAACAAGGCCGACGACGCCAGCGAGAAGGCGGCACCCACCATGGACAGGATGTCGCCCGGTTTGAGCGAGGCGGCATAGGCGGCGACCAGCGCCACGACAAGCAACAGCAGCTTGGATATCGTCACACGCTTCTGTGTCGAGGCCCTGGGGTCGACAGTCTTGTAGTACACATCATGCGAGAGGGCGTTGGAAATCGTCAGCAGCAGGCCATCGGCGGTAGAGAGTGCGGCCGCCAGGCCGCCGGCAGCAATCAGTCCGGAGATCACATAGGGCAGTCCGGCGATCTCTGGTGTCGCCAGTACTACGATGTCGCCGTCCATCACAATCTCGGCGAGCTGGACCACGTTGTCCTTGTTCATGTCGGTGATGGACACGAGCGGATTGATCTTGTCGACGCTGGCCCAGTACGAGACCCAGGACGGCATCTTCGAAAAGTCGGTACCCAGCAGCGAGGTATAGATGTCGTACTTGACCAGGACGGCGAGTGCCGGCACCGTCGTATAGAGCAGCATGATGAACAGCAGCGCCCAGAATACCGATCGTCGTGTCTCTGCCACCGAGGGCGTGGTATAGAAGCGGACAAGGATGTGCGGCAGGGCGGCTGTGCCCATCATCAGACACAGCACCAGTGCCATGAAATTGTTGCGCTTTGTGTCCGAGGCCTCGGGTGTTTTTCCGGGAAAAGGGGTGGTGTGCGGCACCACCGGCTCCGCGCGGGAAAGGTTGAGGGCGCGCGCTTCGCTCCACTTGCGTTGCGCTTCTTCGACATCTTTCGGGTAGGCCGCCAGGGCACGCGAGGCCGCCTTGATTTCGATGAGCGAGGCGTTACTGCGCTTCAGATCCTCCACATGGCGTTGCATTTCCATGAGCCCGTTTTCCCATGATTCGGGCAGGGCGGCAATCTTGAATGCGTAATCGTTCGCGCGCTCCTTGTAGATCGCGCGAACCTGCTGTTCCATCGGATCTTCATTGATCTCTTTTTCACGCTCGCTCAGCTTGGACAGCGCCGAACCGTAGGCCACCTGCGGGACCGGCACGTTCGTGTGCTTTACGGAGAGCCACACGACCGGAATCATGTAGGCGATCAGCATGATGATGTACTGCGCGACCTGGGTCCAGGTGATGGCGCGCATGCCGCCGAGGAACGAGCACACCAGAATGCTCGCCAATCCGAGGAAGATGCCCACCGAAAAATCAACGCCCGTAAAGCGGGACGTGATCAACCCGACGCCGTAGATCTGCGCCACCACATAGGTGAACGAAACGAGGACGGTAAATGCCACCGCAATGATGCGCACCGGGCCGCTGCCCCAAGGGCCGGAGAAACGCGCGGCGAGGAAGTCGGGAATGGTGTAGTGCCCGAACTTGTTCAGGTAGGGCGCAACCAGAAGCGCGACGAGGCAGTAGCCCCCTGTCCAGCCGAGAATGTAGGCCAGGCCGTCGAATCCGAGGACGTACAGACCGCCGGCCAGGCTGATGAAGCTGGCGGCGGACATCCAGTCGGCCGCGGTCGCCATGCCGTTGAACATCGCCGGCACCCGCCGCCCGGCGACGTAGTATTCGGAGACGTCGGACGTGCGGCTGATGACGCCGATTCCCGCGTAGACGACGATGGTCGAGAAGATGAAGATGTAGCCGATCCAGGCGCGCGGAAAACCTTCCTTTTCCAGGATCGCCAGTGCGAGCAGGAAGATGATGAATCCGACCGTATACCAGCCGTAGTAGCGGACAAGCCGACGGAAAAAGGCATCATTGGGCATCTGCGGTCTCGCTCTTCAACAGCTTGTCCAATTTGCGCATGTGGATGACATAGGCGGCCAGGATGGCCAGGTAAAGCAGTGTCAGTCCCTGTGCCGCCATGTAAAAGGAAAACGGCCAGCCGAATACCGTGAAATCGGCCAGCTCGCGTGCGAAGTAGATGATACCGAAGGTCGAGCTGAACCACAGCGCGATCAGCATCCAGGTGAACTGCCTGACCTTGCTCCAGTAAAGATTCCGGTTGTGCGTATTCTTGTCGTCCATCAGCCGATATCCTCGATGAACTCGGGACGCTGCTCCATGCGCATGGTGACACGGAACAGGCAGCCCGGGAATTTGGGGTCATGACTGTGCGGATTATTGAAGATGTCCACGGTCGCGCCGTGCTGCTGCGCGATCTCGCGCACAATCGACAGCCCAAGTCCGCTGCCTTCGGCATTGCTTCCAAGGATACGGTAAAAGCGTTCGAAGACATGTGAGCGCTCGGACGGCGGAATGCCGGGGCCTGTATCTTCGACTTCCAGGATCGCCTGTTCTTCCACTGCGTTGGCGCGCACCCGCACCGTCACGCTGCCACCCTCCGGTGTATAGCGCAGCGCGTTGTCGATCAGGTTACTCAGCAATTCGCGCAGCATGACCGGATTGCCCTGCACCATGATCGGATGTCCCGGCTGTTCGAAGCCGAGGTCGATGCGATGCGTGAACGAGGGCTGTACCCAATCCTGCACGACGTTGCGCGCCAGTTCGGACAGCTCGAGTGGAACAAGCGGCTTGGTGGCCGGTGTCTGGTTTTCCGCACGTGCCAGTGCGAGCAACTGGTTGACGAGGCGGGTCGCGGATTCTGAGCTTTTCGATAATTGCTCAAGCGATCGGTGCATCTCTTCCAGGTTGGTCTCGCGCAGTGCGAGTTCGGACTGCATGCGCATGCCGGCCAGCGGCGTCTTCATCTGGTGGGCTGCATCCGCAATGAAGCGTTTCTGCATTTCGATGCTCTGCGAGAGGCGGCCGAGCATGTCGTTGAACGATCGCACGAGGGGTGAGATTTCCTCCGGCACCTGACCGGATTCGATCGGACTGAGGTCGTCGGGACGGCGCGCGCGAATGCGCTGCTGCAGCTCGGCCAGGGGTGACAGGCCGCGCGACAAGGCGAACCATACCAGCGCCAGGGCAACGGGAAGGATGATGAACTGCGGCAGGATCACGCCCTTGATGATTTCATTGGCAAGCTGGGCGCGCTTGTCCAGGGTCTCTGCAACCTGCACCAGTGCGGTCGCGCTGCGCTCGGCGTCTCGTGCCCCGCGGCGCGGACGCATCTCGGCGTACACGTAGGCCACGCGCACTTCGGCGCCGCGCATCGTGTCATTCCTGAACCGAACCGAGCCCGACGGCTGTTTTTCCTCATCCGGCGGCGGATGCGGCAGGTCTGCATCGCCATCGATGAATTCGCCGCTCGGGCCCAGGACCTGGAAATAGACATTGTCGACGTCGTCGGCCCGCAAGATATCCCGCGCCGAATTGGAGAGCTGGGCTGTGACCTTGCCGTTGACTTCCTTCACCTGCTGGGACAGCACGATCACATGGTCGTCCAGTGCACGGTCAAAGGGATGGTTGGCAATCGACTTGGCGACGAGATAGGTAATCGCGATGCTCATCGGCCAGAGCAGCAGCAGGGGCACCAGCATCCAGTCGAGGATCTCGCCGAACAACGAGCGCTGGATGCGCTCTTCCGGCTGGAGAGCGACAAAATCGTTGGCTTTTCCGCGATGTGATGGGTCGGCCGAGGCAGATACGCCTGCGTCCGGACGGTGAGCGTCGCTCATGGAGGAATGTCAGCCGGTCGTTTGAGCGCCCTGTGCGCTGGGGGACGGGTCGGAGAATTTCTCGAGGCAGTAGCCCAGTCCGCGCACGGTGGCGATGCGCACACCGCCCACCTCGATCTTCTTGCGCAGACGGTGGACATACACCTCGATGGCGTTGTTGCTGACTTCCTCGCCCCATTCGCACAGGTGGTCAACCAGCTGTTCTTTCGAAACGAGCCGCCCGGTCCGCTGCAGCAGGACTTCCAGCAGGCCCAGCTCCCGCGCCGACAGGTCGAGCATCTGGTCGTTCATGTAGGCGATCCGTCCCACCTGGTCGTAGGACAGAGGGCCGTGCTTGATCACGGTTGGGCCGCCGCCCGCGCCACGCCGGGTCAGGGCGCGCACGCGCGCTTCCAGCTC
The DNA here is from genome assembly GCA_035626875.1 of Noviherbaspirillum sp. Lineage (GTDB taxonomy): Bacteria > Pseudomonadota > Gammaproteobacteria > Burkholderiales > Burkholderiaceae_D > Noviherbaspirillum. The sequence goes on along the minus strand of DASPMV010000011.1, from coordinate 3,526 downwards.
GGACAGTGCAAACGGCTTGGCCATGAAGTCGTCGGCGCCCAGGTCCAGCCCCTTGACGCGTTGTTCAATCGAATCGCCGGCGGTCAGGATCAGCACCGGCAGGCGCGAATTCCGCGCACGCAGGCGTCGCAGCACCTCCAGCCCCGGCATTTTCGGCAGGCCGAGGTCGAGGATCAGCAGGTCGAAATCCTGGGTTGACAGTGCGGAGTCCGCCTCCAGGCCGTTTTTGACGCAATCAGTGGCATAACCGGACTGGCGCAGCGAGCGCGTCAGGCCATCGGCTAGTACACTGTCGTCTTCAGCGAGCAAAATACGCATGGTTGGCACTCTGCAATCAGAAGGAAAGTAGTCTATTGCGTTTCAGTAATAGCAGCAAGGCAAAGCAAGTACCGACTTCAAAAACCCGCTTCTCCCCTCATCCTAATCAAGTTTTCTCGATATTTAAAATTCCTGCTTGCGCACGCCACTGTTTTTTTATACAGTATGGCCTGTGACGTTAATCGAGGTTCGCCAGCCCGAGGGTGGCGAATAAGTTAATACCCAACCGTCGAAAGAATACAGTTATGGACGACAAGAAAGCTGCGCAAAACCCGGAGAAGGCAAAGGCACTCGCCGCCGCGTTGGCGCAAATCGAGAAGCAGTTCGGCAAGGGCTCCGTGATGCGCATGGCCGACGGCGCAGTCGCGGAAGAGGTGCAGGTTGTCTCCACCGGCTCGCTCGGCCTGGATATTGCGCTTGGCGTTGGCGGATTGCCACGCGGCCGCGTTGTCGAGATTTACGGTCCCGAATCGTCCGGTAAGACCACGCTGACCCTGCAAGCCATTGCAGAAATGCAAAAACTGGGCGGCACCTGCGCCTTCATCGACGCGGAGCACGCTCTGGACGTCGTGTATGCCCAGAAGCTGGGCGTCAACCTGCAGGAGTTGCTGATTTCGCAACCCGATACAGGCGAGCAGGCGCTCGAAATCTGCGACGCGCTCGTACGCTCCGGCAGCGTTGACCTGGTTGTGGTCGACTCGGTCGCCGCACTGACCCCGAAGGCTGAAATCGAAGGCGACATGGGTGATTCGCTTCCCGGTCTCCAGGCCCGCCTGATGTCGCAGGCACTGCGCAAGCTGACCGGCAGCATCAACCGCACCAATACCCTGGTCATCTTCATCAACCAGATCCGCATGAAGATCGGTGTCATGTTCGGCAACCCGGAAACCACGACGGGCGGTAACGCGCTGAAGTTCTACGCATCTGTGCGCCTGGACATCCGCCGCACGGGTTCCATCAAGTCTGGCGATGAGGTCATCGGCAACGAAACCAAGGTCAAGGTAGTGAAGAACAAGGTCGCGCCGCCCTTCAAGGAAGCGCATTTCGACATCCTGTACGGGGAAGGCACTTCCCGTGAAGGTGAAATCCTCGATCTGGGTTCCGAGGCCAAGATTGTTGAGAAATCCGGTGCATGGTACAGCTACAACGGCGAGCGCATCGGCCAGGGCAAGGACAACGCGCGCAACTACCTGAAGGAACATCCGGAACTGGCTCGCGAAATCGAAAACAAGGTCCGCGCAGCCCTGGGCGTACCGGAACTGCCGCCCCTCGTGGCAGAAGCTGAATAAGAAGGATCGGCTTCCTTCATACTGAATACTTCACGTGAGGGAGCCCGCGCCGCTGGAACACCATGGCAAAATTGCAAATGAGTCTAAAGGCGCGGGCTCTGAAGTATTTATCCGCTCGCGAACACAGCCGGCTTGAATTGGGCCGCAAGCTGGCGCGCTACGCCCAGGAAGGCGACGACATCGAGGCGTTGCTTGATTCGCTGGAAGCAGCGAAATTCCTGTCCCAATCCCGCTTTTCCGAATCGCTGGTCAATCGCCGCGCCGCGCGCTTCGGGAACAGCCGTATCCTCTCCGAACTACAGTCGCACGGCATCGACGGCGAGGCGCTCCAGGGCATCAAGGGCAGTCTCCTAGACGACGAAGCCGCGCGCGCCAAAGAAGTCTGGCGCAAGAAATTCGGCAGCCCGCCTGAGGATGCTGCGGAGCGTGCCAAACAGATGCGGTTTTTGCAACAGCGCGGTTTTTCCTCCTCGGCCATCCGGTCGGCTATGCGGCCTGTCGACGACGACGACTGATTTTCGCCGTCCAACGCACGCATTCTTGCTCGCATGGAAAACGGCATGTTCGGGTACGATCGATGCCAATGCCGGCGCCGTGCTATGAGCCTTCCCGTGGCAAAAACATCATCATGGTTTTAGGCTTGTGCCTGTGCTAAACTTTCCAGGTTTTTTGCAGCGCCGCATGAGCGGCTGTTGTCGTAGAAACTGCGACAACGACACGCAAATGCGGCATTTCTTTTGGCCGCTTCACTGGCATTGGTCGTTATGCCCTTATCTCCGCCGTCATCCCGCCGTGCGTCAAAGCACACGCGCGCAATCCAGATCGAAGCGTTCGCTCGCGACGACGGCTTGTGGGACATCGACGCGCATATAACAGATATAAAGACCCGTGATACCACACTTGCTTCCGGCATCCGCCCGGCAGGTCACCCGGTACACGACCTCTGGCTCCGCATTACCGTAGACACCACGTTAACCGTCGTCGACGCCGAAGCTGTCTCGGACGCTGTTCCTTATCCGAATTACTGCGACACCATCGGCCCGGACTACAAGAAACTGGTCGGCCTGAATCTCCTCCAGGGATTTCGCGATGGCGTGAAGCAGCGCCTCTCCGGCATCAATGGCTGTACCCACATTACTGAACTGGCCGCGGTCCTCCCGACGGCGACCATCCAGGCATTTGCTGGCGAAGTGCTGGACACGCGCGACGGCGCGAGCACCGACGAGCAAAGCCATAAACCTTTTCAACTCGACCGCTGCCACGCCTTGCGTTCCGACGGGGAAGCAGTCGCCAAGTTTTATCCGCGCTGGGCGGTCAAGCCGTTGGCAGTTTCCGAATCCAGTTAATTTCAACCATTTTGTTTGTTAATAAGCGTCTGAAGGGAAGCTCGCATGAAAATCCATGAGTATCAGGGCAAAGAAATCCTCCGCAAGTTCGGAGTGACGGTTCCGCGCGGTATCCCGTGCTTTTCCGTTGATGAAGCGGTCAAGGCGGCCGAGACTCTTGGAGGCCCGGTCTGGGTCGTCAAGGCTCAGATCCACGCGGGTGGTCGCGGCAAGGGCGGCGGCGTGAAGGTTGCCAAGTCGCTTGACCAGGTCAAGGAATATTCGCACGCCATCATGGGCATGCAACTGGTGACGCACCAGACCGGCCCGGAAGGCCAGAAGGTCAACCGCCTGCTGATCGAAGAAGGCGCTGACATCAAGAAGGAACTCTACGTCTCGATGGTCACCGATCGCCTCAGCCAGCGCGTGGTGCTGATGGCCTCCAGCGAAGGCGGCATGGACATCGAAGAAGTCGCGGCGAAGACGCCCGAGAAGATCCACAAGGTCGCGATCGATCCCGCGACGGGGCTCACCGATGCCGAAGCCGAGGACATCGCCCGCAGGATCGGTATTCCCGACGCCGCGCTCACGCAG
>DASPMV010000010.1:0-41267 GCA_035626875.1 Noviherbaspirillum sp. | reverse complement strand
CGAATAGGCAAAACAAAGCGCCGGCTGTTCAACATCGACCCCGCCTTCACAGCCGCCCATTTCGCTGTGCGACTCGGCGCTGGCCCAACCAGCCTGGGCAGCAATCTCCGGCGTCGCCTTGATCGTCGGACATGCATAGGCGGCGACAGCGAGCTGCATGAACAGTACGCTGAACAGCGCAACAAGCGCAGTGACGAATCTGGAGTGACGGGTGAATCGCATGGTCTGGTTAATGGGGCTCCCGGCGCCAGGCCGGTATCGCAACACGGTCAGTGTACGCAAGCGGGCATGTTCGCCTCATTGACCTGAATCAATATCTTCGGAATCGCCTGCCTGCAGGAGGTGCGAATGATACTTCAAATTCCGGCTGGCGCAAGGCGGGCACCCCATGTGCAATGCGCCATGGACTCCCGTGACGTATCAACGTGCACGGGAAAGGATGACCAGCCACTTCTTCCACAGCAGCAGTTCGAGATGGCCGGCTTCCACGCCGGTGCTGCAATCGATCAGAGGATTGACACGGTAGTAACGCTTGCGAAAATCGCGGCAGACGAAAATCTCGCGGCGGCCGAGGCGGACCAGGAAAGATGTCGGAGCGTACTCGAGACCGAAGCGTGCGCCGAAGGTGTTGTTCAGGTGTGCCATGTCAGTCCTCCAAAGAATTCTCGTTGATCGAGTCCTTACTTTAGCACAACTACTGGATAAAACAACAGTGCTGTTAAAAAATCCAGTATGTTATCAGTAATGCAATTTAATTGGAACAGCCCTCATCCCTTCTATCATCCGTTCGGACGATTTCAACCACGAACTTCGCGCCTAGCATGCATGAGCAACACCGGTAACAAGGCGTTCAAAGAAACGCCTCACCACTCATCACGAGGAGACAACATGTCCTATGCTTGGCGACAACTGCAATCCGCAATTCGCGTCCTGGCCGGCACGGGTGATCGCCGTGACCGACTCCATGCTGCACTGGGCAAGCTCATCAAGCTCAAGCAGCGCGACCTCCCCTCCGAGGTCGCCGACGATTTCAACGCACTGGTCGACGGCATCTCTCGGTTCCCTGCAAAGAATATCAATCAGGAAATCAAGACAGCTGTCGGTATGCGTTCGGACAAGGAGGTGATCGAAGCGATCGACAGCATCATGCGCATGTATGACTCGGTCGCGGCATACCAGCCGCGACCGGTAAAGCACCCCGGTGGCCAGCGTCGGGGAGATATGCGATCCATGCCCTGGCCTGTCCCTGCACTGCACATACTCGAAACAAGGCAAGGCGCCTATTTCCACGAAACTGCCTGACGGCATCCGGCGGGAATGGAAACCGTTCCCGCCCACCCCTTAATCCCGCCCTTCGAGATTCTCCCGGTACGCGCCGGGATTCTTTCCTGTCCATTCCTTGAACGCGTGGCAAAACGAGCTTTGCTCCTGGTAACCGAGCAGGAAGGCGATCTCGGCCAGGCTCAATCTGTCCCGCTTCAGATAGTCGATCGCGAGTTCGTGGCGCGTGCGGTCCAGCACCTGCTGGAAAGTTACGCCTGCATCGGCAAGCTTCCGCTGCAAGGTGCGCTGAGTGATGTTCATTTCCTCGGCGATCGTTGCGAGGCGTACGCGGTCCTGTGCGAGGTTGCGCACGATGGCGCTGCGGACCTGCGCCACGATGCCCGCATCCGACTGCGCGCGCTGTTTTTCCTGCAATAACTGCTCCGCGTGCTGTTGCAGCACAGGATAGAGGCCGACGTCGGCATTGCGTACAGGCCAGGCGAGGAGCGACGCGTCGAAACGCGCGCAGTTGAACTCCGCCCCGAAGCGAACCTTGTCGCCGAAGATGCGCCGGTGCTCCTCGCAATCCTCCGGCGCTGCATGCACGAATGAGATCTCCGCGTGCGGCAGTGCGGCTCCGGCCAGCCAGCTTCCCATGACCTGGATACCGGCGAACACGCTTTCCGCCAGATGGCGGCTTGCGCCCGGCACTGTGCTATCCCAGCGGTACTCCGCCATGCCGCCCTCCACCCGCAAGGCCGACCGCCCCAGGTCATGGGCCAACCCCTCAAAACGCAGGGTCTGCTGCAAGGCCTGTCCGAAATCGCGGCAGCTCAACAGGATGAGTCCGTACACATTGTAGGCGCCGAGTTTCACGCACTCGCCGACATGCAGGCCGAAATGCGGGTCCTGCGCCAGTGCGGCACCCGCGTCGAGCAGGCGGACATAGGCATCGACCGTGAGCGTCTCGGGAAGCGGCGTCAGCGACGGAAGCCCACACGCACGCGCGAGCGCATCCGCAGGCACACCGCGCACGACGGCTGCCTCCAGCAAAGGCTGCAGGTATGGGCCGGCGACGATGCCGGCACGTTGATCAATCGCGCTATGGGGGGCTGTTGGCATGTTCGGACAATTCACGTGGCATGAATGCGCAATACAAGAAGGACTCCAATCAATAAGCTGCTGCCAAAGTATAAACAAAAGGAGCAGCAGGATGAGACGATGGAATGGTTGGGGCGACGACACGATCGAGTTCGCCCTGCATGACGATGCGCTGCAATTCCTCCGCGAGCGTATCGGTCCCGGGAGCATTCCGGATGACGCGATCTTCGAGGAGGTTTGCCGCGGACTGCCGCCGAGCCGGCTCAAGCACCATCGCCTGATCGAGACGTCGCCACAGGTGCGGGTGCGCAACGGCCTCGGCCAGAGCATGCAGGACTGGCTGCGCATGCGCTACGGCGTGCCGGGCCAGTTGCCCGACGGCGTTGCGTTTCCGGAAAGCAGCGAGCAGGTGCGTGAGCTGCTGGAGTATGCCGCGCGGCATGATGTCGCCGTGATTCCCTACGGGGGCGGAACCAGCGTCGTCGGCCACCTGAGCGCGCCGCCGGGTGCACGGCCCGTCCTGACCGTCAACCTTTCCCGGTTGTCCCGACTGCTGGACCTCGACCGGGACGCGCAACTGGCCACTTTCGGCGCTGGCGTTGCAGGTCCCGACCTGGAAGCGCAACTGCGCGCCCACGGCTATACCCTCGGACATTTTCCGCAATCCTTCGAATATTCGACACTTGGGGGCTGGGTGGTCACGCGGTCCTCGGGCCAGCAGTCGCTGCGTTATGGCCGCATCGAACAGCTCTTTGCCGGCGGGAGGATGGAAACGCCGCGCGGCACATTGCGCATCCCGACCTTTCCCGCATCCGCTGCCGGCACCGACCTGAGGGAGATCGTCCTCGGATCCGAGGGGCGGCTCGGCATCCTGACGGAAGCCGCCGTGCGGATTTCGCGCCTGCCGGAATCCGAATCCTTCCATGCGGTTTTCTTCCCGTGCTGGGCGGATGCGGAAAACGCCTTGCGCAACATCGCGCAGTCACGCCTTCCGCTCTCCATGCTGCGTCTGTCGAATCCGGTTGAAACACTGACGACCCTGCGTCTGGCCGGGCACAAGGCGCTGATCGGCGTACTCGAACGTTACCTTGGGTGGCGAGGTTGCGGAGAAGAAAAATGCCTGCTGCTGCTTGGGGCCAGCGGCGATGCAACGGCAGTGAAGCACGCGCTTGCCGGTGCCTTCCGGATTGCACGTCATCATCGAGGCGTGCATGCGGGCGAAGCGATTGGTCGCAAATGGAAAGCGAATCGATTCCGCAATGTCTACCTGCGCAACTCGCTTTGGAGCCAGGGGTATGCGGTTGACACGGTGGAGACCGCGGTGGAATGGCCAAAGGTGCGGAGCACCATGTGCGCGGTGGAACAGGCTGCAGCACGGGCGCTGGATGCCGAGGGTGAACGCGTTCATGCCTATACCCATCTTTCGCACGTCTACGCGCAAGGCGCGAGCGTCTACTCCACCTTCGCCTACCGCCTGGCTGGCGACTTCGACAAGGACCTGGCCCGCTGGCGCAGGCTCAAGGCCGCGGTCAGCGAAGCCATCGTCACCTCCGGTGGCACCATCAGCCACCAGCACGGCGTAGGGGCCGACCACGCGCCTTATCTTCCGGCAGAGAAAGGCGAACTCGGCCTGGGTGCGATGCGGCAGTTGTTCCATCATTTCGATCCACAAGGGCTGATGAACCCCGGAAAGCTGATCGACGCAAACGATGAGGAGGACGCCTGCCATGTGGCTCGAAAACTCGCGTGAAACGTTGCCGGCCGAGCTCTGCGCGTGCGAATGGGATGTCCTCGTCATCGGCGGTGGCATCACGGGCGCCGGCATCCTGCTCGAAGCCGCTCGCCAGGGACTGAAGGCTCTGCTCGTCGAACAGCGCGATTTCGCCTGGGGCACTTCCAGTCGTTCCTCCAAGCTGGTGCATGGCGGGCTGCGCTACATCAAGGAAGGCAAGCTGTTCCTGACCCGCGACTCGGTGCGCGAACGCCAGAACCTGCTGAAAGAGGTGCCCGGCCTGGTTGAGACGCAGGGATTCGCATTCGCCGATTATCAGGGGCGGAAGCCCGGGCGCCGCGTATTTTCCGCCGGCCTCGCGCTGTACGACCTAATGGCCGGGAAACGGACACGGCATTACCATGCGCCGGACGAGTTCCTCATGCTCGCCCCGCACATCCGGCGCGACGGACTGAACGGCGGCATGTGCTACGCCGACGCCAAGACCGATGACGCCCGCCTCGTCCTCCGCGTGCTGCAGGAAGCCGTGGACGCCGGTGCGACGGCGGTCAACTACCTCGCCGTCACCCGACTGCAGCGCGAAGTCGGACGTATCACTGGCATCGCCCTGCGTGACGAGCATATCGGCGCGACCATGACCGTGAAGGCACGCGCCGTCATCAACGCGACAGGCGCATGGGCAGATGCCTTGCGTAATGTCTCCGGCAAGCGGCAGAAATTGCGCCCCCTGCGCGGCAGCCACCTCGTCCTGCCTGCATGGCGCCTGCCGGTTGCCCAAGCAGTCAGTCTCATGCATCCGCTCGACGGCAGGCCGGTGTTTGTGTTTCCCTGGGAAGGCGCAACACTGGTGGGAACGACCGACGTCGACCACGGCGACAGCCTGCGGCAGGAGGCGGCCATTACGCCGGAGGAATTCTCCTACCTGATGATGGCCGTCGAATTCCAATTTCCGGAGCTCGCCATCCGCCCTGACGACGTTATCGCGACCTATGCCGGCGTTCGTCCGGTGATCGACACCGGCAAGGCCGATCCGTCCAGGGAAGGCCGCGACCACGCCGTGTGGCTGGAAGACGGCCTGCTTACGGTAACCGGCGGCAAGCTGACCACCTTCCGGCTGATCGCGCGCGACGCCATGCAACACGCGCAAAGCCTCTTGCCGGGATGGCGGCCTGACCTGACGCTCAAACCGGTCTTCTCGCCGTCGCCGCCGCTGCCTCGCCACGCTGTATTAACCACCTTGCAACAACGCCGGCTGGAAGGTCGTTACGGACGTCACGCTTCTACCGTGATCGCTTGCGCCCGTCAGGACGAGCTCGTGCAGATCCCCGGCACCGAAACCTTGTGGGCCGAACTGCGCTGGGCAGCGCGTACGGAAGCCGTGCTTCACCTCGAGGACCTGCTGCTGCGCCGCACGCGCGTCGGCCTCCTCCTGCGCGACGGCGGCACGGCGCATATGGAGCGCATACGCGGCATCTGCCAGCCGGAACTCGGATGGAGCGACGAGCGCTGGCATGCCGAACACGGCGACTATCTGGCAAGATGGCAAAGGCATTACGGGCTGCCGCCGCAGCATCTCCTGCCCGACTGGCGCAAGGCGCGTCCGTTGCCCGGCGCCCGGCGCCGCTGACAAGAGGAGCAGACATGTCATCCGACTACCTTCTGGCCATCGACAACGGCACGCAGAGCGTGCGCGCGATCCTGTTCGACCTCCAGGGCCATATCGTCGCGAAGTCACAGGTGCAGCTCGATGCCTACTTCTCCGATCAGCCCGGCTGGGCGGAGCACGGCGCTGAGGAATACTGGCAAGCCCTGTGTACCGCGTGCAAGCGCCTGTGGGCGCAATCGAATGTACCGCCACCGGCCGTCCGTGGTGTCGCGGTCACGACGCAGCGCGGAACCGTGATCAACCTCGACAGGCAGGGCAAGCCGCTGCGCCCGGCCATCGTTTGGCTGGACCAGCGGCGCACAAGCCAGGTGCCGAAGATCAATCCGCTGTGGCGCGCGGCGTTCAAACTGGCACGCGTGGAGAACACCGTCGATTTCTTCCTGGGCGAGGCCGAGGCGAACTGGATCAGGGCCCACCAGCCGGAGGTCTGGGACCGCACGCACAAGTACCTGCTCCTGTCCGGATACCTGAACTACCGGCTGGGCGGCGAATTCGTCGACTCCATCGGATCCCAGGTCGCCTACATCCCCTTCGACTACAAAGGGCTGCGCTGGGCGCCGTCGTGGGACTGGAAATGGCAGGCGCTCCAGATCGACAAGCACATGCTGCCCGACCTCGTCCCGCCCGGAACGGTGATGGGCAAAGTGACCGCTGCGGCCTCCGAAGAGACCGGCATCCCGACGGGCACGCCCCTCATTGCCGCGGCTGCCGACAAGGCGTGCGAGGTGATCGGCGCCGGTTGCCTGGAGCCGCATATCGGCTGCCTCAGCTACGGAACGACGGCGACCATCAACACGACGAGCCGGAAGTATGTTGAGGTCACGCCTTTCATCCCGCCCTATCCTGCCGCGGTGCCGGGCGCGTACAGCACGGAAGTCCAGATCTTTCGCGGCTATTGGATGGTGAACTGGTTCAAGGAACAGTTCGGCCTGCATGAGAAGATGCGCGCCGCCGAGGAAGGCGTCGCACCGGAGGAGCTGTTCGACGATCTGGTGAACGCGGTGCCACCCGGCGCCATGGGACTGATGCTCCAGCCTTACTGGACACCGGGAATCAAGCAGCCGGGACCGGAAGCCAAGGGGGCGGTGATCGGTTTCGGGGACGTCCACAACCGCGCGCACCTTTATCGGGCCATCCTGGAAGGACTTGCGTATGCGCTGCGCGAAGGGAAGGAAAAAATAGAAAAGCGCAGCGGCGTGCCGATCACTTCATTGCGCGTCTCCGGAGGCGGGTCGCAGAGCGACGCCGCGATGCAGCTGACCGCCGATATCTTCGGCCTGCCGACCGCGCGGCCGCATGTGTACGAAACTTCCGGACTGGGCGCCGCAATCAACGCCGCGGTCGGGCTCAAGCTGCACGGCGATTTCGACTCGGCCATCGGATCGATGACGCGGGTCGGCAAGGTCTTCGAGCCGAAGCCGAGCCACCGGCAGACCTATGATGCGCTCTACTCGCGTGTGTACAAGAAGATGTATTCGAGGTTGGGACCGCTTTATCAGCAGATCCAGGAAATCACCGGTTATCCGAAGCTTTCCTAGTTGCCGCGATACGTCATGTCTTTCGGCTGCTGGACATCCCCTGGCGCCGGTGGCGCCGCGGGTCGTGCGCCAAACAGCCGATCCCAGAACCCGCGCAACGGATCGACCCCGACGGATTGCACGGCATTCTCGCGGGTGTATTCCTCATAGACCCAGTCGCCGTCCACCTGCACGAGTCCCGCGGGAACACTGCGCTGCACCGGCCCCTTGCCCTTCAGCGCCGTACGCATGTAGTCGATCCAGATCGGCAAGGCAACCGTGCCGCCGTACTCCCGGCCGCCCAGCGAACGCGGCTTGTCGTAACCCATCCAGGCGACCGCGACGATATCGCCGCCATAGCCCGCAAACCAGCCGTCCAGGGAATCGTTGGTCGTGCCGGTCTTGCCTGCCAAATCACGGCGGCCGAGCCGCTGGCTTGCCGCGTAGCCTGTGCCGGAATTCACGACATCACGCAACATGCTGTCGACCAGCCAGGCATTGCGCGCATCCAGCACGCGCGCATTTTCATCCCCGGCAATGGCAGGCTTGTTTTCGAGCAGTACGTTTCCGCGCGCGTCGATTACCTTGTGGATCAAATACGGCGCGACCTGGAAGCCGCCGTTGGCAAACACGGCATAGGCGCCGGCCATCTGCAGCGGCGTTACCGCCCCGGTACCCAGCGTCATGGTCAGGTTGGACGGATGCTTGTCTGCATCGAAGCCGAAGCGGGACAGGTGCTGCAAGGCGAACGGCGGCGTGATGGTCTGCAGGATGCGGATGGACACCAGGTTCTTCGACCGCTTCAGGCCGGTGCGCATGGAAACCGGTCCGTCGTAAATGCCGTCGTCGTTCTGCGGATTCCACGCCGGGCCGCCGGCTTCGGCAAGGCTGACATCGAGCGGGGCATCGTTCACTGTGGTCGCCGGCGAAAAACCCTTTTCCAGTGCCGCCGAGTAGATGAACGGCTTGATGCTGGAGCCGGGCTGCCGCCAGGCCTGCGTCACGTGGTCGAACTGGTTGAGGTTGAAATCGAATCCCCCGACCATGGCACGGAACGAGCCGTCGTTGGCGTTGATCGAAACGAAGGCCGCGGAGACTTCGGGGAGCTGCGTAATCCACCAGCGCTTCTTGGCATCCTTCGCGACACGGATGACGGTACCGGGCCGGATCCGGTTCTTGCCTTTCCCGGTCAACGCCGAAGCCGCAAATTTCAGGCCCTCGCCCGTGATTTCCGCCACCTCGCCGGACATCAGCTCGGCGCGCACCGCCTTGGAAGAGGCGGAGAGCACGACCGCCGCTCGCATGTCGTCGCTGTCGGGGTGCTTGGCCAGGATCTCGTCGATCGCCTGCTCGCGGTCTTCCGCATCCGCCGGCAGGTCGATGTAATCTTCCGGTCCACGGTAGCCGTGCCGGCGGTCATAGTCGAGCACGCCTTTGCGCACCGCCTCGTAGGCGGCGTCCTGGTCTGTGCTGCTGAGCGTGGTGTACACACTGTAGCCGTGCGTGTAGACATCGTCCTTGTACTTGTCGAACATGTACTGGCGCACGATCTCCGCGGCATGTTCGGCATGCGTCTGCATCAGGTAGCCCTTGCTGCGCACCTGCAGTTTTTCCTTCGCTGCCTGTTCGTACTGCGCAGGCGTGATGTGTCCCAGCTCACGCATGCGCTTGAGGATGTATTGCTGGCGCTGTTTCGCGCGGGTCGGATTGACGACCGGATTGGCGGTCGATGGCGCTTTCGGCAGTCCGGCCAGCATCGCTGCCTCCGCGATCGAGAGTTCGCCGACTTCCTTGCCAAAATAAATGCGCGCAGCGCTACCAAAGCCGTATGCCCGTTCGCCCAGGTAGATCTGGTTCATGTACAGCTCGAGGATCTGGTCCTTGGTCAGTTTTTCCTCGATCCGGTACGCGAGCACGATCTCCTGGATCTTGCGCGAATATTCCTTCTTCCTGCTCAGGTAAAAATTGCGCGCTACCTGCATGGTAATGGTCGATGCGCCCTGGGACCGGCTGGCCCCGATGTTCATGAGGAAGGCACGCGCGATGCCGGTGTAGTCCACGCCGCCATGCTCGTAGAAGTTCGCATCCTCGATGGCGAGCACCGCGTCTTTCATCACCTTCGGCATGTCCGCGACGCGCACGAAATCCCGGCGCTCCTCGCCGAACTCGCCGATCAGCACCTGATCGGCGGTGTAGACACGCAGGGGAATCTTTGGACGGTAATCGGTCAGGGCGTCGAGTGACGGCAGGTTGGGCAGGACGATGAGGGCGACATAGCCGGCAAGCAGCACGCTCCCGGCGGCGCCAGCGGCGGCAAGGACAAACAGCAATTGCAGGAGGCGGGTCTTCAACGACCCCTTCCACCAGCGTGAAGACTTCTTACCGGCGGATGATTTTCGCGCCACTCCGTACTCCCTTCGGCGTATGTGCAACTTACAACTTTAACAGGCCTCGCCCATGCAAGGCCGTAAGAAGATGTAACACATGCCGTCAAGGCGGCCCCGGACTGGCAAGGATGGCCGGCTTGAACGCCGGCCGGAGGGAATTAGTGGAGTTGCTGCTTGAGGGACGAGATGGCTTTGCGCGCCTGGCGTACCGCATTCTGGACCTGCATGTCCACATAGTCGGCTTGCGCGCAGGATTGCATCGCCCGGTCGCCGATCTTTTCCAGCTTGCTCACACATTGCCGGATCTGTTCATCGCCCTGGCCCTGTTCCGCCACCTGGATGGCATGGTCTGCCTCCTGCTCCAGTTCGCTCAGGCAAGTACGCAGGCGGTCAGGGACGTCGGCGCTCATTTCGCACATCTGGGCGGCGGCGTCGATGCATTGTTCCACCTGGGAAAATCGGTCTCTGAGCTGGTTCATTTGCATGGGTGCTCCTTTCCATTGTGTTACGTGGATGCGGTTTGGTAAGCGGAGGGGGCATTGGTTCCCGGCCTTGCGGATCCGCGTAATTTGTACAAGATGGGGTGTAAAGACGCCCATGCGGATGCGCCACGCAGCCCTGGTTCTCGGTGCGAACTGCATGGCAGGCATCTTGCTGGCTCCATTGACCGTGACATGGAGTGCGAGCGACATGTTTTCGTACCGCCAGCCGTTCCGTGACCGCCGCGATGCCGGCCGGAAGCTTGCCGCGGCCCTGCAATACCTGAAGCAATCCGATCCCGTCATCCTCGCCCTGCCGCGGGGGGGCGTCCCGGTGGCATTCGAAGTCGCGCAATTGCTCCATGCCCGTCTCGATGTCTTCCTGGTTCGCAAGATTGGCGCGCCGGGCTTCGCGGAGCTGGGACTCGGTGCCATTGCCGAAGGCCGGGAACACTACTGCGTAATTAACCATGACCTCGCACAGCGTACCCGGGCGTCCGAGCAGTACCTGGAGGAAGAAAAGCAGCGGCAACTGACCGAAATGGCCCGGCGGCGGGAACGTTATCGCTGCGGCCGCGACCTGGTCGACCTGCAGGATCGGACGGTCGTCGTGGTGGACGATGGCATGGCCACAGGCGGCACGATGAAAGTGGCCCTCCAGGCGATTGCTGCCGCGAAGCCGGGACGCCTGCTCTTCGCCGTCCCGGTCGCGCCGAATCAAACCCTCGCCGAACTGTGCGACCTTGCCGACGACGCCGTTTGCCTGCTTTCTCCCGAGGATTTCCGCGCCGTCAGCCAGTACTACGGGAACTTCGACCAGACCAGCGACGAGGAAGTGATCGAGCTCCTGCAGGCGGCAACGTCATTCCACCACCCTAACCATACAAAGGAGTACAGCATGGAATCGATATCCGAAGTGATGACCCGCGACGTGACTGTCGTTTCGCCCCAGGACACTATCCAGCGCGCGGCACAGCTGATGCGCGACCTGAACGTCGGCGCGCTGCCGGTATGCGACGGTCAGAAACTGCAGGGCATGATCACCGACCGGGATATCACGATCCGTGCGACCGCAGGCGGCCAGTCGCCCGACCAGGTGCGCGTGCAGGAAGTGATGACGGACGACATCATGTGGTGCTACGAGGACCAGACGGTGGGAGAAGTGCTGCAGCATATGGGCGATTCGCAGATCCGGCGTATCCCTGTAGTCAGCCGCGACAAGGACCTGGTCGGCATGGTGTCCCTCGGCGATATCGCAACCCGCCACGCCGCCGATACGGACGATACGCTGGAGGAAATCTCCAAGCCATCCGAGCCGGGACGCCAGAGCGCGGACGAGGTGCGCTTGCACCGTCCGTCATCCGACCAGGCCGGCGGCCAGTTCTGACGCAGGGCGAGTACCATGGGCGAACGGCAATGACCGCACGCGCCCATGGATGACCAACGCACCTCCTCACTTCCGCAGCAGGCGTTCCTGCCGGGCGAGGCCCGCCGCGTCGCATTTGCCTTCGCGACCTTTTTCCTGCTGCTCTGCAGCTATTACATCCTCCGCCCGGTTCGTGACGAAATGGCGGTGCGGTTCGGCGCGGACAAACTGCAATGGCTGTTCAGCGCGACCTTCGCTTTCACGCTGCTGGTCGTGCCGCTGTTCGGCTCCGTCGTGCGCGCATTGCGCCGGGACCGGGTACTGCCCTTAGTGTATGGCTTCCTCGTGCTCAATCTCCTGCTTTTCCAGGCCGCATTTGCGGCTGGGGCCGGAGCCACCGCAGCGGCCGTATTTTTCGTCTGGCTCAGCGTGTTCAATCTCTTTGTGGTCTCGCTGTTCTGGAGCCGCATGGGCGACTGTTTTTCCACGGCGGAATCGCACCGCCTGTATGGCTACATTGCAGCTGGCGGCACTTGCGGCGCGTTGGCCGGGCCCGCGGCGACGGCGGTCCTTGCACGGCATCTCGAGACGGCGCACCTGATGGGAATTTCCGCCTTCCTGCTTCTCATTTCCATCGCCTGCGTGCTGGCCGTGCCGAGGACCGGTTCGGGAACGGCAGAGCGTCCGGCGGGCGGGTCCATCCTTGCAGGCATTCCACTGGTGATGAAGCGGCCTGACCTGCACCGTATCGCACTGCTCGTGCTGTGCTACACGACGGTGTCCACCGTTCTCTACATCGAGATGGTTCGCCTGGTCGGCCTTGAATTTGCGTCTTCCGGGGAGCGCACCAGCTTCTTCGCCCGCGTCGATCTCGCCGTGAATACGGGCGCTTTGGTCCTGCAGCTACTCGGTACACGGAAGCTTGTCGGCCGCTTCGGATTGCGCATCGCCCTCCCGCTCGTGCCCGCGATCCTGGCAGCGGCGTCTGGCCTGCTCGGCGCATGGCGCGGTCTTGCTGGTGTGGCGGCGATGCAGGTGGTCCACCGCGCGGGGGAATATGCGGTCGGGAAACCGGGCCGGGAAATGATCTATACGACACTCGATGCGGAAAGCCGCTACAAGGCAAAAAACTTCATCGATACTGCGGTATACCGTGCTGGCGACGCGGGCAGTGCATGGGTCATCTCTGGACTGCGCGGGCTCGGCCTGGATGCATTCCTGTTCGCCGCCCTTCCCGCCGCGCTGCTATGGGCGGTGACGGCATACTCACTAGGAGACAGGCATGACAGGCATCAATCGACGTGAGGCCATGGGACTGCTGGCGGCGGCAGCGACCGGTTTCTGCGGCATCGCCCACGCGGTGCCTGCCGGCCCCGGCGCACCCGTGCTGCATGTGCGGCGCGTACCGTCGACCGGCGAAGAGCTCCCCGTCATCGGCCTGGGCACCTGGCAGACCTTTGACGTCGGGCACGGACAGGCGGAACGGGCCCCGCTCGCGGAAGTGTTGTCCGCGTTCACTGCGCTGGGTGGCCGGCTGATCGATTCCTCGCCCATGTATGGCCGTTCCGAAGAGGTCGCGGGAGATCTGGCTGCCCAGCTCGGCTTGCGCGACAAGCTGTTCGTCGCCACGAAGGTCTGGACGCAGGGCAGGAACGCCGGCATCCGCCAGATGGAAGACTCCATGCGGAAACTGCGTGCCCGCCCGATCGACCTCATGCAGGTGCACAACCTGCTCGATGTGCAGACACACCTCGCCACCCTGCGCGACTGGAAAAAGCAGGGTCTCGTGCGCTATATAGGAATCACGCATTACACCGCGGGAAGCCATGCGGAAGTCGCCCGCGTCCTGCAGTCGGAAACGGTCGACTTCGCGCAGATCAACTACTCCGTCGGTGAACGTGAGGCGGAACAGCGCTTGCTGCCGCTGGCGCAGGAGCGCGGCGTCGCCGTGATCGCGAACCGGCCTTTCGCGGGTGGCGAGGTCATCCGCCGCTTGCGCGACCGCCCTCTCCCCCCGTGGGCCGCGGAAATCGATTGCTCCAGCTGGGCACAGATACTGCTCAAATTCGTCATCGCCCATCCAGCCATTACCTGCGCCATTCCCGCCACCTCGAAGCTCACGCATTTGCAGGACAACATGCGGGCGGGTACGGGGCGGCTGCCGGACGGCAAGCTGCGCGACACGATTGCCCGCTCTATTTGAGACAGGTACGGTGTTTGCTGTGTTTGTCATCCGACCACGAACTGAAATGAAGGAGGATGCCATGATGAATTCCCTCAGGAATACCCTGTCCAGTACCCTGTCTCCTACCATCACCAACATGATCCGCATGGATCACACTGCCGTCCTGGAAACCTTTCATCAATACGAGATCGATAACAGCCCTGCGACGAAGAAAGCGCTGGTGAACACCGCTTGCATCGCTCTGGAAATCCATGCCCAGCTGGAAGAAGAAATTTTCTATCCAGCCATGCGCGTCGTATCCACCGACAAATCCGTGCTCGAGAAAAGCGTTCCGGAACACAATGAGATGCGTCGACTGATCGCCCAGCTGCGTTCGATGGATGCAAACAACCCGCTGTTCGACCGGACGTTCATGGACCTGATGCGTAATGTACTGCATCATGTAGCCGATGAAGAAACGACCCTGCTGCCGGAAGCGGAACGGCTGCTCGGCTCCCGCCTGTCCGAACTCGGTGCCGACATGACAAAGCGCCGTTTGCAACTCACTGCCCCGCGCGCCGGCGAACTGGCATCCAACACAATGCGCAGCTTCCCGACCAGTTCGATGCTGGTCGCTGCCGGGGCAGTGCTCGCCGGCACCTACCTCGCCAAGCGCGCATTTGAAGGCCAGGGATATTCGCGGGGCCGCTGACGCATGACCACGGCCGGCAGCTACGGGGAGCGCCTGGCAGAGCGAGGACGCATGGAGATGACAAGGATGCGCAGGGCCGGCATGCTGAAAACGCTCAAGGACGCGTTCAATGAATTCCTTGACGACGACATGACCACCTATGCGTCCGCGCTTGCCTACCAGGTATTTTTTTCAATCTTCCCGTTCATTATTTTCCTGATTGCCCTACTGGGCTTCCTCCGGATGGAGGAATTCTTCGACTGGCTGCGGCAGCATTCCCAGATGATGCTGCCGCCGCAAGCATCCGAGCAGGTGAACAAGGTGATCGCCGATTTGCAAAAAGAGCAAGGCGGGCTGCTTTCCTTCGGCGTCATTGTCGCGCTTTGGTCGGCGTCGGCCGCGGTCCGGGCGACCATGAACGCGCTCAACGTGGCCTACGACGTCCGGGAAACCCGCTCGGCCTGGAAGCTGTATCCATTGTCACTGCTTTACACGATCGGCCTGGCGGCCATGATGATCGCCGCCGCCGCCCTGCTTACCGTGGGCCCCCAGGCGGTGCAGTGGGTGGCGCAGCAGGTCGGGCTGGAACTGATCTTCGTGACGCTCTGGGCATGGCTGCGCTGGCCGGTCGCCCTGCTGATCCTGACGCTGGCCGTCGCGATCATCTATTACGTCGCGCCGAACGTGAAGCAGAAGTTCCGGTTCATCTCTCCCGGTGCGTTGCTCGCCGTAGGCGTGTGGGTGGCGGCCTCGCTCGGCTTCAAGCTCTATGTAACCAGCTTCGCCGATTACAACGCGACCTATGGCAGCATCGGCGCGATTATCGTATTGCTGCTGTACTTTTTCCTTTCCTCGGCGGTCCTGCTGTTCGGTGCGGAAATCAACGCGTCGATCGAGAAAAAAGCACGGGGAGATGGGGCGGCGGCCTAGCCGTGCTGACATTCCGGGAAGCAAGGCGTGCGACAATAGCGCGTTCGTCACCTGCGCTTTCCGTCTCCCATGCATTTCCACGCGTTCGACCTGCTCAAGGCGATTGCCTGCAACCTGATCGTCCTGCACCACCTTGCCTATTACGGTCCCATGGCGGATGTGGCCTGGCCGCTCCTGCCCGGCGTCTTTGAATGGCTGGGATCCGATGCCCGCATCGGCGTGCATGCCTTCCTGGCAATGGGCGGCTTCCTGGCAGCGCGTTCGCTGTCGAATCGCCAAGCGGCCGTGCTAGCGCCGGTCGACGCGGTCGTGCGGCGTTTCGTCAAGCTTGCACCGCCCTTTATGGTCGCGATGCTGGTCGCGGTGGCAGCCTCTGCGCTCGCCTCGCAGTGGATGACGCACGAGTCGATTTCAGCGATGCCCAGCCTGGGGCAACTGCTTGCGCATGCCGTCCTGCTGCACGGCGTTCTCGGTGTGGAGTCGATTTCCGCCGGCGCGTGGTACGTTGCCATCGATTTCCAGCTGTTCGTGCTGATGGCCCTTGTCCTGCATCTTTCGGCACGTCCACGGATGCCCGCCTGGCTTGCGCCCGCGGTGGTCGCCGTGTGTACGGCCGCATCGCTGCTGTACTTCAACCTGAATGCGTCCTGGGACGCGTGGGCGCCCTACTTCTTCGGCAGTTACGGACTTGGTGCGCTTGCGTGGTGGGCATCGGAACGAGCCCGCACATCCTCGCAGGCGGTCCTGCTGTCGGGACTGATCCTGCTGCTCGGCGGCCTCGCGCTCGACCTGGAATTCCGCAGCCGCATCCTGGTTGCGCTCGGCACCGCGCTGCTGCTGGTGCCGGCCTGTCGGGGAAGCATTCGCCTTCCCTTCCAGGACGCGCAAATCGTCGCCACCCTGGGACGCATTTCCTACGCGGTATTCCTGGTGCACTTCCCCGTCTGTCTCGTGGTCAACGCCGCGTTCACGCGCTTCGTGCCGGCCGTGCCCGAACTGCAGGCTTTGGGCGTGGTGACGGCCTGGCTGGCGAGTATTGCCGCCGGGGCTGCATTTCATCGCTGGGTCGAACAGCCGCTGGCGACGGTGGGCGCGCCCTCCCGCAAGCAGGCAACACCCCTCTGAAGCGGCCGCGCTGCGGCGGCCGGTTTTTCTTTAATGCGCGACGCCGTGCGTTGCGAGCGCCAGTTCCTTGTCTGACTTGCCAATGTGGTTGATCAGCCAGTCACGCAGGAAGTGGAGCACCTGGATCGACAGGGTCGCCGCACCGCTCTGGAATTTTTTCTGGAGTTCGAGGACTTGCAGGAGCAGCTTTTCATGCTCGGCCTTGTGCTCTTCGAGTCCGGGATAGCCCATCTTGCGCATCAGGTCTTCTTCACGGCGGAAATGCTCCTGCGTGTACGTGATCAGGTTATGGAGCACTTTGTCCAGCACGTCCTTGCCCTTTCCCTCCGACATAAGTGCGTGAAGCCGGTTCACCATGTCGATGAGTTTCTGGTGATCGCCATCGATAAAGCTGTTGCCCACGGCGAGTTCGTTTGACCATGTGAGGTATGTCATTTGTTCTGCTCCCAGAGTGATTGTCGAAGTGGCGCTGCGTGATGCCGGACCTTGCGTCGGCAGGACTTCCGACGACACCGCTTTGCACCTTCGTTGCGGCGTCGTCTCTCGGCGGGGATGGGGCCGGGAGTGTTGATCCAGGCAGGACTACTTGTCCTGAATCAAGGTGAGACAGGAGCCCAAGCAATGAATGTGCCACCCGGAAACGCCGCTAAAATCTTAATTTGGATCAAGTTTAAGACGGCGTCCGTCCATCCATTCCTGCAAATAAGAGAATGCAATTCCTGCAATTCGGAAAGCGTGCAGAATCGAACAGCGCCATCCCGACTTGAAATACCTGCGGCGTCATGCAAAGGCCCTTACGCCGGAGTCCGATGCGACTATGCTGGAACACTGAAAGGAGACTGCATGCGCACTCTCACCTTGGGAAACGACGAATCTGTCCCGATCCTCGGCCAAGGCACCTGGTGCATGGCGGAAAAGCCCCGCGTTCGCCGCGCCGAAATCGATGCCCTGCGACACGGGCTGGATCTCGGCATGGCCTTGATCGACACCGCCGAGATGTACGCCGACGGCGCGTCCGAAGAACTTGTCGGCGAAGCCATCGCCGGCCGGCGCGACGAAGTTTTCCTGGTGAGCAAAGTACTCCCCCAGAACGCCAGCCGGCGCGGCACTGTCGCGGCTTGCGAGCGCAGCCTGCAGCGCCTGCGCACCGACCGGCTCGACCTCTACCTCCTTCATTGGCGAGGCAGCGTGCCGCTCGAGGAGACGCTGGAAGCGTTGGCGGCGCTCAAGCGCGACGGCAAGATCCGGCATTGGGGCGTGAGCAATTTTGACGTCGAGGATATGCGGGAACTGGAGGCGCTGGCCGGCAGCGACGAGGTCGCGGTGAACCAGGTCCTCTATAACCTCACGCGCCGCGGCATCGAATTCGACCTGCTTCCCTGGTGCAGGGAGCGTGGCATCGCCGTCATGGCGTATTCCCCGATCGAACGAGGCCGCGTGCTGGGCCACCCCGTGCTGCGGCAGGTCGCGTCCCGGTACGACGCTACCCCGGCCCAGGTCGCGCTTTCATGGGTATTACGGGAACAAGGCGTGATTGCGATCCCGAAGGCCGGAAAAGCAGTGCACGTGGAGGAAAACCGGGATGCGCTCGACCTGGTGCTGACACCGGCCGACCTGGCCGAACTCGACCGGGCATTCCGTCCACCAACCGCGCCGCAACCGCTGGAAATGATCTGACGCTGCCGGCGTCACTGGAACATTGCATCGACCATCGAGTAGCCACGCATGAAACCGGCTTCGACCGCGGCCTCTTCCGTAGGAAAATCCCTGTCGTCACCGGATTCGGCAGTCAGTTCAGCCTCGGATGAGGAATCGTCTCCCGGCTGCGTCACGCGCACGGTATAGTCCCAGGCCTTGCCCCGTTCGTCCTTCGGAAGTGCCGTCACATGCACCTCCATGCCCTTGTACGCTTCGGTGTGCCAGTCCTGGTCCTGTTGCATTTCACGCCTCCCTGTGCCGTGCGAATTCAACGAAAAATCCTAGGCTGCCCGGATTACTCATCGCATCCGGGTTTGCTACCTCATCGACCCGCATGCCCAGCAAAAGTTTCTTGACCGGCAGTTCCATCTTCTTGCCTGTCAGCGTGCG
Source organism: Noviherbaspirillum sp. (assembly GCA_035626875.1). Lineage (GTDB taxonomy): Bacteria > Pseudomonadota > Gammaproteobacteria > Burkholderiales > Burkholderiaceae_D > Noviherbaspirillum. The sequence continues at coordinate 22,758 of DASPMV010000010.1, read as the reverse complement.
TGGGATCTCCGCCACCGCGAACACTTCGTTCGGCACATGCCGTGCGGACAGCGCCGTGCGGATACCATCGGCAATCTGCGCCTTCAGCGCGTCGTCGAGCGCCACGCCCGGCCGCAGGACTACGAACAACGGCATGTAGGATTCCCGTCCGAGGTATTCCAGGTCGACCACCAGGCTGTCGAGAATTTCCGGCATTGCTTCGACAACGCGGTAGATTTCGCTCGTGCCCATGCGGATGCCGTGACGGTTGATGGTGGTATCGGAGCGTCCGTAGATGATGGCACCGCCGCGCGGCGTGATGCGCAGCCAGTCGCCATGCCGCCACCAGCCGGGATACATGTCGAAGTAGCTGTCGTGGTAGCGCAGCCCCTGGGGATCGTTCCAGAAGTACAGCGGCATCGAGGGCATGGGCTTCGTCACGACGAGTTCGCCGACCTCGTCGTCGAGCGGACGGCCGGCCTCGTCCATGGCGTACACCGCAATGCCAAGGCAACGGCACTGCATTTCTCCCGCGTAAAGGGGAAGGATCGGGCAGGCGCCGACGAAGGCCGCGGCGATATCGGTGCCGCCGCTGATCGACGCGAGCAGGATATCCGGTCCGAGCTGCTCGTAGATCCACGTGAATGCTTCCGCAGGCAGCGGCGAGCCGGTCGAACCGACCGTATGCAGGCGATCCAGCTTCGCCAGCTTGCGCGGTTCGATCCCCGCTTTCATGCAGTTGGCGAAATACGCGGCGCCGGCGCCGAATACGGTGAGGTCCGCTTCTTCTGCAAATTTCCAGAGCATGCCGAGGTCGGGGTAACCGGGATTGCCGTCGACAATCGCGATTGTGGCGCCCAGCAGCAGGCCGGTCACCTGCGAATTCCACATGATCCATCCGGTCGTCGAATACCACATGAACCTGTCCTGCTCCCCGAGTCCGGTTTGCAGACCGTGTCCTTTCAGGCTCTCGATCAGCACGCCTCCCTGGCCGTGCACGATCGGTTTCGGCATGCCCGTCGTCCCGGATGAATACACGACCCACAGCGGATGATCGAACGGCAACTGTTCGAAGCGCATCGCGGTGTCATGCCGCAGCAGTTTCTGCCAGGTATGCGCCCCTTCCAACCGCGCATCCTTATCGAGGTAAGGCAGCAACACCACATGCTCGAGGCTGGGCAAGGCCTTGACCAGCCCCTGCACCACGTCCAACCGGTCGAAATCCTTGCCGCCGTAGCGATAGCCGTCGACAGCCAGCAGGACTTTCGGCGCGATCTGCCCGAAGCGGTCGAGCACGCTCGGCGTCCCCATGTCGGGCGAGCAGCTGGACCAGATCGCGCCAATGCTGGCACAGGCATAAAACGCCACCACGGTTTCGGGAATGTTCGGCAGATAGGAGACAACACGGTCGCCCGGCTGGACGCCCATGCCGCGCAACGCGTTGGCAACGGAAGCGACCTGCTGACGGAGCGCGTTCCATGACAGCTCGACCGTTGGCCGCAGTTCGGATTTGCCGATGACCGCTGGCCGTTCGCCGTCCGCTTCATTGCAATGGAAGCGGAAGACCTGCTCGGTGATGTTGATTCGGCTGCCTTCGAACCATTTCGCGCCGGGCATCTTCATCCCGTCCACAACCTGGGTATAGGGCGAACTGCTCCGGATATCGAAGTACTGCCAGATCGATTCCCAGAACGCCGGCAGTTCATCTACCGACCATTGCCACAGTGCGTCATAGCTATCGACATTGACGTTCTTCTCGCGAGCAAGCCAGCGCATGTAATCGTTCATGCGGCTCGCCGAAATGCGAGCAGGACTGGGCGTCCACAGGGGGCGTGGCGTGTCATTCATGCGTCTGTCTCCTTGAGTTTTCTTATTGGCGCGCCGGGCGCGCCTTCAATTTCTGACTGAAACGAACCGCAACCGCCAGCACGCCGGCAGCCCCGATCAGCATCACGTTCGACGTGCCAAGTCGACCGACCAGCATGCCGGCTATCCCCACGCCGACCGACTGGCCGAGGAAGAAACACGAGGCGAACGCCGACACGGCAGCCCCGCGCCGCTCCGGCGCCATCTGCGTCGCATTGATCTGCAACGTGTTGTGCAACATATAAAACCCGAGACCGGCGCCGAAACAACCGCCAATCGCCCACCACCAGACGGGAGCGAGTCCGGTCGCAAGCAGCGCGAGCGCGACGAACACGCCGCCCCACAGGGACAGGCCGACTTCGCCCAGCCGGCGCACCAGCGTGGCCGACGCCACCGCGAACACGAATCCGCCCAGACCGAACAGCATCACCAGCGCCCCGGAGGACGTCAGTGACATGCCGTAGGTGTGGTGCATGTGTGAGGCAATGAAGGCAAACGCGCCGTACAGGAACGCCCCCTCCAGAAAGACCGTGAGCAGCACCTTACGCGCCCAGGGCAGCGAGAGGATATGGCGAAACTCGCCGACCATGCGCGCAACCGAGGCGCCTTCCGCACGTCGCACGGTGCGCGCCCCCGCAGGCAATCGGCGATTCAGGGTAAACAGGGCGAGACTCACCGTCAGGAAGACAACCGTCACGAAGAAAAACGGCAAGCGCCAGTTCCCTGCATCCGCTGCCAGCCCGCCGATCAGGACGCCTGTTGCCAGTCCCAGAATCTGGCCGATCAGGAAACGCGCCAGCACCGGCTGGCGCTGGTGGTAAGGGATGACATCGCCGATCCACGCCATGGATAGCGGGATGATGGCGGCCGCGGTCGCACCGGCGGCCAGCCGTGCAGCCAGCAGGGGAACAAAGCCGGGCGCCAGCGCGCAGAACAGTGATGTGACGGCGCACGCAAGCGTGGCGAAGGCAACGACAAGATACTTGCCATAACGGTCGCCGACCGGTCCGAAGAACAGCTGGGAGAGTCCGTAGGCAATCGAGAACACCGTGATGACGTTGGAGGCATCACCCAGCGAAACGGAAAACTCCTGGGCCAGTTGGGGCAGCATCGGATCGGTAACGCGCAGCGAGATGCCGCTGCCGAAGGCCGCAAGCGACAACAGGGGCACGGAGAGCGACGGGATGCCCGTGACGCCGGACTGTTCTGGACTGGGATGGGTCATGACACCGAATGAGGCCTACGAGCCATTCATTCTAGTGTCAAACGAATTCCGGCGTATTCAGGTAGGGCAAAGTCGCGCCGCGCCGCTCCGCCGCCGCCTCCATCTCCTGCCGCGCCACGGTGCGCAGGTGTACTTCGTCCGGACCATCCGCGATACGCAGCACCCTTCCCCAGGTCCACAATTCCGCCAGCGGCGTGTCCGGGCTGAGGCCCATCGCGCCGAAGACCTGCATCGCGCGGTCGCAGATCGTCGTGTGCAGCCGCGGAACGATGGCCTTGATCATCGCGATTTCGCGCGCCGCCCCCTTGGAACCATACTGGTCGATCATCCACGCCGCCTTGAGAACCAGCAGGCGCGCCTGCTCGATCTCCAGGCGCGACAGCGCAATCCATTCCGCCACATTGGCGTGCTGGTGCAGGTAGCGGCCGAAGGTGCGGCGATCTGCCGCGCGTTCGCACATGAGCTCGAGCGCGAGTTCGGCCTGCCCGATCGAACGCATGCAATGATGGATGCGTCCCGGACCCAGGCGCGCCTGTGCGATGGCAAAGCCGGCGCCTTCCTCATGGATGAGATTGCCAAACGGAACGCGGACATCCCGGAACACCATTTCGCAATGCCCGCCGGGGAAGCTGTGATTCATCACCGGGATGTTACGCACGACCTTGAGGCCGGGCGTGTCGAAAGGCACGATTATCATGCTCTGTCGGCGATGCACTTCCGCATTCCCATCGGTCACGCCCATCACGATGGCGAAGCGGCAGAGCGGATGCGCGGCGCCGGAGATGAACCACTTGCGACCATTGATCACATACTCGTCACCGTCACGTCGAATCGACAGCTGGATATTGGTCGCATCGGACGAAGCGACGTCCGGCTCGCTCATCGCGAAGCAGGATCGGATGCTGCCGTTGAGCAGCGGCTTGAGCCAGCGTTCGCGCTGCGCTTCGCTGCCGAACATGTGCAGCAGCTCCATGTTGCCGGCGTCGGGTGCGCTGCAGTTGAAGGCCTCCGATGCCCAGTGCACGCGCCCCATGATTTCCGCGAGCGGCGCGTACTCGAGATTGGTGAGTCCCTGGCCGCCATGCTCCTTTTCGAGCGCGGGAAGGAACAGGTTCCACAGCCCCTCCGATTTCGCGATCGCCTTCAGGTCCTCCATGCACTGCGGATGCTGCAGGCCGTCGCCGATCTCCTCGCGCCAGAGTGGCAGGTTCGGCACCACATAGTTGTCCATGAAGTCCTGCAGCTGCCTCTTGAGCTGCTGGACGCGCGGCGAAAACTCGAAATCCATGGGTGCTTTCTGAAAAATGATGAAATCGACGGATCGTTGGAATGCGTTCCTGCGCACCAATCAATCTGCGGAAAATGGTAATTGGCCCCGAACAATCATTCAAATGAATGCTTCTCATCCGAAGTTATAAATTTGCTGCATGCGCTTCGAGCCACGCCCGCTTCGAAATTCTTGATCGATGTCAATAAAATTCGCGGTGCGAGTGGATTAAGCTTGCGCCGACAATAACCTTTGTGATCGATCCGGCATTCAAAAGATGTTGCGGTCCCGCCCCGATTCCATGACCAATCGACAAACAGCAGCGTCCCTGAGTGGCGCAGCACCGCAAACCCTGCCCGCCATGATCGACCAGCATGACCGCGAGTCGGGACAGACCACTCGCCTGCAGCAGCACACGCTGTTCGACGACATGCAGGCGCTGTTGACCGGCACGCTGCTCGTGTCCCTCGGCGTGGCCCTGCTGGGCAAGGCCCACCTCATCACCGGAGGCACGGTCGGCATTGCCTTCCTCCTGCACTACTTCACCGGCATGAGCTTCGGCAAGCTCTTCTTCGCGATCAATGTGCCCTTCTATTTCCTTGCGGTGAAAAAGATGGGATGGAAGTTCACGCTGAAGACCTTCACGGCAGTAGGCCTGCTGTCGGCGTTTTCAGAGCTGCTGCCGGCAGTGTTCTCGATGGAGGCGCTCAACCCGCTATACGGCGCGGTCATGGGCGGCCTGTTGTGCGGCGTCGGCCTGCTCGTGCTGTTCCGCCACCGCGCCAGCCTCGGCGGCATCAACGTGCTCGTGCTCTATCTGCAGGAACGTTACGGCCTGCGTGCAGGTCTCGTACAACTGGGGCTCGATGCCACCATCCTCATGCTCTCGATCCCGATGATTTCCATGACGTCGGTGGCAATTTCCCTCCTCGGCGCGGCGATGCTGAACCTGACGCTCGCGGTGAACCACAAGCCGGGACGCTATATGGCGATCTGATGCGACAAATGCGGCAGCGCACCACGAATGTCCTCGCGGCGGGGTACGCGACGAGCGTGATTCTGGCTTATCATTGCCTTGTGACAATGCGATCCAAATACAACGATGTCTGCTGCCTCACCGCTCACAAGCGCTCCGATTGACCTGAAGGTCGATGCCGAATCCCCGCTCGATCTCGACTATCCTGAACTGGCCGAAGGCAGTGCCCTCTGCATCGGTCTTTCTTTCGACTGGCGCCACCAGACGGCGCTGCACTCCTTCGCCCTGAAAAACACCCTGCAGGACGAACATGCTCGCGCAGCCCGATTCCCCCGCCAGGAAGACAGCATCCGCAACCTGCTGGGGCGGACGATGCTGCGCCGCGCTGCCGCACATTACGGCGGCATGGATCCGACACAGATCATCCGCAGCAACACCTGGGGCAAACCAGACCTCCCCGGATGCAAGGTCGGTTGCAACGTCAGCCATGCGGGCAGCCAGGTATGGGTCGCGGTGTCGACGTTCCCGCGCGTGGGTATCGATATCGAATTGACGAACGGGCCACAGGAATATCACGACCTCGCCGCCGGACTCCACCCCGACGAGATTGCCGCCCTGCGGCGCATGCCGGACGGAAAAGTGGCCACGATACGTTGCTGGAGCCGCAAGGAAGCCATATCAAAGGCCACTGGCATGGGCGTCGCCTTGCCGCTGCGCGCTTACGCGGTTGAATGCGACAGGCGACCCTCAGACTGGCTGCGCCTGCCGCCGCCGCGTACTGTATGCGAAGACTGGACGACGGTAGACCTGCCCGTTGCGAAGGATTATGTCGGTGCGCTCGCCATCGAAGGGCGCTGCGACAGGATTACGGTCTTACGTCTGAAAGTCAGTTAGCAGCTCATCCAGATAAATGGCGGGGTGCGCCCCGCCCCCTCCGCATCCATTCAGCCTGATAACTGCTAGAGGAACGCCACCTCCGCGAAGCTGCGCAGCTTCCGGCTGTGCAGCTTGTCCACTCCCTTGCGCCGCAGCAGCTCGACCGCGCGGATACCGATGCGCAGATGCTGGTCCACGCGCTCCCGATAGAACTGGTTCGCCATGCCGGGCAGCTTGATCTCCCCGTGCAGCGGCTTGTCGCTCACGCACAGCAAGGTCCCGTATGGAACACGGAATCGGAAGCCGTTGGCAGCGATGGTTGCGCTCTCCATATCCAGTGCGATAGCGCGGCTCTGGCTGAAGCGGCGTTCCGGCGTACGTTGCGGAAGCAGCTCCCAGTTGCGGTTGTCGGTGCTGGCCACCGTACCCGTGCGCATCACGCGCTTGAGGTCGTAGCCCTTCAGCTTCGTGACCTCCGCCACCGCCGACTCAAGTGCCACCTGCACTTCGGCCAGCGGCGGGATCGGCACCCAGAGGGGCAAGTCTTCATCCAGTACGTGATCCTCACGTACATAACCATGCGCCAGCACGTAGTCGCCGAGCTGCTGTGTATTGCGCAGTCCCGCGCAGTGACCGAGCATCATCCATGCGTGCGGACGCAACACCGCAATGTGGTCGGTAATGGTCTTCGCGTTCGCGGGCCCGACGCCGATGTTGACCATCGTGATACCGCTGCCATCGGCGCGAATCAGGTGGTACCCCGGCATTTGCGGCAGTCGCGGCGGCATCTTGCCGAGGTCGTCGCCTTCCTGCACCGCCTCCCCCACGCGCCGCGTGATCACGTTGCCAGGCTCGACGAACGCGATGTAGTGGTCCTCGTCCGCCGGCACATCCGGGTCGGGAACGCGGTTCATGATCTCGTGCCCGAGACGGACGAACTCATCGATGTAGAACTGGTAGTTCGTGAACAAAACGTAGTTCTGGAAATGCTCCGGCGCCGTTCCTGTGTAATGCCGCAGGCGGTGCAGCGAATAGTCCACGCGCGGCGCCGTGAACAGCGACAGCGGCTGCGCTTCGCCGGGAGCCGGCTCGTGGGTGCCGTTCGCAATGCCGTCGTCCATTGCCCCAAGGTCCGGCAAGTCGAACAGATCGCGCAAGGCAAGGCGACGTTCGGCAGTCATGCTGCCTTCGATATGGTCGTCCTGCGCAAAGGAGAAGTGGATCGGGATCGGTTGCGTGCTCACGCCAACTTCCAGCTGCACTTCCTGGTTCTGGCTGTGGTTCTTCAGCAGGAGCCGGAGCTGCTCGGTGTAGTAATTCTCGAACAGGTCGGGGCGCGTGAGCGTCGTTTCGAAGATGCCCGGTCCGGCGACAAAGCCATACGACAGGCGCGAATCCGCGCGTGCGACGGTCTCGGTCTGGATCCGCACATAGGGATAGCACGCCCGCACGCGCGAAGGCAGCTGCTCGCCATTGACGAAGCGCTGCAGATGGCTGCGCAGGTGCGTAATGCTGGAATCGTAAATCTCGCGAACGCGCCGCAGCGCGTCGACAGCGTCGTCGAAACGTTCGGCGGTGATGTGATTGGGGCTAAGCAACTTGCTACTCCTGGTGAGTGAAGGCGGCCGCCAGGCGCGCGGCCCATTGCGACTATTGTAACGGCATGCGCTCCTCGCGATATAGCCCTGCTGGAACTCGATCCCGCAGTGGGTGTCGAACCGGCGCATTCAGGAGATCCCACCATGAACACGGTTGTTGAAGCAGCAGTAATCGAAAAGGCAGCACAACTTGAAAAGTCGTCACAGGAAAAGCGCGATGCATGGCGCGGCTTCCGAGGCGACGATTGGCGCGGCATGATAGCCGTCCGCGATTTCATCCAGCAGAACTACACGGAATACCGCGGCGACGACAGCTTCCTCGCGGGTCCGACGGATCGCACCACCAGGCAGATGGACGTGTTCAACAGCCTGCTCGCGCAAGAGCGCGACAATGGCGGGGTCCACTCGGTGTCCGCCGATGTTGTCGCGTCGATCACCGCGCACGCGCCGTCATACATTGACCGCGCCAACGAAGTCGTGGTCGGCCTCCAGACCGATGCGCCGCTGCGCCGGGCCATCTTCCCCCAGGGCGGCCTGCATATGGTCGAACAGTCATTGAAGGAATACGGTTTCCCGCCGCTCGACCCGCGCATCGAAGAGATTTACAAGAAATATCGCAAGGATCACAACAACGGCGTGTTCGATGCCTATCCCGCCGATGTGCTCTCCGCGCGCCACGGCGGCCTGCTGACCGGCCTGCCGGACGCCTACGGCCGCGGTCGCCTCGTCGGCTGTTTCCGCCGTGTCGCGCTGTATGGCGTGGACCGCTTGATCACTGCCAAGCAGGAGGACAAGCACCGCCTGGACGACGTCGCATTCAGCGACGAGGTGATCCGCACGCGTGAAGAACTGTCCGAACAGATTCGCGCGCTCAAGGACCTGAAGGCAATGGCAGAGTCCTACGGCTTTGACGTCGCGCGCCCGGCGCGCAACGCGACGGAGGCGGTGCAGTGGCTGTACTTTGCCTATCTCGCGGCCGCCAAGCAGTCGAACGGCGCCGCGACCTCGGTCGGGCGCATCACGACCTTCCTCGACATCTACATCCAGCGCGACCTGGAAGAAGGCACCCTGACTGAAGCCGAAGCCCAGGAGCTGATCGATCACCTCGTCATCAAGTTCCGGGCAATCCGCTTCCTGCGCACGCCGTCCTTCGACCAGCTCTTCAGCGGCGACCCGACATGGGTGACGCTGTCCATCGCCGGCATGAGCAACGATGGCCGCTCGCTGGTCTCGAAGACCTGCTTCCGCGTGCTGCAAAGCCTGTATAACCTCGGCAACTCGCCCGAGCCCAACCTCACCGTGCTTTGGTCGACCCGGCTGCCTGAAGGCTTCAAAAACTTCGCCTCGAAAGTGGCGATCGACACCAGCGCCATCCAGGTGGAATCGGACGATGCGATCCGCCCGGTACATGGTGACGACGCGTGCATTTCCTGCTGCGTCTCGCCCATGGCCAACGGCAAGTCGATGCAATTCTTCGGCGCGCGCTGCAACCTGCTGAAGACCCTGCTCTACGCAATCAACGGCGGCCGGGATGAAGTCACAGGTGAACACGTCGCACAGGGGCTGGAGCCGATCACCGGTGACTACCTCGACTTCGACGAGGTCAAGGCACGCTTCGAAACCATGATGGGGTACACGGCGAAGATTTACATCAAGGCCCTGAACACCATCCACTACATGCACGACAAGTACGCCTACGAGGCGCTGCAGTTTGCATTGCTGGATACCGAGCACCACAAGACCCTGGCGTGCGGCATTGCGGGCCTGAGCCATGTGGCAGATTCGCTCAGCGCCATCCGCTATGGCCGCATCCGCGTCATTCGCAACGAAGCTGGCCTGGCCGTCGATTTCGTTAACGAAGGCGACGATTTCCCGTGCTATGGCAATAACGACGACCGTGCCGACGAACTGGCAGTGTGGGCGGCGCGTACCTTCATGGCTAAATTGCGCCAGCACCGTGCATACAAGGATGCGATCATCACGCAGAGTGCGTTGACGATCACCTCCAACGTGGTCTACGGCAGCGCAACCGGCAATGGCCCCGACTGCGCCGGCCCGGGTGGACGTCGTGCAGGCATGCCCTTCGCGCCGGGTGCAAATCCCTCGAACGGCCAGGACAGGAACGGCTACGTTGCGGCAGGTTTCAGCGTCGCCAAGATCCCCTTCGACGACTGCGGCGACGGCGTATCATGGACCTTCTCGATGGTGCCGTCCTCGCTGGGCAGGACGCCTGGTGACCGGATCGGCAACCTCTGCGGCTTCATCGACGGCTTCGTCGAGCAAGGCGGCTACCACCTGAACGTCAACGTGATGACGCGCGAGACGCTGCTGGACGCCATGGAACATGGCGCCGACAAGTATCCGAACCTGTGTGTGCGCGTGTCCGGCTATTGCGTGCTGTTCCACCGCCTCACCCGCAAGCAGCAGGAGGACGTGCTGAGCCGCACCTTCCACGAACGGGCCTGAGCGTCATGGGCGATTCACCGCTCCATAGCATCCTGATCCGCCCCGCCGCCGCACCAATGGCGGGATACGTCCACGCTGTCGAAACCTTCGGTGCCGCTGACGGCCCGGGTCTGCGCTATGTGCTCTTCACGGCCGGATGCAGGATGCGTTGCCTGTACTGCCACAACCCCGACAGCTGGACGATGCGCGACGGCCAGCAGAAGACGGCAGAGGACGCCGTCAAGGATATCGGGAGTTATGCCGCCTTCTATCGCCGCGCCGGCGGCCTAACCGTCAGCGGCGGTGAGCCGCTGATGCAACCGGACTTCGTTGGCGCAGTCTTCAGGCAGGTCAAGCAGCGCTTCGGCCTGCACACCGCCCTCGACACGAACGGCGCCCTCGCCGCCAGCCTGCCTGATGCGTGGTTCGACCCGGTGGACCTCGTGCTGCTGGACATCAAGCATATCGATCCGGTCAAGCACTTCGCTTTGACCGGCATCGCCCTCCAGCCCACGCTCGACTTTGCACGCCGTCTCGATCGCATGGGCAAGCCGGTGTGGATACGCCATGTGCTGGTGCCCGGCCATACCGATGACCTGCTCGACATCGAGGCGCTGGCTGACTTCGTGGCGACCCTGAAGAATGTCCAGCGCGTCGAAATCCTGCCCTTCCACAAGATGGGCGAGAACAAATGGAAGGAACTGGGCCGCAAGTACCGCCTCGGCGATACGCCTGCGCCGACCCCGGCCCTGATCGACAGGGTCAGGAAGCAGTTCGAGTGCCGCGGCCTTCCCGTGGTCGCCTGACCGTTTACAGGTCGTCCTGCAGCGAAATCGCGAAGTGTTTATATTGATTGGCTTGACTGCCGATCAATTGCCTTTAGCGATATTCACGGAGCCTGCATGACCGACCTTTCTGCATTTCCCGTCACAAACAAGTGGCCCCCGCGCCATCCTGACCGTCTCCAGCTCTATTCCCTTCCGACACCCAACGGCGTGAAGGTGTCCATCATGCTCGAAGAGACCGGCGTGCCCTACGAGCCGCATCTCGTCAGCTTCGACACCAACGACCAGATGTCGCCGGAATTCCTGTCGCTCAATCCGAACAACAAGATTCCCGCCATCATCGATCCCTCAGGTCCGGGCGGCAAGCCGCTGGCATTGTTCGAGTCGGGCGCGATCCTTGTCTACCTTGCGGAAAAGACTGGCCAGTTCCTGCCCCTGGACGCGGCGGAGCGCTACGAAACGATCCAGTGGGTGATGTTCCAGATGGGGGGAATCGGGCCGATGTTCGGCCAGCTCGGTTTCTTCCACAAGTTCGCGGGCCGCGAATACGAAGACAAGCGGCCGCGCGACCGCTATGTGGCGGAGTCCCGTCGTCTGCTCGGCGTGCTTGAACGCCGTCTCGACGGACGCCAGTGGATCATGGGCGACGCCTATACGATCGCCGATATTGCGACCTTCCCGTGGATCCGCAACCTGGTCGGCTTCTATGGCGCGGGGGAGCTGGTCGGGTTCGACAGCTTTCCGAACGTCGCGCGCGTGCTGGAACAGTTCGTCGCGCGGCCTGCAGTTGCGCGAGGACTGGCAATCCCGGCCCGGCCGAACTGAACGGCTCAGTCGACGCGCTTCATCCTGCAGGTGGTCGGCAAGGTCGACTCGGCCAGTGACAGGTAGCGTTCGGTCTTGAAGCCGTAACCGCTGCCTTCATTGTCGAAGCGCACCGAGCCGTCGGCCACCTTGCGCATCACCGAGACGTAGAGGGGTTGCAGCAACTGGTGGTCGTCTGCCCGCATGACCGCTTCGTGGAAGTCGTTCTTGAAGCGCGCGCCTTCCAATGCCTTGGCGACGGCGGCGGCCTCGGTAGACTTCGCTTTCTCGATGGCGGTAACCAGCATGTCGATCATCAGGTGCATACGCAGGTGCACGTAGTCATCCTCAGGCGCTGGATAACGCTTGCGGAAGGTCTTGTAGAAATCGTCGCTGGCGGCATTCTTGCTGCCCTGCCCTGTGTTCGGGTGCCATTCCGCCACCGCACGCACACGTCCCACGCCGGCCTCGCCGATCGCGGCCGGCGCCCCCAGCCCGTTTCCGTAGAAGGTATAGAACTTCGCGTTCAGGCCGCCCTCTTTCGCGGCCTTCACGAGCAGCGTCAGGTCGTTGCCCCAGTTTCCGGTGATGACCGTATCGGCGCCGCTGGCCTTGATCTTCACAATGTAGGGCGTGAAGTCCTTGATCTTGCCGATCGGATGCAGCTCGTCGCCGACGATGCCGATGTCGGGACGTTTCTTGCCCAATTGCGCGCGGGCCGAACGCGCCAGTTGCTGGCCGAAGCTGTAGTCCTGGCCGATCAGGTAGACGCGCTTGGCGCTCGTGTCTCCCTTGATTACATCGGTCAGCGCGTGCATGCGCATGTCGGCGTTGGCGTCGAAGCGGAAGTGCCAGAAACTGCACTTTTCGTTGGTCAGGGCCGGATCGACAGCGGAATAGTTCAGGAACAGCATGCGCTGGTTCGGAGTGCGCTGGTTGTGCTTTTCAATGCCGTCGATAAGCGCCGATGCCACCGCCGAGCTGTTGCCCTGCAGGACGAAGCCGATACGTTGATCGGCCATGTGACGCAGGCCGATCAATGCTTCCTCCACGCCCTGCTTGCTGTCGTAAGTGGCAAGCGCCAGTGGACGCGCGCCTTCGGGCAGTTTCACGCCGCCGCGCGCGTTGACGTTTTCAATGGCGAGCTGGATGTTGCGGACGACGGCGTTGCCGGCGTTGGCGAAGGAGCCTGAGAGGCCTTCGATCATGCCGAGTCTGATGGGCTCGGCGGCGCGCGCGCCGACAACCGCCGACAAGGTAAGGATGGCGAGTAAGGTTCGTTTCAGGGGAAACATGCTGCGATCGGAAGTGTTGGATTACCTGCGCCCCTTCCCCGCGAACAGGAGAAGGGGAAGGAGAATGATTACTCCTGTTCGAAATCGAGCATATGCCCGAGCTTCTGCTGCTTGGTGCGCAGGTAACCGATGTTGTGCGGCGTATGCGCGGTCAGGACCGGAATGCGCTCGTCAACCTGGATACCGTAATCCGCGAGCTTCTTCACCTTCTTCGGATTGTTGGTCATCAGGCGCACGGAGCGAACGCCCAGGTCGTCAAGGATCTGCGCCGCCACCTGATAGTCGCGGTTATCGACCGGCAGGCCGAGCGCGAGATTTGCCTCGACCGTGTCCTGCCCCTGGTCCTGCAACTGGTAGGCGCGGATCTTGTTCGCCAGGCCGATGCCACGCCCCTCATGCCCGCGCAGGTAGACGACGACACCCATCCCTTCGGTGGATATTTTGGCCAACGCGGCATCGAGCTGCTCGCCGCAATCGCAACGCAGCGAACCGAGCACATCGCCGGTCAGGCATTCGGAATGCACACGCACCAATACCTTTTCCTGCCCCTTGAGCTCTCCCTTGACGATCGCGACATGCTCGACCGATTCGCCGAGCGGCTTGTAGACGTGGATACGGAATTCGCCATGTTTCGTCGGCAGAATCGACGTGGCGACGTGCTCGAAAATCTTGTCGGAGCCGGCTGCAGCCGTGTTGTGGTCTCCGGTGTTGTTCATTATGAATCGTCCCAGTTGAAGCAAGGCATGGATTTTAGCTGAAAGACTCTGCCGGCTTCGGTTCATCCGGCAAGGGAATCCATTCGGTCTCATCCGGCACCTTGCCGAATCCCTGCGCGCGCCACCGTTCCTTGGCTTCCTGGATCGCCTCTTTGCTGCTCGCAACGAAATTCCACCAGATATAGCGGTCGCCGTCGATCGGTTCACCGCCGAGCAGCATGACGCGCGCCCGCGTTTTTGCCTCTATTGTAAGGGTTTGGGCGTTGCTCGGCACGGCCATGTGCCTTTCTTCAAGCAGTGCGCCATCGATGGCGATCGACCCTTCGGCGAGGTAGATACCGCGCTGCGGATACTCGCTCGGGAATTCGAAAATGACGCCCTGCTCCACCTCCAGCGCCGCATAGAACATGGGGGAAAAGGTCGTGACGGGCGAGGTCATGCCGAATGCGCTGCCGGCAATCAGGCGCAGGTTGAGCCCGTCCGCGGCAATCATTGGCAAGGTGGCAGCGGGATGATGTTCGAAGGAAGGCTCTACTTTTTCATGCTCTTTCGGCAACGCGATCCAGATCTGGATGCCTTCGAGGGCGCCACCGGAGCGGCGGATTGCGTCGGGAGAGCGTTCGGAGTGTGCGATCCCGTCGCCGGCCGTCATCCAGTTCACGTCGCCCGGGTGGATTTCCTGCACCGTTCCCAACGAGTCCCGATGCAGGATCGCGCCCTCGATCAGGTAGGTGACCGTCGCCAGGCCGATGTGGGGATGCGGACGCACGTCGAGACCATCGCCCGGTGCGAAATCCACCGGCCCCATATGGTCGAAGAAAATGAAGGGGCCGACCATCTTGTGCGGATGGCTCGGCAGCAGCCGGCGGACCATGAAGCCGCTGCCGAGATCCTTGGTGTGCGGTTTGATGCGTGCGAACGTCATGGGCAGTCTCCTTTCAATTGGATCTGCCCATTATCCGCTCAAGCCGCCGCTTGCGTGAATTTGCCGCTCTGAAAGTCCGCGATGGCCTGCTCGATTTCCTCGACGGTGTTCATCACGAACGGTCCGTACTGCACGATCGGCTCCTTCAGCGGACGCCCGGCCAGCAACAGGAAACGCGCGCCGCCGGCATCCGCACGCACGTCCACCTGGTCGCCGGGCGACAGGAACCCGGCACTCTGTGACTTCAGCGGACGCGGTGCGTCCGTGCCGCCGATCTTCACACTGCCTTCATACACGTAGATGATGGCATTCAGGTGGTTGGCAAGCGGATGCGAAAACACGCCGCCCGCGGGCAACATTACGTCCACATACAGCGGCTCGGTGCTCAAGCCCTGGATCGGTCCCGCGACATCATTGCCGTCGATGCGCAATGCGCCGGCAATGACTTTCGCCGTGCCACCGTCCGGCAGCTTCGCGACAGGAATCTCCGCGGGCGGAATGTCCCGGTACCCGGCGGGCTTCATCTTTTCCTTCGCCGGCAGGTTGATCCACAACTGGAAGCCGCGCATGCGGCCCTCTTCCTGCTGCGGCATCTCCGAGTGCACGATGCCGCGGCCGGCCGTCATCCATTGCACGCCGCCGTTCTTCAGTTCGCCGACATTGCCGAGGTGATCCTCATGGCGCATGTGGCCATCGAGCATGTAGGTCACAGTTTCGAAACCCCGGTGCGGATGCGGCGGGAATCCGGCGATGTAGTCGCCCGGATTGTCCGAGGAAAACTCGTCCAGCATCAGGAACGGGTCGAGACGGCTGCCCTGCCCCTGCCCGAGGCTGCGGCGCAGCTTGACGCCGGCGCCGTCGGAGGTGGCGAGGCCTTCAATCACGCGTTGGAGCGTGCGGGTGGTGACGGTCGTTGTGGTCATGGCAGTTCTTCCAGTTAGTGGCTGCGTGCAGCCTTCATTGTGTACTACGGACGCTTTGCTTGCCGGATGTCGCTCACGCAGCTTGACGCAGCGGGGCTGCCAGCTGGCGAATCACGTTTTCCGCCTTGGCCAGGCCGGCCTGCTTGCTTTCCTCGCCCATCGCCAGGCCTTCGGCATAGACGAATTCGACGTCGGACAGACCGATGAAGGCCAGGAAATCGCGCACATAGGCGGTCTGCGTGTCAGCAGGCGTACCCTGGTAGATGCCGCCGCGCGCTGCAAAGACATAGACCTTCTTCCCGGTCAGCAATCCCACAGCACCGTTCTCGGTGTAACGGAAGGTCACGCCGGCACGGGCAATGTGGTCGAAGTAAGCCTTCAGCGTCGACGGAATGCCGAAGTTGTACATCGGCAGGCCGAGGGCGATGACGTCGGCATTGCGCAGTTCATCGATCAGCGCATCGGAAAAATCAACCACTGCCTGCTGCTGAGCAGTCCGTTCTTCGGGCTTGGCCAGGAAAGCGCCGAAACGCTGGCCGTCGAGGTGCGGCACCGGATTGGCGGCGAGGTCGCGGGTGATGACCTTGCCATCCGGGTTGGCATCGCGCCAGGCGGCGACGAACTCGTTGGACAGACGGGTGGATTGGCCGTTGCCGGTGAACAGGCTGGAATTCAGTTGGAGCAGGGTTTTCATCGATTTCTCCTTTTGTGAAGTTGGTATGCGTATTTAACTATTGAATGAACCGATAAAAAAGTAGAATAATTAGCGTCAATCTATCTATTCATCTGATAAATGGAAAATCAGTACATCACGCTGGAGCAATGGCGCACCCTGATTGCGGTTGTGGACACCGGCGGCTACGCCCAGGCGGCTGAGGTGTTGCACAAGAGCCAGTCGTCCGTGACTTATGCCGTGCAGAAAATCGAGTCCCTGCTCGGGGTGAAAGCCTTCGAGATCCAGGGGCGCAAGGCCATCCTCACGCCGACCGGCCAGTTCCTGTACAGGCGCGCGCGCGCCCTGCTCGATGAATCAAGCGCGCTCGAACGCGCCGCACGGCGCCTGTCCGCCGGGTGGGAAGCGGAAATCAGGATTGCGGCGGAAATCATTTTCCCGACCTGGCTACTGCTCGACTGCCTCGACAAATTGGGCAAGGAAAGTCCGCACACGCGCATCGAGCTCATCGAATCGGTGCTGGCCGGCACGTCGGAGGCACTGCTGACAGGCGCGGCGGACCTTGCCATTTCGAACATGGTGCCGCCGGGATTCCTCGGCATCCCGCTCATGCGGCCGCGTTTCATCCCGGTGGCCAGTCCCTCGCATCCGCTGCATCACCTCGGGCGCAATGTCACGATGGAGGACTTGCGCCATCATCGCCATCTGGTGATCCGCGAATCGGGCACGCGACGCGACACCAAGACCTCGCTCGATGTGACGCAGCGCTGGACGGTCAGCCATGCCGCGACCTCGATCGAGGCGGCGCGCCGGGGCTTCGGTTTTGCGTGGTATCCGGAAGAGAAAATCCTGAGGGAGTTACAGGACGGAACGCTCAAACCCTTGCCGATGGGAGACGGCGGCGAACGCTTTACGCAGCTTTACCTCGTGCTCGCCGATCCGGACAGTGCAGGACCGGGCACGCGGCGGCTTGCCGAGATCATCAGGGAGGCGGTGGAGACGGAGTGCATGCATTTCGAAGCGCAATGAGTCGACCATCGCCGGGTACATGACGCACAACTGCGACGCATCCACGATCTACCATGCCTCGCATGATGGATTGACGGTCGAGTTCCTGGCGGATGCAACTGGTGCACTTCCTTATGAAAACGCCGCGGGCAAGGCCAGCGCCGAAGAGATTCATCGTGTATTCAGCACTGTGTTCCATTCCAGCTTTGCCGCAGTCATTCATACGCAGGAATGGGTGACCGCCGTTCGCGAAGGGCGGCCGATTGTGCGCGACAACATCTACCTGTCGAACGTGCGTACCCGGACCACCAGAGCCGCGGCTTGACCCGAAGTGGATAGACACGAACACGAGCGCAGGTCAACGTCGGCAAAACAAAGCCGCCCGTTGGCGGCTTTGTCTTCTTGACGATGCACTCGGCGTCAAAGTTTCAGCGTTTTAGCCGCCAACGCTGGTGCGGGACGGCTTGGCTGCCTGCAGGACCTCGTCACGGACTTCCGCACGGCTGCGGCTGGACACGACATTGACATGCTCGACGAACTCCGGCGCATGACCCAGCAAGCCCTGGTCGTACGCCGCCCGGGTGTCGGCAATGACGCGTGCACGGGGCGACGTCGATGCAACATTGGCGTACTCCACGAACTCGGGCGAGGCGGAGGCCTGGGCGATTTCAGCCTTCACTTCGGCGCGCGACTTGCTCGACACGAAGTTGGTGAATTCCACGAATTCGCTGTTGCCCTGTGCGAAAGCGGATCCGGTAGCGGCGAAGATGGCTGCGGCGGCGATGATGTTCTTTGCGTTCATGTTGTGCTCCATTCGAAAGAAAGGTGGATGAGTGCGGGACAGTTCCCGGCTCGGTGAGCCGCACTGCCTGTTGATCTGGTGCGCTCATCGATGAAGCACAGTCTATACACTTCGATTCACACAAAAAAGCAGCAAAGTCGCAAAAGACTATTCCCAAAACAGAAACAATCAACCTGCAGATTGAAACATGGGTACCGTCGATGGAGGACGGGATGCGTTCAACCGCCCGGCGCGCGACAGATATCGGCGACTTCGGCGATCAGTTTCTTGTAATCGATCGGTTTTTCGATGTACCGGTCGCACACTTCCAGCACGCGTTCCTTGTCCCCCTTCATGGCGGAGGCAGTCACGGCAATGACGGGAATCGCAGCAGTTTCGAGGGTGGACTTGAGGACGCGCGTCGCCTCCATGCCATCCATGTCGGGTAACTGCATGTCCATGAGCACGATGTCCGGCTTTTCCTTCATCGCGAGCGCGACGCCCTCGCGCGCCGTCATCGCCTGCAGCACAGTATGTCCTGCACTGGCCAGGATGAGCACGGCGAGTTTCATGTTTGCGGGATTGTCTTCGACGACCAGGATGCGTGCCATGTAATACAAGAATTCAATGTTGCGGAATGCACAGACCTTCTGCGCGGTTGGGCGGCACAAATGCTCTCCCATGTGAGCAGCACATGTCAATTCGCCACGCAAATATTTGTTCGAGATTGCACAAAGTCTAGCCTTGCAACCGTGCTCTTGCCATATCGACTGCACAGAGCGTGAAACTAAGGTTAAATTCGTCGAGCGATTGCTCGTCAACGGATCCAGGTATTCTTTTCCTGAAGCCCGCCGCAAATCTGAACATACTGACAACATGACCATGCCCGACACCTCTACGGACTATCTCATCATCGGCGGCGGCATCGCAGGCGCTGCTATTGCCTACTGGCTCGCGCCGCACGCGCGCGTCATCCTTCTTGAGCAAGAAAGCCAGCCCGGCTACCACAGCACCGGACGCTCCGCCGCCCTCTTCTTTGAAAGCTACGGCCCGCCGCAGGTCCGGGCGCTAACCTGCGCCAGCCGCGCGTTCTTCGAGAAGCCGCCTGCAGGCTTCACCGACCATCCCATCCTCACTCCGCGCGGCGCATTAATGGTCGCGGCAGAAGGCCAGGAGGAACTGCTCGATGAACACGACGCGATCGTGCGTTCCGTGTCCGTCGGGGCGGCGCGGTTGGACGCGGCGCAGGCATGTGAACTTGTTCCGGCGTTGCGCAGGGAGCGTGTGCTCGGGGCGGTATATGAACCCGATGCCTCGGACATCGATGTTCACGCCTTGCACCAAGGGTACCTACGCGGCCTGCGTTCGGCTGGCGGCCAGGTGCAGTGCGACGCGCTGGTGTCGTCGATGGCCTACGAGGACGGAAATTGGCGCGTTACCGCAGGCTCCCGCGTTTATGAAGCGCCTGTCGTAGTGAATGCCGCCGGCGCGTGGTGCGACGTGATCGGCGCCATGGCAGGTGCTGCGCCGATTGGCCTCGTGCCCAAGCGGCGTTCCGCATTTACGTTCGCGCCGCCGGAAGGCCTCGACACCACCCGCTGGCCGATGTTTATCGGCGTCGATGAAACATATTACGTCAAACCGGATGCCGGGCTGCTTCTCGGATCGCCTGCCAATGCCGATCCGGTCGACCCGCATGACGTGCAGGCCGAAGAACTCGACATCGCGTTGGCGATCGATCGCATCGAGACCATGACGACGCTGACCATCAGGCGCCCTCGCCATGTTTGGGCAGGCCTGCGCTCATTCGTCGCCGATGGAAGTCTGGTCGGCGGATTCGACAGCAAGGTGCCCGGTTTCTTTTGGGCTGCCGGCCAGGGCGGGTACGGCATACAGTCTTCCGCAGCTGCCGGTGAGCTGTATGCAGCAATGTTGCGCGGACTTCCGATGCCGCTCCACATCTCTGCCTTCGGTGCTGATCTGAAGCAACTCAGTCCCGGCCGCATTCGCTGAGCCGACAACAGATTTCCCCTCTGCACGAGCACCGATACCGCTTGCTGCCGAAGGGAAATCTTTCTCTTTCTTTCCTCTGCCTGGTCCGGATTTTTCCTGCTTCTGCAGGGAACATTGAGCATTTTCATCTTTCTAAGGGGACTCGGCGCGAGACGACGGGATAGCTGTACGCTGCCCAACCTTTCCTGCTGGATATTCGCGCCAGGCATTCGTCCGCGATGCCCTTCCGCCATGACTTCGCGTGTGTGCGAGCCATGAATTACATAACGCCCCCGCGGGCCACGAGAGACAATTCAATTGCTTAAACCAAAAATTCTTCTCGTTAACGATCACCCGCCAAGTCTGCTCGCCCTCAAAACCTTGCTGGTCAATGCCCCGCAAGCCGACGAGTATCAGGTGATCACCGCGACCTCCGGCGCCGAAGCACTGCGTGCCGTCCTCGATCACAATTTCGCCGTCATCCTTCTCGACGTCAGCATGCCCGGCATGGACGGATTCGAGACAGCGCAAACCATCCATTCGCATCCGCGCTCCGCCTCTGTGCCGATCATTTTCATCACTGCTTACTATGCGGACGAGATGAATCGCCTGCGTGGATACCAGCACGGTGCGGCAGACTATCTGATCAGTCCGGTGATTCCCCAGATCCTGCACAGCAAGATCGCGGTGTTCATCGACCTGGCGAAGAAAAACCTCCAGCTCGAGTACCAGAAGGAAGAGCTCGCGCTGATGAATCGCGACCTGCAGGTGCAGCAGATGCGGGACCTGAAACGCATCAATGCCGCCCTCGAAAGCGAGATCCTCGAGCGGCGCCAGGCAGAAGCGCTCGCGCATGAGCTCGCCACGCGGGATCCACTGACCGGCTTGATGAACCGGCGCTCCCTGACGGAGCGCCTCGAGCACGCCATCGCGATGGCCAACCGTTACGGCCAGCGGCTGGCGCTGCTATTCCTCGACCTGGACCGCTTCAAGAGCATCAATGACAGTCTCGGCCATGACGCGGGAGATGACCTCCTGCTGCAGGTCGCAGACCGCGTATGCAGTTCGGTGCGCGAGTCGGACATCGTTGCGCGGCTGGGCGGCGACGAGTTCGTCGTCCTGATGGAAGCCCTGCCCAGTTACACGGCCGCCGCTGAAGTGGCGCGCAAGATCATTGGGACGATTGACCAGCCCTTCCTGCTCGGCTCGCAATCCATCAAGACCTCGGCGAGCGTGGGCATCAGCCTGTTCCCACAGGACGGGGCGAACATGCAGGCCCTGATGCGCAGCGCGGACCTCGCGATGTACCACGCCAAGCAGGAACAGCGCGGCACCATCCAGTTCTTCCATGAAGACCTGAATGCGCGCATGCTCGAACGCTGCCGGCTCGAACAGGAGCTGCGGCACGCACTCGAGAACGAAGAATTCGAGCTGTACTACCAGCCAAAGATCGAAGCGCGTACCGGGCGCGTGGCCGGCGTCGAAGCCTTGCTGCGCTGGCATCATCCGCGGCTTGGCCTGTTGAGCGGCAAACAGTTCATCCCGGCGGCATCGGAAACCGGCATGCTGGTGTCTATCGGCGAATGGGTCATCGCGGCCGCGTGCGCGCAAGCGAGGCGCTGGCGCGACGAAGGCCTGCCGATGCCGACGATACCGATTGCGGTCAATGTCGCGATCCCGCAGATTTATGCCGACCTGCCGGAAATCATCGAGCGCGAGCTGCGCCGGCAACAGGTTCCGCCATCCAGCATCCAGCTCGAAATCACGGAATCGCTGGTGATCACCGATACCGAAAAGGCCACCTCGGTGCTGCGCGCGATCAGCGAGAGCGGCATCACGATTGCCATCGATGATTTCGGCACCGGCTACTCCTCCCTATCCATCCTCAAGACGCTGCCGATCGACATCCTCAAGATCGACCAGTCCTTTGTCCGCGACCTCGGCAAGAATGCCAGCGATACCGCCATCGTCGCCGCCATCGTCAACATGGCGCGCGCCCTCGCGCTGCGCGTGGTGGCCGAAGGTGTCGAGACCAAGGAACAGCTTGCGGTCCTGCACGACCTAGGCTGCGACGAGCACCAGGGTTACTTCTACAGCAGGCCGCTCCCTGCGCGCGACCTCGTGCAGACGCTGATGCAACGCAGCCTCGCCTGAGCAAACCCGGCCGCGCCGGGTGTCAATAAATACGATTAGAGAAAGACTCCTCCATGGACACGAGCGCCACTACTGTCGACGAACTGGACATCAAGGTCCTGCTATCCACCCTCAAGGCATTGAAAAAAGGCGACTTCAGCGCGCGCATGCCGAGCGATTGGACCGGCCTGGCGGGGAAAGTCGCCGATACGCTGAATGACATCATGGAGGCCAACGAACAGATGGCCGAAAGCATCACCACTGTCAGCCGCGTCGTCGGACGCGAGGGGCGCCTCAACCAGCGCGCCACCGTCCATAACGTTTCGGGAGGCTGGGATGTGATGGTGCGCTCCGTCAACACCCTGATCGACGACCTGGTGCGCCCGACCACGGAAATGGCGCGCGTGATCGGCGCGGTGGCCAAGGGCGACCTGTCGCAGACCATGGCGCTGGACGTGGACGGGCGGCCGTTGAAGGGCCAGTTCCTGCGC
>DASPMV010000009.1:0-2787 GCA_035626875.1 Noviherbaspirillum sp. | reverse complement strand
ATCGCCTTCTTCGGACGCACCACGTCGCGCAGCGCGCCATCGACGCGGAAACGCACGACGGATACCTGTTCGAAGGGCTCGATATGGATATCCGATGCTTCTTCGCGCAGGGCCTGCGTCAGAAGCGCGTTGATCATGCGGATGACAGGCGCGTCGTCCGCCGATTCCAGCAGGTCCTCGACGGCGGGCATGTCCAGCATCAGCTTGGTGAGGTCGAGATCGGACTCGACCTCATCGACCACCTGCGCCGCGTCGTCGCCGGAATTGGCATAGGTGCGCGCAATCGCCGCTTCCAGTTCTTCGCGCGGCAGGGATTTGAGCTTGACGCGCCCGAAGCGCCGGCTGACCTCCGCAATGGCGGAAGGGGCGGTGGCTTCGGATACCCACACCTCGACGGCGTTGCGGGCCGCCTCGCTGCGGCGCGCCAGCACGGCGTGGTCGCGGGCGAAGGTGTAAGGCAAAAGACGGGCGTCACTCAATACGGTACTCATTGCTATCTACTCTGTGACTGGTTTGCCGGCGGATTGGCCGCGGGCGGCGCCGATGACGGCGGAACGCCCAGTGCTTCCGGCCTGCCGGCCGGCGGAATGTTAAGCATGGAGCCGCCGACCGGACGGCCATCCTGCAACGGCGGCAGCGCCGGTGTCTGCACTTCGGGCAGGATCGCGCTGCTGCCGCGCGATTCGCTCTGCACGTTGCGGATGAACTCGTAACGGTCGCCGGCGACGTTGACGCTCTGGAAGTTGGTGCGTACCACCGTCGGACGCAGGAAGACCATCAGGCTAGTCTTGGTACCCCTGCGCGTCTGGTACTTGAACAGGTTGCCCAGTACCGGAATGTCGCCCAGCGCCGGCACCTTTTCCACGCCATCCTCGACCCGGTCCTCGATCAGGCCGCCGAGCACGAGAATCTGGCCGTCGTCGACCAGCACGTTGGTCTCGATCGACCGCTTGGTGGTCGTGATGTCGGACGTGCCCGCAGTACGGGGAAGAACAGCCGAAATTTCCTGGTAAATCTGCATCTTGACGGTACCGCCCTCCGACACCTGCGGACGGACCCGCAGCGCAAGGCCGACGTCGCGGCGTTCAATCGTCTGGAACGGGTTGACGCCGGCGGCGCCGCCCGAGGCCTGGGTCGTGAACTGGCCCGTCACGAACGGGACGTTCTGGCCGACGATGATGCGCGCCTCCTCGTTGTCGAGCGTGATGAGATTAGGCATCGACAGGATGTTCGCGTTCCCTTCGGTTTCCAATGCGCGTGCGATCGCGCCCAATGTGAGCGAACCGTTAACCTGGCGGAAGATGCCGATGTTGAGGCCGTTGCCAGGCGGCAGCGGATTGCCGTTCGTTGCATTGGCGACGGCCTGGTTGATCAGGTTGTTGCCTCCCTGCCCGAACCCGCTTGCCACGCCGAGGCGATAACGGCTGGCCTCGTCGCCCGACAGCCCTGCCCACTGCACGCCGAGCTCGGCTGCCTTTTCTGCTGACACTTCGACGATCAGCGATTCCACATACACCTGCGCGCGGCGCGCATCGAGCTGGTCGATGACGGAGCGCAGGTTGCGGTAGACAGCTTCGCTGGCGGTGATGATCAGGGCATTGGTGGCGGGATCGGCCTGGATGAAGCCGGCCGGGCCGCCGGCCGGGAGTGCGGTGGGCGCCTGCGCAGCCGATTGCTGGAGTGCGCCCTGCCCCAGTTGCGACTGCTGCCCGGCCGCCGCCGGCGGTTGCTGAGGCTGCTGTGGCTGGTTGCTGGCTTGCGGCGTGCTGGTATCCGACGCCACCACCGCACGCAAGGTCTGCGCAAGGCGCACCGCGTCGGCATTTTTCAGGTAGACAACATGAACGTTGCCGGGCTGCGCGGTCGGCTGGTCCAGTTTGGCGATCAGCGACTTGGCCAGGTTGGCGCGCGCGACAGAAGGCGCACGGATGATCAGGGAATTGCTGCGCGAATCGGCCAAGACGGAGACACGGCCTGCGTCGGCGACGCCGGCGACCGGGGCACCGCCCTGTTCCATGAGGCGGTTGACAATCTGTGCAAGGTCGGTGGCGGCAGCGTGGCGTATGGGGACGATATCGAGGTCGCCAACCGCCGGAGAATCCAGCGCAGCGATGATCCGCCCGAGACGCTTGAGATTGTCCGCGTAGTCGGTGATGACGATGCTGTTGTTACCCGGATTGACGTTGATGGTGTTGTTCGGGGAAATCAGCGGACGCAGCACCTGGACGAGGTTGTTCGCCGATTCGTAGTTGAGGCGGAAAATCTGCGTGGCGATCTGGTCGCCGCGCACGTCGCCCGCCTGGGTCGGCCCGGCTTGCAGCTTCGCATCCGCTTCCGGCACCACCTTGAGGAAACCGTCTGACCTCACGACCGCGAAGCCCTGCAGGCGCAACGCGGAAGTCAGCATCTGCATTGCCTGTGCCTTGGTCACCGGCTTCTCGGACACGAGGTTGATCGTGCCCTTGACGCGCGGGTCGATGATGAAGGTATTGCGCGTGTAATGGCCGACGGCCTTGATGACCGATTCGATGTCGGCGCCGACGAAATTGAGCGTGGCCTCGTTGGAGGCCGGATCCTGGGTATAGGCCGTCGGCGCGCCTGCGATTGCACACAGCAGCACTGCCGCCGCTCCCATCCGGCGCAGTTTTGCCCGGCCCTGCAATGTTTCTGCTGATCGATTTTTTTTCATTTGAACTCTAGCGCGATAACATCCTTGTCGCCTTCTCGTCGGCGTTGTCCCAGCAAATTCAAGAGATTTGCCAGCCTTTCTTCCTGCCCTTCTTCCGC
>DASPMV010000008.1:0-7062 GCA_035626875.1 Noviherbaspirillum sp. | reverse complement strand
CGCGTGCCTGGCCCAGGTTGACCGTCCAGTCCAGGCCCACTGCATCGGCGCCGATGTCGGCGATCTCTTCCAGCCACAGGCCGCCGCCCTTGGTGAACACGATGGCCGGGATCTTCACGCCGTCGTGCTCGCGCTTCAACTGGCTCACCACGTCGCGCATGTAGGCCAGCGAGAAGCGCTGGTACACGCCGTCGGCCAACGCCCCGCCCCAGGAGTCGAAAATCATCACAGCCTGTGCGCCGGCTTCGATCTGTGCGTTCAGGTAGGAGGCCACGGCCGCCGCGTTGGTCCTTAGGATGTGGTGCATCAGGTCCGGGCGGTTGTACAGCATCGTCTTGACCTTGCGGTAGTCGTCCGAGCCGCCGCCTTCGACCATGTAGCAGGCCAGGGTCCACGGGCTGCCGGAGAAACCGATCAGCGGCACGCGGCCCTTCAGTTCGGTACGGATCTGGGTGACGGCGTCGAACACGTATTGCAGCTCGCCCAGTTCCGGCGCCTTCAGCGCCATCACGGCCTTCTCATCCTGCAGCGGACGCTCGAACTTCGGGCCCTCGCCTTCGGCGAAGTACAGGCCGAGACCCATCGCATCGGGCACGGTCAGGATGTCGGAGAACAGGATGGCCGCGTCCAGCGCATAGCGGTCCAGCGGCTGCAGCGTGACTTCGGTCGCGTAGTCGGGGTTCTTGGCCAGGCCGAGGAAGGAGCCGGCGCGCTTGCGCGTGGCGCAGTATTCCGGCAGGTAGCGGCCAGCCTGGCGCATCAGCCACATCGGGGTGTACTCGGTGGGCTGGCGCAGCAGCGCGCGCAGGAAGGTGTCGTTCTGGAGGGGAGCAAACTTGGATGACATGGCAAAACCTTTCTCGAATCCGCCATTATCGCCGATGCCGCTGCCCCCCGGGCGCCACGAAAATTCCGCATCTACATCAAGGAAATCGCTGTATGGGCCCGTGCAGCCGGAAAAAAGCTTCAGCTCAGCGCAGGCCAGCGCTATAGTGATATTTCCATTCCGCAATCCATAACAACATACAGCCGCCCTGCGCGGGCGGCGGGAACAGATTTGCGGTCGTGTCAGATAAGGAGGGGCCATGCGCCGATGGATTGCCGCCGGCTTGGGCATCGTGCTGAGCCTGGCAGGCCCGGCCGCGTGGGCCGCCGCTTTCAATGTCGTATTCATCAATCCGGGCCGCTCCGACGAACCGTTCTGGCGCAGCGCCACCCGTTTCGTGCAGCCGGCCGCGCAGCAGCTCGGCGTCAAGCTCGAGGTGCTGTATGCGGAACGCGATCACCTGAAAATGATCGAGCTCGCGCGCCAGGTCACCTCGCGCGCGAAGAAACCCGATTACCTCATGCTGGTGAACGAAAAACTGGCCGGCGGAGAAATGCTGAAGATCGCCGAAGCGGCAGGCGTCAAATCCCTGATGGTCTACAGCGGTCTGGTCGAGGCGCAGCAGTCCGATTACGGCAAGCCGCGCCAGCAATTCCGCCACTGGCTGGGCTCGGTCACCCCCAACGCCACCGAAGCCGGCAGGCTCACCGCCGAGGAGCTGATTCGGCAGGCCTTGCAGCAGCGCGTCGTCGCCGACGATGGCAAGGTGCACCTCGCCGCCATTGCAGGCGACAAGGCGACGCCGACGGGTGTGCAGAGGCTGCAGGGCGCGGTCGACGTCTTCGCCGCCCATCCATCGGTGGTGCTGGAGCAGGTGGTCTACGGCAACTGGGACCGCGCACGCGCCAACGAACAGGCAGCGGCCCTGCTGCTGCGCTATCCGAAGATCAACGCCTTCTGGGTTGCCAGCGACCTGATGGCCTTCGGTGCGATCGATGCCGCGGAGGCGGCTGGGCGCACTGCGGGATCCGACCTCTTGGTCTCGGCCATCAACAATTCGCCGCCGGTCATCCAGGCGCGCTTGCAAGGGCGCGTCTCCGTGCTTGCCGGCGGCCACTTCACCACGGCCGCCTGGGGCCTTGTCATGCTGTACGACTATCACCACGGCAAGGACTTCGCGCGTGAAGGTACCGAGGTCGTCCTGACCCTGTTCATGCTGCTGGATGAAGAGCGGGCGCAACGTTTCCTTGCGCGCTTCGGCGACGAGGATTTCAGCAGCATCGATTTCCGGCAATTTTCCAAGCACCTGAACCCGCAACTGCGCAGTTACCAGTTCAGCCTGCTGCCTGCATTGAAATGACCAAACCCGTTTCGGCACCCGTCAAACCTTTCCGCCCGCTGAGCCGCCGCGTGGTGACCTGGGCGCTCTTTTACAGCACGCTCATCACGCTGGCCATGACAGCCATCCTGATCGCCATCGATTACCAGGACGAGCGCAAGGACGCGATTGACCAGATGCGCTTCGCCGCCGCCAGCTACCGCAAGAGCCTCGCCAACAGCCTGTGGGACTTGGACATGGCGGCAGTGCGCCTACAGATGGAGGGCCTGGCCAGTTTCCCCATGGTCGGCCATGCCGTGCTGACGACCACGATCGGAAAGAGCGTCCACACCCACAAGCGCAGCGCCGTCATGTTCCGGGACCATGCCGGCGAACATGATCCGGCCGATCCGCTGTCATGGCGGGAAACGCTGGTCAGCCCGTACAACCCTGACCTCGTCGTCGGTCATTTGCACTTGTACGTCGACCGCCCGGCGTTCCTGCACCGCATCGAGACCAGCGCGGCGCGTATCCTTGCGGGCGAGGCGTTCAAGGGACTGGTGCTCGGCCTGTTGATCGCCTGGCTGATCGGCCGCCTCGTCACTCGACACCTGTCGCATATGGCAAAGCAGATGGCTTCGCTGCACCCGACCGCCATGGGGCAGGCACTGACGCTGTCGCGCATCGAGCGGCGCCATGTCGACGAACTCGACCAGTTGTGCGACGCCTTCAACCAGCTTAACCATCAGCTCGTGGAATACATCGACAACAAGCGCGCGCTGGAAGACGAGCTGCGCCAGCATCGCGACCGTCTGTCCGAGATGGTGGGCGAACGCACCCGCTCGCTGGAACGCCTGCGGGGTTTCCACGGGCTGATCATCCGTGTCCTGACGCGCTTCATCAACCTGCCGCCCGGCCATGCCAACGAAGCGGTCGACCACGGCCTGTCGGCCTTCGGCGATTACTTCGGCGCGCGCCGCTGTCTGCTCTACACCTACGACATGGAGGCACGCGGTTTCGGCGTGGCCAATGCGTGGCCACTGCTCAACGGCGAGAGTGACGCGCATCAGATGTTCCTGACCGACGACGTCCTTCCGCGACGGATGCTCGCCGACCGCCGCTCGCGTGTCTGGCTGTGCGGCGAGAATGCTGCCAACCCGCAGGATCCCCTGCTCGCCCTGTTCGGTTGCGACGCCTACACGGCAGTCGGGGTGGAAGTGAAAGGCAACACAGTCGGCCTGCTCTGCCTGGTCGGGCGTGCCATCCCACAGGAGAGTGAGACCGCAACCCTGGTCGAACTGGCCGCGCGGGTGTCGGCCAATATGCTCGACCACAAGGCGGCGCAGATAACGCTGCTCGACACACAGCAGGCACTGCAGAAGGCCAACCGCGAACTGCATTCGCTGAGCCGGCACGATCCGCTGACGGGTCTGGCGAACCGCCGCCATTTCGATGACCTGAAGGACGTCGAGTTCCGCCGCGCGATGCGCGCCTCAACGCCGCTGTCGGTCATGATGTGCGACATTGATGAATTCAAGCGTTACAACGATACCTACGGGCACGCGCAGGGCGATCGCTGCCTGCAGAACATCGCCGAAAAGCTCGCCCCGCTCTTCAACCGCGCTGGCGAATTGCTCGCGCGCCTGGGTGGAGAGGAATTCGTGGTGCTGTTGCCCAATACGACCGCGGCGCAGGCGCAGATCCTCGCGGAAAGGATGCGCGAAGCGGTTTGGGACGCGAATATTCCTCACGCATCATCAAACGTGGCGGACAGGGTGACGGTCAGCGTCGGTGTCGCGTCCCTGAAGCATGGCCTGCACCAGGACTTCGATTCGCTGCTACAGGATGCCGACCTGGCGCTCTATCGCGCCAAGAACGGCAGGAACCGCACGGTCCTTGCTGAGTAGGAAAATCTTCAGGAAGCCAGCTTGCTGCGCTGCTCTTCGTCGGCGATGCGCCGGATGTAGGCGGCGAAGTGCGGATCCTCGCCGCGCAGCAATTGCGGCAGCTGGAAGTAGAAATCTTCGCGCTGGCACCATTCGCGCATGTAGTCGTCCCAGGAATTCCAGCGTCGCAGCGCGACGCCTTTCAGGTCCGGCTCATAGGCCACGATGTAGGCGCGCTCGAACAGGGCGATAAGCATCTCGAAGATGATCAGCATGCGTTCGCGCTGTTCATCGCTCAGGTTCGGTGTCGGTGCGTTGGTGCGCAGCTTGAGGTCAGGATTGTCGAGCACGATCTTCAGGAAATCGTTGTACGCGTCCTGCAGCAGCTGGTACGCCTCCTCGTCTTCAGCGTCGCGTTCCTTGCGCTGTTCGAACAGGAACAGGAAGATCGCGAACGGCAGGCCAAACACGGTGACGATAAAGCTGGCGGTTTCCCAGACCTCGGCATTGAGCAGGAATTCCATGACAACCTCTCTGGTGGTCACCTATCCTACCGCCATTTACGACCGGAATCATCCCCTGAAGCAAGTAGTCACACTCGGTTTGCGGTCGAACAACTCGTGCCCAAGCGAAGCACGGCGGCATCCGCGAGCAGCTCTGCCCATGCCGCACAGCCCTTTTCGGAGGGATGGTAGCCATCGGATGCCATCATTGTCCTGTCGCCCGTGTCGAGCGCGAGCGGCACATGACAAACCGCTTCACGCATGATCGCAAGTTCCTTGGCGGCGTGATCCAGGACGGAAGCCTTCATGCCCATGACCCAGCGCAGGGGCTGCGGCAATGCAGGGAAATGCGCCATGGGCGGCACGCCGGAGAGCAGGACAAGCTTCGGCTGGCAGCGCCGCACAATGATCTTCAACACTTCGTCCAGGTCGCGCTTCCAGCGCCCGACGGGGCTGAACGCAGTGGTGTCGTTCACACCGAAGGCGATGAGCGCAATGTCCACCGGCGCTTCAGGAATGGTGAGGATGATGGTGTCCAGCGCTTCGCGCGCCGTCACGCCGTTCTTGCCACAGGCGCGCCAGTTCACCGGTCTCTGCAGGCGCTTGGCGAGTGCCTGCGCAAGCTGCCCGCAGATTGCCTGCTCGTGGGTGCTTACTCCGACGCCGGCGACAGGTGACTCCCCAACCGCAAGCAAAGTGAATGGGGCGCCGATATGCGAGGCACCGGCGATTCCTTCCACAGGGCCGCCAGCCTCGGGAAGGCGCGGCGTCACCTTGCGCGTATACCTGCCCTGCGCAATCAGGAAAGGCAGCATCGGCAAGGCGACCAATTCCGGCAGATAGCGACGCATTCCGGGCTCCTGTTGAGGGTGGGCGAGCTCAGCGTAACTGCATATGTTCGATCTTGATGCACTTGTCCATCACGACCAGAAGTCCTGCCTTTTCAGCGCGTGCGGCGGCCTCCGCATCGATCACGCCAAGCTGCATCCACACGCCACGCGCCCCGATCGCAATCGCCTCGTCGACCGCAGTGCCGACTTCGTCGGACTTGCGAAAGCAGTCCACGAGGTCGATGCGCCCGCCCTCCTCCTTTACCGCAGCATCGGCTTCAGTGAGGCTCGTATGGCAGCGTTCGCCGAGGATGTGAGTGCTCGCGTAAGCGGGGTTAACGGGCAGGATGCGATAGCCATGCGCCTGCAGGTATTGCGCGACTTCATGGCTGGGCCTGTCCGGCCTGGAAGACATGCCGACCACGGCAATGGTGCGGCTTTCAGCGAGAATGCGCTTGATGACTTGCTGTTCCTGGTCCATTCGAATCCCGCGGGGAAAGGTGTCCCGTTGCCGTCGGCGTTGTACCGACGACCCGCAAATAAAAAAGGCAGCCGAAGCTGCCTTTTCATTGTACTGCCAACATGCTTAGCGCTTCTTGCGCAGCTTGTCGATGGCTGCGAGTTGCGCCACGGCAGCGGCCAGTTCGGCCTGTGCCTTCGCGTAGTCGATTTCCGACTCACGATTGGCCAGCGCTTCTTCAGCCAGTTTCTTCGCTTCAGCTGCCTTTGCCTCGTCCAGGTCGTGACCACGGATGGCGGTATCGGCCAGCACGGTGACGCCGTTCGGTTGCACTTCGAGGATACCGCCCGCGACGAATACGAATTCCTCATCCGCCTGGCCCGGAACCTTGATGCGCACCGCACCCGGCCTGATGCGCGTGATCAGCGGGGTGTGCTGGGGATAGATACCCAGTTCACCTGCTTCACCCGGCAACGCGACGAATTCGGCCTCGCCGGCGAAGATTTCCTCTTCGGCGGAGACGACGTCTACGTGAATAGTGTGTGCCATGTTAGAACCTTTCGTCTGAAGATCAGACCGTATGCGCGCAGTCCGCAGCAGTCAGGCGAAGCACGAGACGCTGTGCCCTCCCCGGCTGCGGCGCACTGCGCCGCGCACGATTAGATCTTCTTGGCCTTTTCGATTGCTTCCTCGATCGTGCCGACCATGTAGAACGCCTGTTCCGGCAGGTGATCGAGTTCGCCGCTGGCGATCATCTTGAAGCCCTTGATCGTGTCCTTCAGCGAGACGTATTTGCCCGGGGAGCCGGTAAACACTTCAGCAACGTGGAACGGCTGCGACAGGAAACGCTGCATCTTACGTGCGCGTGCCACCACCAGCTTGTCTTCCGGTGCCAGTTCGTCCATGCCCAGAATCGCGATAATGTCGCGCAGTTCCTTGTAGCGCTGCAGCGTGCCCTGAACGGCGCGTGCGGTCTCATAGTGCTCGGCGCCGACGACGTTCGGGTCCAGCTGACGCGAGGTCGAGTCGAGCGGATCCACTGCGGGGTAAATACCCAGTGCAGCGATGTCACGCGACAACACGACGGTGGAGTCGAGGTGGGCGAAGGTGGTTGCCGGGGACGGGTCGGTCAAGTCATCCGCAGGGACGTACACGGCCTGGATGGAGGTGATCGAACCGGTCTTGGTCGAGGTAATACGCTCTTGCAGACGGCCCATTTCTTCAGCCAGCGTCGGCTGG
>DASPMV010000007.1:0-93570 GCA_035626875.1 Noviherbaspirillum sp. | reverse complement strand
CACCGAAGGTTTCGGCGCGATCCCGTTCGACGGCGTCGTACTGGCGCACTCGAACGAGACCGAGTCGAAGGCGTTCCGCAACAACAAGAACAACGAAGCATTCCTCGACAGTATCTATATCGTGAAGGTGCCGTACTGCCTGCGCGTATCGGAAGAGATCAAGATCTACGACAAGCTGATTTCGAGCTCGTCCCTGGGCAAGGCACCCTGCGCTCCCGGCACGCTGAAGATGATGGCGCAGTTTGCGGTGTTGTCGCGCCTGAAGGAGCCGGAAAACTCCAGCATCTTCTCCAAGATGCAGGTATATGACGGCGAGAACCTGAAGGACACCGACCCGAAGGCGAAGTCGCGCCAGGAGTATGTCGACTACGCCGGCGTCGACGAAGGCATGACCGGCCTGTCGACCCGCTTCGCGTACAAGATCCTGTCCAAGGTGTTCAACTTCGATAACACCGAAGTCGCCGCCAATCCGGTGCACCTGTTGTATGTGCTGGAGCAGCAGGTCGAGCGCGAGCAGTTCCCGCCCGAGACCGAGCAGAAGTACATGTCGTACATCAAAGAGTACCTGGCGCAGCGTTACGTCGAGTTCATCGGCAAGGAGATCCAGACGGCTTACCTCGAAAGCTATTCCGAATACGGCCAGAACATCTTCGACCGTTATGTCACATTCGCCGACTTCTGGATCCAGGACCAGGAATTCCGCGATCCGGACACCGGCGAGAGCTTCGACCGCGAGGCACTGAACAGCGAACTCGAGAAGATCGAGAAGCCCGCGGGGATTTCCAACCCGAAGGACTTCCGCAACGAGATCGTCAACTTCGTGCTGCGTGCGCGTGCGCAGAACAACGGCAAGAACCCGGCATGGACCAGCTACGAAAAGCTGCGCACCGTGATCGAGAAGAAGATGTTCTCGAACACCGAGGAACTGCTGCCGGTGATCTCGTTCAACGCCAAGGCCAGCGCCGACGATGCGAACAAGCATCAGGAGTTCGTGTCGCGCATGGTGGCCAAGGGGTACACCGCGAAGCAGGTTCGTTTGCTTTGCGAGTGGTATCTGCGGGTTCGCAAGTCGTCGTGATGATGTAACTGGAACCCCTCTCCCGCAAGCGGGAGAGGGGCAGGGGTGAGGGGGATTGCCAAGACCCCTGGACTCATTCTGCATCTTGCCGGCCGGACGGCCGGCGTGCGAAGGTCTGCGCTCTTGCTGCCTCCCTCACCCCTAACCCCACTCCCGCCCGCGGGAGAGGGGAACAATAAACGCCCATACAGTTTCAGGAGGCATTTTGGCTCACCTCATCGACCGGCGTCTGCAGGGCAAGAACAAGTCCGCGATCAACCGCGAACGCTTCTTGCGGCGTTACAAGGGCCAGATCAAGGACGCTGTCCAACGCGCCATCAAGGGCCGCTCGATCACAGAGGTCGAGAAAGGCGAAAAAGTATCCATCCCCGTCAAGGACATCAACGAACCCAACTTCGGCCACGCGCATGGCGGCATTTGGGAAGTGGTCCGTCCGGGCAACGAGCAGTACCAGAAAGGCGACCAGATACAGCGGCCGAAAGGCGGCGGTGGCGCCGGCAAGGGCAAGGCGGGCAACAGCGAGGAAATCACCGAAGACGATTTCACCTTCGAGCTGACGCGCGAAGAGTTCATGAACTACTTTTTCGAAGACCTCGAACTGCCCAACCTCGTCAAGACGCAGCTCACCTCCATCACGGAATTCCGCAACCAGCGCGCGGGCTACACCATCTCCGGCACGCCGACCAACATCCACGTGCTGCGCTCGATGCGCGGCGCCATCGGTCGCCGCATCGCCGTCGGCGCGAAGTCGCGTAAGCGCCTGCGCGAAGCGGAGCAGGAGATGAACGAACTGCTCAAGACCGCGTTTGAAGACGACCACCGCATCCTCGCGTTGCGCAAGGAAATCCATCACTTGCGCGCCAAGCTGGAAGGCATTGCCTTCCTCGATCCGATCGACCTGCGTTACAGCAACCGCATCAAGGTGCCCAAGCCGTCGAGCCAGGCCGTCATGTTCTGCGTGATGGACGTGTCGGGATCGATGGACCAGGCGAAGAAGGATGCGGCGAAGCGCTTCTTCATCCTGCTCTACCTGTTCCTGGAGCGCGCGTACGAGAAGATCGAAGTCGTCTTCATCCGCCACCACACGCAAGCGACCGAAGTGACCGAAGACGAGTTCTTCAATTCCCGCGAGTCCGGCGGCACCGTTGTTTCTTCGGCGCTGCACCTGCTCGACAAAGTGATCAACGAGCGCTATTCGACCAGCGACTGGAACATCTACGTCGCGCAGGCCTCGGACGGCGACAACTGGGACAACGACTCGGTGACCTGCCGCGAGCTGCTGGTCGAGAAGATCATGCCGCTGGTGCAGTACTACGCTTACGTCGAGATCACCGAGGGCGAGCCGCAGAACCTGTGGTACGAGTACCTGCAGGTCCAGGATTACCACCCGCACTTTGCGCAGCAGAAGATCGAGTCGCCGGCCGATATCTATCCGGTGTTCCGTGAACTGTTCAAGAAGCAACCAAAATGATCAAAGTCCTCGACAAAGCCCCTGTGAAGAAGACCGGCCGGAAGAAGGCGGTCAAGCCCGTCCGCCTGCCGGACCAGTCGGAATGGACGTTCGAGCTGATCGAGCAGGCGCACAACGAGATCCGCCGCGTGGCCGAGAACTTCGGCCTGGACACCTACCCGAACCAGCTCGAAATCATCACCGCAGAGCAGATGATGGATGCCTACGCTTCCGTCGGCATGCCGGTGTCGTATGCGCACTGGTCCTTTGGCAAGCACTTCCTGTCGACCGAGAAGAGCTATCGCCGCGGCCACATGGGACTGGCGTACGAGATCGTCATCAACTCCGATCCCTGCATCGCCTACCTGATGGAGGAGAACAGCCTGACGATGCAGGCGCTGGTGATCGCGCATGCATCCTACGGCCACAACTCCTTCTTCAAGGGTAACTACCTGTTCCGCACCTGGACCGATGCCGACGCGATCATCGATTACATGGTGTTCGCAAAGAACTACATCGCCGAATGCGAACAGCGTTACGGTATCGACGCCGTCGAGCTGCTGCTCGACTCCTGCCACGCACTACAGAACTACGGCGTGGACCGCTACAAGCGCCCGGCCAAGCTGTCGCTGGCCAAGGAGCGCGAACGCCAGGAAGAGCGCGAGGCCTATCTGCAGTCGCAGGTGAACGACCTGTGGCGCACACTGCCGCGCAAGGCGGAAGTCGTGACCGAGGCCGCGCCCAACCGCTTTCCGCCGGAGCCGCAGGAAAACCTGCTGTACTTCATCGAGAAGTACGCGCCGCTGCTGCAGCCGTGGGAGCGTGAGATCGTACGTATCGTGCGCAAGATTTCCCAGTACTTCTATCCGCAGCGCCAGACGCAGGTGATGAACGAAGGCTGGGCCACCTTCTGGCATTACACCATCCTCAACCAGTTGTACGACGAAGGCATTGTCGGCAACGGGTTCATGATGGAGTTCCTGCAGAGCCATACCAACGTGGTGTACCAGCCGCCGGTCACCAGCAAGTACTTCAACGGTATCAACCCGTATGCGCTCGGCTTCGCGATGATGCGCGACATCCGCCGCATCTGCGAAGAGCCGACGGACGAGGACCGACAGTGGTTCCCGGACATCGCCGGCAGCGACTGGAAGAAAACGCTCGACTTCGCGATGCGCAACTTCAAGGATGAAAGCTTCATCTCGCAATACTTGTCGCCCAAGCTGATCCGCGACTTCCACTTCTTCGCCGTGCTGGACGACGACAAGAAGGACAAGCTGCAGATCTCGGCGATCCACGATGACGACGGTTACCGCTACCTGCGCGAACAACTGGCCGGACAGTACAACATGCATAACCGGGAGCCCAACATCCAGGTCTGGTCGGTCGACACGCACGGTCAGCGTTCGCTGACACTGCGTCACAACCAGTACCTGCGCCGACCGCTCAACGGACAGGCGGAAGAAGTGCTCAAGCACGTCACGCGCTTGTGGGGATTCGACGTGATGCTGGAGACCGTCGATCCGCAAGGCAATGTGCTGAGCACGCTTGAATGCAAATGTGAAAAGAGGCAGCGCGGCTAGAGAGTCATCAGGTTTGCGGGGACGCCGCGAGGAAAGGGGAGCGCCGCAAGGCGCGCGGCGTCCTCCGCAACCCGGCTGCGGGCCTCCAGGGTCTGCATGGGTGACTCTCGCCCTGCCTTCTTTCATGGGCGCTTGCCGGAGCGATCCGGCAAGACTTGTGCCAAAGCGCAAGCTTTGGCACTTTTTTTTCGACGCCCGCTTTGCGGCCATTCGTTACCTGTAATTTTTTCCGGCTCTCTGTAGTCTCTTCTACCGGATTTCCGCGCGTGGTTCCTTGATCTGGCGGTAGCGGCACTGGCATGCACATTGCCTAACCTGCATCAGGCATCCAAGGATGTCATTCCCCGGCTATTGCCGTCACGTTCCCGAAGGAGATCCATATGCAAAAACGTCAAATTCTCAACCGCATGCTCGGGATCGCCGTGCTCGCGATGCTGTTCGGCGCGTCCTCCGTGCAAGCCCAGTCAGGCAGCACCTCCAGTTCCACAGGCCAAGGCACAAGCAGCAGCGCCCAGTCCGGCAGCGGCAGCTCGGGCGCGAGCGCAAGCAAGGACGCCGGCGGCAAGTCCCTGAGCAAATCCGACCAGAACATCATGCGCGAAATGGCCATGTCCAACCTTGCGGAGATCGAAACCGGCAAGATTGCGCTGAGCCAATCCAAGAATGACCAGGTGCGCAATTTCGCACAGAAAATGATCGACGACCACCAGCAGTCGCAGAAGGAGCTGGAACAGCTCGCGCAAGCCAAGGGCGTGACCCTGCCGACCGAGCCGGACAAGAAGCACCAGGCCGCGGCGAAGAAACTCTCCGCGCTGGAAGGCGACAAGTTCGACAAGCAATATATGAAGCAGGGTGGCCTCAGCGATCACCGCAACACGCACCGACTGTTGCAGCGCGCGCAGACCCGCGCCACCGATCCTGACCTCAAGGCGCTGGCCGCGAAAATGGAGCCGATCGTCAGCCAGCACCTGACGATGGCGCAGGACGTTAGCGGGGGGAAAGGAAGCGCATCCGGTTCGCAAGGCCCGGCGGGCACCTCGGCATCGGGTTCGTCGTCCGGTTCATCAGGTTCGTCCAGCGCGACGGGATCGTCCGGTTCGGACAAATCGGGCGTATCCGGCACTTCGGGTTCGTCGAACAGCACCAGCCCGAGCAAGCAATAAGTCGAAGTCGATTCAACTGAACCGGGCCGCGCCAGACGCGTGGCCCGGGCACGGAGCAGAGCGAACATGACGAATGACGAGGTAGTTTCGGTACTGAATGGACTGATCGAGACTTGCAAGGACGGGGACGAAGGTTTCCGGACGTGTGCGATGGACGCCAGCGACACGCGCCTGAAGACCTTCTTCACCAACCGTGCGCAGACTTGCGCTGCTGCGGCGCTGGAATTGCAGAGCCTGGTCCGTGCCTTTGGTGGTGATCCTGACAACAGCAGCAGCCTGGGCAGTGCCGTGCACCGGCGGTGGATCGACATCAAGGCGCTCATCACCGGCAAGGATGACCGGGCGGTGCTGCAGGAGTGCGAGCGCGGCGAGGCCATGGCGGTCAGCAGCTACAGCCAGGCGCTGACCCGGAACCTCCCTGAAAGCGTGCGCGTCGTGGTGGAGCGGCAATACCAGGGCGTCCTCCAGAACCATGACCAGGTAAAGAGCTTGCGCGACCAATACCGCGCTTAGCCCCGGAGGATGCCTGCGGTAAAATAGCGGCCTTCCCTGAAGGTTCCCCGCATGCTGCGACTCACCAACGTCATCCTCCCGCTCGACCATCCCGAAGCCGCCCTGCGCGCGGCCGTACTCGACCGCCTGAAGATTGCCGACGCCGACCTGCTCGCCGTCAACCTCTTCCGCCGCGGCTATGACGCGCGCCGCCGCAGCCAGATCACACTGGTCTACACGCTCGATGTTGAGGTGAGGGACGAGGCAGCAGTCCTTGCACGGGCTTTGCCGAACGTTGCCATTGCGCCGGATACCAGCTACAAGTTCGTCGCGCAGGCGCCGGCGCAGGTCAAGTCGCGGCCCGTCGTCATCGGTTTCGGCCCGTGCGGCATCTTTGCCGCGCTGATCCTGGCGCAGATGGGCTTTCGCCCAATCATCCTGGAACGCGGCAAGGTCGTGCGCGAACGTACCAAGGACACCTGGGGGCTGTGGCGCAAGCGCGACCTGAATCCCGAGTCGAACGTGCAGTTCGGCGAAGGCGGCGCAGGCACTTTCTCCGACGGCAAGCTGCACAGCGGCATCAAGGATCCCAAGCATTACGGCCGGAAGGTGCTGACCGAATTCGTGAAAGCCTACGCGCCCGAAGAAATCCTGTACGTAAGCAAGCCACACATCGGCACCTTTCGTCTCGTGAAGATGGTAGAGGCGATGCGCGAGACCATCACGTCGCTTGGTGGCGAATTCCGTTTCCAGGCAAAGGTGACGGACATCGAAATCGACAACGGCCAGGTGCGGGGCGTGGTGCTGGAGGGCGGCGAGCATATCGCGACAGACCACGTCGTGCTGGCCGTCGGGCACAGCGCGCGCGACACCTTCCAGATGCTGTACGACCGCGGCGTGTACATGGAGGCCAAGCCATTCTCGATCGGCTTCCGCATCGAACATCCGCAGTCGGTGATCGACCGCGCCCGCTTTGGCAAGTTTGCCGGGCATCCGTTACTGGGGGCTGCTGACTACAAGCTGGTGCACCACGCGAGCAATGGGCGCGCGGTCTACAGCTTCTGCATGTGTCCAGGCGGCACGGTGGTCGCGGCAACGTCGGAACCCGGTCGTGTCGTCACCAACGGCATGAGCCAGTATTCACGCAATGAGCGCAACGCCAACAGCGGCTTCGTCGTCGGCATCATGCCGGCGGATTTCGGCGGTGACCAGCACCCGCTGGCCGGCATCGACTTCCAGCGCGAACTGGAATCGCGCGCTTTCGAGATGGGCGGCGCCAACTACGACGCCCCGGGCCAGCTGGTGGGCGATTTCCTCGCCGGACGGCCGTCGAAGGAATGGGGCTCGGTGCTGCCGTCCTACAAGCCGGGCGTGCACCTGACGGACCTTGCGCCTTCGCTGCCGGCCTATGCCATCGAAGCGATGCGCGAGGCGATTCCCGCATTCGAGCGGCAGATCCGCGGTTATGCGATGAGGGATGCCGTGCTGACCGGCGTGGAGACGCGTACGTCCTCACCTGTGCGCATCAAGCGGCTGGATAACTTCCAGAGCATGAATGTGAAGGGACTGTTCCCGGCGGGGGAGGGAGCCGGCTATGCGGGCGGCATCCTGTCGGCCGGCGTGGACGGCATCAAGGTGGCCGAAGCCGTGGCGCTGAGCATGACGGGCGCCGCCGATGCGCGCGGCGGGGCGCAGGCGGGCGAGCAGATCTATTAATCGACTTCGAGCGTCTGCAACCGGCCTTTCGCCCGCCCGTCGGCAATCTCAAGGAACCCGATCGAGATCGGCAGCGTGAACCGGCGCGGCCCTGCGCTGCCGGGATTGATGTACAGGACGCCGTTTTCCATCTTCATCAGCGGCCGGTGTGAATGGCCGGTGATCACCACCTTGATGCCGACGGCTTCCGGCACCACGTCGAGATCATGCAGGTCGTGGACGATGTAAATCGACACGCCCCCGACCTCGATGCGTTCCCTTTCATGCAGGGACTCCGCCCAAGGCCCGCGGTCGTTGTTGCCCCGTACCGCCGTAACAGGAGCGATCGCTTCCAGCTCGCGCAGCACCGCTGCATCGCAGATATCCCCCGCGTGAATGATGTGGTCGACGCCCTTCAACGCCAGCCGCGCTTCGGTGCGCAGCAGGTTGTGCGTATCAGAGATCAGGCCGACGCGAATGCTTTTCATTGTGACAATGGATGTTCAAAAGTGGCTGGAGCTGCAAGAAATGCGCCGCCTTAGCAGCAGGGACGAAAATGTGCTTTAATGAGTCGAACAACAGTTTTGTTATACCCATATTCTCTTTTTGTTTTGACGCATGAACAAGCGCATTGTTTCCGGACAGTTTTGTTGCTGCAGGCGGCCAGGAAGGCTTGCCGATTAGCACGCGCATATTCGACAGATTCCAATGGCCGCAGAGTGAATACCCTGCGGCCATTTTGCTTTTGGGCGGCGCTGGCGCCGTCATGGAAAGGAAAGACATGAACTCCACCGAAGCCACCCTCGACCGTCGCAGCGCACTACCGGCGTCGTTGTTGTCGGCGCCCGTCGTGTTGGCCGATGCGCTGCCGCCGGCCTGGACGCAGGAGAGCATCTGGCAGGAGATCCGCGACGTGGCGGAGCGGGCTGCGGCAAGCGAGCCGATCCTGCTGCCGCGTCTGAAAGCGATGGTGCTCGATCGATCGTCGCTCGCATCTTCCATTGCCGCAGTGGCTGCCCGCCGGCTGTCCTCCGAAGACCTTCCGGAAGCGGCACTGCGTGAACTGTTCGACGGTGTGCTCCGCCGCGTGCCGGCAATCGCGCAACAGGCCGCCGCCGACCTCGCCGCCGTGAAGGACCGAGACCCCGCCTGCCCGAACCTGCTGCATGTCGTGCTCAACCTGAAGGGCTTCCAGTCGCTGCAGGCTTACCGCATTGCGCATGCGCTGTGGAACGACGGGCGCGAAGCGCTGGCATTCGCATTGTCGAATCAGGCCTCGGTCGCCCTTGGGGTCGACATCCATCCGGCCGCTCGCATCGGCTCCGGTGTGATGTTCGACCATGCGACGGGTATCGTGATCGGCGAGACGTCCATTGTCGAGGACCATGTCTCCATCCTGCAGAACGTGACGCTGGGCGGCACCGGCAAGGAACACGGTGACCGTCATCCGAAGATCCGCACCGGCGTGATGATCGGGGCCGGCGCCAAGATCCTCGGCAACATCGAGGTCGGTGCCATGAGCAAGGTTGCCGCAGGCAGCGTCGTGTTGCGTCCCG
Organism: Noviherbaspirillum sp.; assembly: GCA_035626875.1. Lineage (GTDB taxonomy): Bacteria > Pseudomonadota > Gammaproteobacteria > Burkholderiales > Burkholderiaceae_D > Noviherbaspirillum. Next base: position 84,553 of record DASPMV010000007.1, on the reverse strand, counting down.
TGCCGGCACACTGCACGGTAGCCGGCGTGCCGGCCCGTGTGGTGCGCCATCACCGTGCGGACAGCTGTCCTTCGGACGAGATGGACCAGAGCATTTAAGTCGCCACACGTTCCCGCTGACGCCACAGCATGTCCGTGAATGCCTCTGCCGGCATCGGCTCCCCATAGGACTCGCCCCGCGCGGTGGGGCGGCCGAGCGTCTGCAGGAACGCTTTCTGCTCCGGCGTCTCCCCATCCCCCTCCGCTGGAAAGGGCAGCCATGACGACACGGTCAATCAACCTTGACGATACGCTTTACCGATACCTGCTCGACGTTTCCCTGCGCGACCATCCCGTGCTTGCCGCCATGCGTGATGCAAACCGCAACCACCCGCACGCGAGCATGCAGATTGCCCCGGAGCAGGGACAGTTCATGCAGTTGCTTGTACGACTGCTCGGCGCGCGCAGCACGATCGAGATCGGCACTTTTACTGGCTACAGCGCGCTGGCCGTGGCGCTGGCACTCCCGGAGGACGGCCGCGTGCTCGCCTGCGACATCAGCCGCGAATACACGGATGAGGCGCGCAGCTGGTGGGAAAAGGCCGGCGTGGCACACAAGGTCGACCTGCGCATTGCGCCCGCGCTGGAGACCCTGGATGCGCTGATAGCCGATGGAGGTGCAGGCAGTGTTGACTTCGCCTTCATCGACGCCGACAAGACCGGCTATGACGCCTACTACGAACGATGCCTGGTCCTGCTGCGGCAAGGCGGACTGGTGGCGGTGGACAATGTGCTCTGGAGCGGCAAGGTGGCGCTGGCGGCATCCGACGCCGATACCGCCGCGCTGCAGGCCTTCAACCGCAAGCTGCGCGACGACGCGCGCATCGATTTGTCGATGCTTCCCTTGGGAGATGGCCTCACCTTGGCTCGAAAGAGGTAGAGGATGCTTTATACTCTGCCGCTATCCCGGTTCGACAAGGAATGACATCATGGCATCGATTGCATTGCGCATCGCGTTAATAGCGGGAGCGGGTCTTCTTGCGGGGTGCGCGGGCTGGCCGGCTCTTCCGACCCCGGCAGCGACCCAGTTGCCGGCGGCCGATCCGCTGCGCAAGTTCGTCGTCAGCATCGATGCCCCGAGCGGCAGCAAGGCGTCTCCCGACGGCAGGAAGCTGCTCTGGCACGCGGCGTACGGTAAGGAGGTCACCACCTTCGTGCGGGCTGCCGATGGCGGAGACGCCGCAGTTTTTCGGCTCGGGCGCAATCTGCCCTACTGGGCCTGCGACAGCCGCCACCTCATCCATGAAGCCGACCCGACCGGCGGCACCAACACCCAGGTCATGCTGATCGATACCGACAGGCCGGGAGCCACGCCCATCAACCTCACACCATGGAAAGGCAGCACGTCGCATGTTATTCATGCCGGCGATCCGCAGTCCGGCAAGCTTGTACTCATCAGCAACCGGCGCGACGCTGGCGTCTTCGACGTCTATACCGCTGACCCTACAACCGGCAGCGTGGAGATGGTGTGGAAGAACAACGGTGACGTGACTCGCTGGATCATGGACGTCGACGGCAGTGTGGGCGCGCGCGTGCGCCGTCAGGATGGCCAGTACTTCCTGCAGGTTCTGAACAAGACGACCAATACCTGGAAATCGGTCAGCTCCTGGTCGGAGCTGGCCGACATCCGTCCGATCCGCGTCGACCGCAACGCCGGCAACGTGTTCGTCATGTCGCGCCTCGTGCGCGAAACGGCAGGGGCCGGAGAAGGACTCGAGGGCATGACGGAACGCGGCCTCCCGTGCCGCATGCAGACGCCAGCACAGCCGGGCGTGCTGTCCGCATCAGCCCGATAGCCTTTCTTCCCGACCGTTCGGACCGATCTCGTGCACCAGCACGCCGGCCCCTTCCGGGGCTTCGGCACGCCAGGCGCCATGGTCGATCGCCCGCATGGCATCCAGGTAGCCCTGTTCCCAGCGCCACTCGATCGAACCCTTCGAGAAGTTGATGTCCTTGGACGCCATCTGCCAGTCGCGTCCGGCATAGGCGAGTCGCACGATATGCATCGTCGTGTCGGTGCCCACTTTCTCCAGTTCGCGCAACTCGTCCTCGCCCAGCAGGTGGTCAGGCACTTTTGCGCGCAGCGTGCGTATCAATCGGCGGAGACGGTAGCCGCGCAGGTAGGCATCGATGTGGCGGCGCGAGCGTGACGCATACAGCACATCCTTCTGACGCGTGTACACCTGCTCCAGCGTATTCGGCTCCGGTCCGTCCGGACTCCACAGGTCGACCATGAAACAGATGGTGTCGACGCGCGGCTCGTCGGCCAGCACGGTTTCCAGGGGCGTGTTGGAATACAGTCCTCCATCCCAGTACAGTTCACCGTCGATGCGGACCGGCGGAAAACCGGGCGGCAGGGCGCCGCTGGCCATCACATGCTTGATGCTCACCGGGTGGTGCGCGGTGTCGAAATTGTTGAGCTGGCCGCAGGTCACCTTGATCGCGCTGACGGTGAGACGGATGCCGCTTGAGTAGTTCAGCGCACGCAGGTCGACCAGGCGGGTCAGCGTCTCTTCCAGCGGCGTGGTGTCGTAGAAGCTCGCCGATTCCGCAGCGACCGGCCATCCTGCGAAGAAGGGATTGAACCAGCGCAGCGCATACATGCCGGGCACGCCCTGCGTGACCGTGTCGATGGTGCTCAACATCGTGTTGAGCTTTCGTGCCGGGTCCGGCACTTTACGCATATCGAGCAGGTCCGAGTGTGCGACCTCATCCCAGAAGGCCTTGAGCCTGTCGAGACGATTGGCCCGTTCGTTGCCTGCGATGATGGCGCCGTTGATCGCGCCGATGGATGTGCCCACCACCCAGTCGGGTGTCAGGCCATGTTCGTGCAGTGCCTGGTAGACGCCTGCCTGGTAGGCGCCGAGCGCGCCGCCCCCCTGGAGAACGAGTGCGACGCGCGGCCTGGCGCCGATTGACTTGATTTTCGAGCCCATATCCCTGCAACCTCCCAATGCGACGAGTTGCAGCGCGTGGACCGAATCATTCCTTGATCAGGCCCTCCGCCTTCATGGCGTCGTGGACTGCCGGCCGTGCGGCCACCCGCTGCATGAATCCCTGTACCGCAGGCCATTGGCCCAGGTCGAATTTCATCGGACGTGCCCAGTTCAGCACGGTGAAGAGGTAGGCATCCGCGACGCTGAATTGGTTCCCGGTCAGGTAGTCGCGGCCCTGCAGTTGCTTCTCGACTATGTTGAGCCGTGTGGAAATGGTGTCGCGCGCTGCCTGCTTGGTTTCTTCCGGTGTGTTCGGCTTGAACAGCGGCGAGAATGTCTTGTGCAGTTCCGTCGAGATGAAATTCAGCCATTCGATCAGGTGATAGCGCTCCATCGAGCCAGCCGCCGGTGCAAGCTGTTTTTCCGGGACCTTGTCCGCGAGGTACTGGACGATGGCGGGTCCTTCCGTCAACACGTCGCCGTTCTCAAGTACCAATGCCGGCACGTAGCCCTTCGGATTGACCTCGAGGTAATCCGCGCCGCCGGCAGTCTTCTTGCTGGCAAGGTTCACGCGCTCAAGGTCAAAGGGAAGGCCTGCTTCGCGCAGGACAATGTGGGGAGAGAGGGAGCAGGCTCCGGTCGAGTAATAGAGTTTCATGGCATGCCTCTTTCTTGATCTAACGGGAAGAAACTGGATGGTAGCGCAGCAGCGGGAATCCTGCCGGAGGGGGTGTCAGCAGCATTTTCCATGCCCACCTATAATCAATTTTCCAAACTATAAAACCGAGACGGAGACAAATGAACACCACCCATTACGCCCACTGGCCGACGGGACTCCCGTACGCCATCACCACTCCGGAAACGAGCGTGTACGTGAACATGGAAGTGTCCGCGCGCCGCTATCCCAACAAGCCCGCCATCATCTTCTACGACACGGTGCTGTCCTACGCGCAGGTGCACGAGCAGGTGCTCGCGCTCGCCGGCTACCTGCAGCAGTCGTGCGGCGTGCAACGCGGCGACCGCGTGCTGCTGAACATGCAGAACAGCCCGCAGTTCATCATTGCCTTCTACGCGATCATGCGCGCCGATGCGATGGTGGTGCCGGTCAACCCGATGCTGATGACCGACGAACTGCAGCACACCATCGAGGACAGCGGTGCGAAGGTGGCGATCGTGTCGCAGGAAATCTTTTCGCGCACGGCGCCGCTACTGGGCAAGGGTACGCTCGAGAAGGCGATCGTCGCGAGCTATTCCGATTACCTGATCCAGCCGACAGAGCTCAACGTGCCCGACTTCGTGCGCGCGCCGCGCGACGTGCCCGCATTGCCGGGCGTCGTGACCTGGAAGGACGCCATGGACGCGGCACTGACGCCGCGCTCGCACGAGGCCGGACCGGACGACCTGGCCTGCATGCCCTATACCTCGGGCACCACGGGCAAGCCGAAGGGCTGCATCCATACGCACCGCTCGGTGATGTTCAACGCGGTGGCCAGTCCGACCTGGTCGGGGCCGATGGCGCCGGACCACGTCACGCTGGCCGTGCTGCCGTTCTTCCACGTCACCGGCATGCAATCGGTGATGAACGCGATGATCTACACCGGCGGCGCCATCGTCGTCCTGCCGCGCTGGGACCGCGATGCGGCTGGCCAGCTCATCACGCGTTACAAGGTTACGACGTGGACGCTGATCCCGACCATGATGATCGACTTCCTGTCCAATCCGCGCCTGCCGGAATACGACATCTCCGGCCTCAAGCGCGTCTCCGGCGGCGGCGCGGCAATGCCCGCGGCGATCGCACAGAAGCTGCTCGACCTGACCGGCCAGCAGTACATGGAAGGTTATGGCCTCTCGGAGACCATGGCCGCATCGCACGTCAACCCGCCCAACCGGATGAAGCAGCAGTGCCTCGGCATGCCCTACCTGAACGTGGATTCGCGCATCGTCGATCCGATCACGATGAAGGAAGTGCCGCAGGGCGAGAACGGCGAGATCTGGATCCACGGTCCGCAGGTGTTCAAGGGATACTGGAACGACCCGCGCAAAACCGAGGAATCCTTCGCCGAACTGGACGGCAAGCGCTTCTTCCGCTCCGGCGACCTCGGTTACATGGATGAAGAAGGCTTTTTCTACTTCACCGACCGCCTCAAGCGCATGATCAACGCCAGCGGCTTCAAGGTCTGGCCAGCGGAAGTGGAATCGATGATGTACCAGCATCCGGCCGTGCAGGAGTGCTGCATCATCGCGGCACGCGACCCCTACCGCGGTGAGACCGTCAAGGCCGTCATCGTCAAGCGGCCGGGCGCGGCGGCAACGGAGGAGGAGATTGTCTCCTGGGCACAGCAGAAGATGGCCGCCTACAAGGTGCCCAAGCTGGTGGAGTTCGTGCAGGCCCTGCCCAAGTCGGCGACGGGGAAGGTCATGTGGCGGGCGCTACAGGAAAAGGAAATGGAAAAGAACCCGACGTGAAGGAATGGCATCACGAACTGGCAAGACAGTATCAAACCGGCATCGAATCGACGTAAAAACTTGATGTAGATTCGGTTGCGGCGTTTCTGCGGGGCTATACAATGGCCTGAAATTCCGGAAGCGGGGCGTGCGTCCCGCATTGATATTGTTGAAAGGTTCGTGATGTACCAACGCAAAGCTGCACGTACGGCGGCTGTCTTCGCGCTGCTGGCGGCCGCCCTGGCCGCCGGTCCTGCAGCGGCCCAGGACAAGAAGTGGAAGAGCCACATGAGCACCGACGAGCCGGACAAGCTCTATCGCCACTATTGCGCGGTATGTCACGGCCCGAACGGCGATGGACAGACGCAGGCGCGTCTTGCGCTGGATCCCCCGCCGCGCAACTTCACCGACGCCAAGGCGCGCGAGGAGCTGTCGCGCGACCACATGATCCAAACGCTGCAAAAGGGTACCTTGACCAGGGAAGGCAAGCGCACTGCCATGATCTCGTGGAAGGAGCACCTGAGCCCCGAGCAGATGGAAACCATGGTGGACTACATCATTGTTCGCTTCATGGGCGGCAGGCCGGCGGACAATTACCATGACCACGGCGATGCGCGGCACAAGCACCACGACCATTCCAATGCGAAGAAAGTGGACTACCCGTACGGACTCAAGCCGGATGCGGCGCGCGGGAAGACCGTCTATGCGGCGAGCTGCCAGTCCTGCCACGGTGCGAACGGCGACGGAAAGGGCTCCGACCCGCGCGTGGCCCAGATCAAGCCGCGCAATTTCAATGACCAGGAGTTCCGCGACTATGCGACCGGGTTCTCGCTGTTCGCCACCGTATCGAACGGGCGCGGCCACATGCCGTCCTGGGAAAAGAGCCTGAGCAACCAGGATATCGCCGATGTGTCGGAATACGTGTTGCGGACCTACGTGACGAAGAAAGCAGTCACGGCGGCGAAATAAGGAAACAACGGGGAAACCCCGGGGCGCGCCCCGGGGCGGATCTGCTTGCGGAACGCTTTACTTGTCCGCCCGCATGAAGCTGGCGAGCTCCATGTCCGATCGCATGATGTGACGGACGAGGCCGTACTGGATGAACTTCGCGACTTCGATCGGCAGGTTGCGGCTGCTGCGGCTATCCATGTACTGACGGTGCAGGTCATTGACCTTCTGCATCAGCAGCGTGTGCTCCCGCTTGTGCGCCTCATACGCGGGAAAACCGATCTCCCGCATCAGCGCTTCTTCGCGCGCGAAATGTCCGCCGGTGTGATCGATCAGTTCAACGAGCACTTCGCCGACGATGGAATACTCCGGCTCTTCGGAGGTGATTTCCGCGTGCAGCCGCTGCGCGGCGTCAAAAATGTCCTGGTGGTCCGCATCGATCAGCTCGTGGCCGATGGCCAGATCCTGCGACCAGGCAAGCTGGACCGTATCAAGCTCTTTTTTTTCAGTGGTTTCAAGCATGGGGAACCTCGACAATCGTCAGTGTCCGTGATTAATCCATTTAATCACCGCGATTCCAAGGGGAAAAGCTGCAATCCCGAATCCATTGATTGAGGTCAAGATGACGTACAGGCAGCGGGGGTATTGGGCGACGGCACATCGGTGATATTTCCTGATGGTAGCATTTCCTTACAGGTGAAACATTTCCGTGGCTCTCCTTTCCATGGTGCGCGCTTACCATGGCTCCGGCATTTGAATATTTGACACCTGCCTTTGGGAGACCACCATGAAACGCACCAAGATCACTGCCCCCGCCATCGTCCTGAACGCGCTCGCTACTGTCCTGCTGACCACCAGCGCGGCATTCGCACAAACGGCCACGACCGATACCACGACGACCACGGCCAGCTCGACGCCGGTGGCGCCGACCACGACCGCGACGACAACGCCGACGACTATGGCCACAACGACCACGACCACCACGACGCCGACGACGACCACAACTGCTGCCACCACGCCGACCACCACCACAACGACCACGGCGGTCCGCCAGGGTGCCACCGTCTACAAACCGGGTTCGACCCTTCCTTCCGGCGTGACCGCGAAGGCGCATGGCGCAACTGTCGTGCATCCCGAAGCGGCGCAGGCAGGCCAGGCGCGCGCTGCCCTGAACCGGGAAGCCGCTGCGGAGAAGCGCGAAGCGATCGCCGCTTTCAAGACGGAGAAGCCGGCAAAGGTCGACAAGGTGGAGAAAGTCGAGAAGATCGACAAGGTTGAAAAAGTCGAGAAGGTAGAGAAGGTCGAGAAAGTGGAAAAGGTCGCCAAGGTTGAAAAGATCGAGCGTCCTGAGAAAATCGAAAAGACCCGTCGCAACTAAACCATTGAATCCACACCCATCCGACCGGGCAACATGCGTTGCCCGGTTTTTTGTTGGACCAACGACTGTTATTGCAATGAAAAGACAGATCCTCCTCGCCGCCACACTCGTATCGCAGGCCGCGGTCGCCGAAGGTAACTTCACCGTGAAAACCGGATTTGATTACACCACAGGCAAGTACGGCACGAACACCACCACCGAGATCACGGCGATTCCGCTCATCGGCACCTACGAAACCGGAAACTGGACCTTCAAGGCATCGATTCCCTACGTGCGCATTACTGGTTCGGACAATGTGATCGTAGGGGTCGGCACAGTCAGCCAGACGGCGACGCGGGTGCGGACCGACTCGGGATTAGGCGACCTCACCACGGCGGCTACCTATTCGTTCATGATCGATCCAAAGTCGCAGTTCGGCGTCGATGTCACCGGCAAGGTCAAGTGGGGCACCGCCAACAGCGACCGCGGCCTCGGTACCGGTGAGAACGACATCTGGATCCTGGTCGATCCCTATGCGAAGTTTGGCAACGTGACGTACTTCGGCGGCATCGGCTACGGCATGCTCGGCGATTCCGAGACGCTGAAGCTCAAGGATGTGGTTAGCGCCAACGCCGGCCTGTCGTACAAGCTGGACCAGCAGGCGAGCGTGGGAGCGTTGCTGGACTACCGCAGCCGCTCCACCGACACCGGCTTTGCGCAGCGCGAGGTCACGGGCTTCTATATGCGCAAGCTGGGGGGCGGCTACAAGATGCAGGCCTACGCGACCAAGGGCTTCGCCGACGGCAGCCCGGACTGGGGCGCGGGCCTGAACATCGCCTACAGCTACTAAGCCCCTCCGGCGTCCGCCTCCCGGAGGCCGTATTTCCTCATCAACGATGCGCGCTTCCCCGGATCGAAATTGATCTTCCGGGGATCGCGTCCCACCGCCTCCAGCAGCCGCCTGTCCATGATCCGATACCAAAGCGGCGGGACATGGGCAATCAGGAACATCCCGAAATACCCGGTCGGCAGTTGCGGCACATGCTCGAAGTGGCGCAGCGACTGGTAACGTCGCAACGGGTGCGCATGATGGTCGGAGTGGCGCTGCAAATGAAACAGTGCCCAATTGGAAAACAGCTGGTTGCTGTTCCATGAATGGTGCGGCTTGCAGGTTTCGTACCGGCCGGACGGCAGGCGGTCGCGCAGCAGGCCATAGTGCTCCACGTAGTTCGCCAGCGTCAGTTGGAAGTTGCTGAAGAACGAAGTGAGCAGGATGAAGGGTAGCGCGTGCAGCCCAAGCCATGCCGTCATCGCAGTGAAGAAGACGGCCGTCAGCAGCATCGGCTGGATGACCTCGTTGCGCAGCGTCCATGGCGAACTTCCTTCGCGTGCCAGCCGTTCCCTTTCCAGACGCCATGCGCGCACGAAGGCGCCCGGCATTTCCCGCAGCAGGAAACGGTAGAGGTTTTCGCCCATGCGCGAGGACGCGGGATCAACAGGCGTCGCCACGTCCCGGTGGTGGCCTCGGTTGTGCTCGATGTAGAAATGTCCGTAGCCCGTCAATGCGAGGATGAACTTCGCCAGCCGCCGCTCCAGTTCCGTCCGCTTGTGTCCCAACTCGTGTCCGAGGTTGATGCCATAGCCGCCGATCATGCCGGTCGAGACGATACCGGCCAGCTGGGCATGCAGCGGCAGGTCATGGCTGGTGAAGAACCAGATACCGAAGATGAAGCCGATCCACAGCAGCGGCACCAGCGCGTAGGTGACGTGGCGGTAATAGTCGTCGGCTTCCAGCGCCGGCACGACTTCCTCGGGCGGGTTGCTCGAATCCTTGCCGAGTGCGAGGTCGAGGAGGGGAAAGGCGATATAGCTGCTTACGACCGGCAGCCAGAGGATGCGCGGATCGGGTATGGCGTAATACAGCAGCGGGCCTGCGGCGATCGTGGAAGGGACCAGGAGCGAAAGCATCCATGCGTAACGCTTTCGATCCCGGTAGCCCGTGCCGGGCGGGCAAGCAAGTGTCTCCATCGTGTTGTCCTTGTTCTGATTTAAGTGAAATCAAAGGATCGCGCGGATGGCTTGCCACGCACACCGAAGTAAGTGGCAATCTCTAGTCATTATGTGACAGGATCGTCGGTAATCCCAGTCGAGGTTTCCCTGACAGAATAACGTGATCCGTGCCCACTGGCTGACACCGGCCTTCCATCCTTCCTACGTGCGGCTGCTCTGCGTGCTGATGCGCAAGCGCGGCATCGAAACGCCCACCTTGCTGGCAGGAACGGGCCTGGATTGGGCTCGCCTCGTCGAATCGGCCGATGGCATCGGCCTGCAGCAGATACGCCCGCTGGTCCGTGCCGCGCTTGCGCTGTCCGGCGATCCGGCCCTCGGACTGGAATTCGGCGCGGCGATCCCGGTGTCCGGCCACGGCGCAGTCGGCTACGCTGCGGTTGCAAGCCGGGACGTGCGGCAGGCGCTGGACGTGATCGTGCGATATGGCCGGCTGCGCGGCAGCGCGCTCGAGTTCCGCCTGGCTACCAATGCGACGCACAGCATCCTCCAGGTGCGCGAGCGGATCGACCTCGGCGCCGTTCGCGTGCCGGTGCTGGAAGCGGTGCTGGTCGTGCTGGTCAAGCTGCTCGACTCGCTGGTCGGGACTCCGCTGGAGGAGATGGAATGCGCGCTTCCGTATCCCAGGCCGCTGTGGGCGGACGCTTATCGAAGGCGACTGGCCGGCCGCTTGCAGTTCGGCGCTGCCTGCATGGAACTGCGCCTGCCGCACGCCCTGCTCGACCTCCCATGCCTGACCGCGGATGCGCCGGCCTGTGCGTCGGCGTTGCGCGAGTGCGAGAAGACGCTCGCGCAACTGCTGGGCGAGGGTGATGTGCTGCAGCAGGTGCGCGCAAGGCTGCAGGGGCGCAGCGACAGTCTGCCGACCTGCGAAGCGATGGCGGCGGAACTGCACATGTCCTCGCGCACCCTGATGCGGCGCCTGAAGCAGCACGGCACGAGCTACCAGGAACTGCTTGACGAGGTGCGCAAGGAGCAGGCGCAATGGTATTTGCAGCATACCGGGCGTTCCGTCGAAAGCATCGCGGAAGCGCTCGGATATCACGATACGTCGAACTTCAGCCGCAGTTTCCGGCGCTGGTTCGGCGTCCCGCCGAGCGTGTTCCGGAAGTTGCGGCCGTCGGGAGAGAAGCGCTGAGCGACCGGGCGGACAGGCGTAAAATACAGGGCTGCCGATCCCGCCTGTTGCCTCCATGACCATCCTGCTTTCCACCCTGAATGCCCGCTTTGCGCATGCCTCGCTCGGGCTGCGTTATTTGATTGCCAACATGGGCGACCTGCAGCCGGAGACGCGCCTGCAGGAATTCGTGATCGGTTCCAAGACCACGGAAGTCGTCGAACGCATTCTTTCGCATCACCCGCGCATCGTCGGCCTAGGCGTGTACATCTGGAACGTGGAGGAAACCACCAAGGTCGTCGCGATGCTCAAGCGCGTCGCGCCAGAGATCGTCGTCGTGCTCGGCGGACCCGAAGTGTCCTACGAAACGCAGGAGCAGCAAATCGCGCAGCTTGCCGATTATGTGGTGACGGGCTGGGGCGAGGCGACCTTCCCGCAACTGTGCAAGCAGATCCTGCACGGTCCGAAGCCCCTGATGAAAATCCATGCCGGTGTACAGTTGCCAATGTCGGAAATCAAGCTGCCGTATGCGCTCTACGACGACAAGGATATTGCTCACCGCAACCTCTATGTCGAGGCTTCGCGCGGCTGTCCGTTCAAGTGCGAGTTCTGCCTGTCCTCACTCGACAAGACCTCGTGGCCGTTCGACCTCGACCTGTTCCTCGCCGAGCTGGAGTCGCTGCATGCACGCGGCGCGCGGCTGTTCAAGTTTGTCGACCGCACTTTCAACCTGAACATCAAGTCCAGCCTGCGCATCATGCAATTCTTCCTCGACAAGCTGGCCACACATCCGGAAGACCCGGTGTTCGCGCACTTCGAGGTCGTGCCTGACCACCTGCCCGATGCGCTGAAGGAAGCCATCAAGAAATTCCCGCCCGGCACGCTGCAGCTCGAAATCGGCATCCAGACCTTCAACCCGGAAGTCCAAGCCATCATCAGCCGCAAGCAGAACGACGAGAAATCCGCCGCCAACATCCGCTGGCTCTGCGAAGAGTCCCATGCGCACCTGCACGTGGACCTGATCGCCGGGCTGCCCGGCGAAGACATCGAGAGCTTTGCGCGCGGCTTCGACCGCCTTGTCGCCATCAACCCGCACGAGATCCAGTTCGGCATCCTCAAGCGCCTGCGCGGCACGCCGGTGATCCGGCATACCGAGGCGTACAAGCTGGTGTTCGATCCGCATGCGCCGTACACCATCCTCTCCACCGACCGCATCGACTTCGCCAGCATGCAACGGCTGGTGCGCTTTGCGCGCTACTGGGACATGATCGCCAACTCGGGCCGCTTCGCGAACACCTTGCCGCTGGTCCTTGCCGATGCGCCCTTTGCCAATTTCATGGCCTTGTCAGACTGGATCTACGCGAAGACGGATGCGACGCACCGCATCGCGTTGGAGCGGCTGGCGGCGCTGGTGGCGCAATGGCTGCGCGAGCGTGGACACGATGGCGCGAAGGTCACGGCGATCCTCGAGAGCGACTACGCAGGGCAGGTGCATTTGCGGCACCTGAAGCCGAAGGCGGAAAAGGAGCGGGCCGACGTCGCAAACCCCCGCCAGGCACGCCACATGACTGCGTAGTTACGGCGAGACGCGCTGCAGTTTCTCCGGATTGCGCACGACGTAAATCGCCCTGATCAGGCCATGCGAATCCGGTTCAAGCGCGATGGTCTGAATCAGCTCGCCCTGCACCGTCGAGAGGACGAATCCCGGCAGGCCGTTGACACGCGCCGGCCGCGTCCGGTGCTCCACGAGATTGTAGAAACGCGCGAAACCAACCAGCACTTTGGCAATGATCTCGTTGCCGGCAAGCGGTTTAGGCAATGCCGTCACCCGTCCACCACCATCGAGCCGAGCATTGGCGTCGGGCGAACCATTTCAGCATGGGTGTTCTCCTTGGTAGAGGGAAGGGAAAGCCAGAGGGCGAAAACCGGAAGAAGGAAGACGCCCGGCAGGTCACGCACCAGGTGGTGCAGGTCGAAGCCGCCCGTGAGCATCTCGCCGAGATGGATCAGTGCATGAATTGCCAGGAAGGCGGTCCCGGCAAGCGCGGCGCGCCATGCCTGCCAATCTTTCCACATCCACGGGAATCCGCCGGCGGCAACCAGGTAGGCGCCGATGTCGCGCACGAAATGGACGTTGAGCGGTCCGGCGCCGGTCACGCCGGGCGTGGTCTGGTACCAGAAATGCGGAGCGGCAAGCATGGCCAGGCCGTTGGCCGCCAGGATGAGCGCCAGCAGCAGCCGGGCGCCTTGGAGGATGCGCATGTTTTCCTCGTCGTTGAGTGGGTCTTGCTGACAAGACGAGTCAGGCGGGGGAAACGTGACACGGTTCCGGAAAAAATCCGGTACGTGTTGCTGTGGAGCTAGCTTTTCTGGCTGCGCCAAACGTCGACCAGTTGCTGGGCCGCCTGCCCAAGCTGCGCAAATGGCACCGAATGGCTCCTGGTGTAAATCATCATTGCGTAGACATCGGCCAGTGCGTTGACTTCAGGCGAGAGTGCACACTCCTCGCCGGTCGACGGACGCAGCGAACGCCAGTAATTGATGGCCTGTTCGAGTTCGGGAAGGGGGATCTCCATGCGGTTATTGTACGGCAGGGGATAGTGCTTGATATGATGTGCCGTCGTTTCAAGGAGGGATTGGATCCATGGACAAGGTTGCACTGATTACCGCCGCCTCGCGCGGCATGGGCGCTGCGTGCGCACGTGAACTGGCCGCACGCGGGTACAAACTGGTGCTGATGTCCCGCTCGGAGGACATCCACGAACTGGCGCAGGAACTCGGCGGGAAAGCATTGCAAGGATCGAGCGACAATGCGGACGACCTGCAGAAGCTGGTCCAGCTCGCCATGGATGCGCACGGCCGCATCGATGCGGTGGTCAACAACACCGGCCATCCGAAGAAAGGACCGCTGCTGGAGCTCACCGACGCTGACTGGCACGCCGGCCTCGATCTGCTGCTCCTGAACGTGGTGCGCATGGCACGACTGGTGACGCCAGTAATGCAGGCGCAGGGCGGCGGGGCGATCGTCAACATCTCCACCTTTGCTGCCTACGAGCCTTCGGCCCGCTTCCCGATCTCGGCAACCCTGCGCGCGGCGCTCGGCAGCTTCACGAAGATCTATGCGGACGAGGTGGCGAAGTCGAACATCCGCATCAACAACGTGCTTCCGGGCTACGTGGACTCGATCGCGCAGAACGAGGCCACGGTTTCGCAGATTCCCATGGGGCGGCAGGGGACGAAAGAGGAAATCGCGAAGACAGTCGCCTTCCTGTTGTCGGCGGACGCCGGATATATCACCGGCCAGAACCTGCGGGTAGACGGCGGCATTACGCGCTCGGTGTAACTTGTCATGCGGATCCTGATCGCCGAGGACGATGCCGACATCGCCGGCAACCTGTACGACTATCTGTCCGCCAGGGGTTACGAGGTGGACGCGGCGCCCAATGGATTGGCCGCGCTGCACCTGCTGACGACGGAGCGTTTCGACGCCGTCGTGCTGGACCTGGGCCTGCCGGGGATGGACGGATTGACCCTGGCAAGGCGAATCCGCGGCGATGCAAGGATGAGCATTCCCATTCTCATGCTCACCGCGCGCGACGCGCTTGACGACAAGCTTGCCGGTTTCGATGCCGGCGCCGATGACTATCTGGTGAAACCGTTTTCACTCAAGGAAGTGGATGCGCGCATACAGGCACTGGTAAAGCGTGCGCAGGGCAGGGTGGTCGATGCCGCCATGCGGCTGGGGGCACTTTCCTACGATCCGTTTTCAGGTAACGCAACCTGGCAGGGAAAGCCGCTGAAGCTGTCACCAAAAAGCCTGAACCTCCTCGTCACCCTGCTGCGACAGCCAGGCCGACTCTTTACACGGGAGGAGCTGGAGCAGGCGGTGTGGGGACAGCAACAGGCCAGCAGCGACACCCTGCGCAGCCACCTGTCCCAGCTGCGGCGCGAACTGGCGCTCCCCGACGGGAAAAACATGATCGAGACTGTACACGGCCGAGGCTATCGCCTGGTGAATCCCGATGATCAATAGCCTGCGCTGGCGCCTCGCCTGGACCTTTACGCTGCTTTCGACCTTCGCCGTCCTGATCCAGGCCGTGGCATTGTTTGTCAGCACCGAGGAGCAGGAAGAGGACATGATCAACGAGGTGGTCAACGCCGCGCTCGAGAGCCAGTTGCGCCAACCCGGCACACCCCTCGGCCTGGAGGAGCTGCCCGCCGCGCCGCAGCGCATGAAGTTCTTCCGCCTTGCGCGCGGCCAGCAGCCGTCCGAGCTGCCCGAACAGTACGCGACGCTTCCGGCCGGTATCCATGAGTGGTACGCGGGCGAGACCGAGTACCACGTCGGCATCCGTGACAGCGGCGGCGAGCGCCTGTTCCTGATGTACGACGCCAGCGAGCACGAGGCCAGGCTCGAACAGCTGGAATGGAAGCTGATCATCGGGCTCGCGGTACTGAGCCTCGCATCGCTCTGGCTCGGTTACTGGCTTGCCGGGCGTGTGCTTCACCAGCTGGAGAGCATCACGCAGCGCCTGAAGCGCAACGACGAGACGGCCCTGAATGCGCCGGGACTGGACCGCGAAGTGGCGCTGCTCGCGGAAGCGCTCGACCACTACCGGCAGCGGAATCGAGAGCTGCTGGAGCGCGAGCGCGAGTTTACGGCCAACGTCAGCCACGAATTGCGCACGCCGCTCACCCGCATCCGCACGAGCGCCGAGCTGCTGGCAGAAGACGCCGCATTGTCCGGGCGTGGCAAGGAGCGGGCGGATCGCATCATATCTTCCGTGGATGCGATGGAATCCCGTCTGCGCGGCTTGCTTTTCCTGGCGCGCGAACTGACGCTTGATGAACGCAAGCCGCTCGAGCTGAAAAAGCACGTGGAAGCCGCGATCGCGCCCGTGCGTCATGCCTGCGCCGAGCGTGGCGTGCGCATCGATAACGACATTGCGGAGCACGAGACGGTGGATGCCGACGCCTCGCTCCTGCAACTGCTGCTCGACAACCTGATCGGCAATGCGGCGCGCTATACCACGCAGGGAAAGATCGTCGTGGATTGTGTGAACGGCGAACTGACGGTATCGGACACAGGACCCGGGATACCGCCGGAACATGCTGCCCGTGTGTTTGAACGGCATTACCGCGCCAGCGACACGCCGGGCGGAATGGGTCTTGGCCTGTCCATTGTGAAGCGCGTCTGCGACGCCCACGGCTGGACATGCAGCATTGACAGCCGCGCAGCCGGAGGTGATGCGCAGCCGGGTACGCGCGTGACCGTTTGCTTCCATAATTGACCTCGGTCAAGCGGCTGCACCGGTCATCACAAATCCTTCACAAAAAACCGATCCGGCCTACACATCCGCCTTCCTATACTCCGCACGTCACTTTTGGAGGACTTGCGGATGTCATTCATTTCCCATGCGCGGGCAGGACTGCAACGCCGTTTCGGCAGCATGCCCTTGCTCTTGTTTTTTGTCTTCCTGGTCGCGTCATGTGCCACCCGTCTCGCGCTGTTGGCGGGGGCGGCGGGAGATGTGGACTGGGCGGCTGTTCCGGGAAGTCTTGCGCTTGGATTCGCATACGATATTGCCGCTGGCTTGTGGGCAATCATTCCTGTGCTGTTCCTGCATCTTGTCCTGCCGCAGGCAAGGTTCTTGCGCCCGTTCTCTGGTGCGTTGAAGGCGGCAGTGCTTGCAATCGCCATATACCTGCTTCTGTTCAATCTGGTCGCCGAAGTCCTGTTCTGGCAGGAGTTTGGCGTGCGCTACAACTTCATCGCCGTCGACTACCTCGTCTATACCCATGAAGTGATTGGCAATATCCGGGAATCCTATCCGGTCGGGAAAATCCTTGGTGCGCTGCTGGTGCTCACGGCCGCACTCCTGTTCTTTGCGAGGAAGACGCTGGTGGCAGTGCTTGCCGTCACCGACCCCTTTGCGCGTCGCGTGCGCCAGGTCCTCTCCTGGAGTGTCGCTATATTCGCCGGCTGGCTCTGCAGTGGCCTGCTCTCCACCGAAGCATTCAGGAACCAGTACAACGGCGAGCTGGCCGTGAACGGCCTGTACAGCTTCGCCGCTGCTTTCCGCAACAATGAACTCGACTACGCACGCTTTTACAAAACGCTGCCGACGGGCGAAGTATTTCGCACGCTCGGGCATCTGGTTGCCCCCGATACCACCCGCATCGAGCAGCCGCGCGCCGTGAAGTCGCCGGCTCCGGAGAAGCGTCTCAATGTCGTACTGATTTCCGTCGAAAGCCTGTCGGCGGACTTCCTTGCCGCCTTCGGCAATCGCCGGAACCTGACGCCGAACCTCGACCGTCTCGCCAATGAAGGTTTGCTGTTCACCCGCCTGTATGCGACGGGAACGCGAACGGTTCGGGGGCTGGAGGCGTTGACGCTGTCGCTGCCGCCGACGCCGGGACAATCGATCGTGAAGCGACCCGACAACGCGCACATGTTCTCGCTCGGCAGCGTCTTCCAGGGCAAGGGTTATGACGTGCGTTATGCGTATGGCGGCTACGGCTATTTCGACAACATGAACGCATTCTTTGGCAACAATGGTTATCGTGTGGTCGACCGCGTGTCGATTCCGTCCGAACGCATCCCTTTCGAAAATATATGGGGTGTTGCAGACGAGGCGCTGTTCGACCAGGTGCTGGATGAGATCGACGAATCCTTCCGCGCGGGCAAGCCGTCCTTCACGCATGTGATGACCACCTCCAACCACCGGCCCTTCACTTATCCCGACGGACGCATCGACATCCCCTCGCATACCGGCCGCGAAGGTGGGGTGAAGTACACTGACTATGCCATCGGCCGCTTTTTCGAACGCGCCCGAAGCAAGGCATGGTTCCACGACACCGTGTTCGTCATCGTGGCGGACCACTGCGCATCCAGTGCAGGCAAGACCGAACTGCCCGTCGAGCGCTACCACATCCCGATGATCGTCTACGCACCTGCACATATCCGGCCAGGCAAGGTGGACCGACTGGCCAGCCAGATCGATGCCGGGCCGACGCTGCTCGGGCTGCTCGATTTCAGCTACCCGACACGCTTCCTTGGGCGGGACATCCTGAACACGCCCGAGGAGGATGACCGCGCATTCATCAGCAATTACCAGGCGCTTGGCTACCTGAAGAAAAACGTTCTCACCGTGCTGCGGCCGAAGCGGCAGGTGGCGGCGTATCGCGTGGATGGCGAGTCCCGCCTGACGAGTATTCCCGTGGACCAGTCCCTGTTGCGCGAGGCGATCGCTTATTACCAGGGTGCGGCCGAGCTGTACAAGGGCGGTCTGTACCGCAACCTGCCTTGACAGCATTCTTCCAGCGCTGCCGCGACCCGCACCTGCTCTGGCCGCTGGCGCTGGCTCCGTTCCTGGCCTTGCTGTTCGAGGCGACGCCGCTCGATCGTACGCTGATTGCGCTCTACTACGACGCGTCCCGGCATGTCTTCCCCTTGCGCGACGACCTGCTCCTGCAAACCGTCATGCATAGTGGAATGAAGCTGCTTGTCATCGGCATCGCTTTCGCAGTGCTCGGCGCTTTCATCCTTACCTATCTGCTGCCTCATTGGGGACTCCACCGGCGCCGCCTGCTCTGGGTCGTCGCGGGGATGGCGGGCAGTTCGCTGCTGGTATCGCTGCTCAAGCGCGGCAGCACGCAGCATTGCCCCTGGGATCTTGCGGAATACGGCGGCTATGCACCGTTCCACAGCCTCTTCGGCTTCCTGGCGGAAGGGATCGCGGCGGGACACTGCTTCCCCGGCGGGCATGCATCGGGTGGGTTCGCCTTGATGGCGATCTACTTCGCCTGGCGGGACATGCATGGACGTGCGGCCGGCCTGAGCCTGGCTGCAGCGGTCATCGCCGGCTTGGCAATGGGATGGTCGCAGATGATGCGCGGTGCGCACTTCATGTCGCACAACCTGTGGTCAGCGTGGGTAGTGTGGACTTATCTGGCTGTGCAGTCGGCGGCGTTTCCACCAGGCGCCTGCCGCCCCCTGCCATCGCAGCAGAGCCGTTAGCGTTGTGCCGACAGGAAGTCCGACAAGCGCTTCACGCCTTCATCCAGCCGCTCCAGCGAACTCGCAAAGCACCAGCGGACGCAGCCTTCACCTTCCGGCCCGAATGCACTGCCAGGTGCGAGGCCGACCTTCGCTTCCACCACCAGCCGCTTGCACAGCGCCAGCGTGTCCTGCGCGCCGTCGACGCGGAAGAACAGGTACATCGCGCCCTTTGGTTTCGGCGTGGTGATGCCGGGCAGTGCATTCAGCCGCTCGTACAGGAAGTCGCGTGCCGCCTGGTAGCGCGACACGGTGTGCGCGATGATTTCCTCGCCGCGCTCGATGGCGACAACGCCTGCGCGCTGCACGAAGCCGGGCGCGCATGAGGTGTTGTATTCAATCAGCTTGCCGAGGTCTGCCATCAGCGGTTCCGGCGCCACGACCCAGCCGAGGCGCCAGCCGGTCATCAGCCAGGACTTCGAAAAGCTGTTGGCCGACACGAGGCGGTCTTCCGGTGCGGCGATGTCGAGGAAGGAGGGCGCGCAGGCGCGCTGCCCCGGCGCGCCGTCGTACACCAGGCGCTCGTACACGTCGTCCGCCAGGATCCAGATGCCGTGCTTGCGGCAATGCGCCAGAATGATTTCCTGCTGCTCCTTGGCAATCACCCAGCCGGTCGGATTGTTCGGCGAATTGATCAGCACCGCCTTCGTGCCGGGTGTAAGCGCCTCCAGCAATTGCTGCACGTCGAGTTCCCAGGTCTTGCCAAAGCGGAGCGGTACTTTCACGACTTCGGCGCCGAGGATCTTCGGGATCTCGACCAGATTGGGCCATAGCGGCGTCACCGCGACGACACGGTCGCCGGGATTGATGATGAGCTGCGACAGCAGCATCAGCGCCGACACGCCGGACGACGTGACCGCCACGCGGCCGGGGTCGACCGGGCGGTGCAGGGTGGTCAGGTAAGTCGCAATCGCTTCGCGCAGCGGCGGAATGCCGAAATTGTGCGTGTAGAAGGTGTCGCCCGCGTCCAGCGATTGCTTTGCCACTTCGCGAATGAAGGCCGGCGTTTCCTGGTCGGGCTCGCCGAACCAGAACGGCAGCACGTCCTGCAGGCCGATACCGGCGTTGGCGACTTCGCGGATGCGCGATGCGCCGAGGTTTTGCACGGCCGCACGCGCGGCCGGGAGGGAAGCGGAGTTCAGAAGCATAAGATGATGCGGTTGGCGAGGTCGAAGATAAAGGACGGACGCAGGTAGCCGACGAACACGATCGCCAGCACCGCCGCAATGGCAATGCCGAGCAGGAAGCGTTTCAGTCCGTCGTTCATGACATTCATGCAGTTGCCGGTTGCGGGCCGCGCGCAATGGCTTTCTCGTTGATCGGCAGGTTCACCAGTGCGGCAAACACGCCGAGTGCGATGACGATGCCCCATACCGTGTTGTAGTTGCCGTCGCGCGTGAACAGGTAGCCGCCCAGCCACACGCCGATGAAGCTGCCCACCTGGTGCGAGAAGAACACGAAGCCCGACAGCATGGACATGTATTTCACGCCGAAGATACCGGCGATCACGCCATTGGTGAGCGGCACGGTCGACAGCCACAGCAGGCCGATGGCGGCGGCAAACAGGTAGATCGACCACGGCGTCAGCGGCGCCAGCAGGAACAGGCCGATGACCACAGCACGGGCGAGATAGATAGACGACAACAGGTAGCGCTTGGGCAGGAAGCTGCCGAGCTTGCCGGCGTAGTAAGAGCCGAAAATGTTGAACAGGCCGATCAGTGCCAGTGCCATCACCGCCACGTTCGGATCGGCGATGCCCTTGTCCTTCAGGTAGGCCGGCATGTGCACGCCGACGAACACGAGCTGGAAACCGCACACAAAATAACCGGCCACCAGGAGCTGGAAGGGACGGTAGGCAAATGCCTCGCGGATCGCTTCGCCCATGCTCTGCTGCGGCCCGGATGCCTTCTGGTGTGGCAGCTCGCGCAGGCCGAAGGCCATCGGCAGCATCACTAGCGCCACCAGGCCGGCAAGGATGTAGAAGGCGGTCTGCCAGCCGGTAGCCGAAATCAGATGCTGCTCCACCGGCATCATCATGAACTGCCCGAAGGAGCTTGCCGCGCCGGAAATGCCGAAGGCCCAGGAGCGCTTCGCTTCTGGCGCCGTGCGGCCGATGATGCCGCTGACGGCGCCGAAGGCGGTACAGGCAAGGGCCGCGCCGATGAGGACGCCGGAGCCGACGATGAACGCCGTCGGCTCCGCCACCGTCGCCATCCACAGCAGGCCGGCGACGTAGAACAGGGCGCCCACGATCACCACGCGCGCAGTGCCGAAACGGTCGGCTGCCATGCCGGCAAAGGGGCCGAACGCGCCCCACAGCAGGTTCTGCAATGCCATTGCCAGCGAATAGGTTTCCCGCGTCCAGCCATGGGCCTGCGAGATGGGCTGCAGCCAGAAGCCGAAACCGTGCCGCACGCCCATTGCGAGGGTCAGCACCAGGCCACTGGCGATCAGGACGTTCTTGAGTTGCGGGGCGCGGGTGGCGGTCAGCATGGCGTGCTCACGGATGACTGGAGGGAACAAACGAGTGTAGCGCAAAGCGAAAAAGCATGTGGACCGCCGGTTTTACCGGGCCAGGCAGGCGCACCGGTCTTTCAATTGCCGTGCGGCCATACATCGCGGAACAAGTTTTGTGAAGGGTCAAAAACCCTTGGCGCGCTTTCTTGTCTTAAATCTTTTGAATAGCGTAACAAATCAATGACAAGGAAACGCGAGTGTATCGTGCACAGGGAATGGCGGTCTTGGCATCAGGCGGGCTTCTCCGGCGGGTGATGATGGGGGGGAAACTGTCCAGGCGACACGGCCCGTCAGGGAGGGCGACATGATGCAAGTGGAAGAGCGCGGGGAGCGCATTCCCGAGCTCATCCGCGCGCGCGACGTTCTGACCGCCCTGGTGTTCATTGCTTCGCTGCTCGTGACGTACAAGCTGTGGGAGAACGCGCGCAACAACGTGGGACAAATCGTGCAGAACGAATTTGACTACCGCGTCCGCGACGTAAGGGAAGTGATTCGCCAGCGGCTCATGATCTACGAGCAGGTCTTGCGTGCCACCAGAGGCCTGTTCGTCGTCAGGGGCGAGGTGACCCGTGGCATGTTCCGTACCTACGTGGATACGCTGAACCTGACGGAAAACTATCCGGGGATCCAGGGTATCGGCTTCGCTTCCTACATTCCCGCCGCGGAGAAGGCGCGACACATTGCGGCGGTGCGCAGCGAGGGCTTCTCGGATTACACGATCCGCCCGGAAGGCGAACGTGACATCTATTCGGCCATCGTCTATCTCGAGCCATTCGCCGGACGCAACCTGCGCGCCTTCGGCTTCGACATGTATTCCGACCCGGTGCGGCGGGCGGCGATGGACAAGGCGCGCGATACCGGAGCGGCCGCGCTGTCGGGCAAGGTGACGCTGGTGCAGGAGGGCAGCCGCGAAGTGCAGGCCGGCTTTCTCATGTACGTGCCGGTCTACGAAGACGATTCGCCCTATGAACTGCCGGAGCAGCGGCGCACGAACCTGGTCGGGTGGGTATATGCGCCTTTTCGCACGGGCGACTTCATGCGAGGCCTGTTCGACAATCTCGGCATCGACGTCGATATCGAAATTTACGACAACGGAAAGTTGGATGAGGCGGCGCGGATGTTTGACGCCCGGCCCGACGCGCAGGCATTGTCGCCCGATTTCCGCTACCGGGCGGTAACGCGTGTCGAAGCGGCCAACCACGAATGGAATGTCGCAATCGCTGCCCTTCCCGTCTTTGAGCACCGGATCGAGTCAGGAAGGACACAGCTCGTATTGCAGGCGGGAATCAGCATCAGCATGTTGCTCGCCCTGTTGCTGTGGATCTTCCTGGACGACAGGGCACGTGCCCTGCATGCAGCCAACCAAGCGATGCAACTTGCCTTGTACGACCCGCTGACCGGCTTGCCCAATCGCAAGCTCCTCGACGAACGCCTGCAACAGGCGCTGGTCACCGCGAAGCGGCATGGCGGCCACGTGGCACTCCTTTTCATCGACCTCGACAAGTTCAAGCCGGTCAATGACAACTACGGACATGGCTACGGCGATTTGCTCCTGAAGGAAGTGGCGCTGCGCCTGCGCGGCTGCGTACGCGAGTCCGATACCGCCTCGCGCCTGGGCGGCGATGAGTTCGTTGCCCTGCTGCCCGAAGTGGAAGGGGAGCGAGACGTCGAGGTGGTTGCGAACAAGGTCTTGCAACGCCTGACCATGCCCTACCACATCGCCGGCCATACCTTCGACATCTCTGCCAGTATCGGCGCGGCTCTCTATCCCCAGGATGGCAACGATGCGAAATCGCTGACCCGGAGTGCGGACCTGGCGATGTACGAGGCGAAGAATAGCGGACGCGCGAACGTGAAGTTCGCCAGGGAGCCGCGAGGACGACAAGGCTTGCAGGGTGCCTGAGCGGTCAGGCGGGCAGGTGTTTCGACGCCTCGCGCAGGCTGAGCGGTGACAGGGCATCACGGTGCGTGCGCAGGAATGCGGACACGGCGACGGGTGCCGTCTTCGCGTACTCGCGCAGCGCCCAGCCGATCGCCTTGCGGATGAAGAATTCCTTCTCGCCGGACAGCCTGAGACAGTGCGCGAACAATTGCCGCACGTCGGTCTTGTCCTTGTGCTTGAGATGGGCGAGGATGGCGGCGCGGCGGATCCACATGTCGCCGTCGCCGACCCATTGCTCCAAGATGCCGCCGGCTTCGACGCGGTGATCGATCAGCACGCGCCCGACCAGGACGGTGGCGACGGGATCGACCAGGTCCCACCATGCGCCTTCGCGGATCAGCCGTTCATAGAGCGGCATCGCTTCAAGCGTGATGAACTTCCTGTGCCGAATAGCGAACTCGATGGCTGCGTACTTTTCCTCACGGTGCGGCAATTCCCAGAGCGCGGCGACGCTGTCCGCATACGCCTTCAGCGAGCCGGGAACGAAGGTTGACTGCAGTGTTCTGTATATCGGGTCGCGATCCGGCTTCTGCACCCCGTAGAATGGCATGTCCGTCTTCATGTAGGCAGCCATCTGCACCGCCTTGGCCGGGTCCGCGCGTTTGCGCAACGCGTCCTGCACGAAGCGGCACAGGTCGCGTGTGGAGTAGACGGATGTCTCTATTCGTCCCATGGTATACATGTGGAAACAGACTTCAAGGGGGAATCCATGCTGCTGACCGCCGAGATACTGACCGTCCTTGTCATGCTCATTCACGTCTACATTGTCCTGCTCGAAACGATCATGTTCCGCACGCGCGGGCGCAAGGTATTCGGATTGAGCAGGGAACAGGTCGAGATGATGGCCCCGGCCATGTCCAACCAGGGATGTTACAACGGCTTCCTCGCCGCCGCCCTGGCCGTGGCCTTGCTGCACCCTGATCCAGCCATCGCCAGTGCGTTCGCGGTGTTCGGACTGCTTTGCGTGGCCGTCGCCGGGATCTGGGGCGCGGTGACGGTCCAGAAGCGCATCCTGTATGTGCAAACCGTGCCCGCCGCACTGGCACTGGCTGCGCATTTCATGGCGAAATGAATCAGCCGGCCAGGAAGCCGCGCACCAGTTCGATCTGATCCGGCACGTTCAGTGCCGGTGCATGGCCGCAGCCGGGAATGACGGCAAGCCGGGCGCGCGGGCCGCGGCGCGTCATTTCGTCCGCCGTCTCCTGCAGCAGCAGGTCCGAATCGACCCCGCGCAGCACCAGCGTCGGCATGTCGAGCGCGTCGTATTCGTCCCACAGGTCGTAGTCGTCCGGATGGACAATGAACTGACGCACCATTGCGGGATCGTAATGCGGCGTGACTTTACCGTTCGGCAAGCGCCGGGTCGACGTCTCCGTCATGCGCCGCCACTGCGCATCGCTCTGCCATCCATACGGCTTGTAGACGATGCGGAAGAAATTCTCCAGCTCGCTGACGGTATCGAATTGCGGCGGGTTGCCCGCATAGGCCTTGATGCGCTCGATCGCCGCGCTGGCTAGCGAAGGACCGTTATCGTTCAGGACAAGATGGCTGATACGGTCTTTCAACGTCGTCGCGCCCGCCACGGTGCCGATGGCGCCGCCCATCGAGGTGCCCACCCACCGCACCTTGTCGAATCCCAGCTGGTCCACCAGCGACGCCGCCAGGCGCGCATAGAAGGCGAGGCAGTATTCCTTGTCCGGATCCGGACTCCACTGCGACAGCCCGCGCCCCAGCGTGTCGGGACAGATGATGCGGTAGGTGCCGGAGAGCGCTTCGGCAAGATCGTCGAAATCCCGACCCGTGCGTGCCAGCCCATGCCACATGATGAGCGGCGGCGCGGCCTTGCTGCCCCATTCGACGTAATGGATCTCGCGCTCGCAGCAGCGGATGTAATGCGAAGCAGGTGTCATTTTGCCCCCCAGGTACGCAGTTTGCCGACGATGCCCGTCGGGAAGAAATACACCGACAGGATGAACAGGATGCCCAGCCACAACAGCCAGCGGTCCGGCGACAGCAGGGCGGGCAGCAGCGGCAGGTTTTGTGCCGCTCCTGCCGCAATCCGCATCAGGTCCTGCAGGTAATTCTGCGCCAGCAGGAAGATGGCCGAACCGCAGATCGCGCCGTACATCGTACCCATGCCGCCGATGACCACGATCAGGAGGATATCCACCATGATCTCGAAGGACAGCGAGGTGTCGGGCCCGTTGTAGCGCAGCCAGATTGCGAGCATGCATCCGGCCAGTGTCGCGAAAATCGCGGCCAGCACGTTCGATAAGGTGCGGAAGACGACGATCTTGTATCCGATCGCCTCGGCACGGAAGTCGTTCTCCCGGATAGCCTGCAGCACGCGGCCGAAGGGCGAATTCACGATCCGCAGCATGGCCAGGAACAGCAGCACGGTCGTGAAGAACAGGATGTAATACGTGATGAACTTGCCGTCCAGCCAGGCGCCCAGCACCTGCTCCTCGGCGAGCTGGAAGGCAGGCGAGAGCAGTTCGGGCAGCTTGAAGTTCAGGCCGTCTTCACCACCGGTGAACTGTGACAGCTGGGACGCCAGCGTCTGGAAGGCGGACGCCACCGCCAGCGTGATCATCGCGTAGAAGATCGCGCGCACCCGCAGCGAGAACAGGCCGATGATCAGCGACAGCACCAGCGACAGCACGACGGCGCACAGCGCACCGACCAGCAGGCTGCCCCAGCCCGGCCCCATGCGCGTGCTCGCAATGGCGATGCCGTACGCGCCGATGCCGAAGAACATCGTGTGCGCAAAGGACACAATGCCGGTATAGCCAAGCAGCAGGTCGTAGCTGGCGACCAGCACGATGAAGATCAGGATCTTCGCCGCCACGTTCAGCGCCTTCGCGCCGGGAAAGAGGAAAGGGGCAAACGCCAGGCCGAACAGGATGACGAGCAGCACCGCAGTCAACAGCTTGTTGCGCGGCAGGTCGTGGGAAAGGAGTTGTTTGAGCATCGCGATTACCTGTTCGTCACCTGGTAAAGGCCTTGCGGGCGCCACAGCAGGATGGCGACCATCAGGAGGATGTTGGAGAACAGGGCCACCTTCGGTGCCAGGAAGCCGGTGTAGTTCGCCAGCAGGCCGACCAGCAATGCGCCGAGGAAGCAGCCGCCGGTGGAGCCGAGACCGCCGATGATGATGACAATGAAGATCAGCACGTTCACGTGCGCGCCCATCTGCGGGATCACGCTCTGCTGGTACAGCCCCCACATCACGCCGCCGAGGCCGGCCAGTGCGGAGCCGGCGACGAACACGCCGACGAACAAACGCTTGATGCGGTAGCCCAGGCTCTCGACCATCTCGCGGTCCTGCACGCCGGCACGGATCAGCAGCCCGAGCTTGGTGCGGTTGAGCACGATCATCATCGCCACGAAGACGGCAAGCCCGACCACTACGGCGAGGAGACGGTATTTTTCGATGGCCGAGTCGCCGAACAGGATCGCGCCGCGCAGCGAGGCAGGCAGGTTCAATGCGATCTGCTGCGGTCCCCAGAACACCTTGATCAATTCTTCACCGACCACCATGCCGCCCATGGTGATCAGGATCTGCTTCAAATGCTGGCCGTACACGCGTCGCACGATCACACGCTCAAAGAACAGGCCGATGGCGCCCGCCACGACCATCGCCCCGACCATCGCCACGGCAATTGCGGCGAGGTTGAGGCCGATGTTCTCGGAGCCCATCCATCCTGGCATCATGCCGAGCACGGTTACCGCCATGAAGGCGCCGAGCGCAATGAAGACGCCGTGGCCGAAGTT
Source organism: Noviherbaspirillum sp. (assembly GCA_035626875.1). Classification (GTDB taxonomy): domain Bacteria; phylum Pseudomonadota; class Gammaproteobacteria; order Burkholderiales; family Burkholderiaceae_D; genus Noviherbaspirillum. Next base: position 57,353 of record DASPMV010000007.1, on the reverse strand, counting down.
GAGCACGTCCATCAACCCGAAGATCAGCGTCAGGCCGGAGGCGATGATGAAGATGATCATTCCCATTGCCAGTCCTGCAGCCGTGAGTGTGATCCACGTCGACGATGAGCCGATGAGCGGCAATGCGGCCAGTGCCAGTGCGGGTACCAACGCCAGAGGTGCCCAGTCTATTTGCGTATAGAGACGTGGGCCGCCGGCTTGTGCCGCCGGCAGTGTGCTTGTCCGTTCCATTTCCTGCTTCCTCCTTGATGCGCGCGTCAGTGATGCGCGGCCAGCGACAGGCCGAGCAGCTTCGTCTGCAGCGCCTCGTCTTCTGCGAGTTCCTGCATGGAGCCCCGGTGCACGATGCGGCCATCATCCATGACGGCCACGGTGTCCCCGAGCTGCTTCGCGAAATTAAAGTTTTGTTCCACCAGCAAAATCGTGGTGTCAGTCTGCTTCAGTTCGCGAAACGCCGAAATCATGTTGGCGATGATCGCCGGGGCAAGGCCCTTGCTGGGCTCGTCGATCAGCAGCAGCTTGCGCGGCTCGACAATCGCGCGTGACACCGCCAGCATCTGCTTCTGCCCACCGGATAGCTTGCCCGCCGGATGCAGCCAGAACTTCTTCATCGCCGGGAACAGGCCGAAGATCCAGTCCAGCCGCTTCTCGTCCACCTGTTCGATGCGTCCGGCGCTGCGCGCAGCGAGCAGCATGTTTTCCTTCACTGTCAGGTCGCCGAAGATGCCCATGTTTTCCGGCACATAGGCGATGCCCGATTGGGCGATGTCCGGCGTGCTGCGTTTCGTAATGTCCTGGCCATCGAAGGTGATGCGGCCCTGCGACGCTTGCCACAGGCCCATGATGGTGCGCAGCGTCGTCGTCTTTCCCGCCCCATTGCGGCCGAGCAGCATGGTGAGCTGGCCGCGCGGCACGTCGAGGTCGACGCCGTGCAGGATGTGATAGGCGCCGATATGGGTATGCACACCGTCGAGTTTCAACAATGTCTGCGTCATGCCGCTGCCTCCTCGACGGGCGCCATGCCCAGGTATGCCTGCTGCACCACGGGGGATGCAATCACCGTTTCCGGCTCGCCGTCCGCCATGAGTGTGCCGTTGTGCAGGACGATGATACGGTCCGCCAGTTCGCGCACCACGTCCATCTTGTGCTCGACCAGCAGGATGGTCTTGTGCGTCAGTTTCTTGAGTCCGCGGATCAGGTCGAGGATGACAGGGACTTCATCCACGCTCATGCCGGCAGTCGGCTCGTCGAACATGAAAATATCGGGATCGAGGGCGATCAGCAGGCCGACTTCCAGCTTGCGCTGGTCGCCGTGCGGCAAGGCGGCCGCCGGGGTGTCGCGCTTGCTGGAAAGTGCGACGTCTTCCAGCACCTGCTCGGCGCGCTCGATCAGTTCCTTGTGATGGTTCCACACATTCCACAGGTCCAGCCCGAGATGCGCGCGCGACTGCAGGGCGAGGCGCACGTTTTCCATCACGGTCAGGTTGGGGAACAGGCTGGTGAGCTGGAAGGCGCGTCCCAGGCCCGCGTGTGTGCGCGCAGACGTGGAGGCTGCAGTGATGTCGTTCCCGTTCAGGAAGACCTGTCCCGCGCTTGGCTTGAGCTGGCCCGAGATGAGGTTGAAGTAGGTCGTCTTGCCGGCCCCGTTGGGCCCGACGATGGCGGTGAGCGTGCCGGACTGGAAGGAGCAGGAAACCGCGTTGACCGCGACATGGCCGCCGAAGCGGATGGTGAGGTCGCGCGTTTCAAGCGAGGTTTTTTTCGTGGATTGCAGAGACATGAGTCGTCCTCGGCAGACTGCACACTGCATCGCGGTTCCCTCCCCCTGCCAAGGGGAGGGTTAGGGAGGGGGTAGTGAGGTTGAGCAGAAGCCTGCGGTTGTGCAACCGCACTACCCCCATCCCAACCTTCCCCCTGTGAGGGGGAAGGAGCAAGTCTGCGTGCAGCTCAGCGTTAGGTGAGCCTGAAAGTGGTGTATTCGACCGATCAGCGCTTGTTCGTAATCGGCACGTTCATCTCTTCCGGCTTGATCTCGCGGACCAGTTCCGGGATGCCCCACTCGACCTTCGGATCGACCTTGATCTTGAAGTGGTACATCGACTGCATCGCCTGGTGGTCTTCCTTGCGGAAGGTCATCTTGCCCTTCGGCGTGTCGAAGCTCATGCCTTCCATGGCCGAGATCAGGGTGTCGGTCTTGGTCTCGCCGTTGGTCTTCTTCAGCGCCTCGACCAGCGCCATCGCAGCGGACATGCCGCCCGCGGTGAAGAAGTCGGGCGGCGAGTTGTGGCGCTTCTGGTGCTCGGCGACCAGCCAGTCGTTGGCCGGGTTCTTCGGGATGCCGTAGTAGTAATAGGCCGCGCCTTCCATGCCGGGGAAGCTCTTGTAGGATGCCATCGCGGGAAGGATGTTGCCGCCGCTGGCCACTTCCACGCCGTAGCGCTTCGGGTCGAGGTCAGCCAGCTTGCCGATCGGCGACGGGCCGGCCCAGATCACGAAGATCACCTTGCGTCCCGACTGGCCTTTGAGCGAATCGAACATGCGTTGCGCGCCAGCGGTGAAGTCGGTGGTATTGCCCGGCAGGTATTCTTCATGCACCAGCTTGGCATTCTTCAGCGCTTCCTTGAATGCTTTCACGCCGTCACGGCCGAAGGCCGTATCCTGCGCCATGGTTGCAATCGACACGCCGGCCTTGTCCAGCGCAACTGCATTGGAGATCGCGTCCTGCGAGGAATTGCGTCCGGTGCGGAAGATGTAGCGGTTCCACTTCTCGCCGGTGATGGCATCGGCCACGGCGGGCTCGACCAGCAGGATCTTCTTGTATTCCTCTGCCACCGGCAGCATCGCCAGCGCGACGCCCGAGCTGGTGGGGCCGACGGCGATGTCGACGCGGTCGTCCGCATAGGCGGACGCAAGCTGCGCCTTGCCCACGTCTGGCTTGCCCTGGCTGTCCTTCTCGATCACCACCAGCTTGTTACCGTTCACCGTCATGGTGCCTTTGGTGGCGTACTCCAGGCCCATCATCAGGCCGATGTGCGTTTGTTTGGCGTAGGCTTCGAGCGCCCCGGTCTTGTCGTAGACGTGGGCGATCTTGATGTCCTTGGCGTGGAGTGCGGTGGTGCAGCAAAGCGCGGCGAGCGCCGCCATCAGGTGGTGTCGTGTCATGTCTCTTCCTCTTGTAGGTTGTTCTGGATCCTCATTGCATGTGCATCGTGAACAACGCCCAACAAGCTGGAACAAGGACGCCAGGAGCACAAATGCACTCCTGCCACGACACAGATGAAATCAGGCTCCGGCCAGATTACCCCATGCCGTGTCGGGGGGAAAGTAGTAAAACTACGATGGGCCGGCCGAGGTGAAAGTTGTAAAGCGAGCGTTACAGCAATTGCTGCATTGCGTCGCCGACCACCTGCATGAAAGCGCGCACACGGGCGGAATTGCGCAGGTCGGGATGCGTGAGGATCCAGAGCGGCGTGCGCAATTCCCCGATGGGTTCCGAGAGCGGCACGAGGCCGTTCACCTCGTGCGCAATGAATCCGGGCATCAGTGCGACGCCGATCCCCGCGCGCATCATTGCGAGCGCGGTAGGGAAGTGATCGGCGCGCGCCGCGACGGAAGAGTCAGGCACCATCGCATGCATCCAGCGGTCGTACACGCGGTCGCGTTCGCCACGCTGGAAGCATATCCACGGCAATTCATTCACCAGTGCGTCAATCGGGAGCAGGTTGCGCTTCTTCCGGGCACGCGGCAGCCATGGTGCGTCATGCCACGCATAGACGCGAAAATCGATCTCTCCCAGCCTGCGGCCGACAAGGTAGTCGGGCACCTCGGCCGACATGCGGATGGCGATATCCGCTTCGCGACGGGACAGGTCGAGCCTTTCGCGCGCACCCTGGACTTCCACTTCGATGTCGGGGTGCATTGCACAAAACCTCGCCAGCGGACGCGGCAGCAGGTACTGCGCGACGACGACGCCAGTCGTGACGTGCAGGTTGCCCGTCAGGCGGGTGTCGCCGCCGGCGATACGTAGTTCCGCCTCTGCGATCAGCGGTTCGCACTGCTCGGCCACGCGGCACAGGGCCTCCCCGGCTTCGGTCACGACGTAGCCATTGCGCAGGCGTTCAAACAGACGCACCTGCAGCTTGTCCTCGACCGCGTCGATGCGGCGCAGCATCGTCGAGTGCATCACGGAGAGCGCGCGCGCCGCACCGGAGAGGGAGCCGGCGCGTGCGACGGCCAGCACATAGCGCAGGTCGTCCCAATCGAGGCGGGAAGCCGCGGGAAGCTGTGTCACTTGCTTGTGCATTTTTGCATAAATGAAAAGCAAAATCGGAGATTTAATGTGCGTAGATTAGCACCTACACTCCCTGCATGCCAGCAACTAAAAGAAGGAGAATTCCATGGGCACCCGCACTACCTACCGCACCAGTCATCGTCCCATTCTCTCGTCGACGAAGGCTGCCGAAACCTTTGGCGACTGGATGACAAGCATTTTCCACCGCGTCGGCAGGGCCGCGATGTCACGCCATCATCGGATCGGATCGTGGGAAGAATGCGCCAGCTTTCGCGCTCGCGCACTGTGCCGGAAGGTGGAAAAGGATGCTTCCACGCAGTGAGCGAACCATCCGTCTGATGTCCGAAAACGGCTAGACGCTCCCTGCCGCGGCGCGTATAAAGAGTGCATGAACTCCGCCACGCACGCGCCTGTCGTCCCGGCCCTCGACCGTGAAAGCTGCTACCGCGCCCTTGCGGCGCGCGACGCCCGCTTCGACGGCGTGTTCTTCACGGGCGTCAAGACGACCGGGATCTACTGCCGCCCGGTGTGCAGCGTCAAGACGCCGCGCGAATCGTCCTGCCTCTTTTTTGGGACGGCAGCGGCGGCCGAAGCGGCAGGGTTCCGGCCCTGCCTGCGCTGCCGGCCGGAACTGGCGCCTTACGCCTTGCAGGAAAACCTGGCGCACGCCGTCTGGCAACGCATCGCCGCGGGTGCGCTGAACGACGGCAATGTCGAACGCCTCGCCGGCGAGGTCGGCCTTTCGTCCCGCCAGTTGCGCCGCGTGCTGCTCCAGCACTTTGGCGTGACGCCTGTCGAACTGGCGCAGACCCAGCGCCTCCTGTTCGCAAAAAAACTGCTGCAGGAGACGCACATGCCGATGACCGACATCGCCTATGCGGCCGGGTTCGGCAGCGTGCGTCGGTTCAATGCGTTGTTTGCGCAACGTTACGGTATCGCGCCCACTGCCATCCGGCGCGCGCAGGCACGAGAAGAGGATATCGAGCGCGATGCACTGGTCTTGCGCCTCGCTTACCGTCCACCGTATCAATGGGAGAACCTCCTGCGGTACTTGGGTGGAAGGGCGATCGCCGGCGTGGAATCGGTGCAGGATGGTGCCTACGTGCGCAGCGTGCGGATCGCAGAGACCGACGGCTGGCTGCGCGTCACGCATGTGCCTGCACGGCAGCAGCTTGAGCTGGAAGTGTCCGCATCGCTTGCGGTGCACTTGATGCCATTGATCGCGCGCATACGCAGCCAGTTCGACCTCGATGCCAATCCCGCCGTGATCGAGGCTCATCTGATGCATGACCCGCTCCTCGAAGCACGCATTCTTGCCATGCCCGGTTTACGTGTGCCGGGTGCATTTGATGCATTCGAGCTTGCTGTGCGGGCGGTGCTCGGGCAGCAGGTCAGCGTAGCAGGGGCGACGACACTGTCCGGTCGGCTTGTCCAGCGTTTCGGCACGGCGGCGGAGACCCCTTTCGCCTGCGTCACGCATCACTTCCCGGCTCCGGAGAGACTTGCCGCGGTCGAGATGCAGGAGATCGCTGCCATCGGATTGCCAGCGACACGCGCCGAGACAATACGGAACCTCGCACGGTTCACCGCCGAGCACGGCATGCCGGTTCAGCCAGGTCTCGCCTTGTCCGACACCGTGGAGCGTCTGAAGTCCGTGCGAGGAATTGGCGACTGGACCGCACACTATATTGCCCTGCGCGCACTGCGCTATCCCGATGCCTTTCCTGCGGGCGATCTTGGCTTGCAAAAGGCAGCCGCTGCCGACGGCGCGCGGCTCACCGAAAAACAACTCGCCGCACGCGCAGCGGCCTGGTCTCCCTGGCGCGGCTATGCAGCGCTCGCTTTATGGATGGCATGACATGATCGACTATACCGAACACCCGACCCCTATCGGCAAGCTGCTGCTTGCGGCAACGGGACAAGGCTTGTGCGGCCTTTACTTCGAGGAGCACAGATATTTCAATGGGCCAGAGGGATGGAGGCGCAATCCGGAAAATACGCACCTGCGGGAGGCGATGCGCCAACTTGACGAGTATTTCATGAAGGCCCGCAACTGCTTCGATATTGCACTCGACATCGAGGGAACGCCGTTTCAGCGCGCAGTGTGGGAAGCGCTGCAGGACTTGCCATTCGGTGGCACGACAAGCTACCAGACCATCGCCCATCGTGTGTGCAACCCCAAAGCGATACGCGCTGTGGGCACCGCCATCGGTCGCAATCCGGTGTCGATCATCGTGCCCTGCCACCGTGTGCTCGGCACGTCCGGACGGTTATCGGGATATGCTGGGGGGCTGGAACGCAAGCGCTACCTGCTTGCGCATGAAGGCATAGTGTGCGGCGCCTGACGCAGTTGGCGCGCTGCACACTAGAGGCACAGATTATTTCGAAGTGGAGCCGCTGCCTGCTCCGCCGCTGCCGGTCGCTGCTCCGGAGTTGACGCCGGTACCGGTCGTGGTGCCGGAACCCGAGCTGCCGCTCGAAGTGTCAGCCGAGCCGGAGGACGTGCCGGAGCCGGAGGACATACCGGAGCCGGAGGAGCTGCTCGGGCTGCTGGTCGACGAGCTGCCGGAACCGGATGTGCCGTAGCTACCCGATGCGCCGGACGACGAGCTCGGTGATGTTGCCGACGAACCGGACGACGAGCCGCCCATGCCAGACATTCTGCCGGTACCGCAAGCTGCGAGGACGAGTGCGCATGCCAGTGGGATAGTCCATTTCAACATAAGTATTCTCCTTGAAAAGATCGCAAAGCACGTAAGCCATTCATGCCAGAATGGCATGTATGCGAGTGTGTAGAATCTTTCAACTAACGAAAGTTCCGGCCTGGTTTCTCTCGGGCAGCGAGGTCTTCCGAGGGCGAATAGCGTGCAAACTGGTCGTGCAGCGGGAAGGGGCAATTGGGGCGAGACGCCGCCGCGTGGGAGTGCCCCATGAATCAAGGGCTTGCGCAGGGATGAGGTGAGGGGCGGGGGTGATGGCGCGCAAAGCAAGACTGCCGTCGCGCACCATCGCGTTACAACTTCTTACCTTTTCTTTTTCGCGACCTCGTTGCCGATGACGCCGCCGACGGCTGCGCCACCGACCGTGCCGATGGTGCTGCCATTGGTCACGGCACTGCCGGCCATGCCGCCGAGGACGGCGCCGGTGCCGATGCCGACCTGCTGGCGCGTCGTCGTGCCGCAGGCGGTAAGGGTGAATGCGAGCGAGAGCGCACCGGTGATGGAGATCAGTCTGCGTGTGTTCATTTTTTTCCTCCGGGAGAATTGGACGCACCGCGGGCGCGATGCACGTTGCTTGTCACAGTTCGACCATGACGTTACGGTGGGAGTTCCGCCCGGAATTTTCCCAGATGAATCAGGATAATCATGCAGCCAGACACGAAGCTCGGCCTCATCGGAATCGGCGCCATGGGAATGGCAATGGCAAAGAACCTTCACCGGAACGGATTCAGCGTGCATGTGCGTGACATCCGCCCGGAAGCAGAAGCAGCGGCGCGCGAAATCGGCATGGCCGCGTGGCCCTCGCCCGCGTCTTTAGCAGCGCAGGCGGATCTCGTCATCGTCGTGGTCGTCAACGCGCCGCAGATCGACGATGTGCTCTTTGGTGCCGACGGGCTCACGCGTGTTTCGCTGCAGGGTAAATGCGTGATGCTGTGTTCGACGATTGCGCCGGAAGATTCGATCCGCATTGCGCAGCGACTCGCGGATCACGGCGTCGCCACCATCGACGCGCCGATCTCCGGCGGTCCCGCACGCGCGGAGGCGGGCACGATGAGCATGATGATCGCGGGCGAGGATGCAGTGCTGCGGTGTCATGCGCATGTGCTGGATGCGCTCAGCGACAAGCAGTACCGCATCAGCGAGACCATCGGCGATGGCGCCAGGGCCAAGCTCGTCAACAATCTCCTCGCGGGAATCAATCTCGTCGCCGGCGCCGAGGCGCTCGCGCTCGGCATGAAGATCGGTCTCGATCCGCACAAGCTGTTCGACGTCATCTGCGCATCGAGCGGCAACTCATGGATCTTCCAGGATCGCATGGCGCGTGCGCTCAGGGAAGACTTCGAAGCACGTGCCTTCGCGCACATCCTGACCAAGGACATGACCCTTGCCACTGCCATGGCAGACAAGGCGCAGTATCACACGCCGCTCGGCGACGCGGCACTCGATATCTTCCGCAAGACCGTCGATAACGGTTGGGCCGAGCTCGACGACGCGGCCGTCATCAAAACCTACCTGAAAGGAACAACATGATTCGTGGAAGCTGTATGTGCCGCGGCGTGCAGTACGAGTACGCGGGAGAGTTCGGCACCATCACCGTCTGCCACTGCAGCGATTGCCGCAAGGCGCAGGGCAGCAGCACCGTCATCGCCGCGCCGATCGATACCGTGTCGTTCCGATGGCTGTCTGGGCCGGACCTGATCGCGGAATACGAATCCTCGCCCGGCAAGAAACGCGCGTTCTGCCGGCAATGCGGTTCGCCGCTGTATTCCCGCAAGGACGAGTTGCCCGGCATGCTGAGGCTGCGGATGGGAACGATCGATACGCCGACCGATGCGAAGCCGGTGGCGCACATCTTTGCCACGAACCTGCCACCATGGGCGGCAATGGACGACGACTTGCCGCGCTACGAAGGGCTCGAGCCGACGCGTTAGTTGACGAGCCGCACTGCCAGCGGATACCGGTATGGCTTGCCCTTCGCCGTCGAAACCGCGGCGAGCAGGCAGAAGATGAAGTTGGCAAGGAAGACCAGCGGAACCAGCAGGAAGCCGATCAGCACGAACTTCAGGATGAAGGCCGCCATCAGCGCGATGGCGACCGTGATCTGGAAGTTGAGCGCCTCGCGTGCTTCCTGGGCGGCGAAGCCGTTGTCTTCACGCTTGACCAGCCACAGCACGAGGGCGCCGACAAAGCCGCTGAAGATGCCGAGCAGGTGGGCCAGCATCGCGAGGTTGCATTCGTCCTTGGACGGACTGGTCTCGATGATTTCGTTCACGGACTGCTCCTCGCTCGGAAGAAATTAGGCCGCTTTCTTGGCCGTCGCCTTCTTCGCTGCCGGTTTCTTCACGGCAGTCTTCGCCGCCGTCTTGGCCGCAGTCTTTGTTGCGGGCTTCTTCGGCGCTTCTTCTTCCTGCGTTTCCTCGGCGGCCTTGCCCTTCGCAGGCACCTTGGCCTTGCGCTCTTCGAACTCGAAGCTCACCTTGCCGTTCTTGTCCTTCACGAGGTAAGCCTTGAAAGGACGGCGCGTGCGCTGCGAGATGAAGCCGGGCAGCAGGTCAGTCTTGCCGTCGTTGAGCAGCTTGGCCATCTGTTCCGGCACGATCTCCTGCTGCAGGATGATGCGTCCGCTTCGGAAGTCGCAGGCCTTCGGCTTGGCGACGGTCTTCTCGCACACGTAGGCGAGACCCATTTCGTACACGCCGCTGCCGCATTTCGGGCAGGCGCCGAGCGGCGTCTGGTTGCTGAAGTCGACGCCTTCGCCGTCCTCGCCTTCATCCTGCGCCTGGCCGAAATCGAACTCCAGCTTGAAGTTGTTATTCTCTTCGTCGCGCACGATCTTCAGGATGGCCGCGAACGGACGGCCCATCTTCGAGCGGAAGCCCTGCAACGGACCGATCTCGCGCTTCTGCAGCAACTCCTCGACTTCGGCGATTTCGAACTGCCGGCTGCCGGGGATCTTGGTCATCGAGAATTCGCACTTGGTGCAGGCGAAGCGGCGATAGTTTTCCTTCACCACGCCGCCGCAATTCGGGCAGGGCGTCTTCAGCGTCGCATAGTCGCCGGGAATGGTGTCGTTGTTGTATTCCTTCGCACGCTTGACGATGATCTGCGTCATCTGCGCGATCTCGCGCATGAATTCTTCGCGGGAGATCTTGCCGCGCTCCATCTGCGACAGCTTGTACTCCCATTCGCCGGTCAGTTCGGGCGCAGTAAGTTCATCCACGCCGAGGCCGCGCAGCAGTGTCATCAGCTGGAAGGCCTTGGCGGTAGGAATGAGTTCGCGGCCTTCGCGCAGCAGGTATTTTTCGTTCAGCAAGCCTTCAATGATCGCCGCGCGCGTCGCCGGCGTGCCGAGGCCCTTGCCGGCCATCGCTTCGCGCAGGTCTTCATCCTCGACCAGCTTGCCGGCGCCTTCCATTGCGGAGAGCAGCGTCGCTTCCGTATAGCGTGCAGGCGGCTTGGTGACGAGCCCATTGGCGGCGACCTTGTCGGTCTTGACCTTCTCGTCCTTCGCCACGGGTACCAGCGTGCCGGCGTTTTCCTTGTCCTTGTCCTCGTCGTTGGCTGCTTCCTTGCCGTAGATTGCCAGCCAGCCCGCGTTGGTCATGACCTTGCCTTCGGTCTTGAAGGTGTGGCCTGACACTTCAGTGAAGCGGGTCGTCACGAGGTATTCGGCGGCGGGGAAGAACACCGCCATGAAGCGGCGCACCACCAGGTCGTAGAGCTTCTGTTCCGGCTCGGAAAGGTTCTTTGGCGCCTGAAGCGTCGGGATGATTGCGAAGTGGTCGCTGATCTTCGCGTTGTCGAAGATGCGCTTGTTCGGCTTCACCCAGTTCTTGTTCAGGATCTGCTTGGCAAACTGGTGATAGTTGTTGTTCTCGGCGACCACATCCAGCGTCTGCTTGACGGTGTCGAGGTAGTCTTCCGGCAGGTGGCGCGAATCGGTACGCGGGTAGGTCAGCACCTTGTGCTTTTCGTACAGCGCCTGCGCGAGTGCAAGAGTGTTCTTGGCGGAAAAACCGAAACGCGAGTTGGCTTCGCGCTGCAGGCTGGTCAGGTCGAAGAGGGCGGGCGACAGTTGCGTGGCCGGCTTCGCTTCCTCGGTGACCGTGCCCTGCTTGCCGCGGCAGGCGGCAACGATGGACTCGGCCGCGGCCTTGCTCCACAGACGCTCGGCTTTCTTCTCGGGATCGGTTTCGTCCTTCTTGAATTTCGTGTCGAGCCAGCGGCCTTCATAGATGCCGGCAGCGCACACGAACTCGGCCCGTACTTCCCAGTAATCGCGCGGCACGAAATTCTTGATCTTCTCTTCACGCTCCACCACGATCGACAGCGTCGGCGTCTGCACGCGACCCACGGTCGTCAGGTAGAAGCCGCCATCCTTCGAGTTGAAGGCGGTCATTGCACGCGTGCCGTTGATCCCGATCAGCCAGTCTGCTTCGCTGCGGCAACGCGCGGCATCTGCAAGCGGCAACATTTCCTTGTCTTCACGCAGCCGTGCAAAACCGTCGCGGATCGCAGCCGGGGTCATGGACTGCAGCCACAGGCGCTTGATCGGCTGCTTGGCTTTCGCATACTGCATGATCAGGCGGAAAATCAGCTCGCCCTCGCGGCCCGCGTCGCATGCGTTGACGACGGCGGACACATCCTTGCGCTTGAGCAGCTTGTTCAGCACCTTCAGCCGCGATTCCGTCTTGGCGATCGGCGTGACGGCGAAGTGCGGCGGGATCATCGGCAAGTGCGTGAACGTCCACTTGCCGCGTTTGACGTCATATTCTTCCGGAACGCCGATCTCGACCAGGTGGCCGACGGCGGAGGACAGCACGTACTCGTCGGATTCAAAGTACTCATCGTGCTTGGCAAAGCCGCCCAGCGCCTTCGCGATGTCGTTCGCGACGGAGGGCTTCTCTGCGATGATGAGGGTCTTAGTCATAAAGTTGGTCTCGAGAGTGGCGCGGACAAGCGCCTATATATATAGACAGCAATCGTGGCAGACTCAAGGCTTGCCTGGCTGCAAACCCTACCAATATATCAACGATCCGGAGTTTTAGCGGCCAATGATAAGCGTGATGCGGCGAAAACCGCAAGCGAGGAGAAGGGGGGAAGCGCCACCGCGCGCCGGTTTGCTGACCGGCAGCAAGTGGGGAGGCGCTCTTGTTACGTTGCCATCAATGCATCAGGCGCGGTTCGGAATCTTCGTCGGTCGAGAACAGTTCGTCGAAAATCAGCGCGTCCGGTTCCTTGCCCTGACTCCACAGGACCATCAGGACGATCACCTTGATCTTGTCCAGCGACACTTGCGATTCGCTGACGGCGAGCGCGCGCTCGATGATGATTTCGCGCTGGATCGGGTCGATGACCTTGGCGGATTCCAGGAATTGCAGGAAGCCAACCGCTTCCGTGCCAAGCACATCCATTTCCTGTGGAGCGTAAATGCGGATGCCAAAGGAAAAGGCGGTTTGCTGCGGATAGCTTTCGGCAAACTCGTTGGTGGCCTCTGCGAGGTCGGTCAGCCAGCCCAGTGCCTTGGAAATCTCTTCTTCCTCGAAACCGACTGCCGAAAGCTTCTTGACCAGCGCTTCCGAGTCCGGGCAGGCGTCGGGGCGGTAGTAGGTTTCGTAGAGATAAACGAGAACGTCAAACATGATTTACTGTAGCGTTAAGGCCGTTGTGCCAGAAGGCGGCGCCGCGACCAGGTTGCAAAAAATGACACGCTCGTCGTGCGATCCCTGTTGAAACGCGATGTTGCCGCGCACAGGAAAAAGCTGTGTCATGCCAGCGACAGTACAAGGTTTATCGGGCCTTACGATTACAGGATATCCCAAAAACGGGAACTCCGACAGCAGATTTGGTTTCAGGTTGTTGCGAGCCGTCGCACCATGCCGCCGGGGAGCATCTCGATCTGGCCGTCCAATTCGAGTGTGAGCAATTCGGCATTCAGGGCGGCGATATCCATTTCACAACGCAGCGCGAGGACGTCCGGCGCGACCGGATCGAAGCCTAGCGCGGCAAGGATGCCGTGTTCGACAACCGGTTTCCTGTCGTCGTTAACCGGAGTGGTTTGACGTGCGGGCGTGGGAGTGAGCCGCAGTTCTTCGAGCACGTCCTGCGCACATTCGACGAGTTTGGCGCCCTGCTTGATGAGAAGGTGGCATCCCTTTGAGAGCGGCGAATGAATGGAGCCAGGGATTGCGAAGACATCGCGACCTTGCTCGCCTGCCATACGCGCGGTGATCAATGATCCCGACTGCGCGGCGGCTTCCACGACCAGAACGCCTTGCGACAGTCCGGAGATGATCCGATTACGACGAGGGAAGTTGGCCGCGAGGGCACCCGTGCCGAGTGGATATTCGCTGACGATGCAGCCGCTCTCGGCGATGCGATGTGCAAGTGCGCGGTTGCGTGCAGGGTAAACAATATCCGCGCCGGTGCCGATGACGGCGACGGTGGAGCCACAGCCTCGCAGCCCGCCTGTATGCGCCGCGGTGTCGATCCCGAGGGCGAGTCCTGAAATGATCGTGAGATCCGCATCGCTGAGTACGGCGGAAAACTGTTCGGCGTTTACCATGCCCTGCGTCGTCGCATTGCGGCTACCGACGACGGCAATCGATCGGTGCGACAGTAGATCGACGCGGCCCTTGACGTACAGGACCATCGGCGGATCGGCGATGTCCAGGAGGGACTTCGGATAGTGCTCGTCGGCGAGCGAGAGGACGTGGTTGCCGGGCTGTGACGCCCATTCCAGCGTCTTGTCGACTTGTGCACGCGTTGTGTCGGGCATGGGCGCGCACAGTGCGCGCGCAATGCGGTCGGGAACCACCTGAAGAAGCGAGGAAAGGTCCGCCGCGAAGATGTTCTCGGGCAGACCGAATGCGGTCAGCAGCTTGCGCGCGGTTTCAGGGCCGACGCCGGGCGTGCGTTCCAGCCGAATCCACTGCGCCAGCTCGTGCGCCCGTCCCGTTTGCTCCATGCGTCCTGGATTTATTCAGGCGATTTCGCGACGTCGCCGACCTGCACCGTATCGGTCACCTGCATCACGAGGCCGTAGGAGATGGAATCGAACACACGGAAGACGAACAGGCTGCCGTAGCGGTGGTCGGGCAGCTTGACCTGCGTGCGGCCCCAGGGGCCGAAGGTCCACATGGAGCCTTTGTCGGTGCGGTCGGTGATGATCGGGCCGTAGCGGAACAGCTCCAGCACCGTCCCCATGTCGAGGCCGTCCTTCCTGCCACGGTTGATGGTGACGATCTGGTTCTGGCCGGCCTGGCTCACGCCACCGTACACCGACACGATGCGGCCGCCCACTTCCTTTTCTGGCGGGTGCGGCACGTAATTAAGTATCGGCGTGGGCGGAACAGGCAACAGGCGGTCGCCGACAGCCATCTCCTGCTTCACGCTGACGACGTTGAATACATGCGCCTCGTCCGGGGTGCGCGCAAGGCGTTCGAGCTTGATCGTGCCGAGATAGGCGGCTTCATAGGCGATCACCGCATTCGTGTCGGGGTCGCGCAGGGGCGTGCCGGGACGGAAGACCTGGAACGAAGTGCCCGAATTGATCGCGCCGCGCACATACGCCTTGTCATCCTTGCCCAGCATCACGCGCGATTCCTGGGTGGCGATAATCCGCGGCGCGTCATTCAGCTCGCCCTCGGCGACAACCAGCGGCTGGGACAGGAAGGGTTCGATGATGTTCGACGGAATGGCGGGAACGGCCTCCTGGCCCAGACCTTCCGTGCGCAATTGTGGCGTCAGTTTGACGGTCTGGTTGCCCCGTCCATCCTGTCCGCCATTGCCACCGACTGGTTTGCCAAGACGCAAACGACCCGCTGCACGGTCGAAGTAAACGATCTGGCCCGGGTAGATCAGGTGCGGATTGCGGATCTCTTCCTTGTTCATGCCCCAGACCTGCGGCCAGCACCAGGCGTTCTGGAGGAAACGGCCGGAAATATCCCATAGGGTATCTCCGCGTACCACGGTGTGCTGGTCCGGCGCGTTCTGCAGGAAGGCACAGCGCGGGTTGTTCATCGCTTCTTCGCCTGCTGCGAGCGCGCTGCCGTTAACGGAGGCGAGCGCGAGAACGAGGGCGGCTGTGCTAAACTTTTTCATAGTCAGTCCGGTAAATGTGGCTCAAAACAACGACTATTCTTATCGCCACTGCATGTTGTCAGTGTAACAAATTGTTTCCTGACGTAACTTGTCAAACTGAATCAAATTCTGCACATAAATCCTTGAACTAGCAAGAGAAACGACAATCCTAGTTCCAGCAGTTGTTGCGCAAAAGCCGTATGTCCATATTGAATATTCTTCGCTATCCCGATCCGCGCCTGCACAAGGTCGCCAAGCCGGTCGCCGTATTTGACGAGCGCCTGAAAAAGCTCGCCGCCGACATGGCTGAAACCATGTACGACGCGCCTGGCGTCGGGCTTGCCGCGACCCAGGTCGATGTCCACGAGCAGTTGATCGTGATCGACGTGTCGGAAACCCATGACCAGCTCCAGGTGTTCATCAACCCCGAAGTGGTCTGGGCGAGCGAGGAGCGGCAGGTCTATGACGAAGGCTGCCTGTCGGTACCCGGTGTCTACGACGGCGTCGAACGCCCGTCCCGGGTCAAGGTGCGCGCCTACGACCTCGAAGGCAAGCAGTTCGAAGTCGATGCGGACGGCCTCCTGGCGGTCTGCATCCAGCACGAGATGGATCACTTGAAGGGCAAGGTCTTCGTCGAATACCTGTCGCCGCTCAAGCGCAATCGCATCAAGACCAAGCTCCAGAAGGAAGAGCGAGAACTGGCGAAGCAGCGCAAGACTGTCGGCGCACGATGATCCAGGCGCCGCTCCGGCGCCTTTCTTTTCTTTCCGGGCCAGCGCGCCTGCAACAAGACCAATAAGCATGAGAATCGTTTTTGCCGGCACTCCGGAATTTGCCGCCGTCGCCCTCCAATCCCTGCATGAGGCAGGCTTCGAGATTCCGCTGGTGCTGACGCAGCCCGATCGTCCGGCGGGCCGCGGCATGCAGTTGCAGGCATCGCCCGTCAAACAGTTCGCTGTGGGGCACGGTATGCAGGTGGCGCAGCCGGTGTCGCTGCGCCTGAACGGCAAATACCCCGAGGTCGCCGAGGAGGCGCATGCGCTCCTTCGCGCCACGCCGCACGACGTCATGGTCGTCGCTGCCTACGGCCTGATTCTGCCGCGCAGCGTGCTCGACATTCCCAAGAAGGGTTGCATCAACATCCACGCATCGCTGCTGCCGCGCTGGCGCGGCGCGGCGCCCATCCATCGCGCGATCGAAGCCGGCGATACGGAAACGGGTGTGACGATCATGCAGATGGAAGAGGGGCTCGACACCGGACCGATGCTGCTGACGGAGCGTATCGCAATCTCGGCGACCGATACGACGGCAAGCCTGCATGACAAGCTCGCCGAGCTCGGCGGCCGCATGATCGTCGATGCCCTGCGCAAGCTAGGGCAGGGCGGCTTGAACGCCACGCCGCAGCCGGAAGAAGGTGTCACCTACGCGGCCAAGATTGCGAAGGAAGAAGCCGCCCTCGATCTGACGCAGCCGGCGGACATCCTTGATCGCAAGGTCCGCGCATTCAATCCCTTCCCCGGCGCGACCGCGATATTCAACGATGTGGCCGTCAAGTTCTGGCGTGCCGAGCCGGTATCCGGAGTGGCCTCGAGCGAGCCGGGCACGGTACTTGCCGCATCCGCGCAGGACGGTGTGCTGATTGCTTGCGGCCAGGGAGCGCTGCGCGTGCTCGAGCTGCAAAAACCCGGCGGCAAGCGCCTGCCCGCCGCCGAGTTCCTCAAAGGTTTCCCTCTCGAAGGCGGACGTTTCGCCTAAACGTGGATCTGGCGTCCGCCTGCGAACGACCAGTTCTCCCACACTGTTTCCTTGAAGACAACCATCACCTGCTCCGGGTCGAGGCCCGGAGCGTGCGCGATCCCTTCCACGATATTGGCCAGGATCTTCTTCTTCACCTTCACGCTGCGGCCGACGGACAGCAGGATTTCGATCAGCACGAAATCGTTGGTGCGTGGCGACGACAGGTCGGGGTAACCGGCGTCGTAGCGGAAATCTTCCGCCTCCAGTTCCAGTACACGATGAAAGCGGTCGGTTTCCGGTACGCCAGAAGCAACCAGTGCGCGATGTACGGCTTCGAATACGCTGCTCTTGAATGCAGCAGTCTTGCCTTTGCGAACAGTGAGGGTGACGAGGGGCATGGTGCGTCTCCTTAAGGATGGATCGGTTCAGGGCACGACGAAAGCATAAGTGCGGACACGGCCGGGAAATACGGGCCGTAGCGCACAGGATCTGTGCCGAAACGGCACAGGTGTTTTCCAAAGTGCAAGAATTTCAATCATGTGCATTTCTTAACCGCCCAGGGGAATTCCCGTATAATTTTTCTTGCGCCGATTTGATTGAACAAGTCAAACCAGCTTGCGGGCGCCAGGGTGCAGTCCTCCAGGGGATAGTCCCACTACCAAATGCAGCTAAAGCGGAGATCAGACCCGGTCCTGCTTTTGCTGACCGGGTTTTTTGCTTTTTGAGAGTCCAACATGAAACGCGACGCCGTCTCTGCCACCGAAGCGCTCCTGCGCGATCTGCTTTCCCAGCGCATCCTCATCCTTGACGGTGCGACGGGCACCATGATCCAGCAGTACAAGCTGACGGAAGAGGATTACCGCGGCACGCGTTTCGCCGACTTCCAGGTGCCGGGCAAGGAGTTGTTCATCAAGGGCAACAACGACCTGCTCGTACTGACCCAGCCGCAAATTATCAGCGAGATCCACGAAAAGTATCTCGCCGCCGGCGCAGATATCATCGAGACCAACACCTTTGGCGCGACCAGCGTGGCGCAGGACGACTACCACATGGGGCATCTCGCCTATGAGATGAACGTGGCGGCGGCCAAGCTCGCGCGTGCGGCGTGCGACAAGTATTCGACGGCGGACAAGCCGCGCTTCGTTGCCGGTGCGGTCGGCCCGACGCCGAAAACGGCGTCGATTTCGCCCGACGTGAACGACCCGGGCGCGCGCAACGTGACTTTCGACCAGCTGGTCACTGCCTACCTCGAGCAGGTGCGCGGCCTCGTCGAAGGCGGCTCCGACATCCTGCTGGTCGAAACCATCTTCGACACACTCAACTGCAAGGCCGCCCTGTTTGCCATCGACACCTACTTCGATGAATCGGGCAAGCGCCTGCCGATCATGATTTCGGGCACCGTGACCGATGCTTCCGGCCGCATCCTGTCCGGCCAGACCGTGCCGGCATTCTGGCACTCGGTACGCCATGCGAAGCCACTGACCATCGGCCTGAACTGCGCACTCGGCGCCGCAGTAATGCGTCCCTATGCGGAAGAATTGTCGAAGATCGCCGACACCTTCGTCTGCATTTACCCGAACGCCGGCCTGCCCAACCCGATGGCCGACACCGGCTTCGACGAGACACCGGATGTCACTTCCTCGCTGCTGAAGGATTTCGCCCAGAGCGGCTTCGTCAACATCGCCGGCGGCTGCTGCGGCACTACGCCGGACCATATCCGCGCAATCGCCGCCGAGTTGAAGAGCGTCCCGCCGCGCAAGGTGCCGGTTAGCGACCACCGCATGAAGCTGTCCGGCCTGGAGCCTTTCGTCGTCGACGACGAGTCGCTGTTCGTGAACGTCGGCGAGCGCACCAATGTCACCGGTTCGAAGGCCTTCGCCCGCATGATCCTGAACGAGCAGTACGACGAGGCATTGTCGGTCGCGCGCCAGCAGGTCGAGAACGGCGCGCAGATCATTGACATCAACATGGACGAGGCGATGCTGGATTCCGTCGCCGCCATGACGCGTTTCCTGAACCTGATCGCCTCCGAGCCCGACATCGCGCGCGTGCCGGTCATGATCGACTCGTCCAAATGGTCCGTGATCGAGGCCGGCCTGAAGTGCGTGCAGGGCAAGGCTGTGGTCAATTCCATCTCGATGAAGGAAGGCGAGGACGAGTTCCTGCGCCAGGCCAAGCTGTGCCGACGCTATGGCGCCGCGGTGATCGTCATGGCCTTCGATGAAAAGGGCCAGGCCGATACCTTCGAACGCAAGATCGAAATCTGCGGCCGCGCGTACAAGCTCCTGACCGAACAGGTCGGATTCCCGCCGGAAGACATCATCTTCGATCCGAACATCTTTGCGATTGCCACCGGCATCGAAGAGCACAACAACTATGCGGTGGACTTCATCAATGCCACGCGCTGGATCAAGGAAAACCTGCCGCATGCCAAGATCAGCGGCGGCGTGTCCAACGTCAGTTTCTCATTCCGCGGCAACGATCCCGCTCGCGAGGCGATCCACACCGTCTTCCTGTACCACGCCATCAAGGCCGGCCTGACCATGGGCATCGTGAACGCCGGCATGATCGGCGTGTACGACGACCTGGATCCGGAACTGCGCGAGCGCGTGGAAGACGTGGTGCTGAACCGCCGCGAGGACGCCACCGAGCGCATGATCGAATTCGCCGCCACGTTGAAGGCCGGTGCGAAGAAGGAAGAGCAGAGCCTCGAATGGCGCAACGAGCCGGTCGAGAAGCGCCTTGCACACGCGCTGGTGCACGGCATCACGCAGTGGATCGTCGAAGACACCGAAGAGATGCGCGTCAAGACGCTGGAGGCCGGCGGACGTCCGATCAATGTGATCGAAGGTCCGCTGATGGATGGCATGAACATCGTCGGTGACCTGTTCGGACAGGGCAAGATGTTCTTGCCGCAGGTGGTGAAGTCCGCACGCGTGATGAAGCAGGCAGTGGCACACCTGATCCCTTACATCGAGGAGGAAAAGCGCCTCGAAGAGCAGCGTACCGGCATCGCCGCCAAGCCGAAGGGCAAGATCGTGATCGCCACGGTCAAGGGCGACGTGCACGATATCGGCAAGAACATCGTGTCGGTGGTCCTCCAGTGCAACAACTTCGAAGTGGTGAACATGGGAGTGATGGTGCCGTGTTCCGAGATCCTGGCGAAGGCAAAGGCGGAGAACGCGGACATCATCGGCCTGTCGGGGCTGATCACGCCCTCGCTGGAAGAGATGGCCTACGTCGCGAAGGAAATGCAGCGCGACCCGCATTTCCGAATGCTGAAGATCCCGCTGCTGATCGGCGGCGCAACGACCAGCCGCGCGCATACTGCCGTCAAGATTTCGCCGAACTACGAAGGCCCGGTGGTGTACGTGCCGGATGCGTCGCGCTCGGTATCGGTTGCGCAGTCGCTGCTGACGCCGGAGCAGCGCGAACAGTACATCGAAGACATCAAGGGCGACTACGAGCGCATCCGCGAGCAGCACGCGAACAAGAAAGCGGCGCCGATGGTGTCGCTGGCTGAGGCGCGCGCGAACAAGGCGAAGCTGGAGTTTGCACCGGTCAAGCCGAAATTCATTGGCCGACGCGTGTTCAAGAATTACGACCTGGCGACGCTCGCGCAATACATCGACTGGGGTCCGTTCTTCCAGACCTGGGACCTGGCTGGTCCTTTCCCTGCGATCCTGAAGGATGCCGTTGTCGGCGAGCAGGCGAGCAAGGTCTACGAAGAAGGCCAGGCGATGCTGAAGAAGCTGATCGAGGGCCGATGGCTGACTGCCAACGGCGTGGTTGCACTGCTGCCCGCGAACACGGTCAATGACGACGATATCGAGATCTACACCGATGAGACGCGTACCAAGGTTGCGTTCACCTATTACGGCGTACGCCAGCAGACGGCCAAGCCGGTGGTGGACGGCGTGGCGCGTCCGAACCAGTGCCTCGCCGACTTCATTGCGCCCAAGTCGTCAGGCATCGCGGATTACATCGGGCTGTTCGCCGTCACTGCCGGCATCGGCATCGAGAAGTACGAGAAGCGCTTCGAGGATGCGCACGATGACTACAGCAGCATTATGCTGAAGTCGCTGGCCGACCGCCTGGCCGAGGCCTTCGCCGAGCACCTGCACGAACGCGTGCGCAAGGATCTGTGGGGCTACGCGCCGGATGAGTCTCTGTCCAACGAGGAGCTCATCAAGGAAGCCTACCGAGGCATTCGCCCTGCGCCGGGGTACCCGGCCTGCCCCGAGCACACGGTGAAGGCAGACGTGTTCAAGCTCCTGCAGTGCGACGAAGCCGGCATGCATGTGACCGAGTCGTTCGCAATGTTCCCGGGTGCGTCGGTGTCGGGCTTCTACTTCGCGCATCCGGAGTCGAAATACTTCGTCGTCGGCAAGATCGGCGAGGACCAGGTGGCGGACATGGCTGCCCGGCGCGATGTGCCGAAGGAAGACCTGGAGCGCTGGCTGGCGCCCAACCTGTGACAGGCCTTGAATGAAAAACGCCGCCTGCGAGGCGGCGTTTTTTTTCGTCTGGCGCAGATGCGGTCATGCGTACCGCGCGACGCTGTCACTCCATTCGAACGCCGACAGCTGCAGGTTCACCAGGTCTTCCGACGACAGGTGAAAATGATCGACCAGGTCGTCGAGCATGGACCCGGCCTCCTCGATGCGCTCCATCTGCTCGACCAGGCTCAGCATGTCGCCGTAGAGGCCCTTGCGATGCATCAGGGCGTCGCTGACGGCATCGACGACGGACACCTGCTCCAGGATCTCTTCCATCGGGATGGAAAACAGCGTGTCCATCAGTGACATGATGCCGACCGTGAATGCGGTATCGGCCATGCCGCGATTGCGCGGTTCGACCTGTTGCGCGATCAGTTCCAGTAATTTTCCTCGGGTGGTGGCAAGCCGGAGCAGCGGCGTCATCGCCTGTCCTTTCTTGCACGGTTCCGCGTACAGCATGATCTGCAGCCAGCGCCGCAACTGGTTGCGACCGAGGACCATCAGGGCCTGCGTCACCGAGTCGATACGGCGCGGCGAACCGACAGCGGGAGTGTTGACGAGCCGCAGCAGGTTGAAGCACAGCGACACATCCTTCTTGATGGCGCGTTCGATGTCGTCGTTGTCGGCATCGGAATTGATGAGCGACATCAGGTGCATCACCGCAAGCTGGGAAGGGGAGAGCTTCTTGCCGCTCAGGATGACTGGCTTGGCGAAGTAATAGCCCTGGAAATAATCGAAGCCGAGGTCGAGGCAGGTCTGGAATTGTTCCTGGGTCTCCACCTTCTCGGCCAGGAGTTTCTTGTTCGAGAGCTTGAAGCGGGGCGTCAGCTTCAGCAGCGCAGACAGCGGCATGTCACGCAGGTCGAACTTGATGACTTCCACCAGCGGCAACAGTTGCTGCACATCGTCGGAATCGGTGATGACGTCATCCAGCGCAAAGCGGAATCCGTCCGCGACGAGGTGTTCGATACGCGCGAGGATTTCCGGCGTGACCTTCATCGTCTCGACGATCTCGAGCACGACCCTCTCGCGCGGCAGGAACTTGAAGATGTCGCTCATCAGTACGGCTGCGTCGACATTGAGGTAGCCGACCGAATCGCCGATGACCTTTTCCATGCCAAGCTGCGACGTGTGCGCGATGACGGATGCGGTGGCGGACAAGTCGCTTGTCACCCTGGCCGGTCCGACCGCGGCGTTGCGGAACAGCAGCTCATAGGCAACCAGCGCCTGGGTGCGGTCGAGGATGGGTTGGCGGGCGAGGAAGAATTCCCGCACTTTCAGCGGTATGGCGGTTGACACGCCCGTTGATGAGTCGGCGATGATCACGTTCTTGTTGTTCTCGTCGTTGAGATGCCATGTGCCCCGCAATCAGGGCGGGGGCCAAGCGTTGCACGCGCCAGGAGCAAGCGCGCACAGGTCGTATGGGTTGCGGGTTTGGGGCAACGCACACGACCTGTTTACACCTTCGCAGGACAAAGCCGGATGCCGAATTTCTAGCTGCACTCTAGCCTATTCTTATTGCCTTCGTGCAACTTCTTATTGTGCAGTGCACAGGCAAACAGCCCCGAACGTTCATTAGCGGGCACTTACATTGGTTTCAAGATTGACAGTCTGTTGGGCCGCACCTGCGCCGGGCAATGCTGCACCTCGTCAAAGTGCGGTGGGCTCACCTTCGACAAAGACCTTCAGTTCGCCGGGCGCGAATTGCGTCCAGGTCTCGTTCGTCGTCAGCGGCGCGGTAACGATGATCGCCACACGGTCGCGCGGCGTTGTGACCTGCGAGAAGTCGACGCTGAGGTCTTCGTCGGACAGCTTGGCTGTGGCAAAGGGATGCTGGCGCACGATGTAGTGCAGGTGGGTTGAGCAGTGCGCGAAGAGTGCGGTGCCATCGGACAGCATCATGTTGAAGGTGCCGTGACGGGCGATTTCCGCCGTCAGTTCGCGCAAGGCAGCGCTGATGGCGTCCAGTTCGGGGCGCGCGTCGCCGAAACGCCTGCGCAATTGCTGCAGCAGGTAGCAGAAAGCCTGTTCGCTGTCAGTGGTGCCGACCGGGCGGAAGGCGCCGTCGAGACGGGGCGAGAAGTCCTTCAGGTCGCCGTTGTGTGCGAAGACCCAGTACCTGCCCCAGAGTTCGCGCACGAAGGGGTGGCAGTTTTCGAGCGAGACACGTCCCTGGGTGGCCTTGCGGATATGGGCAATGACGTTCTTGGACTTGATCGGGCAGCGCTTGATCAGGTCCGCGATGGGTGAAGCCACCGCGGACTCGTAGTCGACGAAGTGGCGCACGCCAGCGCCCTCGAAAAAGGCGATGCCCCAGCCATCCTTGTGCTCGTCCGTACGACCGCCGCGCGTGGCGAATCCGGTGAAACTGAACACGATGTCCGTGGGGACATTGCAGTTCATGCCAAGTAGCTGACACATGGTAGGGGGAAAATTTCGGCTGAAGCTACAACATAGCACGTCCGGGACAAACAGGCGCGTGCCGCATCACCAGAGCCACGGGTCGCTCTCCGGCCGGGGGAATTGCTGCGCCATGAAATCGACGAAGCTGCGGACCTTCGCAGACAGCAGCCGGCGGCTGGGGTACACCAGCATCACGGTCAGCTGGCCAAGTTCATGCTGCGGCAGCAGGCGGACCAGCCGGCCGGCGGCAAGGTCGTCGCCCAGTGCGAAGGAGGGGCGGATCATGATGCCCATTCCCGCCAAGGCGCATTGCCGCAGCAGTTCCCCGTTGTTCGAGATCACCTTGCTGCTGATCGGCACATTGACCGTCTCGCCATCACGGCCTTTCGTGGGCCAGTAATGTCGCAACTGCTCATAGGAAAAATTGAGGCACGCGTGCCGCGAAATATCGTCCACGCTGCGCAGCGCGCCGCGTTCCTTGATGTACTTGGGTGAAGCGCACAGGATCGCTTCCGACACGGCAAGCTGGCGGGCAATCATGCCGCTGTCGAACTTCTGGAAGTCAATGAAGATGCCGGCGTCGTAGCTGTCCTCGACCAGGTCGACGGACCTGTCAGATAGCGTGACGTCCAGCGTGACATCGGGAAATTTTGCGGCAAAGGCGGGCAGCAGGTGTGCCAGGTGCGCCTGTCCGAAACCGAGGTGGGAATAGAGGCGCAGCGTGCCGCTCGGCTTCTTGGACTGGGATGAGGCGATCGCTTCGGCGTCCTCGATTTCCTGCAGGATCTGCAGCACGCGCTCGAGATAGGCATGCCCGGTTTCCGTGAGGGACAAACGACGCGTGGTCCGGTTGAGGAGGCGCGTACCGAGATGCTCTTCCAGGTCCGCCACGTGACGCGTCACTACGGCGTTGGATATGTCCAGCGCCTTGCCTGCCGCGGCGAAGCTTCCTTGTTCGACCACCTTCGCGAAGACGCGCATGGATTGCAGTCTGTCCATCGTTGTCTATTGTTTCTGATTTAGAAATAGTATCTTGCGATTATTCGTCTTTTTTGTGATCCGCGCAATCTCTACACTGCGACTTATCGATGGGCGACATATATCGCCACAGAGACGGGGAAAGCTTGCACCGAGCCCGGCTTAGCACATTTATCGAATTTATCTATGGGGAGCCTCAACATGAACGCAAAACAAGT
Organism: Noviherbaspirillum sp.; assembly: GCA_035626875.1. Classification (GTDB taxonomy): domain Bacteria; phylum Pseudomonadota; class Gammaproteobacteria; order Burkholderiales; family Burkholderiaceae_D; genus Noviherbaspirillum. The sequence goes on along the minus strand of DASPMV010000007.1, from coordinate 32,425 downwards.
CGTCGCAGCCATCGCGGTATTTACAGCAACGGGCAGCGCCTCCGCGGCCGACAACGGTATCTTTGTCGAGCACGTCAACCAGGGTTCGACCACGACCCGTGCGGAAGTGCGTGCTGAGCTCGAGCAGGCACGCGCTGAAGAGCGCCTCGCCGGCAACAGCGAGTTCATCGAGCATGCGCAAGTCGCATCGACGAGGAGCCGCGAGGAAGTGCGTGCCGAGGTCGTCCAGGCAGTGCGCAACCAATCGGGCCGTCCGCTGTATTTCGGCGGCTAATCTCTGGGTCATCAAGAGCAATGAAGGGCGTGCCGAAAGGTACGCCTTTTTTTTATTGCCGATTGAGCGGACGCATGCCCCACGTGAAGTCCGCGCAGCAAATGAACGCCAGGGTGACACTTTTGGACGATGCCCACTCGGATTTTCTGAGGGATGCAGGACAAGCGTAAACGAATCAAGCGTTTGCAGAAGTGGCACGCCACTTGCGATATCCCGGGTAGATCGACGTCGAAGCGGCGTGCCCTGTGGCCACGCTGACCAAGACGTATTACCCTCTCCGGTTCCCGCCATTGTCTGTGCAAGCAGGCGTGGCGGGTTTTTTTTGTTGGTACGGAAATGCATGCGCCGCCACCCCGACTTCGCCGCTGTCCTCTTGCAGCGCCGTACGCGCCGTCTCTGAGCACGGCGCTTTACATCTCTCGACATCACATCTTGAGGAAATTTCGATAGTCATTCGCAATCTTTGTGCTTTATCGATGGAAAAACGAGGCACGTGCAGCGCGGTCGGAGAGACTGGAATGATCGATTTTCATGAAGTATTCCTCTGATTCGGTACGCGAATGCCGTCGCCGACGCGCGAACGTTCTCAAGCATGCAGGAGCCAATTCATGCGGGCAACGGCCGTGTCCTGCTGTGCACCAATGTTGGTCACAACGTCGCTGATACACCTCAGGACAGCCGCGGGCGGGACGCAAGCCGAAAAGCGAGGTAAATCAGTGCTTTGCCAGCACGGGCGTATGTTTTGCTAGAAGCTCGCGTCCGACCACGGCACGGAGTGCAGGAGGGATAACACGTCTACGCCATGCAATGCCAACCACGCAGTCACATCCGGCAACACCGGCGAGCAGTGCGATGAATGGGGAGTCAATGCGGGACGCCTCATCCATGTCGCGGTCGTCCGTTCTGAATACGAGGGAAGCACTATGACGCAATCGAGATCGCAAGAATTAAAGCAAGCAAGGCATGACAGCGGGCGTGCAACCTACCGCTCACGGCCGCATGACATCCACAACCTCTACGTCAGTCTCAAGCAATGGCGGATTTTCCACGCGGTCATCGACTGCGGCGGCTTTGCGGAAGCGGCCAAATCGCTGCACCTCAGCCAGTCCACCATCAGCTACACCGTGTCAAAACTCCAGGAACAGCTGGGCACACCGTTGCTCCGCATCGAGGGGCGCAAGGCCATCCTCACACCGGAGGGACGTGCGCTCCTCGAGCGCTCCCGCAATGTCCTCAAGGACGCAGTTGAACTGGAAACCTTCGCCAAGAACCTTGGCCAGGGATGGGGCGATGAAGTGCGGCTCGTCGTCGACCACAACTTCCCCGTGCATGTGCTTACGCAGGCCCTGAGCAAGTTCACCGAGATCGGCAAAGGGGCGGCACACGTACGCCTGCGCGAGGTGCCTGTTCTGCAGGCGGAAGACATCGTGCGCGATCCAAACGTCGACCTGGCGATCGGCGAGCGCGTTCCGCTTGGCTACCTTGGTGAGCCGCTGACCGAGGTCGAGTACGTCGCCGTTGCGCATCCCGCGCATCCGCTCATGCTGCTCGAGCGCGAGCCGAGTTCGATGGATCTCGCGCAGCACATTCAGATCGAGATGGGGCCGGGGAGTGGCACCGGCAAGCCGGCCGCATGCGGATCAAAGCAGATACGGCGATGGACGATGAACAGTTTTGACACAGTCGTCGCTGCGGTGTGCGAAGGATTGGGCTATGCATGGCTGCCGAAGCATCGCGTGCAGAAGTGGCTGGACCAGGGCCAGCTTGCTTGTCTTCCCTTGGGTGACAAGCAAGTGTACCGGTCGATGCTCTACCTGATATACGGCCGGCCATGGTTCACCACGCCAGCAGCGAGCCGACTGGCGGAAGTGCTGCGCAGCTACGCGGCAAAGGATGGTGAGCGGCGCGAGTAGCTTGCGCGTGCGGTATGGTGAACGGGGGCGTGGCGGAGAGGGGTAGAAAGGCATCCGGCCCCGCTCCCGCGGCAACGACGTCATGCTCTTCACATCATCTTGTTGCGCCGGGAGGGATGCTTATTTCGACCCGGAAGACGTCGCTGCAATGACTACTTATGAACTTCGAGGTCCGGCTTGGCGCTGCTCAAGAAAGGCGCGTGGCCCGGCGTTCCCGTCTCCGGCCTGATGTTGTACTTTTCAATCAGACGGTACAGCGTGACGCGCGATACGCCGAGCAGCGTTGCGGCGCGCGAGATCTGGTTGCGTGACTGGGAAAGCGCCCTGCGGATCATGGTTCGCTCGGCCGCGGCGCGCGCGTCCTCCAGCGACATCAGTTGCGACTGATCGTTGCTCCGATCCAGGCCGAGGTCTTCGGGCTGAATGAAGCGGCCTTCTGCCATCACCGTGGCACGCTGCACGCGGTTAACCAGCTCGCGCACATTGCCGGGCCATGAGTGACTCAGCATCGCGTTCATTGCTGCCTTGGAAAATCCGCGCAGGCTGCGATTGTGCATGCTGGCGAACTGGTTGAAGTAGTGCTTGGCGATGTCTTCGATATCCTGGCCGCGGTCGGCCAGCGGCGGCATACTGATGCAGACGACATTGATGCGGTAGTACAGATCCTCGCGAAAGCGTCCCTGGCGTACCGCCTCGGCAAGGTCGATATGTGTGGCGGCAATCACACGCACATCGATCTCGATCGGGTCGTTGCCGCCCACGCGCTCGATGGTCTTCTCCTGCAGGAAGCGCAGCAGGTTGACTTGCATGTCGAAGGGCATGTCCCCGATCTCGTCGAGGAACAGCGTGCCGCCTTGCGCTGCTTCGATGCGGCCGATCTTGCGCTGGCTGGCGCCGGTGAATGCGCCCTTCTCGTAACCGAAGAGTTCGGACTGGAACAGCTGCGGAGCGATCGCTCCGCAATTCACTGCGACAAAGGGCGCGTCGCGCCGCCCGGACTGCCGGTGGATAGACAGTGCGGCGAGTTCCTTGCCGGTGCCCGAGGGGCCGGTAATGAGCACCGAAGCGTCGGTACGCGCTACCTTGTGGAGCTGGCTGAACAGTTGCTGCATCTGCGGCGTCCTGCCGACCATGACGAACTCGGCGTTGTCCGGCGCCGGCGCCGGCGAGGCATCGCGCTTGAGATCGCGCATGAAGGCCATGCCCCAGGCATGGCGCAGTGTGAGGACGATGTGATCGAGGTCTGCAGGCAGGGTGATGAAGTTGAACAGGTGCTCACCGATGAATTCACGCATGCGCGGCATCGAGATCAGCTCCTGCGCGACGAGGCCGACCCAGGACACGCGGTTGTTGCTGACGAAGGGCTCGCACTTGTCGATGTGCGCGAGCTCGGATTCCTGGGTGATGACCAGCAGGCCGACCCGGCAGCCGCTATCGACAGCCTGGAAGGCGGATTCAAGACTGAAGCAGTCGATCAAATTGAGGCCGTGCTCCCGGAGCGTTTCGGTATAGGGACACGGCTGTCCGCTGCGCCCGGTCAGGCGCAATACCAGCACGGGCTGGGTCGTCGATGCAGAATTGGAGACGTTAAGCATGTCGCATTACCCTTGTTCGTATTGTATGGACCGGGGGCGCGGCGCATGTTCTCCGCTTGGCTTGGACAGGGTCTGAGATACCCTCCCTCGCGCCGGGAAACTGGGCTCGGCGGCGGCCTTCTGGAGGACCGGTCAGAACGTGATCAAGGGCCGAGATTACCGTCTTTTAGTCACAGGAACAATGCCATAAATGCGGGAGTTGACAAGAACAGAATCGCCGTTTGTGCTCCGTCAAATATAGGTTTCTTAAATGAAATGCTGAAAAATAGGGGCTTTCCAGAGCATTTGCCTTGGAAAACCGCATGGATATTGGATGTCCTAATTCGTTACGTAAAAAAATAAATTTCCACGCGGAAAAAATTTGTGCGCGGACATTCAGTACAGAAGAGATGCGACGCAACGCCATAGCGCATGGCCGGAGTCGGCGTACTTTTTTTCGAAGGGTGTGATGGGCGTGGCGGGCAGGAACAATTCGCTCTGCACGGGGAGGCCGGAGAGTTGGCTGAGCGCCGCGGCAAATTCCTGGATATAGATGCGCCAGTTGCTCCTGCACTCGATTTCGCCGCCCAGCGCGACGACGACGGGGAAGACCGGATGGCCATGCCAGCGGCGCGCAAGATGCCCGATCTTCGGCCACGGATTGGGGTAGAGGACAAAGTGCTTTTCCGGGCTGATACCGGCCGCGAGCATCAGTCGCCAGTAGTCGACGAGATCAGCACGCACGCAGATGAAATTTGACGGGAGGTCGCCCTCCCATGCGGTGTTGCGACTGAGACGGTCTGCCGACTGGTCGACACCGATGATGAAGTGGCCGGGATGCAGGCGCGCCAGGTGGCGGGTCGACAGGCCCACGCCGCAACCGGCGTCCAGGATCAACGGCGCACTTCCGGCCGCTCGCCACGCTGCGATGCTCGCCTCGAATGCATCCCGATTGTAGGGCATGACCGGCTTGCGAAACTCGGACTGCGCATGACGTGCGACCAGCGCCGGCAACTGTTCGTGGATGCCCGTCTGGGCGCTCGTGATCGGACTCGAGTTCGCGTACATGTCAGGCCCATTCCGTTGAGCGGTAGATCTCGCTCGCGTAATCGATGAAGGCACGCACCTTGGGTGAGAGATGACGATTATGCGGGTACACCGCAAAGATATCCCGCGGATGCAGGCGATAACCGGGCAGGACCGGGACGAGGCCGCCCCGCGCGAGGTCGTCGTGCACGATAAACGAGGCCAAGGCCGCGATCCCCATGCCGCCAAGCGCGGCCGATCGCAGGGCGATTCCGGTGTTCGACTGGAAGCTGCCGCCGATGGTGACCGTCGTGCGCTCGCCTGAGGTCGACGTCAACGTCCATTCATTTGGCCTGGGCGACAGCGCATACGCCATGCAGTTGTGGCCGGCGAGATCTTCCGGACGCGTGGGGGCGCCGCAGCGCCTGAGATAGTCCGGCGAGGCCACGAGGATGGTCGCGGTGGTGGCGAGCTTGCGCGCCGACAGGGATGAATCGGGCATTTCGCGCGCGAGCCGGATCGCAACGTCGAATCCTTCTTCGATGAGGTCAACGTACCGGTCGTTGCAGACGAGGTCGATCTTCAGTTCGGGATAGCGTGCCATGAAGTCCGGAAGCCATGTGCCCATGTCGAGCGTACCGAAGGCCATCGGCGCGCTGATGCGCAGTGTTCCCCTTGGCACGGCATGATGGCGGCTGACTGCAAGATCGGCATCATGCAGCTCGTCGAGAATGCGCCGCGCGCGCTCGTAGTAGGTCTGTCCGGCTTCGGTCAGGGCGAGACGGCGCGTCGTACGGTTGAGCAGTTGCACGCCGAGCAGCATCTCGAGCTGACGGACCTGCTTCGACATGACCGTGTGCGATACATTGATCCCGGCCGCCGCCGCCGAGAAACTACCCGCCTCCACCACGCGGCAGAACGCCCTCAATGCACTTAACTGGTCCATCCGAAACCTCGCTGGTTGATCCCGCCACGCAAAGACGATCCCCGCCACGGGCATGGCCCGTGTCAAGCACATTGCGTTGGAAAGGGAGCAGACTGATTTTGCCTGCCATCATGCCACAGGGCAGCATTCAGGCACAGTCGCAGCGAAGTCCCGTAAGTCCACAGAACGCCGTGTATTCTGTGGCGGAGGTTTGTAATTAGTGCAGGGTGACCGGTTGACGCATCAGCGCGTCATACTTGCCGAGGAAGTCATCGATCTCTTCCACAGTCGGTTCGGTTGCGATCAGGTTTTCTACCTCTTCGCGGAAATACTTGGCGAGCGTACCGCCAATGAAGATCTCGCGCTTGCCGGATTTGTCCATGATTTCGTATCCGCCAAAGCGCAAGGCCTCGCGTCCGTCATCGGCCCCGAACTCTACGACGCTGTACTGCTCGCTGTTGTAGATCAAGTTCATGTTGCGCTCCTTCTGCTACGGCATTAATTGAAGGTAACCCATTACCTATGATGCAAAAATGGGGCCACCTCCATCGATTTCAAGCCGTCGCAGGATTCTCGCGCGCCTGCCGCGAAAACGCTGTGCTCCTGCAGGAAAGATCGGCACTAGGCGTGCAAATCTTTAGTGAGGGTGAGTAAATTGTCGTACGGCGGTGCGGAAAGAAATGCACGCAGCTGCTGGATATGGGAAGCAGTTGCCATGCCGATATACAACTGCTCGGGCTTGCTGCGCAGCAGTCGGTTGAGTGTGACGCGCATGGTGAGGTTCCCGGTGCAGCAGAGGCAGCCGGGTGCAATGCGCGCAATCTGGAGCTCGGGGGTGTTGTCCGCGAGACTCGACACGGCGTCGGGAATGCCCTCAAGAATGATGGCGACTTTGGCATTGCGTGCCATTGTCGATCGGATTGCTGCCTCGCGCACCGCGGGGTTGGCACCGATCACAAGGGTGGTCGGGATCACCCTTTGCGTGACACTTTGCTTGGTTCGACGCCTAGTTGCTTGAGCTTGCGGTACAGGTGAGTGCGCTCGAGCCCGGTTTTTTCCGCGACGCGCGTCATGCTGCCGCCTTCCCGCATGAGGTGGTGCTCGAAATAAGCTCGCTCGAAGGCATCGCGTGCCTCGCGAAGTGGCAGGTCAAATGACAGGCCAAACAGATGGGAGTCGGACGCGCCGACAGCCGGTGCAGGGACATTAACGTTCGGCATGCTTCCGCCGGGCATGGGGGCGTACGCACTGACGGACGGCAAGATGGTTTCTTCCGCCGGTGTCGTAACGGGCCGGGCATGGTACACCGGAGCAGGGCGCAGCACCTCGGTCGTTCGCGTCAGGCCCTGCTGGACCGCCTTCAGCAACTTTTGCAGCGCGATCGGTTTCTCCAGGAAATTGAGTGCACCGATGCGCGTTGCCTCCACTGCCGTGTCAATCGTCGCGTGGCCGGACATCATGATGACAGGCATCGTGAGCAGGCCGTCGCGTTGCCACTCCTTGAGCAGCGTCACACCGTCCGTATCCGGCATCCAGATGTCGAGGAGAACAAGATCAGGTGCGCCCTGTGCGCGAGCGTCGCGTGCCTGCTGTGCGTTTTCTGCAGTGAGGACGACGTGGCCTTCGTCGCCCAGAATTTCCGAGAGCAGTTCCCGGATACCCATTTCATCATCGACCACCAGAATGTTTGCCATATGCTTACCTTGTGTGCTTCCACTGTCGCTGATTATTGTTGATGCGCGTCGTACAGGAGCAGTAGAGTTGTCACGATTTGTTTCAGGCCGCCGCTCGATTCTCGTCCGGCGCTAACTTTAACAGCAAAATTGCTACTTTTGCACCGCTGCCCTTCGACCGGTTCTTGATGTCGATACGGCCGCCGTGCTCATCCACGATTTTCTTCACCATCGCCAGGCCAAGCCCGGTTCCGCGCGACTTGGACGTGACGTAAGGTTCGAAAGCGCGTGCAAGAATTTTGGGCGAGAAGCCCGGGCCGTTGTCGCCGACGGTCAGGCGCACCGCAGTCCTTCGGCCGCCGTCCGGATCGTCGTAATGCACTGCTTCCGTCGTCACGTCGATACGCGGTTTGTCATTTGGCAATGTACGGTCGGCGACAGCATCCTGCGCATTCTGCAGGAGATTATGAATCACTTGCCTCAATTGGGTCGCATCGCCCATCACCTGCGGCAGGTCCGGGCTGAGCGAGGCGCAAATGATATCCCGCTCGTCGCCGCCGACATACAGGTGAAGGATTTCCTCCACCAGGGCATTGAGGTCGAGCGGAGTCAGGACGGCGGGTGGCGTCTTCGCGTAGTCGCGGAAGTCATCGACCATGCGTTTCATCGCCGAGACCTGGTTAACGATGGTGGCGGTGCTCTTGCTCAGCACTGCCGCATCCTGGCCTTCGAGCTTGTCTTCGAGCTTCATCTGCAGGCGCTCGGCCGATAGCTGGATCGGGGTCAGAGGATTCTTGATCTCATGCGCGAGGCGGCGCGCCACTTCACCCCAGGCAATCGAACGCTGCGCGGAGATCACGTCGGTGATGTCGTCGAACACCACGATGTAGCCCGTTCCTCCGGCCACCGGCAGGTAGGAACCGCGCGCCAGCAGCGTGATGTCGTTGTCCCCGTCCGGTTCGGTGCCCCGGCGCGGGACCTCGATCTGCTTCTGCCAGTGGAGTTCCGCCGGCACATCGCCCGCAGATTGCGCGCGCTGCTCGGAGAATGCCTTCGTGATCGCATTGGCCATCGGTTCCAGGCCATCGATGGCTGCGAGGGGCTTGCCGATATGGGCGTCGAAATCGTTCAGCAGGATACGCTCCACCGATTCATTGCATGTCACCAGCCTGAACTGGCTGTCCAGTACCATCACGCCGGCCGACATGTTGGCCAGCACCGATTCGAGGTACGCCTTTGCATTGGACAGCGCGGCGCGGTTACGTTCGGCCGAAGCCCGCGCTTCCGACAGCTGCCGTGTCATCGTGTTGAACGATTGCGTCAGCGTACCCAGTTCATCCGACGTCGCCACGATCGGTCGAGGCGACAGGTTGCCTTCCGCCACTGCCTTGGTGCCTTCCGCCAGAACCAGCAGCGGCTGCGCGAGGTCGCCCGCGATCAGGAACGCTGCAGCGATCGCGCCGAAAATGGCGAGCAGCAGGGTCAGCGTCAGTGTCACGAGGTAAATCTTGCGCAGGCCAGTCCGTGCAAGCGAACGTTCCTGGTACTCGCTGTAGGCCGCACGCAGTGCCTCCGCATTGGCTGCGAGGTGGGCAGGGACGGGCTGCAGCAATTGCAGGAAGCGACTATCGCTCTGCAGCGACAGGTCGGCGTTGGACGCCGGGATTTCCACCACCACCCGCAGGCGCAGGTCCGCCGCCGCATTGGATTGTGCGCGCTGGTCCTGGGCTGCCGGCGCCTGGTTTTCCTTTGCCGGGCTGTCGCTGAAATCAAAGCCGCCCTCAATGGCCGAAAATCCCCGCGACATGCGCGCCTGGCGGAGCATGGCCGCGGTGGGGAGATCCGGAACCAGCGTACCGATGCGGCCGCCAACAGTCGCGACAATATGACCGCTGGAAGTGACAATAGTTGCTTCCTGCGTTTGACTTTGATCACGCAGCCGGGAAAGTTGCGTGACTTGCGCCGATTCGGACATCTCCGAGAGTTCGTTCGCAATGCCGCGCGCCTTCGCACTGAGGTCGGCGAGCGATGCGTCCAGCGCCGTGCGCCCAAGGGTGAGGCCGGATTCCAGGGCCGATTCCACCCGCACGTCAAACCACGATTCGATCGAGCGCGACACGAACTGCACCGACACCATGTAGATCACCGTCCCGGGCAAAATGCCCACCACGGCGAACAGCAGCACAAGCCGCGTCATCAGGCGCGAGCCGAACTCGCGGCGTTTTCGTCCGCGGTAGAGTCGCGCCAGCAGCAGCGCTACCAGGGCCAGAAGGGCAACGGCAATCAGTGCATTCAGGACCAACAGTTCGGGGTAGTGGCGGTCGAAGAAGGCGGAGTTTTCGGAGGCGGACGCGAGCAGGAACAGCAGGATGCTGACGATTGCGCCACCGACGACGAGAAAATAACGCAGGAACCGTTGCACCTTATTCCGCCCTGAATGTGAATTGCTTCCAGTCGGAAGAGAAGCGCCAGTCCGAGCTGTTCATCGCATGGACCTGGAACGGCTTGGGAAGCCGGGCTACATCCAGCCCCATGCGGACCGCGACGTTGTACACCTCGCCGGATTTGAGCGCGCCTTTTTCGGCAACCACCCAGCGACTGGGACGGCGCACCAGCGACAGCGCATCGTCGAGTGAGGTGAAGCTTTGCTGCAGCCGGCCGCTGATCGAGGCGTGGTATTGGTGCGTCAGCACGTTGTAGGAAATGCGGATGGTTTGGGACGCAGTGACTGCCTTTTCGTCAAACCAGTACCAGCGCGGGCGGGTCAGCTGAACCTCGGTGGTGAAATAGAGCGGAATGCCGCGCGTGACAGCGTCTTCAAGGCTGCGCGTCAGTTCGAAGGAAAAGCCGAGGGCGAGCTTGTAGCCCTCGTCGGAATATTCCAGCGCCGCCTGCGTGATCTCGACGCCCTCCGCCCGCGCCGCCGAGGGCGCAAGCGCAGCAGCCAGCAGCATCGCAGCCAGCAGCCAGCTCGTCAGCAGGTGAAGAACAGGACGAATCACTCGTACAGGCGCAGGTCGGTCACAGGGGATGGATCGTTGGTCAGGGAAACGCTTCTTGCAGGCCTGCCGCAACGGCATCCGGCGGCCTCTTGCCCCGGCCTGCGGTGCCGTCGTGCATCAGATGCCCAAGCATGCCGTTCGTTGTATTCATGCATAAGCCGGCGACGATACTATCAGACCCCGCCTTTTTGGAATAGCGCATAGAACAAGCCGTCGTGATCTTCCTCCGCGCCTGCTGCCGGAAGAAGCTGGCTGGGCGCAGGGAGGCGGAGGGCGTTGTGACGCTCGGCAAACGCGGCGGCTTGCAGCTCCGATTCCTTCGGCCAAAGCGAACAGGTGACCAATGCCAATTTACCATCGGGTTTGAGCATCTGCCACAGGTTGTCGAGGATTCGACTTGAAAGTGTTGCAAGCCGTGCTGCATCTTCCTTGCGGCGCAGCCAGCGGATGTCCGGATGGCGCCGCACGATGCCGGAGGCGGTGCAGGGCACATCCGCGAGGATGCGGTCGAACGGAACGCCGTCCCACCAGTCGGTGCTGCTGGCGTCGCCCGTCTTCAGGCGCGCCTTCAGCTGCAACCGGTCCAGGTTCTCGGTAATGCGGGCCAGGCGTGTCGGGTCGCTGTCGATCGCCAGCAGGTCGATGTCCGCGCACTCCAGCATGTGGCCGGTCTTGCCTCCCGGGGCTGCGCAGGCGTCGAGCACGCGCATGCCGTCGTGCAGGTCCAGCAGCGGCGCCGCCAGTTGGGCCGCGGCGTCCTGCACCGACACGACGCCTTCGGCAAATCCCGGGATCTGCATCACCGGAACGGGTTTCTGCAGACGCACTGCGGATGGGCCGACTGCCGTTGCGCCGATCTGCGTTTCCGCCAATGTACGCAAGTATTCCGCGACCGAGGACTTGCGCCTGTTGACGCGCAGCGTGAGCGGTGGCGTGCGGTTGCCGGCAGCGAGGATGTTTTCCCATTGCAGCGGATAGGCCGCGCGGACCGAGTCGATCCACCACTGCGGATAGTTCCAGCGTCCGGGGCCGTGTTTCAGCACCTGCGGCATGAGCGCCTCGCGCTCGCGCAGGAAGCGGCGCAGTACTGCGTTCACCATCCCCTTCGCATGCGCAATGCCCGCGTCCGCGGAGGCCGCGGTGACGGCCTGATCCACGACGGTAAAGCTTTCGTAAGGCGCGTCCGGTGTGGCGGTGCTTTCGTCGCAGAGCAGGACGAGCGCGCAGCAGAGCAGGGCACGCAGGTCAGCCGGCGAGGGCGGCTTGGTGGCAAGCAGTCCGAGCAGCAGGTCAGCACGTCCGAGCTGACGCATCGTGCGATAGGCAATGTCCTGCATGGCGCCGCGTGCCTGTGGCGTTGCAGCGGTCTGCGTGAAGACCGTGGCGAGCGCTTGCGGCAGGGCGGTGCCCGCCTTGACCATGGCAACGGCGCGCGCGGCGCCGAGCAGGCTGAAGGCGAGCGAGTCTGGTTTCAGGTAAATGTTCGACATCGGCATGCGCGGCAGTGCTGCGCAGTCTCCCGTAGTAAGGTAAATCAGGTTTTGGTGAAGGCGAGCTTGGCGCCCAGCGCCACGAAGGTTGCGCCGACCACGCGCTCCAGCCACAGTTTCACGCGAGGATTGCGTCCTGCGCGCCGCGCCAGCGTCCCGGCAAGGAAGGCCGTGCCGCTGTTCCAGAACATGCTGATGACAGCGAATGCGACGCCGAGCAACAGGAAGGCCGCCGTCTTCTGCGACGCATCGGCGCGCACGAATTGCGGGATGAAGGCGAGGAAGAACAGGATCACCTTCGGGTTGAGTACGTTGGTGACCATGGCTTGCACGAAGATCGTCCGGTGCGGGCGTACGTCGCGGACAGCATCCGCAGTCGACGGATCGCCCGGCTTGGAGAGCATCATGCGAAGGCCAAGATAAACCAGGTAAGCGCCGCCGGCAAGCTTGATGAAGGTAAAGGCGGTGGCGGATGCGGCGAGGATGGCGCTCAGTCCGATGGCGGACGCGAGCGCATGCACGCAGCAGCCGGCGGAAATGCCCAGGGCCGACATCAGGCCGGCGGATCGGCCCTGCGCGATGCTGCGCCCGACAATGTAGGCCGTATCAGGACCGGGGGTGGCGTTGAGCAGCAATACTGCAACGAGAAAGAGGCCGAAATCGGAAATTCCAAGGATGTCCATATGCAATGCGCACCGGCGGACCGGTGCGGTCAGGCAAAGACATCATTGTAGCCTCGTTGCGTGTCCCCGCAGGTTCTATACGCCCCACATCACGTCATGCCCGTCATTCCGCGCGGCACGCAACATTTCCAGCAGGGGATAGGCGCGTGTTGCAAAGCTGACAAATTCAACCGGTTCGTGCTCGTTGTCATCGCCTTCGTCGCCATGGTGCGCCAGCACGTCACGTTTTACCTCCTCGGAAGTCGGGTGCAACCGGCTTTCGGCAATTTCCGCCTCCAGCCTTGCCACCGCGGTCGGTGCCTCGGCCGAGGTGATGATGCCGCGTTTGACGTCCTTGTTCAGCAGATCAAGTATGCGCCGGGCATGCTCCTCGTACATCATGACTTCCGCCGCTGCTTTTGACTTGAATGTGACTAGCATGGGGCCTCCGATAGCAGTCTCTATGTTTAAACCATAGCATGTGTTTGGGATTTTGCTATAGGCCAAATCAGTGGTTGGATGGTGTTGCACGGTTCGACATGAAAGCAAACAGCGCCAGCGCTTGCCCGGCGATGCATACCGCCAGCGCAGCGCGCATGGCATCGGGCGACGACGCGCCGAACGATCCGAACATGTCGATCAGCAATCCCACTCCCCACTGCACGATGAACGACCCGACAAAGACCATGAGATTGAACGCGCTGTTGGCGCGCCCAGCTAATGCAACCGGGAAAGCAAGGCTGACACTGGTTTGCGTCAACGTCGTTACTGTTACAAAGACCGCGAGGATAAGCCACAGGACCCAGGACCACGGCGCCGAAGTAGTGAGCATGACAAGCTGCAGGGCGACCGTCCCGCCCAGTCCGACGGCAATGACGCGCACGGAGGAGAAACCGCGCGATCCCCCCTGCGCGACATGACGCGGCGCCCACCAGGACATCATAAGATAAGACAACATCAGGCACAGGTTGAATACGAACAGGATCTGCGCCGTCTCATGCTTGCTCATCCCCAGCACCGTCATCATCCAAGGGCCCGCCCATAGCGTCTGCCAGGCGGAGAGGCAGCCATGGTTGACGATGCCCAGCAGTCCCATGCGCCGGAAAAAGGGATCGGTAAAGATATGCCTGTATCCCGGCGCAGGGCCGCTTGATGCTGCCGGCTTCGCTTTTGCCGCGTCCTGACCCGCCTCGACCTTCCTCAGCAGAAAGAAGATCAGGACTGCCGTCGCCAGGATCATCCCGCTCATGACCCAGAACACGCCGCGCCAGCCAATGAGCGGCAACGCCGCGCTGACCGGCACTGTTGCCGCCAGCGCGCCTGAAGTGCCGGCTACCAGCATCCAGCTTGCCAGCTTGCTCTGCTGTTCCGCGGCAAACCATTGCCGGTAGGCCTTGAAAGGCGCCATCAGGCAGGCCGAGACGCCGACGCCAATCAGCAGGCGACCCAGCCACAGGCCGGCAAGGGAGTCGGAGCTGGCGAAGATGGCTGCGCCCGCAGCGGCGAACAGCAGCAGCGCCGATTCGGTGCGCCTCGGTCCGTACTTGTCCAGCCAGATCCCCAGGGGCAGTTGCAGGGCGGCGAAGCTCAGGAAATAAGCCGACGACAACAAGCCGAGGTCGGCGTTCTGCAAGCCGATGTCTGCCTGCAGGTCCGGTGCGATGACGGCATTGATGGAGCGGAAGGCGTAGGACAGGAAATAGGCCGCCGCAAAACAAAGGAAGATGCGCGCAGCGGCCAGACCGCGAAGTGCCGCCATGTCAGTTAATCTTGAAGGACGTAAGGAACGTGTCGACCGCTTCCGGCGGCAATGCGTTTTCCTTGCCGACGGCGATCACCTGGTAGATGTGCCTGCCGTTCGCAACGAAGCGGCCGAATAGCACGCGGGATTCGGCGCCAGCGGCTTCGATGTTGATCGTGCGAGGAAGTGCGCCGGGAGCGGATACTGTTTCCTTGCGCACGCTGCCGCCGATGTTGCGCACCAGCGCGGTTTTCATCGCTGCCAGGGCCTGCTGCGCCCGTGCCTCGTCAGGCAATTCCGCCGTCCCCACGGCAAACATCACGCCGTCGACATCCGCAGCGGTCATCGTCATCGATACCTCGATCCCGTCAAGGTTGATAGTGCGCGTATGTGATGCCGGCTTGGCCGGCAGCAGCACGACGAAGGGCGCCGCGGAACCGCGCACTTCGCGCCAGTCGAACTTGGGGCTGCATGCGGCGAGCAGGGCGATACAGGCGATGCACGCCGTCTTCCCGAGGAAGGAAACTGTTGAGGTGAACATGGGCGACATGGTAGCAGTTGCGCCCTGTTCCTGTCGTCAGTCGGCTCCCTGCGGCGCCGGCGCTGCCGCGTGGTCGGCGTGTGCCTTCTGGAAGGTGCGCATCCCCAGCACGACACCGGCGCACAGCAGCGCGATGCCGGCGAGGACCGCAGCGGTCGGAACGGCGCCGCGCCAGAAGAATGCATACAGCAGCGCCGACAAGGTTTCGAACACAATGAGCTGTCCGGCCAGTGAAGTCGGAAGCTTCTGGCTCGCCTTGTTCCACAACATGGTGCCGAGCCACGAAGCGCAGAGCCCGAGCGTGAGCATCAGGCCGATGAACTCCGTGGGGCGCGGCCCGAGCGGGAAGTCGTAGGCAGCCGGCTGGAATGCGACATAGATGCCGTAACCGGCGAAACCGATAATCGCCAGTGGCAGTGTCGCCAGGCCTTGTACCGTCGCCCATGTGGACGATGCAATGTGCGGATTCTGCTTCATGTGTCGGGCATTCATGATCGGATACCAGGTCCAGGCGGCGAGGGCGCCGAGCGTAATGAAGCAACCGAGTGCGTAGTCCGAGATGGAGCGGCTGCCGTCAAGGTGAGCGAGTTCGCTCGCGTTCACCAGCATCAGCCCGATGAAGATGATGATGAGTGACGGGGCAAGCCGGCCCCACGCCACCGATTCCGACGGATGGCCGGGGGACCAGTTCGAGCAAATGGCAATTACCACCGGCAGCGTCCCGATCATCATGGTGGGCAACGGCGCATCCGCAAGCTGGATGCCAGTAGCGAGCGCGGCGTAGTAGAGGATGTTTCCCACCAGCGCAAGCTTGAACGCCGCAATCCAGTCAGTCCTGGTGAGTGCCGCGATGCGGCGGCGATCGAAGTACGCCGGCACCAGTGCAATCAATCCGAAGCCGATATAGCGGCCAAACGAGAGTACGAGGCCCGGATAATCGCCGAGCATGAGGGGCGCGACAAACACCAGGCCCCACATGAGGCCCGCGCCAAGTGCGCAAAGCAAACCGATGAACATGATGAATCCTGAAACGTGACCGCGGGTGCCGATGCGCACCCATGTCCCGGATTATCCGCGACGGCTGGTCGCCGGTCTTGTACCAATTTGCTGTTGGTACTGCGCCGGGGTAACGCCGTAGGCGCGCTTGAACCAGCGGTTCAGGTGGCTCTGGTCGGTCAGGCCGGCCGCCGCCGCCGCATCAGAAGGTGTGGCACGTTTTGCCAGCAGCGACTTTGCGCGCGCGGCGCGGCGTGCCTGCACGTATTGATGCGGCGTGACATGGAAGGCCGCGGAGAAGCTGCGGACGAAATGGAAGACGGACAGTCCCGCTTCGGCGGCCAGCATCTCGATGCTCAGGTTGTCGTCGAGATGCGCCTCGATGCAGTCCAGCACGCGCTGCATCGACGCCATCCGGCGCCTTTCGCTCGCCGATGGCTGCCGCACGTCGCGTGCGTTCCTGCCATAGCGAGCGACGATGGTGTCAACCAGCGTGGTGAATTCCGAGGCAAATGCCACATCGTCCGGCGCATTCCACATGCTGCGGAAGGTGCGCTGGTAAGCGGCGGCGAGAGCCGGGTCGTAGACGGTCGCATCGGGGAAGAAGGCTTCGCTGCCGGTCAGTTCGCGCAGCGTCTCCGGTTCGATGTACAGCATCTGGTAGGTCCAGCCCGCGTCAACTTCGGCTTCGCCGGTGTGCAGTTCGTCGGGGTTCAGCATGACGAGTGTGCCGGCCGGCGCAACGTGGTCTGACCCGAGATAACGGAAGCGCTCCACGCCGGCTTCGATCGCACCCAGCGAATAACCGTCATGCACGTGCGGTGCGAAGGCGTGGTCGACCAAGCGCGCCGAATACAACTCCACCCCGGGAAGATGCGGGCTGGACTTGAACGTGACGAATTCGGACGGATGGTGGAACATGCTGGCCTCGACGCGCCGCGCGCCTTTCGGCTTGCGGCTGGACTGCCATCATAAATCTTTATCGGTATTCCTGCGCGGCGCTCTAATGCTCACGCAACGCGCGCCGGTACTGGATTGCTTCCGCAACATGCGGCTGTGCAATCGTGGTTGCGCCCGACAAGTCGGCAATCGTGCGCGCCACCTTGAGAACGCGGTGGTAGGCGCGTGCCGACCAGTTCAGCCGGGCCATTGCCGCACGGAGTAATTGTTCCGCGGCGGGATCCGGCTTGCAGTGTTCGTCGATCTCCGTGCCGGAAAGCGCGTGATTGGCCTTTCCCTGGCGGTCGATCTGTCTGTTGAAGGCGCGTTCGACACGTTCAGCGATCACGGCACTGGCTTCGCCGTCCGCCTGTTTCAGCATGTCCTCGTGCGGCAGCGCGCCGACCTGTATCTGCATGTCGATGCGGTCAAGCAGGGGGCCGGAGATTTTATCCTGGTAACGCGCGACAACATCCGGTGTACAGCGGCATTTGTTGGCAATGTGGCCGAGGTAGCCGCAAGGACACGGGTTCATTGCGGCGACAAGCTGGAAGCGCGCCGGGAAATCCGCCTGCCGCGCTGCCCTCGAGATCGTAATGTGTCCGGACTCGAGTGGTTCGCGCAGGACTTCGAGGACTTTGCGGTCAAACTCCGGCAGTTCGTCGAGGAAGAGAACCCCGCGGTGCGCCAGCGAGATCTCCCCGGGACGCGGCGGACTGCCGCCACCGACAAGTGCCACGCCGGACGCGGTGTGATGCGGTGCGCGATAGGGCCGCGATTTCCAGCGGCTGGTCGAGTAACCGCTGGTCAGCGATTGCACGGCGGCCGATTCCAGTGCCTCTTCGTCCGTCATCGGCGGCAGGATGCCGGGGAAGCGGGCGGCAAGCATTGATTTTCCCGTGCCGGGCGGACCTACCATGAGCACACTATGGCCGCCTGTCGCTGCGACCTCGAGTGCCCGCTTCGCCTGCGCCTGTCCCTTGACCTCCGCAAAGTCCGGGTAGGCCGGCCGCACCGGGCTGGATGCCGGACGATGGCGAGAAAGCCTTGCATCCTCTGCCATTGCTGCAAAATGGCCGCAAACCTGGAGCAAGGTGTCGGCGGGATAGATAGCGGCGTCCCGGACGAGCGCCGCTTCTTCCGCGTTGGCACGGGGAAGAATGAATGCGCGCTGATGGCCGGAGCTGTCGGTGGCGTGGTGCATGGCGTAAGTCATCGCCAACGCACCGCGGATCGGGCGCAACTCGCCGGAAAGCGACAGTTCGCCGGCAAACTCATATTTATCGATGTCATCGGCCGGCATCTGGCCGGAAGCGGCAAGAATGCCCAACGCGATGGGGAGGTCGAAACGCCCGGATTCCTTCGGCAGGTCAGCAGGGGCGAGGTTGACGGTGATTCGGCGCGCGGGAAATTCGAAGCAGGCGTTCTGCAGCGCCGCGCGCACGCGGTCCTTGGATTCCTTAACCTCGGTTTCAGGCAGGCCCACGATGGTGAATGAAGGCAGGCCGTTCGCGAGGTGGACTTCAACCGTCACTTCCGGCGCATGCATGCCGGCAAGAGCCCGGCTTTTCAGGACCGCCAGACTCATGGATTACGGCTTTTTCAACAGCGCTTCCAGTTCCGCTACGCGCGCTTCGAGCGTTTCCAGCTTGGCACGGGTCTTCGCCAGCACCTGGCTCTGGATGTCGAATTCTTCGCGGGTCACCAGGTCCAGTCGCGAAAAGCCCTGGGTCAGCATGGCCTTGACGTTGCGCTCGAGGTCCTTCGCCGGCGAGTTTTCGATTGCCTGGCTGATCTTTGCCTGCAGATCGTTGAAGAAATTTGTCTTGTCCATAATCAATCCTAAAGTGAAAAGGCCGCACTTCAGTGGTGCGCGCAATAGTAGCGCGCATCACAGTGGTGCGACCCTCGTGGTGCACTGCCTTAAAAAGGTGTGAGCAGTGTGCGACCAATGCGAAAAATTATAAGAATGATAACGCATCTGCTCGGTAAATCGGTGGCATGAGTCCTGCTAAGTAGTTGGAAAAATGCAATTCGACCTATTTTTCCAACGCCATAAAAGGGAAACGCCATGAAAAAAATCGTTCTTGCCACTGCCATCGCCGCCGCATTTACCGGCAGCTTCGCACAGGCCCAGGACAAGAAGCCGGATCATGAAATCAGCTTCAACGCGTCGGTGGTGAGCGACTACCGCTATCGCGGTATTTCCCAGACCCGCCTGAAGCCGGCTCTGCAAGGGGGCGCTGACTATGTGAACAACCCAACCGGATTTTACGCCGGTACGTGGTTGTCCACCATCAAGTGGATCAAGGATGTCCCGGGCGGTGACGCCAGCATCGAGTGGGACATCTACGCCGGCAAGCGCGGCGAAGTCGTTTCGGGTGTTTCCTATGACGTTGGCGTGCTGCGTTACCAGTACCCGTCCAACAACCTGTCCCCGAGCGCCAACACCACTGAAGTCTACGGCCAGCTGGGCTACGGCCCGGCTTATATCAAGTATTCGCACTCGCTGACGAACCTGTTCGGCTTTGCCGACAGCAAGCGCAGCGGCTACCTCGACATCGGCGCCAACGTCGAGCTCGGCGAAGGCCTGATCCTGAATCTGCACGCCGGTCACCAGAAGGTGAGGAACAACTCGCCGTTCAGCTACACCGACTGGAAAGTGGGCGTGACAAAGGACTTCGGCATCGTGACCGGTGCATTGGCGCTCATCGGTACCGACACCGACAACTACGTTGGTCCGAACGGCAAGAACCTCGGCAAGAACAGCCTGGTCCTGTCGATCGCCAAGACTTTCTAAGCGAGGAAATCATGAAACTGATCACTGCGATCATCAAACCCTTCAAGCTCGATGAAGTGCGCGAGGCCCTCTCGGCGATCGGTGTCCAGGGCATTACGGTCACGGAAGTAAAGGGCTTCGGGCGCCAGAAAGGCCATACCGAGTTGTATCGCGGCGCCGAATATGTGGTCGACTTCCTGCCCAAGACCAAGATCGAAGCTGCCGTGGACGACGCCATCGTCGAACGCGCGATCGAAGCCATCGAAAGCTCCGCCCGCACCGGCAAGATCGGCGACGGCAAGATCTTCGTGTTCGACTTGCAGCAAGTCGTTCGTATCCGTACCGGCGAAACCGGTAAAGAAGCACTCTAAAGGAGGGGTGAGATGAAAAAACTGTTTGCAAGCATCCTGGCGGCAGGCTCCATGCTGATCGCCGTCGGCTTTGCGCCAGCGGCGCTGGCCGAGGAGGCCGCACCGGCCAAGACCGAGACGGTCGTCGTTGCACAGGCAGCCGCACCTGCAGCTCCCGAAGCGGCTTCTGCACCGGCTGCTCCCGCCGCCGCAGCCGCAGCGCCTGCCGCTGCCGCCGCACCGGCTGAAGCTGCCCCCGCCGCTGCACCCGCGCCGAGCGCCAACAAGGGCGACAGTGCGTGGATGATGATGGCAACCGTGCTCGTCATCCTGATGACGATCCCCGGCCTGGCACTGTTCTACGGCGGCCTGGTCCGCACCAAGAACATGCTGTCGATCCTGATGCAGGTGTTCATGATCTTCTCCCTGATCATCGTGCTCTGGTGCATCTACGGCTACTCGCTGGCGTTCACCGAGGGCGGCGCATTCATCGGCTCCTTCGATCGCCTGTTCCTGAAGGACATCACGCCGGAATCGCTGGCGGCCACCTTCAGCAAGGGCGTCGTGATCCCCGAGTTCGTGTTCGTCGCCTTCCAGGCAACGTTCGCAGCGATTACGTGCGGCCTGATCGTCGGTGCATTCGCAGAGCGCATCAAGTTCTCCGCCGTGCTGCTGTTCGTCGTGCTGTGGTTCACGTTCTCCTACCTGCCGGTGGCGCACATGGTCTGGTTCTGGCCTGGTCCGGATGCCTACACCGACGCAGCCGCTGCTGAAAAGGCGACTGCTGCTGCCGGCTGGCTGTTCCAGAAGGGCGCGCTCGACTTCGCCGGCGGCACGGTAGTGCACATCAATGCCGCTATCGCCGGCCTGGTCGGTGCCTATGTGATTGGCAAGCGTATCGGCTACGGTCGCGAATCCATGGCGCCGCACTCGCTGACGCTGACCATGGTAGGCGCTTCGATGCTGTGGGTGGGTTGGTTCGGTTTCAACGCCGGTTCCGCACTGGAAGCAGGCGGCACCGCTGCCCTCGCACTGATCAACACGCTGCTGGCGACGGCTGCCGCGACTCTGTCCTGGAGCTTCGGCGAATGGATGGGCAAGGGCAAGCCCTCCATGCTGGGTGCCGCTTCCGGCGCTGTTGCCGGCCTGGTGGCAATCACCCCGGCCGCCGGTTTCGTCGGCGTGATGGGCGGACTGGTTATCGGCCTGCTGGCCGGCGTGATCTGCCTGTGGGGCGTGAACGGCCTGAAGCGCCTGCTCGGCGCGGATGACTCGCTGGACGTGTTCGGCGTGCACGGCGTGGGCGGTATCCTCGGCGCGCTGCTGACCGGCGTGTTCGCGGCGCCGTCGCTCGGCGGCACCGGCATCTACGACTACGTCGCCAACAAGGTCGCGGAAGAGTATTCGATCGCCGGCCAGGTGTGGATCCAGGCGCAGGGCGTGCTGACCACCCTGATCTGGTCTGCTGTGGTGTCCTTCGTTGCCTACAAGCTGGTTGACCTGGTCGTTGGCCTGCGTGTGCCGGAAGAAGAAGAGCGCGAAGGCCTGGACATCTCCAGCCACGGCGAATCGGCCTACCACTCCTGATCTCCACGGGAACCCGTTTCCCCACCCGCACCTGCGGGTTTCCCAAAGCGCCTCGTTCCGAGGCGCTTTTTTTTCGTGCTCGTCTTTAAAACCGGAGGATTGCCCAGATCTAGGTATCCCGTATTGCCCAACCTGTCGCCTTGTTGTCGATCATGAAACATCGGCAGGTGGCAGGCACATCCTCGAACAACAGTCGGCAGGCGAAACAGAGGGATTACCGTTAGAATCAGCTCATTCAGCTTGCAAGAATGCTTATACCCCGAAGGTTTTTATGGTTCCGCACCTCGTTACGGCCCTGAACGGCCCGCTTCTCGATCTGGAAAAGAAAATCCTGGCAGCGACCCCGGCGATCGAACGCTGGTTCCGCCTGGAATGGCAGGAGCACACGCCGCCCTTTTACTGTTCGGTAGATCTCCGCAACGCCGGATTCAAGTTGGCACCGGTCGACACCAACCTGTTCCCTGGCGGGTTCAACAACCTGTCGCCGGAAATGCTGCCGCTCGCCGTCCAGGCCGCCATGGCAGCGATCGAAAAGTATTGTCCGGATGCAAAGAACCTGCTCCTGATTCCGGAACGGCACACCCGCAACACGTTCTACCTGCAAAACGTCGCCCGCCTGATCCAGATCTTCCGCCAGACCGGCCTGAATGTGAGACTCGGTTCCCTGTCCGAAGACGTGAAGGAGCCGACCAACATCGACCTGCCTGACGGGACAACGCTGACACTGGAGCCGCTGGAGCGCTCCGCGAACGGCCGGCGTTTGGGACTGAAGAATTTCGACCCCTGCACCATCCTGCTGAACAACGACCTGTCGTCCGGCATTCCGAAAGTTCTGGAAGGCCTGCACGAGCAGAATCTCCTGCCGCCCCTGCATGCCGGCTGGGCGGTTCGGCGCAAGACCAACCACTTCGCTGCTTACGACGAGGTGGTGAAGAAGTTTGCGAAGCTGGTCGATGTCGATCCGTGGATGCTCAATCCGTTTTTTGCCAAGTGCGGCGAGATCAACTTCCAGGAACGCACGGGCGAGGATTGCCTCGCTTCCAATGTCGATTCGCTCCTGGCCAAGATCCGCAAGAAGTACAAGGAATACGGCATCAAGGAAAAGCCCTTCGTCATCGTCAAGGCCGACGCCGGCACTTATGGCATGGGCATCATGACGGTCAAGGATGCGAGCGAGGTGAAGGACCTCAACCGCAAGCAGCGCAACAAGATGTCAGTGGTGAAGGAAGGCCTGGAAGTGTCCGACGTGATCATCCAGGAAGGCGTGCACACCTTCGAGCACATCAATGATGCCGTGGCCGAGCCGGTGGTGTACATGATCGACCGCTACGTGGTTGGCGGCTTCTATCGCGTGCATGCCGAGCGCGGCATCGACGAGAACTTGAACTCGCCTGGCGCGCATTTCGTGCCGCTCGCATTCGCTCAGCAGCATGCCTTGCCCGATCTGCAGGCCAAGCCGGGAACCGCGCCGCCGAACCGCTTCTACATGTATGGCGTGGTCGCGCGCATGGCGTTGCTCGCGGCGTCCATTGAACTTGAAAAGACCGATCCGAATCCGGAAGTCTACTGACGGGACCGCTGCATGAAATTCGCTTTCCTTGCCGACCCGCTGGACCACTTCAAGATCTACAAGGACACGACGTACGCGATGATGGTCGAGGCCGCCCGGCGGGGCCACGAGATCTACGCGTTCCAGCAGAAGGACATGGCCTTCCAGGACGGCAAGGTGTTCGCTGACGTGCAGCGCGTCACGCTGACCGGCAATACGGATGAGTGGTACCGTGCCGAGACGGCGGTGCCGTCCTCTCTCAACGCCTTCGATGCCATTGTTGTCCGTAAGGATCCGCCGTTCAACATGGAGTATGTCTACCTGACGTACCTCCTTGAAGTGGCGGAGTCGCAGGGGGCGCGGGTATTCAACCGGCCTGGGGCCATTCGCAGCCACAATGAAAAGCTGGCGATCGCGCAATTCCCGCAGTTCACCGCGCCGACCCTGGTCACGAGCGATGCGGAGCGGGTTCGGGCTTTCCATGCGGAACACAAGGACATCATCCTCAAGCCGCTGGACGGCATGGGTGGAGCGGGCATCTTCCGTGTCAGGGAAGACGGCATGAACCTCGGCTCGATCATCGAAACGCTGACGGGCAATGGCGCACACACCATCATGGTCCAACGCTTCATTCCGGAGATCGTTCAGGGCGACAAGCGCGTGCTGCTGATTGGCGGAGATGTCGTGCCGTACTGCCTGGCGCGCATTCCGCAGGGCGGCGAAGTCCGCGGCAATCTTGCCGCAGGCGGGCTGGGCGTGGCGCAACCGATTTCACCGCGCGACCGTGAAATCGGTGAAGCCCTTGCGCCAGTCCTTTTGAAGCGCGGCTTATTGCTGGTAGGATTGGACGTGATCGGCGACTGCCTGACGGAAATCAACGTCACCAGTCCCACGTGTTTTCAGGAAATCAAGCAGCAGACGGGCTTCGATGTCGCAGGCATGTTCATCGACGCTCTGGAAAGACAATGCAAATAATTCGCTTCGCGCAATCGGTGCGCGGAGAATAACGACGGACAGGTCGTCGGCTCGGGGAGGCCAGGCTTCTATCAACCGCGCACGCGACTGTTCTTGGCCGGACAGATCATGGTAGGGATTCTTCTTCTGACGCACGCACCGCTGGGCAACGCGTTCATGGACGCCGCCACGCACGTCTTTCGCGCGCGACCGGAACGCATGGAGGCGATCGACGTACGCGCCGACCAGGATCCGGCGGAAGTGAACCGCATTGGGCAGGAAGCGATCAAGCGGCTTGACGACGGTTCAGGGGTGCTGGTGATTACGGACGTCATGGGAGGCACGCCGTCCAATTGCACGCTCAAGCTGTGTAGCCCCGGGCATATCGAAGTCATCGCCGGCATCAGCCTTCCGATGCTCTTGCGCGCACTGACCTATCGCAACGATACGATCGACGTGGTGGTGGAAATGGCCCTCGCAGGAGGGCAGAGCGGCGCGGTACGGGTAGACAACCGCGTGCGGCTCTCTCCAAACTGAACAACAAGCACAATAAAAAATGATTCAACAAGAAATCGAAATCATCAACAAGCTGGGTTTGCATGCGCGCGCCTCCGCAAAGCTCACGCAACTGGCGGCCAAGTACAAGAGCGAAGTCTGGCTGACGCGCAATGCGCGCCGGGTCAATGCGAAGTCCATCATGGGCGTCATGATGCTGGCCGCGGGCAAGGGGGCGAAAGTCGTGCTGGAGACGGACGGCGCCGACGAGAAGGAGTGTTTTGACGCGCTCGTCGAGCTGATTCAGAATAAGTTCGGCGAAGGCGAGTAAGCCTTTACGACCACCCAGACCCGGCACACAGAATGGCTTCCTTCACGCTCCACGGGATCCCGGTCTCACGCGGCATTGCGATAGGCCGCGCACACCTGCTCGCGCCGGCGGCGCTCGACGTCAAGCATTACCTGATCTCGCAGGAGCAGGTCGAGGCGGAAGTGCTGCGCCTGCAAAAGGCTATTGCCAGCGTCCACAAGGAATTGCAGACCATCTGGAACGAACTGCCGAAAGACGCACCCGCCGAGCTGGGCGCGTTCATCGACGTGCATGCGCTCATTCTGTCCGACCCGATGATTGCGGAGGTGCCGCTCGACATCATTCGCACCCGTTATTACAACGCGGAATGGGCGCTGGTCACGCAGATCGATGAGCTGTCCGCGCAGTTCGACGAGATCGAGGATGCCTACCTGCGCGAGCGCAAGAGCGACATCCAGCAGGTCGGCGAGCGTGTGCTGAAGGTCCTCACCGGGACTGCCATCGCGCTGCCGTCGAGCGACGGCGGCGACGAGCATGCCGGCCGCATGATTGTGGTCGCGCATGACATTTCGCCTGCGGACATGCTGCAGTTCAAGGACCGCGCGTTCGGCGGCTTCGTGACCGACCTCGGCGGACAGAACTCGCACACGGCCATCGTTGCGCGCAGCCTCGACATTCCCGCGGCAGTCGGCATGTCCAATGCCTCCGCACTGATCGAGCAGGACGACATGATCATCATCGACGGCGACGCCGGCGTGGTGATCGTCGATCCGCCGCCGAACGTGCTGGAGCAATACCGCGAACTGCAGCAGCGCCTGATGCGCGAGCGCAAGAAGCTCGGCAAGCTGAAAAAGACACCGGCCGTCACGAAGGATGGCACCGAGATCACGCTGCTCGCGAACATCGAATTGCCGGATGACTGCCCGGGCGCGCTCGACTCCGGCGCCATGGGCGTCGGCTTGTTCCGTTCCGAATTCCTCTTCATGGGGCGTGCCGGCTTCGTCAACAAGCTGCCTTCCGAGGACGAGCAGTTCGAGTCCTACCGCCAGGCGGTGGTGGCGATGAAGGGACGGCCCGTCACCATTCGCACCCTGGACATCGGCGCCGACAAACCGCTCGATTCTGCCGAGCAGACTGCACTCAATCCGGCGCTCGGCCTGCGCGCGATCCGCTTCTGCCTCGCCGAGCCACAAATGTTCCTGCAGCAGTTGCGCGCCATCCTGCGCGCGTCTGCCTTCGGCCCGATCAAGCTGCTGATCCCGATGCTTGCGCATGCCTTTGAAATCGACCAGACCCTGGCGATGATCGAGCAGGCCAAGGCGCAATTGCGCGAGCAGAACAAGAAGTTCGACCCGCTCATCCCTGTGGGCGCGATGATCGAGATCCCGGCGGCGGCGCTGACGCTGCCGATGTTCGTCAAGCGCATGGACTTCCTGTCGGTCGGCACCAACGACCTGATCCAGTACACCTTGGCCATCGATCGCGCCGACCACGAAGTTGCCCATCTCTACAATCCGCTGCATCCGGCAGTGCTGTACCTGCTGGCAAGCACGATTTCGATCGGAGCCAAGGCCGGCGTGCCGGTTTCGGTGTGCGGCGAGATGGCAGGCGATACGCGCATGACGCGGCTGCTGCTCGGCATGGGACTGCGCGAATTCTCGATGCACCCGACGCAGATCCTTTCGGTGAAGCAGGAGATCCTCAACACCGACCTGAACGCCATCACAGCGCAGACGAAAAAGATCCTGAGGACGATGGAGCCCGCTGCCATCGTCAGTGCGGTCGAACAGCTGCGCGAACTCTGACCGTCGCTTTGTCCAAAAGAAAAGGGGACTCGCTCGAGTCCCCTTTTTTCATGCCGGCGCAAACCTTAGGTAGGTGCCGCCTCCGGCAATGCTCCGGCGCGTTTCGCCAGGTGGCGTTTCCAGAGCAGCGGTCCGATCACCAGTGCGACGGTCAGCAGGAGAATCGATGCCGAGATCGGTTTGGTGACGAAGATCGACATGTCGCCCTGGCTGATCGACAGCGCGCGGCGCAACTGCTGTTCCGCGATCGGTCCGAGGATCATGCCGACGATGGTCGGCGCGACCGGGATGTCGTAGCGGCGCATGAGGAAGCCGATCAGGCCGATGATATAGAGCAGCAGCAGGTCGAACCACGAATTGCGCAGGCCGTAGGCGCCCAGTGTCGCGAAAATCAGGATACCGCCGTACAGCAGGGGACGCGGGATGGACAGCAGCTTGATCCACAGGCCCACCAGCGGCAGGTTCAGGATCAGCAGCAGCACGTTGCCGATGTACATCGAGGCGATCAGGCCCCACACCAGCAGCGGCTGGGTTTCGAACAGCAGCGGTCCCGGCTGCAGCCCGTATTGCTGGAACGCCGCCAGCACGATGGCCGCCGTCGCGGATGTCGGCAGCCCGATCGTCAGCAGCATCGCGAGCGTGCCGGTGCTCGACGCATTGTTCGCCGCTTCCGGTCCTGCTACCCCCTCAATCGCCCCCTTGCCGAACTCTTCCGGATTCTTGCTCAGCTTCTTTTCCACGGAGTACGACAGGAAGGTCGGGATCTCGGAGCCCCCGGCCGGCATCGCGCCGATCGGGAAACCGAGGACGGTGCCGCGCAGCCAGGGCTTCCAGGAGCGAGACCAATCGGACTTCGACATCCAGATTGACCCCTTGACCTGTTCAAGTTTGTCCTCGGCCTTGTTCAGGTAGGTGGCAAGGTAGAGTGTCTCGCCGACCGCGAACAGGCCCACGGCGGCAACAACGACGTCGATGCCGTCGAGCAGCTCGGGGATGCCCATGGTGAAACGCGGCTGGCCGGTTTGTCCATCGATGCCGATCAAACCGATCCACAGACCGAAGAACAGGCTTGCCAGCCCGCGCGCCATCGAAGCACCGAGCAGTGTGGACACGGTGACAAAGGCCAGGATCATCACGGCAAAGTACTCGGCCGGACCGAACTTGATCGCGACATCCACCACCAGGGGCGCCACGACGGTCAGCATGACGACGGAGATCGAGCCTGCGACAAAGGAACCGATGGCCGACGTGGACAACGCCGGTCCGGCGCGGCCGTTCTTGGCCATCTTGTTGCCTTCGAGGGCAGTCATGATGGTGGCCGACTCGCCCGGCGTGTTGAGGAGAATCGATGTGGTCGAGCCGCCGTACATTGCACCGTAATAGATGCCGGCGAACATGATGAGTGCGCCCGTCGGGTCAAAACTGGCGGTCGCAGGCAGCAGCAGTGCCACGGTGAGGGCCGGGCCCACACCGGGCAACACGCCCACCAGCGTGCCGAGTGTCACGCCGATGAATCCGAGCATGAGATTCTGCATCGTCATCGCGACGCCGAACCCGGCAATCAATGCGTTGAAGGTTTCCATGCTTACAGCCCTCCCAGCAGGCCGCTCGGCAGGTTCAGTCCGAGGCCGCGTGTAAAGATGAAGAAGGCAATCGTGGCCACGATCAGGCCGACGATAATGTCGCGAAACAACCTGCGGCTGCCGAAGCCGCGTGCGACGAGCGTAAAGAGGAAGGTCGAGGCGAGCACGAAGCCTGCCCACGCGATGGACGCCATGTGCAGGATCACGCCCGTGCTCAGGATCGCAAAGGCAACCCAGTCCGGCGCGTCATGGTTGGTTTCGTCGTCCATCGGGACATTGCGCCAGCCGCCCGACACGGCTTGCCACGCGAGGATGCCGCCGAGGATCATCAGGCCGGTGCCTATCAGGTAGGGGAATGCGCGCGGGCCCACCTGCGAGTAGCCGGCGCCGGCCGAGATGTCCTGCGTGCTGCCAACGACGAAGATGCCCAGCGTCGCCAATGCGATGGACACCATCAGCTCTCCTGGGTTGATCGGAGAACGAGTGGTCATGTTGTTCACCTAGAGTTCGAATGGTTATGTCTCTATTTTTATACCGGCGTGGCGCGCAAGGCGAGGTGCCTTTTGTACCGGCCGGGGCAAGACATGCCGAGGTCCGTCTTTGCGTCAGGACGGACCTCTGCGGTTGCGCCGCGAAGGGCGCTTACTTCTTGGCGAGGCCGAGGCTGTTGATGATCTTCTCGGTCTGCTTCACTTCATTGTCCAGGTACTGCGCGAAAGCATCACCCGGAAGGTAGGCGTCGGCCCAGCCGTTCTTGGCGAGCAGGTCCTGCCAGGGCTTGCTCTTGACTGCCTTGTCGACCGTCATCATCAGCTCACGCTTCTGTGCCTCGTTGATGCCGGGAGCGGCGAAGATTGCGCGCCAGTTGGACAGCTCGACGTCCACGCCTTGCTCCTTCAGCGTCGGCACATCGATGCCGGGGAGGCGCTTGCCGGAAGTGACTGCCAACGGACGGAACTTGCCCGACTGGATCTGGCCGGCAAATTCGTTGTAGCCGGACAGACCTACGGTGACGTGGCCGCCGAGGATGGCTGCCTGCGCCTCGCCGCCGCCAGCGAACGGGATGTAGTTGATCTTGGTGACATCCACGCCGGTCGCCTGCGCGATCATCGCCACGATGATGTGGTCAGTGCCGCCGGCAGAACCGCCGCCCCAGGAGACGCTGCCCGGGTTGGACTTGAACTGGGCGATCAAGTCCTTGAGCGACTTGATCGGCGAATTGGCGGGGACGACCAGCACGTCATATTCGCCGGTAAGACGCGCGATCGGGGTGACTTGCGAAAGGTTGACGGGAGACTTGTTGAGTGCGATGCCACCCACCATCACGCTGCCGCCGATCAACGTTGCAGTTGGATCACCCTTGGCCGAGTTGACGAATTGCGCCAGGCCGATGGTGCCGGCCGCGCCGCCCTTGTTGTCGATCTGGACTTTCTTGACGATGTCGCTCTGCTGCAACGCCTGGCCGAGGCCGCGTCCCGTCTGGTCCCAGCCGCCGCCCGGATTGGCCGGAACGAGGATCTTGATGCTGTCCAAGGCGAGTGCCGGTGCGCTTGCGATCAGGCCGAGGGCAGTGATCGCGCTGAGCAACCAGCGGCTGAGGGAATTGCGTTTGCCGATAGTCATGGAGAATCTCCTTCATCCTAGTAAGGAACCCTGATTATTGTGTGAGCGCCAGGGTACGTGCGCTATGTGGCGAACTGTAAAACACCTTAGCTTGCATTTAGCTTTCGATCACTGTCTTGCGGTTTGGCAGGGCGTTGCTGGTTTGCCATGTTTGTGCGACTACCCCTCTAGGCAGGTTAGCAGTCGGAAGAAGCTTGTAAAGGAAACAAGGATTGTGCGTCCGCCGGTTTGACTGGTGGAACCGACTTGGTTATTCTTATGCAATGCGCCGATTTGATGATCAGCTTGCGGGCGCGTAATAAATACGGCTAAAGCGTGCTTGCAAGAAAGCCCTGAAAGCCCGATAAGCTGTCCGCTGTCGGGCTTTTTTGTTTTTTGGCGCAAGGGATTCCAAGAAAATCCGGCGCTGCTACCTGGATCACTATGCCATCCATCGGAATCGTTTCACCCAAATCAATGCATTTCCCGGAGCCGCTGACGCTGCGCAGCGGCGCCACGCTGTCCGATTACACCCTGATGTACGAAACCTACGGCACGCTCAACGCCGACCGGTCCAACGCCGTGCTGATCTGCCACGCGCTCAACGCGTCGCATCACGTCGCCGGCGTCTATGAAGGGGTGGACGGAAGCAAGAACGTCGGCTGGTGGGACAACATGGTCGGCCCCGGCAAGCCGGTGGACACCGACCGCTTCTTCGTCATCGGCGTCAACAATCCCGGTTCCTGTTTCGGCTCGACGGGACCGATGCATATCAATCCCGCCACAGGCAAGCCCTACGGCGCCAGCTTTCCCGTCGTCACCGTCGAAGACTGGGTAAATGCCCAGGCGCGCCTGGCCGACAAGCTGGGCATCGAGAAATTCGCCGCCGTCATGGGCGGCTCCCTCGGCGGCATGCAGGCGCTGGCATGGAGCATGATCTTTCCGGAGCGCCTGCACCATGCGGTCGTGATCGCCTCGACGCCCAAGCTCTCCGCGCAAAACATCGCCTTCAACGACGTCGCGCGGCAGGCCATCCTGACCGACCCGGATTTCCACGGCGGCGATTATTACGCGCACGGCGTCGTGCCCAAGCGCGGCCTGCGCGTCGCGCGCATGGTCGGCCACATCACCTACCTGTCGGACGACAGCATGGCCGAGAAATTCGGCCGCTCGCTGCGCAACGGCGACTTGCAGTTCGGCTTCGGCATCGACTTCGAGATCGAATCCTACCTGCGCTACCAGGGCGACAAGTTCTCCGAGTACTTCGACGCCAACACCTACCTGCTGATCACCAAGGCACTCGACTACTTCGACCCCGCGCGCGAGCACGGCGACGACCTCGCCGCGGCGCTGGCCAAGACGAAGGCGCAGTACCTGCTGGTGTCCTTCACCACCGACTGGCGCTTTTCGCCCGAACGCAGCCGCGAGATCGTGCAGGCCCTGGTCAAGAACAAGCGCCGCGTCGACTACGCGGAAATCGATGCGCCGCACGGCCACGATGCCTTCCTGCTCGAGGATCCCCGTTACATGAATGTAGTGAAAGCCTATTACGACCGCATCTGGCAGGACATCAACGGCGGAGGACGCGCATGAACTTCCGCGACCTCATCGCCCTGCGCCCGGACCTCGCCTTCATCGCCCACTGGGTCGCGCAGGACTCGCACGTGCTCGACCTCGGCTGTGGCGACGGCGTGATGCTCGAATACCTGCAATCCGAAAAGCGCTGCATCGGTTACGGCGTGGAGATCGACGACAACAAGATTCCGGTCTGCGTCACGCGCGGCGTGTCCGTCATCCAGCAAGACCTTGAAGCCGGGCTGGCCATGTTTTCGGACAACGCGTTCGACATGGTGCTCTGCCTGTCCGCGCTGCAGATGATGAAGAACGTCGAGGGCATCCTTGCCGATATCGCACGCGTGGGCCGGGAAGCGATTGTCTCCTTCCCCAACTTTGCATACTGGCCACACCGCGTCGCGCTGCTGCGCGGCCGCATGCCGGTGTCGAAGTCGCTGCCGTATGAGTGGTATGACACGCCCAACGTACGTTGCGCCACGATCAAGGATTTCGAGGAACTCGCCAACAAAGTGGGACTCGAAGTGCTTGAATGCATTGCTTTGCATGAAGGTAAGCCTGTCTCATTCCTACCCAATTGGCGTGGTAGCCTTGCCGTGTTCCGACTTCGTAAAAAGACACCCGCATGAAGCTGCCGCCGCGCGCCCATCTCCCCGCCTGTTTGCCTGAAAAGCACTGCCGCAAGGCAGAGCGGAGACCTGCCCGATGAGCAAGAAAGAAGGTGGGAAGGGCGGCACACGCATCCGCGACGCTTTCCTTCATCCGTCCGCGTGGACGATGTTTTTCTTCGGCTTCGCCTCCGGCCTGCCTTTCCTGCTGGTCGCCGGCACGCTGGCCTACTGGCTGAAGGAAAACAACATCACGCTCAAGGACATCACGATGATCGCCAGCGCGGGCCTGGCGTATTCCTTCAAGTTCCTGTGGGCGCCGTTCATCGACCGCGTGCGCCTGCCCTTGTTCGGCCGTCTCGGGCAGCGGCGGAGCTGGCTGCTGCTGGCGCAGGTGGCGGTCATGCTCGGACTTGGCGGGATGGCATCGCTCACCCCGTCGGATCTCGGACCCTTCGTTGCCTTGACCCTGCTG
>DASPMV010000006.1:0-45853 GCA_035626875.1 Noviherbaspirillum sp. | reverse complement strand
CTGCGCCGCTTCATCGACAAGGATTACACCTTCGAGCATCGCAACAAGATCGTCCGTTCCGAACAGGGCGTGTCCGACGAGGCATGGGCAACGCTGACCGAACTGGGCATGACGGCGCTGCCGATTCCCGAAGAGCAGGGCGGCTTCAACGGCTCGGCTGTCGACATGATGGTGGTGATGCAGGAGCTGGGACGAGGTATTGTCGTCGAGCCGTATTTCGCCACCGTGCTCGGCGTGCAATTCCTGAGGCTCGCCGGCGGCAATGGCGAGTTGCTGGAGCAGGTCGCCGGCGGCGCATTGAAGCTGGCGGCCGCGCTGGGTGAAAAGCAGTCACGCTACGAACTGTTCGACATCGCCACTACCGCTAAGGCAGAGGGCGACGGATATGTCCTTAACGGAACCAAGACTGTGGTCATCCACGGCGCGCAGGCGGACAAGATCGTGGTGTCGGCGCGCACTGGCGGAGGCCAGCGCGACACCGACGGAATTTCGCTGTTCCTGGTCGATGGCAATGCTGCCGGCGTGACGCGCAAGGACTATCGCACCATCGACTGCCAACATGCCGCTGACATTACGTTCGCCAATGTACGCGTTCCTGCCTCCGCATTGCTGGGCAAGGCTGGAGCAGGCTGGGAGATTCTCGACGCCGCCGCCGACTACGGTGCCGCGCTTCTGTGCGCCGAAGCCGTCGGTGCGATGGATGCCTTGAATGCCGCCACGCTCGAATACCTGAAGACTCGCCAGCAGTTCGGCGTGCCGATCGGGAAGTTCCAGGCATTGCAGCATCGCATGGCGGAAATGTTCATGCAGGCAGAGCAGGCTCGCTCAATGGCGACGCTGGCGGCAGTCAAGGTTTCTTCGAGCGACGCGAACGAACGCCGCCGCAACGTGTCCGCCGCAAAGGCGCGTGTGGGCCAGGCACTGAAGTACGTCGGCCAGCAGGCGGTGCAACTGCACGGCGGCATGGGCGTGACGAATGAACTGCCGGCAGCGCACCACTTCAAGCGCCTGACCATGATCGAGCTGACCCTGGGCGATACCGACTATCACCTGGGGCGGTTTGCTTCGCTGCCTGACTTCCGGAACGCGGCTTAACTCAAGAGGGGGCGACCATGTCGCAACTGAAGTGGTACTTTGAAGATTTTGAACCGGGCAAGACCATCGATGTGGGATCGCGGACGGTATCTGAAGAAGAGATCATCGAGTTCGCAACGAAGTATGACCCCCAGCCCTTCCACGTCGACAAGGCGGCGGCGGAAAAGTCGATGTATGGCGGCATCATCGCCAGCGGCTGGCATACCTGCGGGATGATCATGCGGCTGATGGTCGATGGCTTTCTCAAGGAGGCAGCCAGCCTCGGTTCGCCGGGCGTCGACGAGATCCGCTGGATCAAGCCGGTGCGCGGCGGCGACACGTTGCACGTGACGAATACCGCGCTGGAGGTGAAGCCCTCCACCAGCAAGCCGGATCGCGGTGTCGTTGTGACGCTGTGGCAGGCCAAGAACCAGCATGGAGAGCTCGTGGCGACGATCAAGGGCATGGGCATGTTCCATCGCCGTCCGAAATAAGCGACAAATAATAATTACGGAGACAGCATGCGACACATCGCATCGGTAGCAGAACTCAGGGGGCTGGTCGGCCAGGAAATCGCCGTGACCGAGTGGTTCACCGTCAACCAGGAACGCGTCAACCAATTCGCCGACGCGACCGGAGACCATCAGTGGATCCATCTCGACGTCGAGCGCAGCAAGAAGGAATCGCCGTACGGGACGACCATTGCGCACGGCTTCCTGACTTTGTCGCTGCTGCCCATGATCATGCAAAGCGCCGTGTCCATGCCGGAGGCGAAGCTGAGCGTGAACTATGGGCTCAACAAGGTGCGTTTCCCGGCGCCGGTACCCGTCGGCAGCAAGGTGCGCGGCCGATTGGCGCTAAAGGATGTCGAGGATATCGAAGGCGGCGTGCAGGTCACCTGGGCGGTGACGATCGAACGTGAAGGCGGAGACAAGCCGGTTTGCGTCGCGGAGTCGATTGCACGACGCTACGAATAAGCAGCTTGCCCTGACAGAAATGCCTCCCCACCTTGCCCGGTGGAGGAGGCTTTTTTGTCAGTGACGCTGATATTGCGTGGCGCCAAAGAGCATTTCGCGCGCCTTGTCGTCTGTGATCGGTTTGCTGTCTGATGCGAGCACGGCTACACCGCGTTCGACAGCAGGGCGGGCAGCAATCTCATCGAACCAGCGCTTCGCGTGCGGGTAGTCGGCCCAATCGATTCCCTGGTTTTTCCACGAACGCAGCCACGGGAACGTCGCGATGTCTGCGATCGTGTATGCGTCGCCGGCGAGATAGGCGTTGTGCGACAGCTGCTTGTCGATCACGCCATAGAGTCGCTTTGCCTCGTTTGTGTAGCGATTGACTGCGTAGTCGATCTTCTCGGGGGCGTAGATGCGGAAGTGATGCGCCTGGCCAAGCATGGGGCCGACGCCGCCCATCTGGAACATCACCCATTGCAAGGTGGCGAACTTCTCACGGTCGGTCTTGCCGAGGAACTTGCCCACTTTGCTCGCCAGGTAGACGAGGATGGCGCCGGATTCGAACAGCGAGATCGGCTTGCCATCGGGGCCATCCGCATCGACCATGGCGGGAATCTTGTTGTTCGGCGAGATCGCGAGGAAGTCCGGCTTGAACTGGTCTCCCTCGCGGATGTTGACGTGGTGGACGCGGTAGGGGAGGCCGCATTCCTCCAGCATGATGTGAACCTTGTGGCCATTGGGTGTGGCGGCCGAATAGACGTCGATCATTCTTGTTCTCCTGTGCTTGGTTCAAAACCGCTGCACGATTATGCAGCGGTTTTGAGTTCCATGCTCAGGATCGGGTGATCGGCAGTTCGAGGTCCTTCTTCGGAATGGGCACGTGCTTTGCCAGCTCCAGCTTGGCGATGGCGTTCCGGTGCACCTCGTCCGGACCGTCTGCAAGGCGCAGCGTGCGGTTGCCGGCCCACTGGCCTGCCAACGGGAAGTCGTCGCAAACGCCGCCGGCACCATAGGCCTGGATCGCCCAGTCGAGGACCTTCTGCGTGACATTGGGTGCGAGCACCTTGATCATCGCGATCTCGGCCTTCGCATGCTTGTTGCCAACCGTGTCCATCATGTACGCGGCCTTCAGCGTCAGGAGGCGTGCCGTATCGATCATGATGCGCGACTCGGCAATACGCTCGTGCCAGACGCTTTGTTCCGAGATGCGCTTACCGAAGGCGACGCGGCCGTTCAGGCGCTTGCACATCAGTTCGAGGGCACGTTCCGCCACGCCGATGGCCCGCATGCAATGGTGGATGCGACCGGGGCCGAGGCGGCCCTGCGCAATCTCGAATCCGCGGCCTTCTCCGAGGAGGATGTTCGATGCCGGCACGCGCACGTCTTCGAACAGGATCTCGCAATGGCCGTGCGGCGCGTCGTCATAACCGAATACCGGAAGGGGGCGCTTGATCGTCACGCCTTTGGTATCGGTGGGAACGAGGATCATCGACTGCTGAGAATGCCGCGGCGCCTCCGGATCCGTCTTGCCCATCAGGATGAAGACCTTGCAGCGCGGATCTCCGGCACCGGAGATCCACCACTTGCGTCCATTGATGACGTAGTCATCGCCGTCGCGCTGGATGCGGGTTTCGATGTTGGTTGCGTCGGAGGAAGCGACGGCAGGCTCGGTCATCGCGAAGGCGGAACGGATTTCACCGCTCAGCAGCGGTTCCAGCCACTGGCGCTTGTGCTCTTCCGTGCCGTAGCGTTCGATGGTTTCCATGTTACCGGTGTCCGGTGCGGAGCAGTTGAACACTTCGGGTGCCCATGGCACGCGTCCCATGATTTCGCACAGCGGGGCGTAGTCGAGATTGGACAGCCCTTCCGGGGCGCGGGGAGACTTGGGCAGGAACAGGTTCCACAGGCCTTCGGCGCGTGCCTTGGGCTTGAGGCTTTCGACGAGCTGCGTCGGTATCCAGCGGTTGCCCTTTTCCCGGCCGTTGCGGTCGACTTCCTCCTCAAAGGCTTTCTCGTTCGGGTAAATGTGCTCATCCATGAACCTGAGCAGCTTTTCCTGCAGGTGTTTGCAGCGGTCTGAGTATTCGAATTCCATGTTGTCTCCTCGGTCGGCAGTGCGTGTTAGTTGTGTTTGACCTGCAATCGTTCTATCCGCCGGATGCGTACTTCCAGCCCATCTCCGCCATCGGGCGCGCAGCCTTGCCGGCCTTCAGCGCCTGTTCACTGGACGCGGTGCCGTCGACGTAACGCTTCATGATTCCTTGAAGGATGCCCGCCATGCGGAACATGTTGTAGGCGAGATAGAAGTTGAAATCTTCCTTGCGGATCGTCTTGCCGGTGCGCTCGCAGTATTTCGCAATGTATTCCTCTTCGCTCGGAATACCGAGGGATTTCCAGTCGAGTCCGCCGATGCCGCGGAACTGTCCGGGGGGAATGTGCCAGCTCATGCAGTGGTACGAGAAGTCGGCCAGTGGGTGCCCCAGCGTCGACAGCTCCCAGTCCAGCACCGCAAGCACCCGCGGCTCGGTCGGGTGGAAGATCATGTTGTCGAGGCGGTAGTCGCCATGAACAATGCTCGTGTCGTCGCCGGGAGGAATGTTGTTCGGCAGCCATTCCATCAGGTTGTCCATGGCTTCGATCTTCTCCGTCTCGGACGCCTTGTACTGTTTCGTCCAGCGGTCGATCTGGCGGACGAAGTAGTTGCCCGGCTTGCCGTAGTCCGAGAGGCCGATGGCGTTGTAGTCGATGGTGTGCAGCTGCGAGATCACGCGGTTCATCTCATCGTAGTGCGCAGCGCGTTCGGCCTGCGTCATGCCCGGCATCGACTGGTCCCACAGGACGCGGCCCTGCACGAACTCCATGATGTAGAAGGCGCGGCCGATGATGGATTCATCAAGGCAAAGGGAATACTGTTTCGCCGCCGGGAAGCCCGCCTTGTTCAGCGCGTCCATCACGCGGAATTCACGGTCAATTGCATGGGCGGAGGCAAGCAGCTTGGCCGCCGGACCAGGCTTGGTGCGCAGCACATAGCTCTTGCCGTCGGCTGTCAGCTTGAAGGTCGGGTTGGACTGGCCGCCGTTGAACTGTTCGACTGCCAGCTCGCCGCTGAAGCCTTCGACGTGCTGGCGCATGTAGTCCTGCATCGCGCCGAGATCAAATTTCTGACGATCCGATACCGGACGCGTGCCCATGAATTCTTCGAACATCTTGTCTCCTTTGCGAAAACGAGCGAAATAGTTATCGCCACATTCTACATCAGAAAAACGTACGGTCGTGCGATTCTGTGGATTTTGCGCCAATCATGCTGTGACGGTTACAGTCCGCGGGATTTCTTGTACTGGTCCAGCAGCACTTCCATGGTGGTGTGCCGCGTCTCCCCCTGGAGTTCCGAAATCGGCGAATAGTTGACGATCCGGACCACCCAGTCGGCATGTGCTTCGCCGACGTCGATGGCGTTGATGCAGCCTGCGGTCTGGGCGAGGTTGCCGAGGAATAGCCGCTGGTTGGTCAGCGCATAGGACAGGATGGCGCGGTTGACGCCGCCGTGCAGCACGAGCAGCACCGTGTCCCAGGATTTGTCCTCGCGCAGCCGGTCAATGCACGGGTGAATCCTGTCCATCAACTGGCCGATGGTTTCGCCGCCCAGGAACTGGCGCTCCTCCGGAACGAGGCCGTCGAAGGCGCCGACGAAGGCTTCCTTCAGGCTCTCGTCAGGAATCGCCGACAGTTTGCCGCCGCGAAGCTCTTCCAGGTCTTTCCAGCGTTCGAGCTCGATCTGCTGGCCGGTTTCGGCAAGGACGCGTGTCGCTGTTTCGACGGTACGCGGCAAGCCCGATACGATTACGCGGTCGAACTTCAGTCCTGCCTGCGCGAAGACCTTGCCGGCCGCAGTTGCTTGCGCTCGGCCAAGTTCGTTCAGCGGGACTTGTTCAGGAAGGAAGGGTTTTCCCTGGTCGTCGAAATAGGTGACGCTGCCATGGCGCATCAGGTAGACGCGCCGTCTCTTGTGTTCTGTCATTTGTATTGCGGTTTTCTTTTCTCGAGGAATGCCGAGATGCCCTCAAGGGCGTCACGGTGGTGAAGGCTTTCGACGAAGTGCCGCTTTTCCGATTCGACATGCTGGCCGAGCGGATTCACTTGCGCCTCATTGGTAAGAGACTTGATCCGCTCCACAGCGTTCGGTGAGAGCGCGGCGAGGTCGTCCGCCCAGGCAAGCGCGCTGTCGAGCGCAGTGCCGTCAGCGACAACACGGTTGACAATGCCAAGGTCGTGCAGGCGCGGCGCAAGGACGGGCTTGCCTTCCAAAAGAATTTCCGCCGTGAGCTGCCGGGGCAGGGCACGCGTGATGAACCACGACGCTCCGCCATCGGGTGTGAGGCCGACCTTGACGTAGGACATCACGAACTTCGCGGAGGCGCCGGCCACGATCAGGTCGCATGCCAGGGCGAGAGAAAAGCCTGCGCCGGCGGCGGTGTCTTCCACTGCGGCGATCACCGGTTTGGGGCAGTCGCGAATGGCTTCGATCCAGCCGTGCAGGTTGTCGATTGATTCCGCCTGCACCGCAGGCGGCTTGCTGCGGTTTTCAAGCAGGCGGTTCAGATTGCCGCCCGAGCAGAACACCTGGTCGGCGCCCGTGATGACGACAGCACGCACCGACTCGTCGCGTTCCGCGGTCGAGAGCGTTTCGATTGCTGCGGCATACATGTCGGGGTGCAGTGCGTTCCTCGCACCGGGATTGGACATGGTCAGGATCAGCGTGGCGTCTTGGCGTGACGCTTGGAGTTCGGCGGACATGGTCTGGTTATGTAAATGGAATCAACCCACATTATTGCCGAAATGCGTCCTGGCGGTTGGCGCTCCGTGTATTTCCCTCCACTGCGCCATTCTGCTTCCTGCGGTAAGCTTGTCGCGCCAAAACACAAAATCACAGGAGACAGCATGCTCAAACTTTGCGGATTCGCCGGAAGCAACTACTACAACAAGGTCAAGTTGGCCCTCATGGAAAAGGGCGTGGCGTTTGACGAAGAACTCGTCTGGACCGATCGCTCGCCGGAATTGCTGGCACGTTCGCCCCTCGGAAAAGTGCCGTTCATCGAAACCGCGCAGGGCAGCCTGTGCGAGTCGCAGGTGATCATGGAATACATCGAATCCTCCTACCCGGACAAGCCCTTGCTGCCGGCCGATCCGTTTGCCGCTGGCAAGGTGCGGGAGCTGATCACCTTCATGGAACTTCACCTCGAGCTGGTCGCACGTGAATTGTACGCAGAGGCATTCTTTGGCGGAAAGGTGTCGGACGAGATCAAGACACGGACCCAGAAGCTGTTGTCCCGTAATGCGAAGGCGTTTGCAAAACTGGCGAAGTTTTCTCCATACGTTGCAGGTGGCGAGTTCACGATGGCGGATTGCGCGGCGCTGGTCCACCTGCCGCTGGTCAGCATGACGTCAAAGGCGATTTACGGGGAAGACGTGTTGTCCGGCTTGCCGGTGCGCGAGTACACGAAGATGCTGGGTGAGCGTCACACGGTCCAGCGGGTCAACGCCGACCGCAAGGCGAATCAGGAACTGATGATGCAGCGGATGAAGTGACGCGCTACAGCGCTGCTTCTTCTCCCCAGAGCTGCTGCATGCTGAATGGAAGCATCGCCTGGTCGCTGGCGAGTGCCTCCCTGATCGCATACAGTTCCTTGCTTGTATCGCGCTGGATGGGGAACGACAGCGGCGCCCCGCGGGGCCCGATGAAGGCGTGCACGACGGGCGTGGCCGCATTCGCTCCTCGTCGCGTCACAACGCCGATTTCTCCATTTTGCAGGCGCACGAAGGAGCCCGGTGGCGTTTGCCCGAGCTCCTTGATGAAGTAGGCGGCGAGCAGGGGATCGGCCGGTTTGCCACCGGTGATCAGCACATCGCGCAACGCGGCGCTCGGGAGAAGCGACTTGCGGTATTTTCGGATCGATACCGATGCGCTGTATCGGTCGGCGTAGGCCAGGATGCGCGCATTCTGCGGAATGTCCTTCACTTCCTTGCCAAGCGGGTAGCCGGAACCGTCGCCGTTTTCGTGATGCAGAAGAACGTAGGACAGCCAGTCTCGATGGGCCACGCCAACCTGCTTCAACAGCTCGACACCCTGCGCGGGGTGTGAACGGATCAATTCCGTCTCCCGTTCGTTCAATGGATCCTGCTTGGTCAGCATCACGTCCTGCTGGCGCAGCATGGCGACATTCATCGTCAGTGCCGCGGCCACGACGGTTTGCGTCTCCTCAGGAGATTTTTTCATTGCACGGGCGATCAGCGAGGCCACCAATGCGGAATCTATGCAGTGCCGGACCGCATACTTGCCCGCGGCCTGGTTAAGGAAGATGCTTGCCAGGGCGACGTCAGGGTTGATGTTCGCCGCATACTCAAGCGCCTTCACGACTTCGAGGATCTTGGCTTCCGCATCGGGCTCGTTGCCGAGGTTGTACAGCAGGCGTTCAAGCCGCTTGTTGGCGAGATTGATGAAACGGAGGGCAGAGGGGATTTCCCGTGTTGCTGCCTGCTGAGCCTCCCTTTTGGCCTGGGCGGCACGGTCGGCCTGGCCGGCGTCGATGAACAGGCCGCGCTCAACGAGATCTTCTGCCTGGCGCGTCGACGCCACCACTTGGCCGCGCCGCAGTAGCAGCTTGTTGCCCGTTCCATACACGTCCCATGCCAATGGCTCGCCAATGACAATGTCCGCGATGCTCAGGCGGCGCTGGTCGGTCATCTGCCCTCTCCTCTAACAGGCCTGCGATGATGGGCGCTTCTTGAATTGTTGTGGTTATGTTATTGGGTGCTTATGTTTGCCCATATTGCATCATTTTTCGTCGACCTTGGTGCCGGCGACGAACATATTAAATATCGGCTGCACCGGACTAAACCTTGAATTCGGGATAAGAAATCCTCAAAGCGTTGCAAGTCTTTCAAGTGCCGTGCGCAGGGTGTCGTCCTTCTTTGCGAAGCAGAAACGCACGACGCCGGACTCCTTTGGCTGGTTGTAGAACGCGGAAACCGGGATGGCAGCCACGCCCATTTCCGTCGTCAGCCATTTCGCAAAATCGGCTTCGGGCATGGATGAAATCGCGGAGTAGTCGACGCACTGGAAGTAGGTACCGTCGGAGGGCAGGAGCTTGAACTTCGTCGCTGCCAGTCCTGCGCGGAAAAGGTCGCGCTTGTGCTGGTAGAAGGCGGGCAGTTCCAGGTACGGCGCCGGGTTCGCCATGTAGCGGGCTATCCCGTGCTGTACCGGCGTGTTGACGGTGAAAACGTTGAACTGGTGGACCTTGCGGAATTCCGCAGTCAGCGGTGCGGGTGCGGCGACATAGCCGATTTTCCAGCCGGTGACGTGGTAGGTCTTTCCGAAACTTGAAATCACGAAGGAGCGGGACGCGAGTTCCGGATAGCGGCACACCGATTCATGGCGCGCTCCGTCATACACCATGTGTTCGTAGACTTCATCGGAGACGATAAGGATGTCGGTCCCGCGCACGATGTCTTCGAGGGCACGGATGTCGGCTTCCCGCAGTACCGAACCGGTCGGATTGTGCGGAGAGTTGATCATGATGAGCCGGGTTTTCGGCGTGACCGCTGCAGCGACTTTGTGCCATGGCACCGAGTAACCTTGCGCGCCGACTTCCATCTGTACGAATACGGGCGTGCCGCCGGCAAGTTCGATCGCCGGGACATAGCTGTCATACACCGGTTCGATGACGATGACTTCATCCCCGGGATGCACGCAGCAGAGGATGGACGTCAGAATGGCCTGTGTCGCGCCGGCCGTGATCGTGATTTCGGTATTTGGGTTGTAGGCATGCCCGTAGATGGCCGCGACCTTGGCGGCGATCGCCTCGCGCAGGGCGGGAACGCCCGTCATCGGCGGGTACTGGTTGAATCCGTCTTTCATCGCCTGCGTCACTGCGTCCACCAGCAGCGGATCGCAGTCGAAGTCAGGGAAGCCCTGCCCAAGGTTCACCGCTCCTTTTTCGGCAGCCAGCGCCGACATGACCGTGAAAATCGTCGTTCCGACGGTGGGCAGGCGGGATGGGAGCGCAGCCAGTTGCGCGGCGGTAGAAAGAGCAGGGGACATGGGCATGTTCATGCGCGATGAAATCAGGGCAAAAAAGTCATTTTATACAAGCCCGGGTCCGGGCGGCCATTTGTCAGGCGGAATGATGGAGAAGAGGCCGGCACGTGCCGTTTTCCTCGCCAGTTTCAGCAAGGCCTTGTCCTTGGTGATGAGGAAAAGCGCGCCGGCATCGCGAGAGAGTTCGAGGAATTTCTGGTCGTCGGGATCCTTGCACACGGGCAGGGGAATATCGTCGCGCGGCGCCAGGCTTTCGGGCGGAAGATATTCAACCAGTTCGTCGAATTCGGACTGCGCGCGCGGCCGCGATTCCGCATCCAGCGGCAGGTGCGGGTAACCGAGCACGATCAGCCACTCCGTCCGGCAATCGTGGCGCGTCACCGCTTTGACGCTGCCCTCCTTCAACGCGGCGAGCAGGGCCGCCCAGCGCGGATCGCGAAAGACGAACAGGTCCAGGCAGACGTTGGTGTCGATGACGATGCGTTTCGGTATCATTGCCGCAAATTTTCTTTCTGCCGGATTTTTCCTGACATGCTGATTGTTCTATCGCCCGCGAAAACGCTCGACTATGCCACACCTTTGACGATCGACGAGCATACCCTCCCGGATTTTATTGAGGACTCGGCCGAGCTGGTCGACGGGCTGAAGCGAATGTCGCCGGCAGACCTGTCGGAGCTGATGGGCATTTCGGATGCGCTCGCTGTCCTGAACGTGACCCGTTTCGTGGAGTGGTCGAAGAAATTCACGAAAAAGAATGCAAGGCAGGCCATTCTTGCCTTTGACGGGGATGTCTACGAGGGGCTGGATGCCGGCACGCTCACGGCGAAGCAGCTCGCCTACACGCAGGCGCACGTGCGCATCCTGTCGGGCCTGTACGGCGTCCTTCGACCGCTCGACCTGATGCAGCCCTACAGGCTTGAAATGGGGACCCGCTTTGCCAACGCGCGTGGCAAGGATTTGTATGCGTTCTGGGGAGCCCGGGTCACCGATGCGCTGAACAAGGTGCTTGCTTCGCACAAACGCAAGGTATTGGTGAACCTGGCGTCAGAGGAATACTTCAAGGTGGTCAAGCCAAAGCAGTTGGACGCCGACGTAATTACGCCAGTGTTCGAAGACTGGAAAGGCGGCAAGTACAAGGTAATCTCATTCCACGCGAAGCGCGCTCGCGGGATGATGACGCGCTTCGCTGCAGCGAATGGCATTACGCAGGTTGAGAAGCTGAAGCAATTCGATACGGAAGGTTATGCCTACGATGCGCGGATTTCGACAGAAAGCCATTGGGTTTTCCGCCGGAAGCTCGAAGCCTGAGGGCGGAAATAAAAAAGCCTCCATTGCGGAGGCTTTGTCAGAGGATTACCAGACT
This sequence comes from Noviherbaspirillum sp., assembly GCA_035626875.1. Taxonomy (GTDB): domain Bacteria; phylum Pseudomonadota; class Gammaproteobacteria; order Burkholderiales; family Burkholderiaceae_D; genus Noviherbaspirillum. Next base: position 34,359 of record DASPMV010000006.1, on the reverse strand, counting down.
TTCCACCAGGGCGAGCTTACCTGCGGGCCGCCCCTGAAGTAGACACTGTTCGGGAAAGTCGCCTTCAACACACGCTCGGCATCGTTGCGCAGGTCTGGCAGGCCCATCGCGTCATACGACTTCACCATGACGTACAGGGCTTCTTCAATCGCAGGCGCATCACGGTATTCAGAGACGGCCTGCTGCGCACGGTTGACGGCGGCAACGTAAGCGCCGCGGCGATAGTAGTAGTTGGCGACGTGCACCTCATACTGCGCCAGCGCGTTCACCAGGTACTTCATGCGCTCGATCGCATCCTTGGTGTACTTGCTGTCCGGGAAGCGCTCCGCCAGCTGCTTGAACGAGTCGAATGCGTCGCGCGCCGCTTTCGGATCGCGCTCGCTGGGATCCTGACTCGACAGGAAATTCAGGAAGCTGACCTTGTCGTTGAAGTTGATCAGGCCCCGCAGGTAGTACATGTAGTCCACATTCGGGTGGTTGGGGTGGAGTTTGATGAAGCGTTCCACTGCAGCCAATGCTTGTGGCGCATCGCCCTGGCGGTAATGTGCGTAGGCAATTTCCATCTGGGCCTGCTGTGCATACGTGCCGAAGGGATAGCGGGATTCCAGCTTTTCGAAGTACTGGATTGCCTTTTCGTATCCGCCGGCCGCCATTTCATCGCGCGCCTCCGAGTATAATTTCGACGCCGACCAATCCTTGGTTTCGTCGACCTTCTCGGGGAACAGGCCGCACCCGGACAGGGACAAAGCAAGGGCGATGGCAGCCAATTTCAACGAACTTTTTTGCATGACGTTTGCGCGAGCACTTCGGGACAAGGCCACGATTATAGCCGATGGTGCATTGCTGCAGCGATACCTCACGAAACGCTTATTTTGACCACCTCCCTGCCAGAAACCGATATCGACGACGGCGATGAATACGAAGCCGCCTCGGCCGGATCGTCCCCGCTCACCCTGAAACTCACCCCCGAATTCTGCGGCGTGCGCCTGGACAAGGCCTTGTCGCAGCTGTTGCCGGAGTTTTCCCGCAGCCGTCTCCAGCAATGGATCGACTCCGGCCACGTGACCGTGGACGGCCAGCCGGCGCGCGGGAAGAACACCATGCTGGGCGATGAAACCATCGTCGTCGAGCTCCAGGAGGCGCCGGAAGAGCAGGCATTCAAGCCCGAGGCAATGCCGCTGGCGATCGTCCACGAGGACAAGGCCATTCTCGTCATCGACAAGCCGGCCGGCCTGGTCGTGCACCCCGCCGCCGGCAACTGGACCGGCACGCTGCTGAATGGCTTGCTCCACCATGCGCCCGCGCTGGCCGGCGTGCCGCGCGCGGGAATCGTCCATCGCCTGGACAAGGAAACCAGCGGGCTGATGGTCGTTGCAAAGACATTGCAGGCGCAGACCGACCTTGTCCGCCAGTTGCAGGCAAGGACCGTCAAGCGCGAATACCTTGCCCTTGTCCTGGGCCAAACGCAGGTGAGCGGCCGGATCGAGGCGGCGATCGGCCGCCATCCGCGCGACCGAATCAAGATGGCAGTGTCGCAGCACGATAGTGCGAAGCCGGCGGTGACACACTACAACCGCCTGGCCATGGGGACGCTTGATGGCCGTCCGGTCAGCCTTATCAAATGCAGGCTGGAGACCGGCCGGACGCACCAGATCCGTGTGCACATGCAATCGATCGGATTCAGCCTGGTCGGCGATCCCCTGTACGGCAAGCCGCATCTCGCATCCGCCTTCCCCCGGCAGGCTTTGCATGCTTTCCGACTTGGGCTGACGCATCCGGCGTCGGGCAAGGATCTGGAATGGACCGCCGGCCTGCCCGCCGATTTCGCCGGCCTGCTTGACCGGGCGGGCGTCGGCGGCGTCAACCTGGAATAGGGGAGCGGCATGGACCTGATCGTTCCCGCATGGACGCGCGTCCCGGATACGATCGGTGCGCTTTCCACCACCCGTCGTGGGGGTTGGAGCGCCAGCCCCTACGACGATGGCGAGGGCGGCGGCGGCCTGAACCTGGGTGCCCATGTGGGCGACGATCCTGAGAATGTCCGGCGCAACCGGGCATTGCTGAGAACGATCCTGCCTGCAGAGCCGGCCTGGCTATCCCAAGTGCATGGTGCCAGGGTTGTCGATGCTGCGACTGTGGACGATGTGCCGCCGGACGCCGATGCGAGCATCTCGACGGTGCCGGGTGTCGTCTGCGCGGTCCAGACCGCGGATTGCTTGCCCGTCCTGTTTTGCGACAGCGGGGGGAAGGTAGTTGGCGCCGCGCATGCTGGGTGGCGAGGATTGGCGGGTGGCGTCCTCGAAAACACGGTGGCGGCCATGCGTAATGCCGAGGCGTCGGAAATCCTGGCCTGGCTCGGCCCAGCTATCGGCCCGCAGTGCTTCGAGGTCGGGCGCGACGTGTTCGAGGCGTTTTCCGGGAAGGATGGGGAGATGGCGACGGCCTTCAAACCGATTGCCGGAAGCGCCGGGAAGTATCTCGCGGATATATATGGGCTGGCCCGCCGGACGCTCGTCCTGGCGGGGGTCACGCAGGTATCGGGCGGGGGGATGTGCACCTTCACGGAACGGCAACGTTTTTACTCCTACCGCAGGGACAAGGTAACCGGCCGTATGGCCTCATTGATATGGCTCAAGTGAGACCGAGCGCTTATCGGCGATGATTTACGTCAACATCGCAATTAGTTCGTCTCATTGTTTTTGCCCGATGCTGCCGCCTCTTCCTTTGCCACCTCCGCAAGCCGCATTTTTTCTGCCTGCTGCCGGTTCCTTTTCCGTTGAGGCGCGCCCATCAAGTATAGAATGATTGTCAAAGGCAACACGCCATACAGCAGGAAGGTCATGACTCCGGCCACTACAGAGTCCTCGGTGATGGACATCATGAGGACAACATAAATCCATGCAATGGCGACGATGTACATAAGAAATCTCGAATTCCGATCCAACCCGTAACCTTACGCGAAAACAGAGAGTCCAGCATGAATATGTTCCAGCCTCAGAGCGGCGCGCCTGCCGCGTGGATGAACCAGTTCGTCGATCCGAACGCATGGCAGGCATGGCTCATCAAGAAGCCGCCCATCGATACCAAGCCGATTACCAACACGGTGAAGGAGTTTGGTGCCACGATTGATCCCACGGTCATCGCGCAACTGCAGAACGATTACATGCAGCAGATGACGACGCTCTGGCAGGAAATGCTCGGTGCGAAGACCCCGGCCGTTGCGGACAAGCGATTCGCCGCTCCGGAGTGGCAATCCAATCCGCTGCACGCATTCAACGCTGCGGCCTACCTGCTGAACGCCAAATTCCTCATGTCGATGGCGGACGCAGTCGAAGCGACGCCGCGCGCCAAACAGAAGATCCGCTTTGCCGTGCAACAGATGGTCGACGCCCTGTCGCCGGCAAATTTCCTGGTCTCCAATCCGGAGGCGCTTAAAAAGATCATCGACACCAAGGGCGAGAGCCTGACCAAAGGCATCACGCACATGCTGGAGGACATGCAGAAAGGCCATATCTCGCAGACCGACGAGTCGGCCTTCGAAGTCGGCAGGAATGTCGCGACCTCGGAAGGCGCCGTGGTATTCGAGAACGAATTGTTCCAGCTGATCCAGTACAAGCCGCTGACCGCGAAGGTGTACCAGCGTCCGCTGCTGCTGGTTCCGCCTTGCATCAACAAGTACTACATTCTCGACCTGCAGCCGGAAAACTCGCTCGTGCGTTATGCGGTCGAGCAGGGGCATACGGTATTCCTTGTCTCGTGGTGCAATCCGGACGAGTCGCTCGGCCATGCGTCCTGGGACGACTACATCCTGAACGGCGCCGTCAAGGCGATCAACGTGGTGCAGGAAATCTCCGGCGAGGACCAGATCAATGCGCTCGGCTTCTGCGTCGGCGGAACCATCATTTCGACCGCGCTCGCACTGCTGTACGGCCGGGGCGAGAACCCGGTCTCGAGCCTGACACTGCTCACGACGCTGCTCGATTTCTCCGATACCGGTGTTATCGACGTGTTTATCGACGAAGCCCAGGTCGCAATGCGCGAGCAGTCGATCGGCAAGGGCGGCCTGATGCCCGGCCGCGATTTTGCGTCGGCGTTCTCCAGCCTGCGCCCGAACGACCTGGTGTGGAACTACGTGAAATCGAACTACCTGAAAGGCGAGGACCCGCCGCCGTTCGACCTGCTCTACTGGAACGCGGACAGCACCAATCTGCCGGGACCGATGTTCTGCTACTACCTGCGCAACATGTACCTCGAGAACAACCTGAGGTCGCCCGGCAAGGTCAAAGTGGCTGGCGAGAAAATCGATCTCGGCAAGGTGGACGCGCCGGTCTTCATCTACGGTTCCCGTGAAGACCACATCGTGCCGTGGAAGGCTGCGTATGAGTCGACCGGTCTGCTCAATCCGAAGAAGCGCGGCCGGAACCGCTTCGTTCTGGGCGCGTCCGGCCACATTGCCGGTGTCATCAATCCCCCGGCAAAGAAGAAGCGCAGCTACTGGACCAACGACAAGGCAGTCGGCGATGCGCAGGATTGGCTCGCGGGTGCGAAGGAAATCCCAGGGAGCTGGTGGCCGGAGTGGGCAGAGTTCCTCAAGGCGAACGCCGGCAAACAGGTGGCGGCACCGCGTAAGTACGGCAGCACGAAGTACAAGGAAATCGAACCCGCGCCCGGTCGTTACGTGAAGGTGAAGGCGGAATAGCAATGAACGGGACCGGGGTGGGAAAATCTGCCCGGTTCCCGCCGTAGCGAACTGTCACTTTGGCAATAAAACGGGAAATTCGCATGCCGCTTTTCCCGTTTGCATTGCAAGACACCTCTAAGAAACCTCTTAAAAGTTGCGTAAATCTTTGTTTTCTCGCACTATAATAAGTTGAGGAGACGGCGAACGCACGTTCGCTTTTTTGAAAATCGGCACAAATGCGTTGCGACGCAATAACTGGAATATTCGATGAATAGTGCAAAAAAGATTTCAGAGCGCTTGATCAAGAAGTATCCGAACCGCCGCCTTTACGATACGCAGACGAGCTCTTACATTACGTTGGCGGACGTCAAGCAACTGGTGCTTGATAACGAAGAGTTCACCGTCGTCGACGCAAAGACTGATGAAGACCTGACCCGCAGCATCCTGCTGCAGATCATCCTTGAAGAAGAAGCGAACGGCACGCCAATGTTCTCCAGCAGCGCGCTGTCGCAGATCATCCGCTACTACGGCCATGCCATGCAGGGCATGATGGGTTCCTACCTGGAGAAGAACATCCAGGCCTTCATCGACATCCAGAACAAGCTCGCCGAAAGCTCCAAGGGCTTTTACGAGGGCAAGCCGTTCAGCCAGGAGATGTGGACCCAGTTCATGAACGTGCAGGGTCCGATGATGCAGGGCATGATGAGCAACTACATCGAGCAGAGCAAGAACCTGTTCATGCAGATGCAGGAGCAGATGCAGAGTCAGACCAAGAACATGTTCGGCACCTTCCCGTTCACACAGAACGACAAGACCAAGAAGTAAGTGACATAACGACAATCCTTCCTCCTGGCGTGCCGGGAGGAAGCGCAATGAGAGGTACAATAGCGGATTCGCTCTTGTACCTCTTTTTGTTATGTCCAACGCTTCACAAAATCCCAAAGTCGGCTTCGTTTCGCTCGGCTGTCCCAAGGCCCTCGTCGACTCGGAACAGATCCTCACCCAGTTGCGCGCAGAAGGTTACGAAACCGCCAAGTCCTATGACGGTGCGGACCTCGTCATCGTCAATACCTGCGGCTTCATCGACGCCGCCGTACAGGAATCGCTGGATGCGATCGGCGAGGCGTTGAAGGAGAACGGCAAGGTCATCGTGACCGGCTGCCTCGGCGCGAAGAAAGACGCCGCCGGCAACGACCTGATCCAGGGCATCCATCCGAAAGTGCTGGAAGTGACCGGGCCGCATGCGCTGGGCGAAGTGATGTCCGCCGTGCACAAGCACCTGCCCAAGCCGCACGATCCCTTCATGGACCTCGTGCCGGCGCAGGGCGTGAAGCTCACTCCCAAGCACTTTGCCTACCTGAAGATTTCCGAAGGCTGCAACCATCGCTGCAGCTTCTGCATCATTCCCTCGATGCGCGGCGACCTCGTGTCCCGCCCGATTGCGGACGTCATGCTGGAAGCGGAAAACCTGTTCAAGGCCGGCGTGAAGGAATTGCTGGTGATCTCCCAGGACACGAGCGCCTACGGCGTGGACGTCAAGTTCCGCACCGGCTTCTGGAACGGCAAGCCGGTCAAGACGCACATGACCCAACTCGCGACCGCACTCGGCGAACTGGCATCGCAGTACGGAGCCTGGGTGCGCCTGCATTACGTCTACCCGTATCCGCATGTCGACGACGTCATTCCGCTGATGGCCGAAGGCAAGATCCTCCCGTATCTCGACGTGCCGCTGCAGCATGCCCACCCCGACGTCCTCAAGCGCATGAAGCGCCCGGCGAACGGCGAGAAGAACATCGAGCGCATCCAGGCCTGGCGCAAGCTTTGCCCGGACATCACGATCCGTTCGTCCTTCATTTCCGGTTTCCCCGGCGAGACGGAAGCGGAATTCCAGTACCTGCTCGACTTCCTGAAGGAAGCGGAGATTGACCGCTTGGGCTGCTTCGCCTATTCGCCGGTCGAGGGTGCGACAGCCAACGATCTGGCCGATCCGGTTCCCGAAGAACTGCGCGAGGAACGCCGCGCCCGCGTGATGGCGCTGCAAGAAGAGATCTCGAAGAAGCGCCTGCAATCCAAGGTCGGCAAGACGATTCGCGTCCTGCTCGATGAAGTCAGCACGAGCGGCGGTGTCGGCCGTTCGATGGCGGATGCGCCGGAAATCGACGGCGTCGTGTACGTCAAGCCGCCGTACGAGCCGCATCGCAAGCTGAAAGTTGGCGAGTTCGTCGACGTGAAGGTCACGGCGGCGGACGCGCACGATCTCTGGGCGGAAGCCTAAATGCTGCGGTTTACCGTGGCGGCGATGCTCGCACTCTCGTTTGCCACCGCTCCCCATGCCGCTGGAGTGGCGGATGCGTCCGCCAAGATGCAGTTCGTGAAGCCGGTGGCCTTGCGCGGCACGCTGGGAAGCGACACGATCCAAATGAACTTGCGTACCAAGGCGGAATTCGACGACGGCATCGAAGGCGATTACTTCCTCTTCGGCAGCTCGCAGAAGGTCCTGCTGGCGGGAGAAATCGAAGGCGAGGACCTGTTTCTCGAGGAATCCGTGAACGGTACCGACGTCTCCGGCCAGTGGGAGGGAAAAATGGCCGGCGATGTGATCAGCGGCGAGTGGCAGTCGGCCGACGGCAAGATCAGCAAGCCGTTCCAGGTCCGCATCGTCCGTCCCGCCGGGAAATCGTCCAAACAATAAAATCGCGCGGAGGCACTGCGTGTCCAACAGCAAATCGGTTCAAACCTCGCTGGTTCATTTTGACTACACGGCGCCGGAGGGCTTCGGCGCGTTTCCCGTTCCGGTGCATCGCGCATCCACGGTCGTCTTCAAGAACGTCGCCGCGATGCGTTCGCGCGACTGGCGTGAAAAGTCAGCCTATACCTATGGATTGCACGGGACGCCGACCAGCTTCACGCTCGAAGCGCGGCTGGCGGCGATCGAAGGCGGCGAGTATTGCCTGCTCGCCCCGAGCGGACTGGCGGCGATTTCCATGGTCAATTTTGGTCTGCTTAAAGCCGGCGACGACCTGCTGATCCCGGAAAACGCCTACAACCCGAACCGCGAGCTCGGCCGCTGGCTGGAGCAGGATTACGGCATCTCGACGCGTTTCTACGATCCCCTGATTGGCGACGGCATTGCCGCGCTGATCCAGCCGAACACGCGACTTGTGTGGACGGAAGCACCCGGCTCCGTGACGATGGAAGTGCCCGACATTCCCGCCATCTGCAAGGCGGTCAGGGACCGTCGCGCGGCGGGACAGGACATCCATGTCGCGCTCGACAATACCTGGGCAGCCGGGCTTGCTTTCCGCGGTTTCGAACATGGCGTCGATATCGTGATGCAGGCGCTGACCAAGTACCATTCCGGCGGTTCCGATGTCCTGATGGGTGCGGTGATCACGCGCGACAAGGAACTCAATTACCGGATCGGCATGGCGCACATGCGTATCGGGTTCGGCATCGGCATGGACGATGCCTATCTCGTGTTGCGCGGGCTGCCGACGATGAAGCTGCGGTTTGACGCGCATGACGCAAGTGCGCGCAAGGTGGCGACTTGGCTGAAATCGCGGCCGGAGATTGCCCGGGTGCTGCATCCGGCGTTCGAGGATTGCCCCGGCCATGCGACATGGAAGCGCGATTTCAACGGGGCGGGCGGTTTGTTTTCGGTGGTCTTCGACGACCGCTTCACGCAGGCGCAGACCGATCGCTTTGTCGACAGCCTCAAGCTGTTCAGCATCGGTTTCAGCTGGGGCGGGGCGCACAGCCTTTGCGTGCCTTACCACGTGCAGGGAATGCGGAGGAACTGGGCCGGCAAGGGGCAGTTGGTCCGCTTGAACATCGGCCTGGAGGATCCCGACGACCTGATCGCGGACATCGCCCAGGCCCTGGAGGCCTTGAAGTCCTAGACCGGCATAGGCTTGTTGTCGTTCAGGTCCAGCAAGCCTTTCAGCAGGCGATACGCCTTCCACACCCACGCACCCAGCCAGATCAGCCAAGCGATCGGAATCCCGATTACGGTCAGGAACAGGATGAAGCCGATTGTCATCCAGAACAGGTACCACCAGAAGGAACGGATCTGCCAGCGGTGGTGGCTGTAAACGAAGGTCCCGGTTGAATCGTCTTTCTTGATGTAATTGATGATCAGCGGAATGAAGGAAAACGCGCCTAGCGAAAACAGGAAGCTGAGGCCGTGCATGATGTAAAGCCACCAAGCGAGACCCTTGGTGGTCTGCAACCGCGGGTCAAGTACCAGTTCCTGTGCCATTCCGCCTCCTTGTGATCACGACAACAAGGATAAGACCCCATCCAGGCCTACAAAATTCAGCGCGACATCGGCTTGCGCCCGGACGACGGGCTTGGCGCGGAATGCCACTGACAGGCCGGAGATCCCCATCATTCTCAAGTCGTTTGCGCCGTCTCCCATGACGATGGCTTGCTTGGTAGAAATTCCAAGTTCGGCGCACACGCGTTCCACCGTGGCCTTCTTTTCGTCGGCGTCAACGATGCCGCCGACGACGCGGCCGGTCAGCTTGCCGTTTTCGATTTCCAGCACGTTCGAATGGGTGTAATCGAGAGCGAGGCGGGTTTTCATCCGGTCGGTGAAATAGGTGAAGCCGCCAGAAACCAGCAGTGTTTTCAGGCCGGCGGCCTGGACGGCGGCCAGCATCTTTTCTGCACCCAGGGACAGTTTCAGGCGTTCGTCATACACGCGCTGCAGCGCTGAAGCGTCCAGGCCCTTCAGCAGGGCGACGCGGCGCGTCAGGCTTTCGCGGAATTCGATTTCGCCGCGCATCGCGGCTTCGGTGATTTCCGCCACCTGCGGCTTCAGGCCCTGCATGTCGGCGATCTCGTCGATGCACTCGATAGTGATGAGCGTCGAGTCCATGTCCATCGCGACCAGCTTGAAATCGGTCAGCTTACGCACACCGTCCATGAAGGTGTAATCCAGCTGCGCCGCCAGGCACTCGGCATCGACGCGCGCCTGGATCTCGTCGGACCGCTGTGCACCTTCGCACCGGTAGGCATTGGCGTGGATGGGGACGACGCGTTCCGCGTGCGCCAGGGCGGCGATGCGGTCGATGGCGTTGCGGTCGATGGTCAGGCCTTGCAGGATCAGGTTCATGTCGTGCTGCTATGGTGCAGGAATGTGAAAAAAGGTTACGGTACGAGGGAGCGGATCGTCGCTTTGACTTGCGACACGCGCGCCCCCAGGTCGGGCATGCTGGCCGTGATGCGCAGCTTGTCCTGCCCATGCAGCTTGATATGCCGGTTCTTCTGGATCAGTTCGATGATGCGCATGGCGTCGATCGGCGGGTTTGGCTGGAATTGCAGCACCGCCGATTCCGCATGGGCATCGATTTTAACAATGCCGACGGGCATTGCGGCGATTCTCAGGCGGTGCGTTTCGATCAGCGCGCGCGCGGCGTCCGGCATCTTGCCGAAACGGTCGATCAGCTCTTCCTGGAGATCGTCGATCGCCGATTGCGATTCGCAGTTCGCCAGGCGCTTGTAGAGCGACAGGCGCTCGTGGACGTCGCCGCAGTAATCCTGCGGGAGCAGGGCGGGGACGTGCAGATTGATCTCGGTGGTGGTCGACAGCGGCGCGGCGAGGTCCGGCTCCTTGCCGTTCTTCAGTGCGCGCACCGCTTCGTTCAGCATGTCCGAATAGAGCTGGAAGCCGATTTCCTGCATCTCGCCGGACTGGTTTTCGCCCAGGACTTCGCCGGCGCCGCGGATCTCGAGGTCGTGCATGGCGAGATAGAAGCCGCTGCCCAGTTCTTCCATCTGCTGGATGGCTTCGAGGCGGCGCTGCGCCTGCTTGGTCAGTCCGTGGACATCGGTCACGAGCAGGTACGCATACGCCTGGTGGTGCGACCGGCCGACGCGGCCGCGCAACTGGTGCAACTGCGCCAGGCCGAACTTGTCGGCGCGGTGCATGATGATCGTGTTGGAGGTCGGCACGTCGATGCCGGTTTCGATGATCGTCGTGCAGAGGAGGATGTTGAAGCGCTGCGAGACGAAATCGCGCATGACCTTTTCCAGGTCGCGCTCGTGCATCTGGCCGTGTGCAACGGCAACGCGCGCCTCGGGCAGCAATTCCTCCAGCATCGCCTTGCGATTGAGGATGGTTTCCACCTCGTTGTGCAGGAAGTACACCTGGCCGCCGCGCTTGAGTTCGCGCAGGCAGGCCTCGCGGATGACCGAGGCTTCTTCGCTGCGCACGAAGGTCTTGATCGCGAGGCGCTTCTGCGGTGCGGTCGCGATGACAGAGAAGTCCCGCAGGCCCTCGAGGGCCATGCCCAGCGTGCGCGGGATCGGCGTCGCGGTCAGCGTCAGTACGTCGACTTCCGCGCGCAGGGCCTTCAGCGCCTCTTTCTGGCGGACCCCGAAACGATGCTCTTCATCGATGATGACGAGTCCGAGGCGTGCAAACTTCACATCGTTCGACAGCAGCTTGTGCGTGCCGATGACGATATCGGTCGTCCCTTCTGCCATGCCCTTGATGGCTTGCGTCACTTCCTTGCCAGTGCGGAAGCGCGACAGCTCGGCAATCTTGACCGGCCAGTCGGCGAAGCGGTCGGCAAAGGTCTGCGCATGCTGTTCGGCCAGCAGTGTGGTCGGTGCGAGGATCGCGACCTGCTTGCCGCCCATGACCGCAACAAATGCGGCACGCAATGCCACCTCGGTCTTGCCGAAACCCACGTCGCCGCAGATGAGGCGATCCATCGGTTTGCCGCTCGTCATGTCCTGGATGACGGCGTTGATCGCAGCGCTCTGGTCCGGCGTTTCCTCGAAGCCGAAGCTCTCCGCAAAGGCTTCGTAATCGCGTGCGGAATACTGGAAGGAGTGGCCCTGGCGCGCAGCACGGCGCGCGTACAGGTTGAGCAGTTCGGCCGCGGTGTCGCGGATCTGCTGGGCGGCCTTTTTTTTGGCCTTTTCCCACTGGCCGGAACCGAGCGTATGGAGCGGCGCATCTTCCGGCGAAGCGCCGGAATAGCGTGAGATCACATGAAGCTGCGACACGGGCACGTAGAGCTTCGTTTCCTTCGCATACTCGAGATGCAGGAATTCCGTCTCGCCCTCGCCAAGGTCCATGCTGACCAAGCCCATGTAGCGCCCGATGCCATGGTTGACGTGTACCACCGGATCGTTGATCTTCAGTTCCGACAGGTCGCGCACCATCGACTCGACCTGGGTTACCGCTTCCTGCTTGCGGCGACCGGCACGGCGGCCTGTGCCGGCATACAGCTCTGTCTCGGTAATGAAGGCGAGGCCCCCGAGTTCGGGCGACAGCTCGAATCCCGCATGCAGCGGCGCGACGCCAAGCATCACCTTTGCCGATGCCGAGGCAAAGTCCGCGAAACCTTCGCAGGGCGCGAGCTGGAGGTCGTATTCGTTGAAATACTGCTGCAGCGTTTCGCGCCGGCCGCTGGACTCGGCGCAGATCATGACCCGCTTGCCGGTCTGGAGCAGGTAGGAGCGCAGGTTGACGAGCGGGTCGTCGACGCGGCGGTTGACCGCGATGTTCGGGATCGGCGCGGAGATCTCGGAGGCCACGTCGCCCTGTTGTATCACCCAGCGGCCGTAGGGCTTCGCAAGCGTAAAGAAATCCTCGTCGGTGAGGAACAGGCGCTCGGGCGGCAGCAGGGGCCGCTCGCGGTCCGTCTTCAGGAATTTGTAGCGGGACTGGGTATCGCTCCAGAAGCGCTTGATGGCACTCTCGATGTCGCCGACCAGGGCGAAGGTCGTGTCCTCGGGCAGGTACTGGAACAGGGTTGCCGTCTCGTCGAAGAACAGCGGCAGGTAATACTCGATGCCGGCAGAGGCAATGCCGTTGCCGATGTCCTTGTAGATGGCGGATTTCGACGGGTCGCCTTCGAACTCCTCGCGCCAGCGGCCGCGGAAGGCGGTGCGGGCGGCTTCGTCCATCGGGAACTCGCGCCCGGGCAGGAGGCGCACTTCGCGCACGGGATACAGCGAACGCTGCGTGTCTGCGTCGAAGGTGCGGATGGTTTCGATCGTGTCGCCGAACAGGTCGATACGGTAAGGCAGGACCGATCCCATCGGGAACAGGTCGATCAATCCTCCACGTACCGAGTATTCGCCGGGCGACATGACCTGGCCGACGTGCGTATAGCCGGCCAGCGTCAGCTGCGATTTCAGCCGCGCTTCATCCAGCGTCTCGCCTTGCTTGAAAAAGAAGGTGTAGGCCGCGAGGAAGGACGGCGGCGCCATGCGCAGCAGCGCCGTGGTGGCCGGCACCAGGAGCACGTCGCATTGCCCGGTACTGACCTCATGCAGCGTGGCGAGACGTTCCGATACCAGGTCCTGGTGCGGCGAGAAGGCATCATAGGGCAATGTTTCCCAGTCCGGCAGCAGGTGGCAGCGCAGTCCGTGCTCGTCCTTGCCGCTGAACCAGGGAATCTCCTGCAGCAGGCGTTGCGCGTCGGTCGCACTGGCGACGACCACGGCCAGCATGCGTTTCTCGTGTTTCAGTTCGAGCCCGGCCTGCGCCAGGGCGAAGGCGTCGGCGGAGCCGTGCACGGCGGGAAGGGCGAAACGGTTGCCGGGCTTGGGGAGGGACTTTTTCAGATCGAACGACATAGGGGATGCCAGGTTGCGGGAAATGCCCCAGCAAGCTGCATGTCGGGGACTGCGACTATGAGAAAATATGGTGAGATTATAAACCAAGCACCGTTGCGGCCTCGTCGCATGCAAGCGCAACCGCAGCGCACAACCTTGTCAGAATGACTCCATCCCGCCACTTTGCCCTGATCCCTGCCGCTGGCGTCGGCGCGCGCATGGGCGCAGACTGCCCTAAGCAATACATGCCGCTGGCCGGCAAGCTGATGCTGGTGCACGTGCTCGATACCTTTGCCTCCTGCAATGCCATTGCCCATACCTACGTCGTGGTCAGCAAGGAAGACGGCTACATCGACGAAGCGCTGGCCGGCGCGAAGCACCTCGCGGATCGTGTCACCGTCATCCACGAAGGCGGAGCGACCCGGCACCAGTCCGTGCTGAACGGGCTTTGTGCCATCCGCGGGGCGGCCGGCAACGAGGACTGGATACTGGTTCATGATGCCGCCCGTCCCGGCGTGACTGCGGAACTCATTGAGCGTCTGATCGCCGTACTGAAGAACGACCCGGTCGGCGGCCTGCTCGCGTTGCCCGTCGTGGATACGCTCAAGCGCAGCGACACGGAAGGGCGGGCCGAGGCGACTGTTTCGCGCGAGCGCCTGTGGGCGGCACAGACGCCGCAGATGTTCCGGTATGCCTTGCTGCGCAACGCGCTGGAGAAGGCAATCGAAGTGACTGACGAGGCCTCCGCCATTGAAGCGCTGGGCCTGAGGCCTAAGCTGGTCGAAGGCAGCCCGCGCAACTTCAAGATTACGCTACCGCACGATGTGGCATTGGCGGAAATGCACCTGAAAGGAAAACCATGAGCATCCCGCCCTTCAGAATCGGACAGGGCTATGACTGCCACGCACTGGTGCCCGGCCGGGCACTCATCGTCGGCGGCGTCAAGATCCCGCACTCCGCCGGCCTGCTCGGCCACTCGGACGCCGACGTCCTGCTGCACGCGATTACCGATGCGATCCTCGGCGCCGCGGGCCTGGGCGATATTGGCCGTCACTTCCCGGATACCGATGCGCAATTCAAGGGAGCCGATTCCCGCGTCCTGCTGCGCGAGGCCGGAAAGCGGGTCGGCGCAGCAGGTTACCTCGTCGGTAATATCGACGCCACCATCATTGCGCAGGCGCCGAAAATGGCGCCGCATATCGCAAGCATGGTCGCGAATATTGCCTCCGACCTCGACATCGATCCCGGCCAGGTCAACATCAAGGCAAAGACCAACGAAAGGCTGGGCTACCTCGGGCGCGAGGAAGGCATGGCGGCGGAAGCGGTTGCACTGGTTTACCGTCGCTGATCAGCCTCCGCCGATGCCGCGAATTACGCGGCCGGTTCCTTCGCAGGTCGGGCATTCGCTGCCGTCCTTGCGGATGCCGCTGCCGCCGCAGTCCTCGCAAAGATCTTCACCTGTCCCCGGTGTCCCGGCCGAGGCTTCGTCTCCTGGTTTGAGATGGCCCGGCTGCTTGTCGGGCGTTCCGGTGGATGGGGATGTAGGCATGTCACCTCCTGAAAGAAAAACGGCATGGAAACATTCCATGCCGCTAATTTCACACGCTCTGCCTGCCGGCATATCGCTTGGGTAGATATCCCGTCTTGCAGGAAGTTCAAGCCTTGGAACTGTTTTATCCAGACTGTAGCCAGACTAAAACAGATCCAGGGTCAAACGCTGAGTTCGAGTACTTTCCTGCTAATGTCGAGGGTGACGTCGCGCTGTTCGCCCAAGGTGACCATGCGATGGCTTTCCAGGTGTTTCAGGATGGCATCAATATTCTCCGCGCCCAGGTTGTAGTCGCCCAGACGCGTCTTCACCCCCATCTTCTCGAAGAAGTCCTGGGTACGCTGGATGGCCTGCTCGATGCGTGCATCCTCGCTGCCGTCGGTGATATTCCAAACGCGCGCCGCGTACTGCAGCAACTTCGCACGCTTGCTCTCCTTGCGCACGCGCAGCATGCTCGGCAGGACGATGGCCAGCGTCTGCGCATGGTCGAGTCCGTACAGCGCCGTCAGTTCATGGCCAACCATGTGCGTCGCCCAGTCCTGCGGCACGCCGGCGCCGATGAGACCGTTCAGTGCAAGCGTGGCGCACCACATGATATTGGCGCGCGTGTCGTAATCCTCCGGATTGGCCAGCGCCTTCGGCCCTTCCTCGATCAGTGTCAGCAGCAGGCCTTCGGCGAAGCGGTCCTGCACCGGAGCGTTGACCGGATAGGTCATGTACTGTTCCATCACGTGGGCATAGGCATCAACGACCCCGTTGCCGACCTGCCTGACGGGCAGGCTGAACGTCTTCGTGGGGTCGAGGATGGAGAATTTCGGGAATACCAGCTTGTTCGAGAACGGGATCTTCGCCTGCAGCGACTTGCGGGTGACGACGGACCCGTCGTTCATCTCCGAACCGGTGGCCGGGAGAGTCAGGATGGTGCCGAAGGGGAGCGCATGGGTGATGTTACGGCCGCGCTTTTCCAGAATTGCCCAGGGATCGCCTTCGAAGTTCACCGCCGCCGCCACGAATTTCGTGCCATCGATGACTGAGCCGCCGCCCACGGCCAGCAGGAAGTCGAGCTGTTCCTTTCGGACCAGTTCGACGGCCTGCATCAGGGTTTCATAGCTGGGATTGGGTTCAATGCCTGCAAACTCATGCACGGCGCGGCCAGCCAGGGCCGTCATCACTTCGTCGAACACGCCATTGCTCTTGATGCTGCCGCCGCCGTACAGCACCAGTACGCGGGCCTCCGCCGGGACGACCTTGGCCAGATCGGCGATGCGACCCTTGCCGAACAGGATCTGGGTGGGATTGTAGAAATCAAAGTTCAGCATGTTTTTTCCTCTTGTCGGTTGTCGTTGTCTCCCGCCGGATTGTATGACAAGCACGACATTCGCGTTGACTGCCGCCCGAAGCGCTGTTTTTGATCGACATTGCAGTGCCTAGACGAAAAAGAACATCAACATTTCACATCTCGGCAAGACCGGCGTGCAGATGGCCGATTTGAATTCAGGCGTGTCCCAGCGCTGCGGCGGCCTCGCCCGGCGGTACGGAAGGCGGCAAATCAGCCCAGCGCCCCGGTCACCGGGATTGATACGCGCACCCGCAAACCACCGCCGTTCAGGTTCGACAGCTTGATTGCGCCACGGTGGCGCTTCACGATACGGTCCACGATGGCCAGACCGAGGCCTGCGCCGTTTGCCTGGCCGCGTGCAGTATCGAGGCGCGTAAAGGGACGCAGCAGGCGTTCCAGTTCCTTGTCCGGGACGCCGGGCCCCTTGTCCGAAATCTCGATGACGGCCTGATTGCCTTCGGACTTGCACGAAATTTCGATGTCCGCTGTATTGGTGTTCGGCGTTTTGCCGTAACGGCGCGCATTTTCAATGAGGTTGCTGACAATGCGCTTGAGATCGGTGGCGTGCCCGAAGACATTCACGTTTGACGCAATATTGCTCTGCACCCGAACGTCATTCAGTCTCCCTGCCTCGCGGGCACAATCGGTCAGCAAGGCGCTCAGGTCGACACTGGCGCCATGGACGTTCTCGCTCGGCCGCGCATATTCCAGGAACTGGCCGATGATGGCGTCCATCTGGGCCAGATCCGACTGCATGCCCAGCCTTGCCTCGTCCGGCAATTGCGCCATCTCAACCTCAAGCTGCATGCGCGCCAGAGGCGTGCGCAGGTCGTGGGAAATGCCGGCAAGGATCACGGCGCGGTCGCTTTCCACGCGATTCAGGTCGGCCACCATCTGATTGAAACTACGGTTCGCGTCCTTGATCTCGGTCGGGCCGCGCTCCGGCAGGGGGGCTGGCCAAATACCCTTGGCGATCGCCTGTGTCGCGGTGGCGATGCGGGACAGCGGTTGGTTGATCAGCCGGGAAATGAACACCGCGCCCAGCAGGGAAAGCGTGAGGGCGGCAGTCCCGAAGCCGAGCCATTGAATGTTCGAGACACCCTCGAGCCGTTCACGATCCAGCCGCAGCCAGTATTCGTCGTCTTCGATCTTGAAGCTGACCCAGAAGCCGCCGACATCGTTGACCCGGCCGGCGAACTTGGTGTCCGAACCAAGCCGGGCTTTGACGTATGCTTCGAGCACCTGCATCAGTTCGCTGTCAGGCGCGGGTCCGACGACGTCGGTGTCCTCCAGCGGATAGATGCGAATGCCTTCATTGCTGGCGAGGTCGAATAGCAGCTCGCGGCGCAGTTCCGGCGCCGAGTGGGTGAGGGCGGCGCGGGTGATCGTGACGATGGAGATGACCTGGGCGGCCATCTGCTGCGCGCGCGGTGTGCGCTCCACAATGCGGAAGCTCGTTACCCAGGCCAGGATGCTCGCGGTAATGAGGAAGGCGAGCAGGAAGAAGGTTCGCCAGAACAGGCCGCTTTTCAGCCAGCCAAACCGGTTTCCTATGATCGGGATCAAGGTCCTTTGTGCCTCAGCGCGGTTGGCCTTCCGGAATGAAGACATATCCGAGACCCCAGACCGTCTGAATATAGATCGGGTTGGACGGATCGGGTTCGATCAGCTTGCGGAGGCGCGAGATCTGCACGTCCAGGCTGCGGTCGAAGACTTCGTATTCGCGTCCGCGTGCGAGTTCCATCAGCTTTTCACGGGACAGCGGCTGGCGGGCATGGCGGGCGAAGACCTTCAGCACCGAGAATTCGCCAGTGGTCAGGGAGATGGTCTCGCCGTTCTTCTTGAGCGTGCGCGTACCCAGGTCGAGGATGAAATCGCCGAACTGGAAGGTTTGTGGCGTCTCGGATGGCGCACCGGGAATTTCATCCGGCCCCTTGCGGCGCAGGACGGCGTTGATGCGGGCGACGAGTTCGCGCGGGTTGAAGGGCTTGGGGAGGTAATCGTCCGCCCCCATCTCGAGACCGACGATACGATCAACATCCTCGCCCTTGGCGGTCAGCATGATGATCGGCGTCTGATCGCCGGCGCCACGAAGGCGGCGGCAGATTGACAATCCGTCCTCGCCCGGCAGCATCAGGTCGAGCACCAGCAGGTCGTAGCGCTCGCGTATCCAGAGTTTGTTCATCGCCTGCGCATTCTCGGCAGTGACGACGTTGAAGCCCTGTTCGGCGAGGTAGCGGCGCAAGAGGTCACGCAGTCGCTGGTCGTCGTCGACGACGAGGATCCGGGCCTGGTGGCCGCTGGGCGTCTGCCCGGGGGTGAGTGCTGTCGGGTTGGTCGTGTTCATGGCGCTATGGTAACTTCAGAAAAAACTTGATCAATGTCTCTAGCGCAAAGCATTACAAAGTGTTACAAACTTTACCTTAAACAGGTTCAGTGTGCCTCACGTGGCGCATACACTTTCACATTATCGGTCAGGCCTTTGCTGTAAGCGCAGTCTAGCGCAAGTTCCTGACATTGACGGCATACCTGCCCAGGTGAAGTGGTTTTACATTCATGCGACTACCTCGATTCGGTCCCTTTCTTCTGCTGATGTTCGGTGTGGCGAGCGCAATCGCCGACCCGGGCCCCGCTCGTCGCGAAGCGCGCGAGGCGGTCCGGGCTTACCACATCCAGAGCGTGAACATGGACCGTAACCTGCCCCGCGAGCCGCTCCAGCCCGTTCCGCCCGAGCGTCGCCGGGAGAATGCAGGCGTGCCGGAAAGCAGTGGATACGGTTCGTCCGGTGATGCGCAATCCAACAGCCAGCAGGCAGAGAACCTTCGCCGTCAGGGTCGCATGACTCCCGAAGAAAGGCGCGCGCTGCGCCGCCAGATCGACGAAGCCGGGCACGACATTTACTCGCCCAAGCGCTGAGTCTTCATCCTGCCTCGGGTGTGTCCCGGCCTTCTTCCATGTAGTTGTTCTTGACACGTACATAGTGCTCTGCCGAGTAGCGCAGGTAGGCAATTTCTTCAGGTGTCAGCGCCCGTACTGCCTTCACGGGCCGGCCGACGTACAACATACCGCTTTCCAGAACCTTGCCCGGCGGGACAAGGCTGCCCGCGCCGATCATCACCCGATCCGGGATGAGGGCATCATCCATGACGATCGTTCCCATGCCGACGAGACATTCGTTGCCAATCTTGCAGCCATGCAGGATGACCGAATGGCCGATTGTCACGTAATCGCCAATAACGAGGGGCGAGCCTTCCGGTTTGTTCAGGGTCTTGTGCGAGACATGGCACATCGTCAAGTCCTGCACATTACTATAGCGACCGATACGTATGCGGTTGACGTCGCCGCGCAGGACGGCGTTGCACCAGACCGAGCTGTCCTCGCCAAGGACGACATCGCCGATGACCTGCGCCGAGGCGTGTACATAAACACGTTCCTCCACGCGAGGAAAATTGCCGAGGTATGGGGAGAGTGGCATGTGGTGATTCCTGGTTGTCCTAGGAAGAGGTTTCAGGTGCGCTTGCTGCTCTTGCGTTTTCGCGCCGCAATGACTGCCGTGAACTTGCCGAGGCGTTTGTAGAGTGAGGCGACACGCCTGTCCCAGGCGCTCACCGACCGGTATTGCCTGAGCACGGTGGCGAGGTCACCGCGCGCAATCGGCCCTGTGAGCGCATCCGTTGTGCCGAGGCGGAAGACGTTGTCGACTGTCCCGCGCACCAGGGGTTCCATCAGCTTGAGCGCCTCGTCACGCGGCACACCGGCCTTTGCGTAGGCTTCCACGGCAACATCCAGCAGCGTGACGAGGTAATTCGACGAGAACACCGCCGCGGAGTGATAGACGCTCTTGTATTCGGGATTGATCCTGACCAGGCGTGCGCCGATGGCCGAGAATGCCAGCGAAAGCCGTTCAACTGCAACCGCATCGCCTTCAATGCCGCACCAGGTTCCCGCGAAACTGGCGGCCACTTCCGCCGGACCGGCGAAGCTGCGGATCGGATGCACGCTTGCAGCCGACGCGCCGAAGGCTTTTACTGCGCCGAGTGCGCCGGAGGGCAGGGCACCACTGCAATGGAATACCGTGGTTCCGGCCAGGACAATTCCGCTCTGCGCCAGTTGGGCGGATGCAGCCTCGACCTGATCGTCCGGTGTCCCGATCAGGAAGACGTCGGCTGGGCGAAGGTCTGCCCAATCACGCGCAGGACGTCCTGCCCCAATGAAATCGGCCGCTAATGCGGCGCTTTCTTGCGAACGGTTCAGGATGTCCTGAATGTGGTACGTACCGCTTTCGCACCACAGACGGGCCAGCACCTTGCCGACGTTACCGCAGCCAATGATATTAAGGGTCGGAGCCAAGGCGTGCCTTTTCGAAGTTCACCTGTGCCGGTTCAGCGCGCGCCAGTCGCGCTCCAGCAGGGAGTAACAGTTGAGGTCATGAAAACGTCCATCCCAGTATGCCTGCTCGCGGTGGATACCTTCGAACTGGAATCCAAGAGCAGTGGCGAGGCCGATCGAGGGACCGTTGTCCGGATGAGTTTCAGCCTGGACGCGGTGCAGGGACATGACGTCGAAGCCGTAGTTCAGGATCGCAGTGACGGCTTCGCGCATGTAGCCCTGCCGATGGTGCGCGCGCTGGATCTCGTAGCCGATCACGCAGTTGCGCCAGCTCTTGTTCCAGCGAAACAGGCCGCAGGTGCCGATCAGCTGCCTGTCCTGCTTGCGCTCCAGTGCCCAGCGGAAGCCTGTGCCCGAGGAAAACCAGCCCGCAAAGAGGTCGGCAAGGTGCTCTGCTTCAACCAGACTGGTGATCGGATCGACCCCGTACCACTGCATCCACTTTGCATCCGAATGGATGGTGAACAGCGCGGGCGCATCCGCCGGCACGATCTGGCGCAGCGTCAGGCGGGGTGTCTGGAGGCGTGGGAAGGCGTGTGGCATGTCGACTGTTATCCGGCCTTGCAGGCGGTGCAAAAGCCTTACCCGTGAAATCTTACCGCAGGACCCGTGGACCAGTATGCGCCCTCGGTTGGATGTTCCTTGCGCACGGCCATGCCGCGTTCCCGGAAGAGCGGATGCGCGACAGCCTCGTCGGCGCGCAGGATCGGGGTCACGCAGCAGTCGGCCTGGGCAAACTTTTCCGTCCAGGTCGAGAGCGAATGACGGGCGAAAATTGCGTCGAGTTCGGCCTTGATCGCCATCGCATCTTCACCGCCGACTTGCTGGCCCAGGCTCCAGTGACGCTTCTTGAGGTCCGGCCGCTCGAGCACGTCGCAGCAGGTTTCCCAGAATTTCAGTTCGAGCGCACCGACCGCCATGAAACGGCCGTCGGACGTGCGATAGACGTTGTAGCAGGGTACCCCGCCGGTGAGCAGGTCACGGCCCGGTTCTGCCGGCCGGCCAAAGTTGTTGACGGCAACCAGGGGCATGATGTTGTGTGCGAAGACCGCGTCGGTCATGGAAACGTCGACAAACCGCCCCTTGCCGCTTGCCTTGGCGCCGATAATCGCCGCGAGGATGCCTTGCACTGCTGCCTGGGCACCGCCAAGCAGATCGCCGATTTGCAGGTTGGGCAGGGCCGGAACGCCGTCCGGGCCGACGTTCTGCTCCAGCATGCCTGCGAGGCCGACATAGTTGATGTCATGGCCGGCCAGCTGGGCAAACGGGCCATCCTTGCCGTAGCCGGAGATGGCGCACATCACCAGCTTCGGATTGCGTTCGCGAAGCGTATTCCAGCCGACGCCGAGTTTGTCCATGACGCCTGGTCGGAAACTTTCCACCACCACGTCGGCGGACTCCACCATGGTGAGGAAGGTTTCGCGCTGAGCGGCATCCTTGAGGTCGAGGCGCATGCCTTGCTTGCCGCGGTTGACGGCAACGAAGAACTGCGACACCTCCTTGCGGACATGCCCCATGGTGCGGGCGTAATCCCCAAGCCCCGGGTCTTCGATCTTGATGACCTCTGCCCCCATGTCTGCCAGGTGCATGGTAGCGACCGGACCGGGCAACAGCCGGGTGAGGTCGAGCACGCGGATGCCCTGCAAGGGCTGATCGACTTCGTTCATGCGATTCCTCCTGTTCGTGGTGGCGTCGGACGCGCCGCCTGTCAGGCAGACAGTTTTTCCAGCGCTTCCTGTTGTTCCAGCCACTCGGTTTCGAGTTGTTCCAGTTCCTTCGCGATGTAGGCCTGGTCGAGGATCATGGCCTTCAATTCTTCCTTGTTGGCGTCGTCGTAGATCGCCGGGTCGGCAAGGCGTGCATCGACTTCAGCTTTGCGTACGTTCAGCTTCGCCATCTGCTCGTCCAGGCGCTTGATCCGGGATTCGATGGGTTTGCGCAAGGAGGACAAGCGCTGGCGTTCTTCCGCTTCCAGCCTGCGGCGTTCCTGTCGGTCTTCGCGCGATTCCGATGCGGTGCCGACGCTCTGCTGGCTGTTCGGCTTCTCGGATGCGCTTGCCGGGAGTTCGGCCTTGCCAAGCTTGGTCTTGAACAGCCAGTCGCGGTAGTCGTCGAGGTCGCCGTCGAAAGGTTGCAGCTTGCCTTCTGCCACAATCATGAACTGGTCGGTTGTGGCGCGCAGCAGATGGCGGTCGTGGGACACCAGCACGAGTGTGCCTTCGAATTGGGCAAGCGCCATGGTGAGCGCCTCCCGCGTTTCGAGGTCGAGGTGGTTGGTCGGTTCGTCGAGCAGCAGCAGGTTGGGACGTTGCCACACGATCAGCGCAAGCGCGAGCCGTGCCTTCTCGCCGCCGGAAAATGGCGCGATCTTGCTCGTCACCATGTCGCCGCCGAAATTGAACCCGCCGAGGAAATTGCGCAACTCCTGTTCGCGGGTCGTCGGCGCAATCCGCGCGAGATGCCAGAGTGGTGACTCATCATGCCGGAGCATTTCCACCTGGTGCTGCGCGAAATAGCCGATCGACAGTCCCTTGCCGAAGCGCATGTCGCCACTAAGCGCAGTGATTTCACCCGCGATCGTTTTTACGAGCGTCGACTTGCCCGCGCCATTCACGCCCAGAAGGCCGATGCGCTGGCCCGTCTGGAGAGAGAAGTCGATGCGTGAGACGATCGGCTTTTCCTTTGTCTCGTGCGTGACAGGATCCTCGATGCGATAACCTGCGACAACATCTTCCATCACCAGCAGGGGATTGGGTGCGCTCAATGGTTCGCGGAATTCGAATGAGAACTCGGCTGCGGCGCGCAAGGGCGCAATTTCTTCCATCTTCGCCAGCATTTTCATGCGGCTTTGCGCCTGCCGTGCCTTGGTCGCCTTGGCCTTGAAACGATCAATGAAGGATTGCAGGTGGGCACGCTGCCGTGCCTGCTTTTCGTAGGCAGCCTGCGTGAGGGCGATCTGCGCCGCGCGCTGGGTCTCGAACGACGAGTAATTGCCCGCGTAGCGCTTGAGTTTCCTGTCGTCGATGTGCACGATCACGTTGACGACGCCGTCGAGAAAATCGCGGTCGTGCGAGATGATGATTAGCGTGCCCGGATAGCGTTTGAGCCAGTCTTCGAGCCAGATGATGGCATCGAGGTCGAGGTGGTTGGTCGGCTCGTCAAGCAGCAGCAGGTCGGACGGACACATCAGGGCCTGGGCCAGGTTCAGGCGCATGCGCCAGCCGCCGGAAAAGCTTGCTACCGGCTGCTGCATCTGGTCAATCGAGAAGCCGAGGCCGGTGAGTAATTGCTCGGCGCGGGAGCGAACGGTGTAGGCGTCCGCATCCGCCAGTGCTGCATGCAGTTCGGCGATACGGGTTCCCTCGGCGTGGCAGCCCGAGGTGCCTTCCAGTTGCGCGAGTTCGGCCTCCAGCTTGCGCAGGTTGGCGTCGCCGTCGATCGCATATTCGATGGCAGGACGGTCCAGCGCGGGCGTTTCCTGCGCAACGTAGGCCATCCGCCACTTGGCGGGGAAGTCGACCTCGCCGAGGTCGGCGTGCAATTCCCCGCGCAACATCGCGAACAGGCTGGACTTGCCCGCGCCATTGGCACCGATGAGACCGATTTTCTCACCGGGATTCAGCGTCAGGTCCACGCCTTCCAGCAGCGGCTTGATGCCGCGCGTAAGGCTGACTTGCAGGAAACGGATCATTGTGCGGTCAACTGGTCGGCAGTCAGCAGGAACACGGCGTCATCCCCGGCGCTGGTGGAGAGCCAGGTCAGTTCGAGGTCGGCGAAGGCTGCCTCGGCGAATTCACGCTCGTTACCGATTTCAACCACCAGCACGCCGTTCGGGGTGAGGCGTTCGGCCGCTCCTGCGACGATCTTGCGGACAAGGTCCATGCCGTCGTCGCCGCCGGCAAGCGCGATCTGCGGCTCGCACAGGTATTCCTGCGGCAGCTTGCCCATCGATGTCGCGTTGACGTAGGGCGGGTTGGTAACGATCAGGTCGTATTTCTTCTTCGGAACGTTCGTGTACAGGTCCGACTCGATCAGCGTGATGCGATCCTGCAAGTCATAGTCGTCGACGTTACGCCGTGCGACAGCAAGGGCGTCGGGAGAGATATCCACGGCGTCCACGTGCGCATTCTGGAAAGCGTCGGCCAGCATGATGGGTAGGCAGCCTGAGCCGGTACATAGTTCGAGGATGTTCTCGACGGATTCCGGATCGTCCACCCAGGGGGCGAAATGGTCGGGAATGAGTTCCGCGATAAAGGAACGGGGAACGATCACGCGCTCGTCAACGTAGAAGCGGTAGTCGCCCAGCCAGGCTTCGTTCGTCAGGTATGCGGCAGGGACGCGCTCCGCTGCCCGGCGGTCAATCACTTTCAGCGTTGCCGCGATTTCGTCCGGAAGCAGGCGTGCGTCATAGAAGGGCTCCAGTTTGTCGAGCGGAAGCTGGAGTGTATGCAGGATCAGGTAGGCCGCTTCGTCGAATGCGTTGCTGCTGCCATGGCCGAAGAACAGCTTGGCGGTGTTGAAGCGGGTGACCGCATAACGGAGCAGGTCGCGGATGGTAGTGAATTCGTTTGGAGTCATGGAGGAAGCCTGGGTTCTGTGCGGCATCGGGTGCCTTGGTCCCCCTCTGGTGGAGAGGGCTGGGGTTTGTTCTACAGC
Source organism: Noviherbaspirillum sp. (assembly GCA_035626875.1). Lineage (GTDB taxonomy): Bacteria > Pseudomonadota > Gammaproteobacteria > Burkholderiales > Burkholderiaceae_D > Noviherbaspirillum. The sequence continues at coordinate 9,168 of DASPMV010000006.1, read as the reverse complement.
AGGAGATTTTCCAGCGTGCGTCTGTAGATGTTCTTGAGCGGGTCGATATGCCGCAGCTCAATGTGTTCGTCGATCTTGTGGATGCTGCCGTTCGGCGGGCCGAATTCGATCACCTGCGGACAGATCTGCGCGATGAAGCGTCCGTCGGATGTGCCGCCGGTGGTCGACAGATCCGCATCCAGTCCCGTTTCGGCCTTGATCGCCGCCGTGATCGCGTCGCTCAGCGTGCCGCGCGGCGTCAGGAAGGGGCGGCCGCCGATGGTCCACTTGATGTCGTATTCGAAGTCGTACTTGTTCAGGATCGCGTGTACCCGCTTCTGCAGGCCCTCGACGGTGCTGGCGGTCGAGAAGCGGAAATTGAAATCGACGACCACTTCGCCGGGAATGACGTTGGTGGCGCCGGTGCCGGCGTGGATGTTCGACATCTGCCAGGACGTGGGCAAGTAGTACTCGTTGCCGTCGTCCCATTTTTCGGCTGCGAGCTCGGCCAGCGCGGGCGCGGCGAGGTGGATCGGATTCTTCGCCAATTGCGGATAGGCGATGTGGCCCTGGACGCCCTTGATGATGAGCTTGCCCGACATCGAACCCCGGCGGCCGTTCTTGATCACGTCGCCGAGCTGGTCGGACGAGGTCGGTTCGCCGACGATGCAGTAGTCGAGCTGCTCGTCGCGCGCCTTGAGCATGTCGCACACGACGACGGTGCCGTCAGTTGCAGGACCTTCCTCGTCGCTGGTCAGCAGGAAGGCGATGGAGCCGGGGTGGGCCGGATGCGCTGCAGTGAACTCCTCGACAGCGACGACCATGGCGGCAATGGACGTCTTCATGTCCGCAGCGCCACGCCCGTAAAGTTTGCCGTCACGTTGCGTCGGTACGAAGGGATCCGAATGCCATTGATCGAGCGGGCCGGTCGGAACGACGTCAGTGTGGCCGGCGAAGACAACCAGGGGCTGCGCAGTGCCGCGCCGCGCCCAGAGGTTGGTCACGCCGCCGGATTCGATGGTTTCGCACTTGAAACCGAGCGGCTCCAGCAGTTCGATCAGGCGGCGCTGGCAGCCCTTGTCGTCCGGTGTCACGGAGGACAGGGCGATGAGTTCTTCAGTCAGCGCGAGTGTCTTGCTCATGGATTACTTCTTGAAGATCTGTTGGTAGCCGGCATCGGTAAAACCAACGTGGGTCGTCCCGTTGAAGTCGAGGACGGGGCGCTTGATGACCGAGGGGGACTCCAGCATCAGCACCGCAGCGCTGTCCGCGTCACTGACGGCGGCCTTTCTTTCGTCGGAAAGCGCGCGCCAGGTCGTTCCCTTGCGGTTAACCAGCACGTCCCATTGCACCTGCTTCAGCCAGCCGTCCACATGCGCCGGCGTGAGGCCGGCCTTCTTGAAATCATGGAAGGTGTACGCGACACCGTTCTGGTCCAGCCAGGTCCTTGCCTTCTTGACCGTATCGCAATTGGGAATGCCGTAGAGTGTGACTGCCATGGATCAAACGTTCAACGTGAATTCGGTGAAGGTGGGGCCTTCGTCCTTCTTGGGTTCCGGTTCGGGCTCGGGTTTCTTGCCCTGGGAATTGTTGATCAGCCAGTAGAGGTTGGTCGCCGAGTCGGCATTGGCCAGCGCCTCTTCCTGCGTGATCACGCCATCGTGGATGAGTTGCATGAGCGCTTGTTCGAAGGTCTGCGAACCGGGGGCCATGCTCTTTTCGAGCGCTTCCTTGATCTGGCTGATTTCGCCCTGTTCGATCAGTTCCGCGACGTGGCGGGTGTTCAGCAGCACTTCGACCGCCGCGCGCCTTCCGCCATCCTTGGCCTGCACAAGGCGCTGCGAAATGATTGCCTTGATGGTGACCGAGAGGTCGACCAGCAGGGAAGGGCGCGTCTCCAGCGGATAGAAGTTGATGATGCGGGTCAGCGCCTGGTAGCTGTTGTTCGCGTGCAGCGTGGCCACGACGAGATGGCCGGACTGTGCATACGCAAGGGCGTTGCCCATGGTTTCCTTGTCCCGGATCTCGCCGATGAGAATGCAGTCCGGAGCCTGGCGCAGCGCGTTCTTGAGCGCGATGTGCAGGCTATCCGCGTCGGTGCCGATCTCGCGCTGGTTGACAATGGATTTCTTGTTCGAGAACAGGAATTCGATCGGATCTTCCAGCGTCAGGATATGGCCGGTCTTGCTCGCGTTGCGATGATCCAGCATCGCGGCAATCGTGGTGGACTTGCCCGATCCCGTCGAGCCCACGACCAGGATGAGGCCGCGCTTTTCCATGATGACTTCTGCCAGCACCGGGGGGACGTTCAGATCGGCAAGACGCGGAATTTCCCCGGGGATGTACCGGAACACCGCCGAGATGCTGCCGCGCTGGCGGAAGGCGGAAAGGCGGAAGCTGCCGACACCTGGGACGGGAATGCCCATGTTGAGTTCGTTGTGGTCTTCCAGTTCCTGCAGCTGTTTTGCGGACGTGACCTCGGCCAGCAGCGATTTGATGGTCGCGTTGTCCATTTTTTGCTGGTTGACGGGAAGCAGGTGTCCGTTGATCTTGATATGGATCGGCGAGTTCACGGTCATGAACAGGTCCGATGCCTTCTTGTCCTTCATCAGCTGGAACAGACGGTCCATTGCCATGATGCTCTCCTAGGTGGCCAGATGAAAAAGGCCGCCGTCAGGCGGCCTGCCATCACACGATCAGGCGTCGCGCAGCAGCTCATTGATGCCCGTCTTGGCGCGGGTCTTCGCATCCACGCGCTTGACGATGACGGCGCAGTACAGGCTGTACTTGCCGTCGGCGGAGGGCAGGTTGCCCGAGACTACGACGGAACCCGCCGGAACACGGCCGTAGGTGACTTCGCCGGTGGCACGGTCGTAGATCTTGGTCGATTGGCCGATGTACACGCCCATCGAAATCACGGAGTTCTCTTCGACGATCACGCCTTCGACGATTTCCGAGCGCGCGCCGATGAAGCAGTTGTCTTCGATGATGGTCGGGTTGGCCTGCATCGGTTCGAGCACGCCGCCGATGCCGACGCCGCCGGACAGGTGGACGTTCTTGCCGATCTGCGCGCAGGAGCCGACGGTGGCCCACGTGTCGACCATGGCGCCTTCATCGACATAGGCGCCGATGTTGACGTAGGACGGCATCAGCACGACGTTCTTGCCGATGAAGCTGCCGCGGCGGGCAACGGCCGGGGGCACAACGCGGAAGCCGCCCTTGGCGAAATCCTCAGCCGTGTAATTGGCGAACTTGGTCGGAACCTTGTCGTAGAACTGCATGTTGCCGCCCGCGGGCATCGGCACGTTGTCTTCGAGGCGGAAGGACAGGAGCACGGCCTTCTTGATCCATTGGTTCACCACCCAGCTGCCGCTGTCCTTCTGCGCCACGCGCAGGGTGCCCTGGTTGAGCTGCTCAAGGACATGGGCGACGGCGTCGCGCACTTCCGCCGGTGCGGACTTCGGAGAAAAATTGGCGCGGTCTTCCCAGGCCTGGTCAATGATCTGCTGGAGTTGTTGAGTCATTTGCTTTGCTTCTCAAGTTGATGGATCAGGATAATTTCTTGGTGAATTCGACGATGCGTTGCGCGGCTTCGAGGCATTCGTCCACCTCGGCCACGAGCGCCATACGGACGCGGTTCTGTCCCGGGTTAACGCCATGCGCTTCGCGGGCCAGATAACTTCCAGGCAATACCGTCACATTATATTCGGCGTACAGGCGCTTCGCGAATTCGGTATCGGACATGCCGCTGTAGCGGTCGACCTTCGCCCAGAGGTAGAAACTGGCGTCGGGCAGGCGCACGTCGAGCACTTCTTCCAGCAGCGGCGTGACCTGGTTGAACTTCGTGATGTACTTTGCACGGTTTTCCTCGACGTGCTGTTCATCGTTCCAGGCGGCGATGGACGCTGCCTGCACCGATGGGCTCATCGCGCTGCCGTGGTAAGTGCGGTACAGCAGGTATTTCTTCAGGATTTCGGCGTCGCCTGCGACGAAGCCGGAACGCATGCCGGGGACGTTCGAGCGCTTGGACAGGCTCGAGAACGAGACGAGACGCGGATAGCCCGAACGGCCAAGCTTGTGCGCCGCTTCCATGCCGCCCAGCGGCGCTTCGGACTTGAAGAAGATTTCGGAATAGCACTCGTCAGACGCAATGACAAAACCGTACTTGTCCGACAGGTCGAACAATTCCTTCCAGTCATCCAGGTTGAGGACGGCGCCGGTCGGGTTGCCGGGCGAGCAGATATAGAGCAGCTGGACGCGCGGCCAGATGTCGGCCGGGACGCTCTTGAAGTCCGGAGCGAAATTGCGCGACGGATCGGAATTCACGAAATACGGCTGCGCCCCGGACAGGTAAGCGGCGCCCTCATAGATCTGGTAGAACGGGTTCGGGCACATGATCAGTGCGTCGCCGCCCGTTGGATCAATGACTGTCTGTGCGAGGGCAAACAAGGCTTCGCGAGAGCCGTTCACCGGCAATATCTGCGTAGTTGCGTCAATCTTCGGAAGCCCGTACCGTCGTTCGAGCCAACCGGCAATAGCCTCACGCAATGCCTCGGAGCCCGCGGTGGTCGGGTAACTTGCCAATCCGCCAAGATTGTCGCTCAAGGCTTTCTTGATCAAGTCCGGCGTCGGATGCTTAGGCTCACCAATGCCTAGGCTGATGGGTCTGTAGGTGGCGTTCGGCTTGACGTCCGCAAACAACTGCTTCAGCTTTTCGAAGGGGTAGGGTTGTAATTTTTTTAACAGCGGATTCACGGGGAAGGGCTCGGCTGAAAGAGGTGGGATGCAAAAAGACCAAAGGCGGCATTATACCGTCGGCGCCCCGCCTGCGCCGGGGGGATTTCCCTAGGTAAAAGTGATGATCGGGGGATGCGAAATGTTATGATAGGCCCCTTTCCCGAGGCGGCATCAAGCGCCTGCTCCAACTAGTCAAGAACAGTCGATAAAGTGCGTCTAAATTCCATTAAATTATCCGGATTCAAGTCCTTCGTCGATCCGACCAACTTCCAGGTGCCTGGCCAGCTGGTTGGCGTGGTCGGGCCGAATGGTTGCGGCAAGTCCAACATCATGGACGCGGTTCGGTGGGTGCTGGGCGAATCCAAGGCTTCCGAGTTGCGCGGCGAGTCGATGCAGGACGTGATCTTCAACGGCTCGACCAGCCGCAAGCCGGCCGGTCGCGCTTCCGTGGAACTCGTCTTCGACAACAGCGACGGACGTGCCGCCGGCCAGTGGAGTCAGTACGCCGAGATCGCGGTCAAGCGTACGCTGACGCGGGACGGCACCTCAACGTATTACATCAACAATCAGGCGGTGCGCCGCCGTGACATCCAGGACATCTTCCTTGGCACCGGCCTCGGTCCGCGCGCCTACGCAATCATTGGCCAGGGCATGATTTCGCGCATTATTGAAGCGCGTCCGGAAGACCTGCGCATCTTCCTGGAAGAGGCCGCGGGCGTTTCCAAGTACAAGGAGCGCCGCCGTGAAACCGAAAACCGCCTGCACGATACCCGCGAGAACCTCACGCGGGTCGAAGACATCCTGCGCGAACTCGGCACCAACCTCGAAAAGCTGGAAGCCCAGGCCGCCGTCGCACAGAAGTTCCGCGAGCTGCAGGCCGACCAGGACGAGAAGCAGAAACTGCTGTGGCTGCTGCGCAAGAACGAAGCCAAGGCGGAGCAGGAAAAGTACTTCCGCGACATCGAGCGCGCGCAGACCGAGCTCGAAGAGCAAACGGCAAAACTGCGCCACGTCGAGACGGAGCTGGAGCATATGCGCCAGGCGCACTACGCCGCCGGCGACCGGATGCACACGGCACAGGGGCACCTCTACCAGACCAACTCGGAAATCGGCAGTCTCGAGGCGCAGATCAGGTTCGTCATCGAGTCGCGCAACCGCTTGCAGTCCCAGCTCAATTCGCTGACGGCGCAGCGTGACCAATGGCAACGCCAGGGCCAGCAGCAACAGGAAGAACTCGAGGAAGCCGAAATGCACCTCGAGGAACGCGGCTTGCTCGTCGAACAGGCGCAACAGGCCGCGCAAACGCAGCACGACAACCTGCCGGCTCTGGAGCAGGCATGGCGCGAAGCGCAGCTTGCAACCACCGAGTCGCGCGGCAAGATCATGCAGGTCCAACAGCAGATCGAACTCGAATCGGCGCACCAGCGCAACGCATCGAACATCCTCGCCAACCTCGCGTCCCGCAAGGAACGCCTGCAGCAGGAAAAGAGCGGCATGGCAATGCCTGACACTGCGCACTTGAGCAACCTGAAAATGCAGCTCGAAGAAAAGCAGGCGGCATTGGAAGAGGCGAGGGAGCAGCTGGAGTCGGCGCAGGAGCAGCAGCCCCAGCTCGAGGAAGAACGGCGTGCCGCGCAGCAGCAACTGAATACCGAGACCGCGAACAATGCGCAGCTTGAGGCACGCCTGGTCGCACTGAAGCAGCTGCAGGAAAACGTGCAAACGCAGGGCAAGGTCCAGCCCTGGCTGAAAAAGCATGAGCTCGGCGAACTGCCGCGCCTGTGGCAAAAGCTGCACATCGACCAGGGCTGGGAAACCGCGCTGGAATCCGTCCTGCGCGAACGTACTTCCGCTTTGGAAATGTCGAACCTGGACTGGGCAAAGGCCTTCTTCAACGACGCGCCGCCCGCCAAGCTGGCGCTGTTCACGCCGAATGCCGCCGGTGCTGCCGCGCCGCTTGAGGCCCCGGCCGGCCTGAAACCGTTCATCAGCCTGCTGCAATTGAACGACCCCGGCTTGCGCGCCCTGATGCAGGACTGGCTGCACAACGTCTTCGTCGCCGAGGACACGAATGCGGCTTTCGTCGATCGCGCCAGGTTGCCGTTCGGCGGTTACTTCGTCACGAAGCAGGGGCACGTTATCGGCAAGACCAGCGTCCGTTTCTATGCCTCCGACTCCGAACAGGACGGCATGCTGGCGCGCCAGCAGGAAATCGAGAACATCACCAAGCAACTGCGTGCACAGCAAATGCTGGCCGATGAGGCGAAGTCACGCGCGGTCCGCGCCGAGGCCGCACTTACGCAAGCGACGCAACGCCTTGGCGAATTGCGCCAGCGCGTCAGCCAGTTGACGCAGACCGTGCACACCCTGCAACTCGAGGTGATGAAGCTCTCCGAAGTCCAGGACCGCTTCAACCAGCGGAGCACGCAGATTGAATCCGACCTCGCGGAAATTGCCGCGCAGGAAGCGGAACAGCAGCAGGCCAAGGCGGAGTCCGAAGAGAAATTCGAACAACTCGACATCGAACTGGCTGAACTGCAGGAAAAGCACGAGACCGGCCAGACCGATTATCTGGCGAAGGAGCAGCAGCTCAACGATGCGCGCCTGCGCCTGCGTGAACTCGAACGCGCTGCGCAGGAAGCGGAGTTCGCCGAGAAGGCGCATCGCAACAAGATCGAAGAACTGAAGCGCAGCATCGCGACGGCACTGGAGCAGTCGGCCCGCCTGTTCGCAAGCATGCAGCAGGGTAGCCTCGAGCTTGAGAGCCTCGATGACCAGGCGGCACAGGCCGGCCTGCAGGACTTGCTTGAGAAGCGTAGCGACCAGGAGCGTGCGCTGGCGGATGCGCGCCATGAACTGGACCAGCTGACCCAGCAATTGCGTCACGCGGAAGAATCGCGCCTGCAAGCCGAGCGCAGTCTCCAGCCGCAACGCGACAAGATCATGGAGCTGCAGCTGAAGGAACAGGCGGCACGCCTGAACCAGGAACAGTATGCGCAGCACCTCATCGAAGCGCAGGCTGATGAATCGGCGCTGGCCGAAAAGCTGAACAGCGACCTGCGCCCTTCCTACCTGCAGGGCGAAGTCACTCGCCTCACCAACGCAATTGCCGCCCTGGGCGCCGTGAACCTTGCCGCGCTGGACGAACTTGCCGAGGCCTCGGAGCGCAAGAAATTCCTCGACTCCCAGCATGCGGACCTGACCGAAGCCATCACCACGCTGGAAGATGCCATCAACAAGATCGACAAGGAAACGCGCGAACTGCTGCAGGACACCTTCGACAAGGTGAACAAGCATTTCGGCGAGCTGTTCCCGGTGCTGTTCGGCGGGGGCCAGGCGAAGCTCATCATGACCGGCGAGGAAATCCTCGATTCAGGCGTGCAGGTGATGGCGCAGCCGCCGGGCAAGAAGAACGCGACGATTCACCTGCTGTCGGGCGGCGAAAAGGCGCTGACGGCAACCGCGCTCGTGTTCTCGATGTTCCAGCTCAACCCGGCGCCGTTCTGCCTGCTGGATGAGGTGGATGCGCCGCTCGACGACGCCAACACCGAGCGCTTCTGCAACATGGTCAAGCGCATGTCCTCGCAAACACAGTTCCTCTTCATTTCGCACAACAAGATCGCGATGGAAATGGCCCAGCAACTCATCGGTGTCACGATGCAGGAGCAGGGCGTATCGCGGATTGTTGCGGTGGATATGGAGGCGGCTGCGAATTTTGCGACAGAGGCGCAGGCAGCATGATGCGAGGACGCGTTTGCGTGCCGGCATGACGGGCACGCAAACAGTGTGCGGGCAGCCTAATTACGGGCGGAACGAGCGAGTGCAGCGCGTTTTTGATAGTAGGCCACGTTCATCTGCGCTTCGCGTGCGCGTTGTTGCTCGACGTCGGCGCAAATCAGGTAATGCTGCTCGGCACGTTGCAACCACCACCGCTGGATGGATCGGACGATGGGACTGATGGACATCATTGCGAGTTGCTGAAACTTGAATTCTTTCGGACTGGAAATGTCGAAACCTGAATTGGCGGAGCGCATGTTCATTCCTGCTGTATTGACTGTTTGACGCTGTGTGTTACTTGGGCGCGCGTGGGCTTCTTCGCTGGTATAGGCACGGGCCATGCTCGCGCTTGTTCCATATTGAGATTCCATGCAATCCTCCAGATAAGAAAGGAATTTCCTGGCGTTTCGGCCGCAAGACCGAAACCTGGTTCAGCAATGACAGTGCGCGCTTCGCTATGGAAAAATGTCGCTGCGGAATAGTTGTTATTCTATTGTTCACGACATTCCGCCTGTATTGATGAACGTCAACGGGGCGGAACCGATGTTTCGGCACGGATCAATTCCTCGTGAACATTTTTTAAGGGACGCCAAGATAGACGCGATCGCACTCCGGCCTGTCTTGCTTGACAACTTTATTGGCCGACACTACTCTCAGCCCGGTATCGGCGACGGC
>DASPMV010000005.1:0-14531 GCA_035626875.1 Noviherbaspirillum sp. | reverse complement strand
CGCGCCCTGCGTGAATGCCATCAGCCGAGAGGACTATGCGCACGATGTCGAGAACGCGGCAAAATTCCTGCGGGGGCGGCAGAAGGAAGTGCTCGAAGAGCTTGAGGCAAAGATGCACGGGTTCGCCGCCGAGCTCAAGTTCGAACAGGCCGCAAGCGTGCGCAACCAGATCTCTGCTCTTTCACGCGTGCTGCACCAGCAGGCAATGGAAACGGTAGGGGATGCGGATATCGACGTGATTGCGGTGGTCGTGCAGGGCGGCCGCGCCTGCGTCAACCTCGCCATGGTTCGCGGCGGGCGGCACCTTGGGGACAGGGCGTATTTTCCGTCGCACGTAGACGACGCATTGGCAGAGTCGCAGGCGGACGTCGAAGCCGAGGTACTGAAGGCCTTCCTCGCGCAGCATTACATCGAAACCTTCGTGCCGTCGATCATCATCCTCAATGTGGAACTGGATGAGCCGGCACTGATGATGGCCCTGATGGAGCAGTGCGGCCATCGCATCTCGCTGGTCTTCCAGCCCCAGGGGCAGCGGCGCCAGTGGCTTGAGATGGCGCAGAAGGGCGCGGAGATCGCTCTCGCACGCCTTCTGTCGGAGCAGGGTTCGCAGAAAGCACGCACACGCGCACTGGTAGATGCGCTGGGGCTCGACGCTGCCGACATCGACTCCTTGCGTATCGAATGCTTCGATATCAGCCACACGCAGGGCGAGGCGACGCAGGCATCCTGTGTCGTGTTCCATCACCACGCGATGCAGAACGGAGAATACCGGCGCTACAACATCAACGACATCACCCCGGGCGACGACTATGCCGCCATGCGGCAGGTCCTGACGCGCCGCTACGAAAAAGTGGCGAACGGAGAGGGTGTCATGCCTGACGTTGTCCTGGTCGATGGCGGCAAGGGGCAGGTCGAGATGGCTCGGCAAGTCTTCAGCGAACTCGGACTGGATATCGGGTTGATCGTCGGCGTGGCCAAGGGAGAGGGGCGCAAGGTGGGGCTTGAGACGCTGATCTTCGCGGACGACAGGCCTTCCCTCGAGTTGGGAAAGGAATCTGCGGCCCTGATGTTGATCGCGCAGATTCGGGACGAGGCCCATCGTTTCGCAATCACCGGGATGCGCGCCAAGCGCGCAAAGGCTCGCCAGAGTTCCAAGTTGGAGGACATCGAAGGAATCGGCGCGAAGCGTCGCCAGAAGCTTCTTGCGCGCTTCGGCGGGCTGCGAGGCGTGGCGGACGCAAGCGTCGAAGAACTGGCGTCGGTGGAAGGCATTTCGCGCAAACTCGCCGAAGAAATCTACAAGCAATTGCATTGACGGCCGCCTGCATCGCACCACGATTTGCGGGGAATGCAGTTTCCACGCGATAATCGGGATTATTCACAGGCGCCGACTATGCCCTTCAATATCCCAATCCTGCTCACCTGGCTGCGCGTGGCGCTTATCCCGCTCGTGGTTGGCGTGTTTTACCTGCCAGACACCTGGTTGTCCCCCTATTCGAAAGGGATGGCATCGACGGCGATTTTCATCGTTGCGGCGGTGACGGATTGGTTCGACGGTTTCCTCGCGCGCCGCTGGAATGAAACGTCGGCATTCGGCGCCTTCCTCGATCCGGTGGCGGACAAGCTGATGGTGGCCGGCGCCTTGCTGGTCCTTGTCGAATTCGACCGCGTTAACGCCGTTATCGCATTCATCATCATCGGGCGCGAAATCGCCATCTCTGCATTGCGCGAGTGGATGGCACAGATCGGCGCATCGAAATCGGTTGCCGTCAGTTCGATCGGCAAGATCAAGACGACCGCCCAAATGGTTGCAATCCCGATGCTGCTTTACAGTGACACGCTGTTCGGCGTGATCGATACACGGCTCTGGGGCGCCTGGCTGCTGGTGATCGCCGCGGTGCTGACGGTCTGGTCCATGTTTTACTATCTCCAGAAGGCATGGCCGCTGATCAAGGAGAAGGCCGAGTTCCGTGCCTGAAAGGCATCTACGCTTGACAAAGAATGTCATGTGTCTATAATGTGCGTCTGTTGTGAACGACGCGGGAATAGCTCAGTTGGTAGAGCGCAACCTTGCCAAGGTTGAGGTCGAGGGTTCGAGACCCTTTTCCCGCTCCAAGATTCTGAAAGGAAGCTTACACAAGCTTCCTTTTTTATTTCGCAAGGTTGGTGCCTCGCGCCAAGTTTGCGAAAGCGCATGAAAGTTTGTGCGGGAATAGCTCAGTTGGTAGAGCGCAACCTTGCCAAGGTTGAGGTCGAGGGTTCGAGACACTTTTCCCGCTCCAGTTTCAGCTGGAAGTGTCGCTGCTTCCAAGCTTGTCCGGCGGTGGAGTTGAATCGCCAAACGACGGACGAAGCACTGTTTCAGTTTTGTGGTTAAAATACCCTCCCGTGGCGGGGTAGCAAAGTGGTTATGCAGCGGCCTGCAAAGCCGTCTACGCCGGTTCAATTCCGACCCCCGCCTCCAGTTTTCCAAAAAAAGCGCCGCGTGCGCTTTTTTTACTTGTGCGACCGGTCTATCGATACCGCACAGGCCCGAGTGGTGAAATTGGTAGACACAGCGGACTTAAAATCCGCCGCTTACCCGAGAGGGGGCGTACCGGTTCGATTCCGGTCTCGGGCACCACATCATCTCCATCTTTACTTCCGTCAGGAACGTCCTGCCTTGCCTGCGTGTCTCACGGGGGTGAATTCCATTCGCCTCCCGTATCACTTCCGCATTTCCTCATTTTTCGGTTCAAAAAACTGCAATGCTCCTGTGCTTTCGACAATGAAAATTTCAGCGGCACGATTTTTGGAAAACGTCAAACAAGCCGAGGAAAATTGAAAAGTTAAATGTTAGGAAGGTTCAATTGAATACAATAAAAACATGGAACCCTCTAAAATTTTGCCGCAAGAATAAGCTGCGCCGATAGCGGCTCAAGCACTTCGGAAGGTACGCCGCACGAACATGGAAAGCGGCGTACCATCGCTGCAGCAAACAGGTTTCCCTATTGCCCCCGGCACTTTGATCAATCAACTTTAGGAGATGAGAAGATGAGCAAGACCATGTACACGCAGGAACACGAGTGGCTGCGCATAGAGGGGGATGGTCTGGTCACCGTCGGGATCACCGACTACGCTCAGGATCATCTCGGCGACCTGGTTTTCGTGCAGTTGCCGGAAGCCGGCAAGGAGCTCGCCAAGGGTGAAGAGGCAGCTGTCATTGAATCCGTCAAGGCAGCAGGCGAAATCAACATGCCCGTTGCAGGCGTCGTCACCGAAGTGAATGGCACGCTGGCGGACGAGCCGGGCAAGGTCAACGAAGACCCGATGGGCGCGGGCTGGTTCTTCAAGTTCAAGGTTAGCCAGGCGAGCGACCTGGACGGCTTGATGGATGAAGCCGGTTACAAGGCTTACGTCGAGTCGCAGGGCTAACGGCCGCCGGCGGCTACGCCGCGTCGCGACGCGGCACATTACTTTTTTTCGTATTGAGAGGTAACCATGGTTCAGAAACGGGCTGCTTTCGAGGATTTGCAGCAGCACACGGATTTCATCGACAGGCATATCGGACCCGGCGAGGCCGACCGCAACGCCATGCTGGCAACGCTGGGCTTCGAATCGATGGACGCCTTCATTCGGAAGGTGATTCCCGACGCGATTCACTCCGAAGCTCCGCTGAACCTGGGTGCCGCACGCAGCGAGCCTGAAGTGCTCGATGAGCTGCGGAAGATCGCCTCGAAGAACAAGGTGTTCAAGTCGTTCATCGGCATGGGCTACTACGATACCCTTACGCCGAATGTCATCCTGCGCAACCTGCTCGAAAATCCGGCCTGGTACACGGCTTACACGCCGTACCAGCCGGAGATTTCGCAGGGCCGCCTGGAGGCGCTGCTGAACTTCCAGACCATGATCTCCGACCTGACTGGCCTGGAAATCGCCAACGCGTCGCTGCTGGACGAGGCGACCGCTGCTGCGGAAGCCATGACCTTTTGCCAGCGCCTGTCGAAGAGCAAGAGCAAGGTATTCTTCGTGTCGCAGGATTGCTTCCCGCAGACCATCGACGTCGTGCGCACTCGCGCCGAGCCGATCGGCGTGGAAGTCGTCGTTGGCGACCATCGCAAGGATCTCGACCAGACCGAATGCTTCGGCGTGCTGCTGCAATATCCTGCGCTGAACGGCGAGATCAATGACTACGCCGACACCGTGGCGAAGGCGCATGCCAAGAATGCGCTCGTCGTTGTGGCTGCCGACCTGCTCGCCCTCACCATGCTTACGCCACCTGGCGAATTCGGCGCGGATGTGGCGATCGGTTCGGCGCAACGATTTGGTGTGCCGCTCGGATACGGCGGACCACACGCCGCCTACTTCGCGACGAAGGACGAAAACAAGCGCGTCATGCCTGGCCGTGTAGTGGGTGTATCGATCGACAGCCATGGAGAAAAGGCGTACCGCCTTGCGATGCAGACGCGCGAGCAGCATATCCGCCGCGAGAAGGCGACTAGCAACATCTGCACGGCGCAGGTGCTGCTTGCCAATATCGCGAGCATGTACGCCGTCTACCACGGTCCGCAAGGCCTGAAGACCATCGCGCAACGCGTGCATCGCCTCGCGTCGACCCTTGTCGAGGGCCTGCGCAGGTTGGATCTTGACGTGCCCACCGCCTCGTTCTTTGACACGATCACGGTCCGGACGGGAGCACCTACGCAAGATATCCATGCCGCAGCGCGCAGCCAGGCGATCAATCTGCGGGAAGTGGATGCAACCACGATCGGCATTTCGATCGACGAAACGACCACGCGCGAAGACGTCGAAACACTGTGGCAGATCCTTGCCGGCGGCAAGGCGGTGCCTTCGTTTGACGCGTGCGAGGCGGATGCCGCTGATCGCATTCCGGCCGCACTCGTGCGGACGAGCGCATACCTGACCCATCCGGTATTCAATACTCATCATTCCGAAACCCAGATGTTGCGCTACCTGCGCGCGCTGTCTGATAAGGATCTGGCACTCGACCGCACCATGATTCCGCTCGGTTCGTGCACGATGAAGCTGAATGCGACGACCGAAATGATTCCGGTGACCTGGAAAGAGTTCGGCAGCATCCATCCGTTCGCGCCACTCGACCAGGCACAGGGTTACCAGCAGCTGATTACCGAACTGGAGCAGATGCTCGTCGCTTGCACTGGCTACGATGCGGTATCGCTACAGCCGAACGCCGGCTCGCAGGGCGAATATGCCGGCCTGCTCGCGATCCGCGCCTATCACAAGAGTCGCGGGGAAGGGCATCGCAACGTCTGCCTGATTCCGAGCTCGGCCCACGGCACCAATCCGGCAACTGCGCAAATGGTTGGCATGCAAGTGGTTGTCGTCGCGTGCGACGAACGTGGCAACGTCGACGTCGCGGACCTGAAGTCGAAGGCTGAGAAGCATGCTGCCGACCTCGCGGCGATCATGATCACCTATCCATCCACGCACGGCGTGTTCGAGAAAGCGGTGCGCGAGATTTGTGAGATCGTCCATACGCACGGCGGCCAGGTCTACATCGACGGCGCAAACATGAACGCCATGGTGGGCTTGTGCGCGCCTGGCGAGTTCGGCGGCGACGTGTCGCACCTGAACCTGCATAAGACTTTCTGCATTCCGCACGGCGGTGGCGGTCCGGGCGTCGGCCCGGTCGCGGTGAAATCGCATCTGGCGCCTTTCCTGCCGGGCCATCGCGCAATGGAAAACCATACCGCGCCGGTCTGTGCTGCTCCGTGGGGCAGCGCCAGCATCCTGCCGATCAGCTGGACCTACATCAAGCTGATGGGACGCCAGGGGCTGAAGGATGCGAGCCAAGTGGCAATCCTCAACGCAAACTACATCGCGAAGCGTCTTGCGCCGCATTATCCGATCCTGTACGCGGGCGAGAACGGCATTGTCGCCCATGAATGCATCGTCGACCTGCGTCCGCTGAAGGATGCGACGGGCGTCACGGTGGATGACGTGGCCAAGCGTCTCATGGACTTCGGCTTCCATGCGCCAACGATGTCATTCCCGGTTCCGGGCACGCTCATGATCGAGCCGACCGAGAGTGAAGGCAAGGATGAGCTTGACCGCTTCTGTGAGGCGATGATCGCGATCCGCGAAGAAATTCGTGAAGTTGAGAACGGTGCCGTCACTGCAGAGGAAAGCGTACTGCGCCATGCGCCTCACACGGCGATGGATATTGCCGGCGAGTGGAACCGCAAGTACTCGCGCGAAAAGGCCGCATTCCCGGTTGCTTCGCTACGCGGCAACAAGTACTGGCCGCCGGTTGGCCGTGTCGACAACGTGTACGGCGACCGTAACCTGGTCTGCGCGTGCCCGCCGATGTCGGACTACGAGTAAGCCGGCAAGGGGCCGCCCGGAAGCAGTAATGTTCCGGGCGGCCAGTTGAGTGTATTGGAACGGTATCAGCATGCGGGGCCGCGGTCCGGCAGCAAAGGCGGATGAAATGGCCATCAGTGTTTTCGAGTTGTTCAAGATCGGCATCGGACCGTCGAGTTCCCATACCGTGGGTCCGATGCGCGCCGCGTTGCAATTTATCAGCGGTGTCAAGGATGCCGGCCGGCTTTCAGGGGTTGGCAGCGTCAAGGCAGAGCTGTACGGCTCGCTGGGGGCGACCGGCAAGGGACACGGCAGCGACAAGGCCGTCATGCTTGGCCTGCTTGGCGAGGCGCCGAACACGGTCGACACCGATACGATCGACGAGAGGCTTGCGCAAGTGCGGGCTGGCAAGACGATTGCGCTGCTGGGCGAGGTGCAGATTCCCTTCGTTGAGAGCGAACACTTGCTGCTCTACAAGCGGCAATCGCTGCCCCATCATCCAAACGGCATGCGCTTCACCGCGTATGACGCCAACGGCGGCGAGATCGAAAGCAAGGTCTATTACTCCGTAGGCGGCGGCTTTGTCGTCAACGAAGATGCCGTTGGCGCTGATCGCATTGTGCCGGACTTGACGGTCGTCTCCCATCCATTCAAAAGCGCCGAACAGCTTCTCGCGACATGCCGTGACAAAGGCATGTCGATCAGCCAGCTGATGCTGGAGAACGAGAGGGCATGGCGGCCGGAAGAGGAAACGCGGCGCGGATTGCTACGCATCTGGCAGGTCATGCAGGAATGCGTCAAGCGTGGGTGCGAGAAAGAAGGCAACCTGCCCGGTGGACTGAAGGTCGCTCGTCGCGCAGCGGCATTGTATCGAAAGCTTTCCAGCCAGCCTGAAGCCAACCTGCGAGATCCGCTGACCACCCTGGACTGGGTCAACCTGTACGCGCTTGCCGTGAATGAAGAGAATGCAGCAGGCGGCCGCGTGGTGACTGCGCCGACGAATGGCGCGGCAGGCATCGTTCCCGCTGTCCTGCATTACTACCATCGCTTCGTCCCGGGGGCGAACGAGGAGGGCGTGATTCGCTTCCTGCTGACTGCGGCCGCCATCGGTATCTTATACAAGGAAAATGCATCGATTTCGGGCGCCGAAGTGGGCTGCCAGGGGGAAGTTGGCGTGGCATGTTCGATGGCTGCGGGGGCATTGACGGAAGTGATGGGCGGAACACCCGAACAGGTCGAGAATGCTGCCGAGATCGGGATGGAGCACAACCTTGGCCTGACCTGCGATCCGATCGGCGGACTGGTCCAGGTACCGTGCATCGAGCGCAATGCGATGGGCTCGATCAAGGCGATCAATGCCGCACGCATGGCATTGCGCGGCAACGGGCACCATTTTGTATCGCTCGACAAGGTCATCAAGACCATGCGCGAGACCGGTGCCGACATGAAGATCAAGTACAAGGAGACTGCGCGCGGAGGGCTTGCAGTCAATGTGATCGAGTGCTGATTCGATCTTTTGCGATTCAATAAAAAAGGAATGGAATGATGGAAACCACGCAAGCTCTTGCCCGTACACCGTTATACAACCTGCATGTCGAACTTGGCGCGCGCATGGTTCCGTTCGCGGGGTACGAGATGCCGGTCCAGTATCCAACCGGCGTCCTGAAGGAGCATGCGCACACGCGGACGCAGGCGGGTTTGTTCGACGTCTCCCACATGGGCCAGGTACGCTTGTCTGGCGCTGACGCCGCCTCAGCGCTGGAATCCCTGATGCCGGTCGATATCGTCGACCTGCCGGTCGGCATGCAACGCTATGCGATGTTCACCAACGAGGAGGGGGGCATCCTCGACGACCTCATGGTGTCCAACGCGGGCGATCATCTGTTCGTCGTGGTCAACGCTGCGTGCAAGCAGCAAGACATGGAGCATCTCAGGAAACATATCGGCAGCCGCTGCAAGGTCGAGGAGCTCGCGGACCGTGCATTGTTGGCATTGCAGGGGCCTTGCGCGGCTGTGGTAATGGCACGCCTGGCGCCTGAGACCGCAAAGATGATTTTCATGAACACGGCGAAGGTAACGCTGGTAGGCGTGGAGTGCTTCATCAGCCGTTCCGGCTATACGGGTGAGGACGGATTCGAAATCTCGGTGCCCAACCACAAGGCCGAGGAGCTGGCGCGGCTGCTGCTCGCGCAACCGGAAGTGGCGCCCATTGGGTTGGGTGCGCGCGATTCCCTGCGCCTGGAAGCGGGCCTGTGCCTGTATGGACACGATATGGACACTGGCACCACGCCGGTGGAGGCTAGCCTCGGCTGGGCATTGTCAAAAGCCCGCCGTGCAGATGGTGCTCGCTGCGGCGGTTATCCCGGCGCTGATGTCGTCTTGCGCCAGCTCGCCGAAGGCGTTGCGCGCAAACGTGTCGGCCTTCTCGTCAAGGACCGGATGCCAGTGCGTGAGGGGGCCGATCTTGTGGATAGCGAAGGACGCACGATCGGCCAAGTCACCAGCGGCGGCTTTGGTCCCACCGTTGGCGGTCCGATCGCAATGGGGTATGTGGAGACTGCGCAATCGAAGCTCGGTACCGCACTGCAGGCAATCGTGCGAGGCAAACCGGTTCCGGTGGAAGTGGCGAAGACGCCGTTCACGCCGCAACGTTATTACCGTGGCTGAGTGCGTTCGATGAGCGACCCGAAAACCACGGCGGACGTACTACCCGCTCAGCAACGCAGCGTCAAGGCCGGCGAGAAGATGCGCGGCGCCGAAAAGATGGCGCGCATACCTATCAAGATTGTTCCCACGGAGCCGTCGCAGTATCTACGCAAGCCGAAATGGATTCGCTCGGAGTTCACCGGTTCGCGCGAGGTGCAGCGTCTCAAGGCAGTGCTGCGCGAAAACAAGCTGCACACGGTCTGCGAGGAAGCCAATTGCCCGAACCTCGGTGAATGCTTCAAGAGCGGGACGGCGACGTTCATGATCATGGGCGATATCTGCACGCGGCGTTGCCCGTTTTGCGACGTGGGACACGGCCGTCCGAATCCGCTCGATCCGGATGAACCGAAGAACATGGCCGAGACGATCAAGGCAATGGGCCTTAAGTATGTGGTGATCACGTCTGTCGACCGTGATGACTTGCGCGAAGGTGGTGCAGCGCATTTCGCTGCCTGCATCACGGAGACGCGCCGCCTGAACCCTGGGATCGTGATCGAGATCCTCACGCCAGATTTCAGGGGAAGGGTCGATACGGCGCTTGCGATCCTCGACGAGGTGCCGCCCGATGTCTTCAACCACAACCTCGAAACAGTGCCGCGCCTCTACAAGCAGGCGCGTCCGGGAGCGGATTACGAGACGTCTCTCGATTTGCTGGAGCAGTTCAAGCAACGGCATCCCTCAGTGCCGACCAAGTCGGGCCTGATGCTTGGGTTGGGGGAGGCGATGGAAGAAGTCGAAGCAGTCATGCGCGACATGCGCGCACACGGCATCAACATGCTGACACTTGGACAATACCTGCAACCAAGCGCACATCATTTGCCGGTGTCGCGCTACGTCACGCCGGAGGAGTTCGACCAGTTGAGGCTGACCGGGGAGAAAATGGGCTTTACCCACGTTGCGTCCGGGCCGATGGTACGCTCCTCCTACCACGCTGACCTGCAGGCGAAAGGGGAGTTTTCGGTACCCGTGCGCGAGTAGCGCCGACGTCACATAATACTTGCCAATTAGAATCGCCCTTTGGCTTTTTCCTTTAAAATCAGGATCATGCGAGGCTATCAACAGGCTTATCAACAAAGTTCTGCACAGTTGTCGTGGATAACTATTGATCGTCTTCGACAGTGGGACTTTCCGGTAAAAATCATTGCGAAACGTCAAATACGCCGCCCTGCCGCGTCACTATGATGAAACCGGTCCCTTAAGCCTCCCAGGAAGTATTTGCCCGCTACCCGCGGGCATTTTTTTTACCATTCCTTACGAGAACCTTTCCCTGTTACACCTTCTTACATTCCCGTTGAGATTTCTCAATCATTCCAAACCGCAAATTCAGCATACTTGCACCTCAGAAAACTCCCCCTCCCTCCACCACGAGTAAGCGCCAGGCCATGAAAAAGAAGCTTGATACCGACGACGTCATTGAGAACTTGATCACCGCCACTCTTAGCGAAGACGCAACAGCGCGGCAACGGCATTTTTTCCGCGAAAGCCTGCGAAACCTCGTACGCCTTGCGAAAGCGGAAAAAGTTGTTGAAATCAAGACTAACGTGCGCCGCCTGACAGGTGCACTGGAAGGACATTCCGCGCGGAGGCGTGCCAAGGCAGTATTGCTTGCACAGCGTTTGCCGGGGTTGCTTGATCAGGGACAGCAACAGTTCGAATTCAAGCAGTGACTCCACCGCTGCAGACTGCGGCGGGAAGTATTCCCGAGGAATGCCACGCCAGGTATGCCGAGCGGATAGAAGTGGAAGGCAGTAGAATGTATGCATCGATTGCTCGCGCGTCCGATGCAATCGCAAGAACTGCTTTCCACTCATTCGCTGTCCGGCATGAAAGTCTATAACCTCATTTGCGAGCACGATCACTGCTTCGAAGGCTGGTTTTCCTCGGAAGACGACTTCAAGGCCCAGAGTGATGCGCATCTCATCGCGTGCCCGGTCTGCGAAAACCATGCCGTGCGGAAGCTGCCGTCGGCGCCTCGCCTCAATCTGTCCGGCGCACAGGAAAACAAACCCGACGTCGAGCAGGTCCAGAAACAGTTTCTGGAAATGGTCCGCAAAATTGTCGCCAATACTGAAGATGTCGGAGAGCGCTTTGCAGAAGAAGCGCGCCGCATCCACTACAACGAAGCGCCGGAACGCGCGATACGCGGCGTGGCATCTGTTCAGGAGTTCGCAGAACTCGCCGACGAAGGGATCGATGTTCTTCCACTGCCTGTTTCCGACACCTTGAAGCGCCAGCTCCAGTAATTCTTCCGGCGTCACCTGCGTTGGCAACTCGTCAACGTCGTTTCTCACGCATGTTTAATTCGACACGTGTTGCAAAAATCCGCTGTATAATCTTTTTCGAACGGTCGTGCTATTAGCCGGGACAACAAGGAGACAGCATGGATTTGAACTACACGGCGGAAGATTTGGCCTTCCGCGACACGGTTCGCGCCTTCCTGGAAGCGAATCTTCCCAAAGACCTGCAGCAGAAGGTCCTCAACCACAAGCGTTTGTCGAAAGAAGACTTCGTCCGTTGGCACAAGATCGTGGCCAAGCAGGGATGGGTCGGCAGCGGCTGGCCGGTTGAGTACGGCGGAACGGGCTGGACACCAGTGCAGCGTCACATCTGGGAAGAAGAATGCGCACATGCCGGCACGCCGGCCATCTTGCCTTTCGGCGTGAACATGGTTGCGCCGGTCATCATGGCTTTCGGCAATGAAGCGCAAAAGCGCCATTACCTGCCACGCATCCTGAACTGCGACGACTGGTGGTGCCAGGGCTATTCCGAGCCGGGTTCCGGCTCCGACCTCGCGTCGCTCAAGACCCGTGCCGAGCGCCAGGGCGATCACTATATCGTCAACGGCCAGAAGACCTGGACAACGCTGGCGCAGCACGCCGACATGATCTTCTGCCTCGTGCGCACCGATCCCAACGCACGCAAGCAGGAAGGCATTTCCTTCCTCCTGATCGACATGCACACGCCCGGCATTACCGTGCGCCCGATCATCATGCTCGATGAAGAGCATGAGGTGAACGAAGTCTTCTTCGACAACGTCAAGGTGCCGGTGCAGAACCTGATCGGCGAGGAAAACAAGGGCTGGACCTATGCAAAATATCTGCTCGGCCACGAGCGCACGAACATCGCTGCAGTGGGCCGCGCCAAGCGCGAACTGGTATTCCTGAAGCGACTCGCCAACAAGCAGATGAAGGGTGGACGGCCGCTGCTGGAAGATCCGGTGTACGCGTCCAAGGTGGCGAGCCTGGAAATCGAAATCATGGCGCTCGAAATGACCGTGCTGCGCGTGCTGTCGCAGGAAAGCGCCAAGCGTGGTCCGGGACCGGAAGCGTCGATGCTGAAGGTGAAGGGTACTGAAGTGCAGCAGGCACTCACCGAGTTGATGGTGGAAGCAGTCGGCCCGTATGCAATGCCGTTCGATCCGGCCTATTTGGAAGGCGAGCACGAGCACAGCATCACGCAGGACGACGATGCCGCACCGCTGGCGCCTTACTACTTCAACTTCCGCAAGACATCGATCTACGGCGGTTCCAACGAAATTCAGAAAAACATCATTTCCCAGATGATCCTGGGACTGTGAGGCGGAGACGACAATGGACTTCAACTACACACCCGAGCAGCAACAATTCCGCGATGCGCTGCGCCGCTTCATCGACAAGGATTACAGCTTCGAGCAACGCGCCAAGATTGTTCGCTCCGACAAGGGCATTTCCGACGACGCATGGGCAACTCTCGCCGAACTGGGCATGACCGCGCTGCCGGTCCCGGAAGAGCAGGGTGGTTTCAACGGCTCCGCCGTGGACATGATGGTGGTGATGCAGGAACTGGGTCGCGGGATCGTGATCGAGCCGTACTTTGCAACCGTGCTCGGTGTGCAATTCCTGAAACTGGCGGGCGGCCACGAGGACTTGCTGGAGCAGGTTGCCGGGGGAGGCTTGAAGCTGGCGGCGGCGCTGGGTGAAAAACAATCCCGTCACGAACTGTTCGACGTCGCCACCACCGCGCAGCAGGACGGCGACGGCTTTGTCCTCAATGGCACCAAGACGGTGGTGATCCACGGCGGCCAGGCGGACAAGATCATCGTCTCGGCGCGAACCGGTGGCGGGCAGCGCGATACCGATGGCATTTCGCTCTTCGTCGTCGACGGCGATGCCGCCGGCATCACCCGCAAGGACTACCGCACGATCGATTGCCAGCGCGCCGCCGACATTTCGTTCACCGATGTGCGCATTCCGACGTCCGCGCTGCTGGGCAAGGCAGGCGGAGGCTGGGAGGTGCTCGACGCGGCGGCGGATTATGGCGTTGCATTGCTCTGCGCAGAGGCTGTGGGGGCGATGGATGCTCTTAACGCCGCGACGCTGGAATACCTGAAGACCCGTCAGCAGTTCGGCGTGCCGATCGGGAAATTTCAGGCGCTGCAGCATCGCATGGCCGAGATGTTCATGCAGGCTGAGCAGGCGCGTTCGATGGCGACGCTGGCAGCGGTCAAGGTAGCGTCGACCGATGCGAACGAACGCCGCCGCAATGTGTCGGCCGCAAAGGCACGCGTGGGCCAGGCCTTGAAATATGTCGGCCAGCAGGCGGTGCAGTTGCATGGCGGCATGGGTGTGACCAATGAACTGCCTGCGGCACATCATTTCAAACGCCTGACCATGATCGAACTGACGCTCGGCGACACTGATCATCACCTTGCCCGGTTTGCCTCGTTGCCCGGCTTCCGCAAGGCCGCTTAACATCAAAAGAAAGGGGGCGACCATGTCGCAACTGAAGTGGTACTTTGAAGATTTCGAACCTGGCAAGACCATAGAAGTGGGATCGCGGACGGTATCCGAAGAAGAGATCATCGAGTTCGCGACAAAGTACGACCCCCAGCCCTTCCATGTCGACCAGGACGCGGCGGGGAAGTCGATCTACGGCGGCATCATCGCCAGCGGGTGGCACACCTGCGGGATGATCATGCGGCTGATGGTCGACGGATTGCTGAAGGAGGCGGCCAGCCTCGGCTCGCCGGGCGTGGACGAGATACGCTGGATCAAGCCCGTGCGCGGCGGCGACACGCTTCACGTCACGACCACCCCGCTCGAAGTCAAGCCATCCGCCAGCAAACCGGACCGCGGCGTCGTCGTTACGCTGTGGGAGGCGAAGAACCAGCACGGCGAGGTCGTGGCGACGATCAAGGGCATGGGCATGTTCGGACGTCGTCCTCAATAAGTGCCTGAAACCATAACAAACACAGGAGACAGCATGCGACATATCGCCTCAGTGGAGGAACTCAGGAGCCTGGTCGGCCAGGAGATTGCGGTTACCGACTGGATCACCGTGAACCAGGAACGGGTCAACCAGTTCGCCGATGCGACCGGCGACCATCAATGGATCCACCTCGACGTGGAGCGGAGCAAGAAGGAATCGCCTTATGGGACAACCATCGCGCATGGATTCCTGACCTTGTCCTTGCTCCCCATGATCATGCAAAGCGCCGTGTCCATGCCGGAGGCGAAGCTGAG
>DASPMV010000004.1:0-3806 GCA_035626875.1 Noviherbaspirillum sp. | reverse complement strand
TCGAATCCTATTCCAATTCTGCACCGATTTTCGCTCCATTTTGCAACAAATCGTCATGGATTTCGACTTACACTTCATGCAAATGCAACGATTCAAGAGGCGACAACAATGGCAACACCCCTGCAGATATGGGATATCACGCCGCCGGTGTCAACGTCCACGCCGGTATGGCCGGGCGACACGGCATTCAGTAGCGCGACCACTTGGGAGATCGGCGGCGGCTGCCCGGTCAAGGTCAGCAGGATCACCATGTCCACCCACACCGGCGCACATTGCGACGCGCCCTCCCACTACGACCCCACCGGCGCCGCGATCGACGCGGTGTCGCTCGATGCGTACATGGGCACCTGCCGTGTCGTGGACTGCACCGGGGTAAGGCGTGTCGAGCCGGAACACGTCGCAGCGGCCCTCAGCGGCATTCCGCCGCGCGTGCTGTTGCGCACCTATGCAAAAGCCCCGGTCGACCGTTGGGACAGCGCGTTTGCGAGCGTGGCCGCCAGCACCGTCACGCTGCTTGCGGAACACGGCGTGCGCCTCATCGGCATCGATACACCTTCGCTCGATCCGCAGGAATCCAAGACCATGGACGCGCACAACGCGGTGCGGCAACACGGAATGGCCATCCTCGAGGGTATCGTCCTTGACGATGTGCCGCCTGGCGACTACGAGCTGATCGCCTTGCCCCTGAAACTTGCCGGCATGGACGCAAGTCCCGTCCGCGCCGTCCTCCGATCCCTTCCGCAAGGAGATGCATGATGTTGACACGAAGTGACTGTGCCGCGCTCGACGCAAAGGATGCGCTGGCCGGCCTGCGCGAGGAATTCGACCTGCCTGAAGGCGTCGTCTACCTCGACGGCAATTCGCTCGGCGTACGGCCGAAAAAGGCACTGGAACGCGCGCGCGAAGTGCTGGAGCAGGAATGGGGCACCGACCTCATCCGGAGCTGGAACAAGGCGGGCTGGTTCGATATGCCGCTGCGCCTGGGCGACAAGCTTGCGCCCCTGGTCGGCGCACATTCGGGCGAGATTGCGGTCACAGACAGCACCTCGCTGAACCTGTTCAAGGTCCTCGCCGCCGCACTGCGCATCCAGTCGGAAAAGAGTGAAGGCGCCGCACGGAGGACCCTGGTCACCGAACGCGCCAACTTCCCGACCGACGTCTACATGGCGCAGGGCCTGACGGAATGGCTGGACCGCGGATATCGCCTGCGGCTGGTCGACGCCCCCGAAGAGCTGCCCTCCGCCATCGACAGGGACACTGCCGTCGTCATGCTGACGCATGTGAACTACCGCACGGGCTACATGCATGACATGCGGGCAGTGACGGCGCATGCACATGAACAGGGCGCGCTTGCAATCTGGGACCTGGCGCACTCCACCGGTGCCGTTCCCGTGAACCTGAACGAGGATGGCGCGGATTTCGCCGTAGGCTGCACCTACAAGTACCTGAACGGCGGCCCGGGAGCCCCCGCCTTCGCGTGGATCGCGCTGCGTCACCAGTCCGCCTTCAGGCAGCCCCTGTCCGGCTGGTGGAGCCATGCGACGCCATTCACGATGCAACCGGAATTCACGCCCGCCACCGGTATTCGCCGCGCGCTCTGCGGCACCCAGCCCATTCTCTCGCTTGCGCTGGTGGAATGCGGCCTGGACGTATTCGGGCAGACGGACATGGCAGCGATCAGGAAGAAATCGCTCGCGCTGACCGACCTGTTCATCGAGCTTGTCGAATCCCGCTGCGAGCGTCACCCGCTGACGCTCGCAACACCGCGTGAACACCACCTGCGCGGCAGCCAGGTCAGCTTTGCGCATCCCCACGGCTATCCGGTCATGCAGGCACTGATTGCGCGCGGCGTGATCGGCGATTACCGCGAACCGGAAATCATGCGATTCGGCTTTACGCCGCTATACACGCGCTTTGTCGATGTGTGGGATGCCGTGGATATCCTGGCCGATATTCTTGATGGACAAAAATACGACGTCGGCGCCAGGCGCGACGCAGTCACCTGAGCGAGGAGAACATGGATTCGAACAAGACCGCCGAATGGCACGGCGCGCAGATGGACTTCAGCAAGGCCATGAGCTACGGCGATTACCTGGCGCTTGACCAGGTGCTGTCAGCCCAGCATCCGCGCTCGCCGGCCCACGACGAGATGCTGTTCATCGTCCAGCACCAGACCAGCGAATTGTGGATGAAGCTGATGCTGCACGAACTGCACGCCGCGCTGCGTCAGATGCAGAGGGACGACCTGCAGCCGGCATTCAAGATGCTCGCCCGCGTGGCGCGGATCATGGACCAGCTGGTGCACGCATGGGACGTGCTGGCGACGATGACGCCGCCGGAGTACACCGCGATCCGCCCCTACCTCGGGCAATCGTCCGGCTTCCAGTCCTACCAGTACCGCGAGCTGGAATTCATCCTTGGCAACAAGAATGCCGCCCTGCTCAATGTCCACGCCTCGTCCCCGGAAGCGCATACACGCCTCGACAGTGCCCTGCGCGCGCCTTCGATCTACGATGAAGCCATCCTGCTGATGGCGCGTCGCGGTTTCAGCATTGACAAGAAACGCCTGCAGGGCGACTGGACGACGCCGACCGTGGCCGACGACTCGGTGAAAGCCGCCTGGCTCGAGGTGTACAAATCGCCGGAAATGCACTGGGAGCTGTACGAGCTGGCGGAAAAACTGGTCGATCTGGAAACGGCGTTCCGCTTCTGGCGCTTCCGCCACGTCACAACCGTCGAGCGCATCATCGGCTTCAAGACCGGCACCGGGGGCACGGCCGGAGCCAGCTATCTCAAGAAAATGCTGGAGGTCGTCCTTTTCCCGGAGCTCTTCGCCCTGCGGACCGCGCTCTGACGCCATTTTTTGCGCAACAACGCGGATTTGAAGGGGGGTGGCGCGACGGCAACAGGTATAATACGGCGCGAAGCACAGAGCGAGCGGTGAGCGATTGTTCAATACGCTGTAAAGAGGTCAATGGTTCCCCGTCATGTTCGGGCCGCTTTCGATGCGGCCCGTTTCATTTGGCAGCCGGATCATGGCCTTTTGCTCACGTCGCCCGCATTCACTGATAGCGCCTATGTCCAAGAATCCAAGCAGCAAACCGATAGAAATCAAGATTTCGACCGTCGTTGCCGTTTCCGCCATCCTCCATACCTCCGACCTGTCCGCGCTGGATGCAGCGATGCAGGCGATGACCGGTGGCGCGTCCGACTACTTCGACAACGAATTTGCGATCCTCGACGTCACGTCCTGTGAGACCCTCCCGACCGCCATCGAATGGCAGGCGCTGATTTCCCTGTTCAAGTCCTACAGCCTGAACCCGGTGGCCGTACGCGGCGCGCCTCTGGAAATGGAAGAAGCGATCCTGGCGAGCGGACTATCCATCGACACCCTCGTCCAGCCGCGCCGGCCTGCCGAAGAGGAAGCCCCCGTGGCCGTCGTGCCTGAGCCGGCAACCGCCCCTGCTCCCGCTCCCGTCGCACAGGCAGCTCCGGCTGCAGCGCCCGCCGCAATGATCATCGACACGCCGGTCCGTGCCGGCCAGCGCATCTATGCGCGCGGCGCCGACCTGGTCGTCAATGCGATCGTCAACCCCGGCGCCGAGTTGATTGCCGACGGCAGCATCCACGTCTACGCGCCGCTGCGCGGCCGCGCGCTTGCGGGCGCCAGCGGCAACAGCGAAGCACGCATTTTCACGCTGAGCATGGAAGCCGAACTGGTCTCCATTGCCGGCACCTACCGCACTTTCGAGAGCGGTCTACCCCAGGATCTGGCGAAAAAACCGGCGCAGGTCCGTCTTGCTGGC
>DASPMV010000003.1:0-9881 GCA_035626875.1 Noviherbaspirillum sp. | reverse complement strand
CAGCCAACGGAATCATTTTTGTAGTGAACTGCATAAAATATCCTCCTAAGGATTGATAAAACACAAGGTTGCTGCAAGACTCACTTGTTTTCTACTCGTCTTCACCTTGATGAGAAGAGCCGTAGCTTTTGTGCCAGAGGGCAGCTCATCCGGGTAGAAGGAAGATGCCCCATGACATACTGTTACTATTCAGATTTCTGAACAGGCAGACGGTACAACAGAAAAAACGGTTCGAAAAGAGTTTTTCTGCGGTTTTTTGCAAAAATCATCAATTTTTATATGCCTAAATTTCGTGCACTGGACAAGGTTGACCGCAAGCTTTTGAACCTGCTTCAGAAGGACAACCAGACGCCGACACGCACCCTTGCCGAGAAGGTGCATATCTCCCAGCCAACCTGCCTGCGCCGGCTCCGCGAGCTGCGCGAGGCGGGCATCATCAGCGCCGATGTGGCACTGGTCGATCCCTTCGCCCTCGGCTACGGCATGCTTGCCTTCCTCGAAGTGTCGCTGAACAACCAGTCCGACGAGCACATGCAGGAGTTCGAAGCGCGCATGGCGAAAGAGCCCGAGGTCATGCAGTGCTATTTCGTTTCCGGCGAATACGACTATTTCCTCGTGGTGCACGTCATCGATATGGACGCCTACTACCAGTTCGTGCGAAAGGTGATTTCCGGCTCCGGCAATGTGCGCCATTTCCAGTCGCGCTTCCCGATGAAGCGGGCCAAGTTCGCCACGCGCATTGCTTTCGACGAAAAGGCCGCCGAAGTGCAGGTGCGTGTGTCGAAGTAGCTTGTTGTCCTATAACGCTTCCGCGTAGAAGCGGATGACAGGACGATAAAAAATCCCGCCGGTTCGACGAAGCGGCGGGATTTGTTTTTTTGGCAATCGAATCAGGCGCGTGCGGGATGCGCTGCCTTGGGGCCTGGTCGCTTGTTGGAAGGCATTCCGGTGAAGGCAAAATCGACATCCGGGCGACGCCCAGAAATGATGTCTGCAATCGCGCGCCCCGACCCGCAGCCCATCGTCCAGCCCAGCGTTCCATGTCCGGTGTTGAGGAACAGGTTGCTGTACCGCGTCCTGCCGATGTAGGGCACGTTCGAGGGCGTCAGCGGCCGCAGTCCTGTCCAGTAGACCGGGTTCTCGTAATCGCATGCGTGAGGGAACAGTTCGCGCGTGCGCCGGGTAATTGCTTCGCAACGGGTCATATTGAGTTCGCGCGTGTATCCGTTCAGTTCGCAGGTCCCGGCCACCCGCAACCGGTCCCCGAGGCGGGACAGCACGAGCTTGTGCCCGTCGTCGGTCAGCGAAACGGTCGGCGCCGCCGCCGGATTGGTAATACGGTAAGTCGCCGAATAGCCCTTGCCAGGATAAATCATCAGGTCGAGGCCAAGCGGTTTCAGCAAGGGCACGGAGAAGCTGCCCATCGCAACGACGAAGGCATCCGCGCGCAACACCCTGTGGTGCCCTTCGCCATCAATGACCTCCACGCCGGTAACCTTCGCCGCAGCGCCAGTCCCTTCGCTGAGCAGGCGTGTGATCGTGGTATTGAAGTGGAATGCCACACCGCCATCGACTGCTTGTTGCGCCAGGCCCGTCGTGAATTTGTACACGTCTCCCGACTCATCGGTGGCAGTAAAGTCGCCGCCGACGATCTTGTTCCGGATGCCGGCAAGGGCCGGCTCGACCCGGATGACTTCATCAGCATTGATGGAATTGCGCGGACAGCCCAGTTCGCGCAGCAGCGCAGCGGTGGTCTGGGCGTGTTCGAATTCGCCCTGGTCGGTATAGAAATGCAGGATGCCTTGCGTGAGGTGATCGTAAGCGATACCGGTTTCCGCGCGCACGGATTGCAGCGTCTGACGACTGTACTCGGCCATCGCGACGATCTGGCGGATATTCTCCGCGGTGCGCGACGGCAGGCATTCATGCAGGAAGTGAATGCCCCATTTCCACTGCAGCCATTCCGCGCGGAAGCGGTAGAGCAGCGGCGCATCTTCGCGTCCCAGCCATTTCAGGATCTTGCTGGGGGCCGAGGGATTGGCCCAAGGTTCGGCATGTGACACCGAAATCTGGCAACCATTGGCAAAGCTGGTTTCCAGTGCGACGCCGGGCTGGCGCTCGATGACGGTTACCTCGTGGCCTGCCTTGTTCAGGAACCATGCCGAGGCGGTTCCCAGGATGCCGGCGCCGAGTACGATGACTTTCATGAAAAAAGAAATTCCTGTCTTTTTATTTTTTTGCGGATTTCAGCTTGGTGATTTCGTGGGTTACGGCGCGGGTGACGACATCGCGCATGGACACATGCAGTCCGCCCTTGATGTCCGCCGCGAGCCCTTCGACCGCAGTCTGGAGCACATCGGCAAGGCTGTCGCGCACGCGCTGTTCGAGAACGAAGTCGATGCGTTCGATGATCTGGATCAGCACGCGCTCGCGGATTTCGCGCTCGAGCCGGTCCCATTCTTCTTCTTCAAGGATGGTGGCCGCACGCGCCTCCAACGTGACGATGTCGTCCTTCACGGCGTCGACCGTTGTTTCGGGGGCGACCGCATGTTTGTTGCCGGCGGGCGCCGGGCCCGGGATGACTTCCGTCAGGAGGGGGATGCCGGCGTCCGAGGTGGTCGAGCTCATGCCTTGTCTGCTTCGAAGTGTGTCAATGGATATCCGCGCTGCTTGTAGAAGCGATAGCGTTCCCGTCCGGCGAGCTTTTCCGGCTCGTCGGCGGGAATGACCTCGATCATGCGCTCGAAACGCGCGAAGTGCGCGGGGGTCCCGGAGGACAGATTGACCAGCACGTGATAGTGCGGCAATTCGGCGTCGTCCCGGTCGGTCAGGATGATCGGTGTTTGCGGTGCCAGCGGATCGCCGGCCAATACGTGCGGCAGGAATTCCTGTTCGGAAAACGTCCACAATGCCTGGTCAAGCGCCATCAGGTCCTGACGGTCCCTGGTCAGCAAGACCACCTGGCAGTTTGCTGCCCGCGCCTTGCGCGTGAGGCGGCAGGCGTAGGCAATCCTGTCGGGGACGTTGCTATGAAAATCGATGCGGGTCATGTCTGGCGCATCAGAAGCGGAAGCCGGGCGGTGCGTTGCCGATCGCCGGGGGCAGGTCGGTTGCCGTTGGCCTTGCACCGGTATTCGCACTGGCATTCGCAGGCGCGCGCTTTTCCTCTGCCGGCGCCGCCGGCGCAGCTGCCTGCGCAGGCGGGTTGCGGTAGCTTCTCGGAAGCCGGCTGCTTTCCGGATAGCCCGCGGTAGTCAGCACGTTGTTCCATGCGCCTGCTTCGAAGGCACGCTCCCTGAAGTTTCCAACGACAAGAAGAGGCAACTGCCCGTCGCCGCCGGCCTGCTTGTACTGCGCGATGTCATCGTTGGAGTTGACAGTTTTTTCAATGAAGGGAATGCCGCGTGCGGTAAGCAGTTTGCGGCCTTCGTCGCATGGCAGGCAGTCCTTGGTCGTGTACAGCGTGACAGGATGCGACTTCGTTGCCTCGGCGACTTCATACGGAAGATCGGAGGCGTTGATGCCTGACGTAGTCAGCGACTTGGTTTCGACTTTCGTTGCGGCCGACGGCGGCGGCGCATCGCTGTACGTCACCTTGCCGTCCGGACCGACCCATTTGTAAAGTTGGGCATTTGCAGAGCCGACGCACAGCAGCATGAAAATGGAGCAGGATTGCAGTATGCGTTTCATGGTTTTCTTCCCTGATGATCAGGCTGTCATCCCGTTGTGCCGCAGCAACGCATCGATGCTCGGTTCACGTCCGCGGAAGGTCTTGAAGGATTCCAGCGCCGGGCGCGAACCGCCCATGGCGAGCACTTCGCGCTGGAATTTCTGGCCGATTTCCGCGGAAAGGACGTTTCCACCGACTGCGGCGGCCTCTTCAAAGGCGCTGTAGGCGTCGGCAGACAGGACTTCAGCCCATTTATAGCTATAGTAACCTGCGGCATATCCGCCTGCGAAGATGTGTCCGAAGGAATTCTGGAAGCGGTTGAACGCAGGCGGGATCATCACGGCGACCTTATGCCGCACTTCATTGAGCACCTCCTGCACCGACTTGCTGCCATACGGGTCGTAGTCGAAGTGCAGGTGCATGTCGAACAGCGCGAATTCGACCTGGCGCAGGGTCTGCAGGCCGGACTGGAAGTTCTTCGCGGCGATCATCTTGTCAAACAGTTCACGCGGCAGCGGTGCGCCCGTGTCGACATGGGCGGTCATGTGCTGCAGCACGTCCCATTCCCAGCAGAAGTTTTCCATGAACTGCGACGGCAGTTCGACCGCATCCCACTCGACGCCGGCGATGCCCGACACGCCGAGCTCATCCACTTGCGTGAGCATGTGGTGCAGGCCGTGGCCGAATTCGTGGAACAGCGTGATCACTTCGTCATGCGTGAACAGGGCGGGCTTGGCCTTGCCGTCGATGACGGTCGGCTCCGAGAAGTTGCAGGTCAGATAAGCAACCGGCGTCTGCAGCGACGCCTCATGCTTGCGGCGTCCGCGCGCGTCATCCATCCATGCGCCGCCGCGCTTGCCGTGGCGTGCATACAGGTCGAGATAGAACTGGCCGACCAGCTGGCCGTTCTTTTCGATGCGGAAGAATTTCACATCCTTGTGCCACGTCGGCGCGGCGTCCGGCTTCACGTCGACGGCGAACAGCGTCTGGATCACGCGGAACAGGCCTTCGACGACCTTGGGTTCGGGGAAGTACTGTTTCACTTCCTGTTCAGAGAATGCATAGCGTTGCTGGCGCAGCTTTTCGGAAGCGTAGGTCACATCCCACGCTTCCAGATGATCGAGGCCGAGTTCTTTCTTCGCAAAGGCGCGCAGTTCGGCGAGGTCGTTTTCGGCGAAGGGGCGTGCGCGTCTGGCCAGGTCTTCCAGGAAGGAAATCACCTGCTGCGGCGTTTCGGCCATCTTGGGCACGAGTGATACTTCGGCGAAGTTCGGGAAGCCGAGCAGCTTCGATTCTTCGTCGCGCAGCTTCAGGATCTCCACGATGTTCTGCGTGTTGTCCCATTCCGCGCATTTGGAAAAATCGGCGCCCAGTTCCGACGCCTTGGTGGCGTTCGCACGGTAGATCCGTTCGCGCAGCTCGCGCTTGTCCGCGTACTGCAGGATCGGGAAATAGGAGGGGAAGTGCAGGGTGAACTTGAAGCCCGGCTTGCCGTCCTTCTCGGCGGCCGCGCGCGCGGCGTGCTTCACATCCTCGGGCAATCCGGCCAGCTCGGCTTCATCCTCGACGAACAGGCCGTAGTCGTTGGTGGCGTCGAGCACGTTCTCGGAAAACTTCGTCGACAGTGCCGCCTGCTTTTCCTGGATCTCGGCAAAGCGCGCCTTCTTGTCGTCCGGCAGTTCGGCGCCGCCCAGGCGGAAATCGCGCAAGGCGTTCTCGATGATCTTCTTGCGGGCCGGCGACAGCGATGCATACTCGCTGCCCGACTTGAGCGCCTTGTACTTGTCGAACAGCGCGAGGTTCTGTCCCAGCGCTGTCCAGAACTCGGTCACCTTCGGCAGGTTTTCGTTGTATGCCGCCCGCAGCTCAGGCGTATCGACGACAGAATTCAGGTGCCCGACCACTCCCCATGCCCGGCCCAGCTTTTCCGTCGCATTCTCGAGCGGTTCGACGAAGTTGTTCCAGGTGACGCTATCCATCGGCGCTTCCAGGCGCGCGACGACGGCGCGGTTTTCATCGAGCAGGGCGGATACCGCCGGGGTGACGTGCTCCGGTTTGATATCGCCGAAACGGGGCAGGTCGGAAAAGTCGAGCAGGGGATTCAGGTCGGAAGTCATTGTGTTCAGGTTCTTTCTGCGGCCTCAATAGTGTTGACGAGCAGCATCGTAATCGTCATCGGTCCCACACCGCCCGGCACCGGGGTGATGTAGCCCGCGACTTCCCTGGCATTGGCGAAATCCACATCGCCGCACAACTTGCCGTTATCGTCGCGGTTCATGCCGACATCGATCACCACCGCGCCGGGCTTGACCATGTCGGCAGTGACGATATTACGCTTGCCGGTTGCGACCACGAGGATGTCGGCCTGCCGCGTGTGATGGCCGAGGTCCCGGGTCTTCGAATTGCAAATGGTGACGGTTGCGCCTGCCTGCAAGAGCAGCATGGCTTGCGGTTTGCCAACGATATTGGACGCGCCGACGACAACGGCATTTGCGCCGCGCACGGGATAGTCGATGGATTCCAGCATCTTCATCACGCCATAGGGCGTGCAGGGCCGGAACAGCGGCTGTCCAGTCATCAGCAGGCCGGCATTGCTGATGTGGAAGCCGTCCACGTCCTTTTCCGGCGCGATCGCTTCGATCACCTTGTGGGAATTGATATGGGCCGGCAATGGAAGTTGCACGAGGATGCCGTTAATTTTCGGATCCTTGTTCAGCGCGTCGATCCGCGCCAGCAGCGCGTCTTCCGTCATGTCGGCGTCGTACTTTTCCATCACGGAGTAGATGCCGTTGTCCTCGCATGCCTTCACCTTGTTGCGGACATAGACTTGCGACGCCGGGTTGTCGCCGACCAGGATCACAGCGAGGCCGGGCTGTTTGCCCTTGGCCGCGAGGGCGGCGGCGCGCTTGGCCACGTCAGCGCGCAGTTGCTGGGAGAGGAGGTTTCCGTCAATGAGTTGTGCAGGCATGGTTGTGGATGGGGTAAGTACAGATTAAAACGAGATTATAAGTCGGCGTGCCTTGTCGGGCTGTAAAGAGGGGACGGAAGGATTGCTGCGACGCCGCATGAAATTCCATATTATGAAAATGTATCTCGTAATTTGAAAAGTTGAAAAAGTACTGTTAGAATCTTTTCACCCCGCACCATCCCGACGATTTCTTGTCAAAAAACTCCCGTCCGCCACCCGAACGGGACTTCCTCAACCTAGGAGACACACGAATGTCCGCCCAGCTCGACCAAGTGTTGGCCCAAGCAGCCAACGACCCCGATGTCATGGAAACGCAGGAATGGCTCGACGCGCTCGAAGCCGTGATCGAAACCGAAGGCCCCGAACGCGCGCATTACCTGATGGAGCGCATGGTCGACCTGGCCCGCCGCCGCGGCGCGCACATTCCTTTCTCCGCCAACACCGCCTACGTCAACACCATCCCCGCCCACCTCGGCGAACACTGCCCGGGCAACCTGGAATACGAAGAGCGCCTGCGTTCCTGGATGCGCTGGAACGCCATGGCGATGGTCGTGAAGGCCAACCGCGCGGACGGCGACCTCGGCGGGCACATTTCCTCTTTCGCTTCGCTGGCCAACATGCTGGGCATCGGCTTCAACCACTTCTGGCACGCCCCGACCGAAGAGCACGGCGGCGACCTGCTGTACATCCAGGGCCACTCTGCGCCCGGCATCTATGCCCGCGCTTTCCTGGAAGGCCGCATCACCGAAGACCAGATGCTGAACTTCCGCCGCGAAGTGGACGGCAAGGGCCTGTCCTCCTACCCGCACCCTAAGCTGATGCCGGAATTCTGGCAGTTCCCCACGGTGTCCATGGGCCTCGGCCCCCTGATGGCGATCTACCAGGCGCGTTTCCTGAAGTACCTGCACGCACGCGACATTGCCAAGACCGACAACCGCAAGGTCTGGGCCTTCTGCGGCGACGGCGAGATGGACGAGCCGGAATCCATGGGCGCGATCGGCATGGCCGGCCGCGAACAGCTGGACAACCTCGTGATCGTCGTCAACTGCAACCTCCAGCGTCTCGACGGCCCGGTGCGCGGCAACGGCAAGATCATCCAGGAACTGGAAGCCGACTTCCGTGGCGCAGGCTGGAACGTGGTCAAGGTCATCTGGGGTGGTTACTGGGACGAACTGCTGGCGCGCGACAAGGATGGCATCCTGCAGCGTGTAATGATGGAAACCTGCGACGGCGAGTACCAGAACTACAAGGCCAAGGACGGCGCCTACGTGCGCAAGCACTTCTTCGGCAAGCATCCGAAGCTGCTGGAAATGGTTTCGAAGATGTCCGACGACGACATCTGGCGCCTCAACCGCGGCGGCCACGACCCGCACAAGATTTACGCTGCGTTCAAGAACGCACAGGAACACAAGGGCCAGCCGACTGTTCTGCTCGTCAAGACCATCAAGGGCTTCGGCATGGGCAAGTCCGGCGAAGCGCGCAACACCGCGCACCAGACCAAGAAGCTGGACGACGCGGCCGTACGCGAAATGCGCGACCGCTTCAACATCCCGATTCCCGACGACAAGCTGCCGGAAATCCCGTTCTTCAAGCCGTCCGACGACGCACCGGAAATGAAGTACCTGCACGAGCGCCGCAAGGCACTCGGCGGTTACCTGCCGCAGCGCCGCCCGAAGGCTGATGAGACGCTGACGGTGCCGGACATCTCCGCGTTCCAGGCGGTGCTCGACCCGACCGCGGAAGGCCGTGAGATTTCGACGACGCAGGCTTACGTGCGCATCATCACCACGCTGCTGCGCGACCAGAGTCTCGGCAAGCGCATCGTGCCGATCCTCGTCGATGAAGCACGTACCTTCGGTATGGAAGGCCTGTTCCGCCAGATCGGCATCTTCAACCAGCAAGGTCAGCTGTACGAACCGGTCGACAAGGACCAGGTGATGTACTACCGCGAAGACAAGGCTGGCCAGATCCTGCAGGAAGGCATCAACGAAGCAGGCGGCATGAGCTCCTGGATCGCTGCGGCGACGTCGTACTCGACGAACAACCGCGTGATGATTCCGTTCTACATCTATTACTCGATGTTCGGTCTGCAGCGCGTGGGCGACCTCGCATGGGCGGCAGGCGACATGCGCGCCCGTGGCTTCCTGCTCGGCGGCACCGCGGGTCGTACGACGCTGAACGGCGAAGGTCTGCAGCACGAAGACGGCCACAGCCACCTGATGGCTGCAACGATCCCGAACTGCATTCCGTACGACCCGACCTTCGCGCATGAAGTCGGCGTGATCATCCATGACGGTCTCAAGCGCATGGTCGAAAAGCAGGAAGACGTGTTCTACTACATCACCCTGATGAACGAGAACTACGCGCATCCGGGCCTGAAGCCGGGCACCGAGCAAGACCTGCTGAAGGGCATGTACCTGCTGCAGGAAGGCGACAAGAAATCGAAGAAGCGTGTCCAGTTGATGGGCTCGGGGACCATCCTGCGCGAAGCCATCGCGGCTGCAGAACTGCTGCAGAACGACTGGGGCATCACGGCCGATATCTGGTCCGCACCGTCCTTCACGCTGCTGGCCCGCGACGGCCAGGATGCAGACCGCTGGAACCTCGTGCATCCGACGGAAACGCCGCGCGTGCCGCACGTCACGAAGCTGCTGCAAGGCACCACCGGCCCGATCGTGGCCACCAGTGACTACATGCGCCTGTTCGCCGAGCAGATCCGTGCGTTCATTCCGAAGGGCCGCAACTACAAGGTGCTCGGCACCGACGGTTTCGGTCGTTCCGACAGCCGCGCCAAGTTGCGCGAGTTCTTTGAAGTCAACCGCTACTACGTAACGGTCGCGGCACTCAAGGCCCTGGCGGAAGACGGCACGATCGATGCATCGGTGGTTGCGCAAGCGATTGCCAAGTACGGCATCGATCCGAACAAGCCGAATCCGGTGACGTTGTAACTCAGATAAATAAGACTAACAATTCCCTCCCCCTCAGGGGGAGGGTCAGGGTGGGGGTGGGTTTCGTCCTCTGCGTGCGACGGAAACCCATCCCCACCCCGGCCCTCCCCTTGAAAGGGAGGGTGAGAACGGAGCTAAAGCTATGAGCTTAACGGAAGTCAAAGTCCCGGATATCGGCGATTTCAAGGAAGTGGAAGTCATTGAACTGATGGTCAAGCCGGGCGACACGATCAAGGTCGACCAGTCGCTGGTCACGGTGGAATCCGACAAGGCGAGCATGGAGATTCCCTCCAGC
>DASPMV010000002.1:0-10496 GCA_035626875.1 Noviherbaspirillum sp. | reverse complement strand
ATGCGCCGCTTCGGCATCATTCCCCGCGCCGCGCTGTTGTCTCACTCGAATTTCGGTTCCAGCAACAGCGAGTCCGCGAAGAAGATGCGCGCCGCACTGGCGATCATCCAGGAACGTGATCCGGACCTGGAAATCGACGGCGAAATGCACGGCGATACCGCACTCGACCCGGCCCTGCTGAAGTCGATGATGCCGAACTCGCCGCTCACACGCGACGCCAACCTGCTGGTCATGCCGAATATCGATGCCGCCAATATCTCGTACAACTTGTTGAAGATGTCCGCGGGTAACGGCATCGCGATCGGCCCCGTCCTGCTCGGCTGCGCCAAGCCTGTTCATGTCCTTACGCCGTCGGCGACCGTGCGCCGTATCGTGAACATGACGGCGCTGTGCGTGATGGATGCCGTCGCCGATCGATAAGCTTCGGATCGCCAAAGAAAAAAGCCGCTCCTTTCACAAGGAGCGGCTTTTTATTTGAAGCGTCGATTAACGGGGCGGGGATTGTTTCTTGTCCGCCTTGGGCGGTGTCCCGACTTTCTTTGTGGCTGCAGCCTTTTCGCTGCGGTACACCGAGGACCAGGAGGGATGGCCGGCTTCGGACGGCAGCAGTTCGAATGCGGGATCCTTCGAAAACAACAGCTTGAATTCGGCCCGGCACTGTTTCGTTCGTCCCGTCAGGCAGTAGGCGAATGCCGTGTACTTGTGCACCCGCATTTCGTCCGCTTTTGCCGGCAGGCCCGCCTTCATCGCAGCCTGCAATGCCTCCAGCGCTTCCTTGTAACGGCCGGCGTCATATTCCTTGATGCCCTCGGCCAGCTTTTGCTGTGCCGGCGTCGCGCTCGCGCTGCTCGCTTTCGACAACGCGCGCTTTTCCTCGACTGCGCCCTTGACGGAGCGCCATATCGGTCCCCACTGGGGATGACCTGCTTCAGCCAGCGCAAGCTCAAAGCCGGGGTCGGATTGGAGGATCGCCTGGAATTGTTCGCGGCACGGCATTTCGCGTCCGGCCGCGCAGTGGATGAAGGCCACGTGCTTGCGCGCGATGTTCGCTTCGGCCGGCTTGAGGCTGCGGCTCGCAACAGCAGCCGTAAAGTTGCCCAACGCAGCGTCGAACTTGCTTTCGCGGTAGTTCGACAATCCTTGCTGGTACTGTGACTGTGCTTCAGGAGCGGAGATGACGGGCTTCGTGCTGCCCTCGGTCTGTGTCGGGACCTGCGCGCAGCCTGCGGCAACGACGGCCAGCAGCAGCGCGACAAGTTTCAGGCATTGCATAGGTGTGTACTCCGGTCAGAAGACGTACTGGACAGTGATGTCACTACCGCTCTTGACCTCGATTGTTTCCTTGTAGGGGGCGAAACCGCCATTGCGGATTTCGATGTGATGCCTGCCAGGGGCGAGACTGACCGATTTCATCGGCGGGCTCACACCGCGCTTGGCCCCGTCCACGTAGACTTCGCCCCAAGGCTGGATGGCAAGCTTGACCGCCACCGGCTTGACGGGTGCTTCGGAAGGCTTGGCCGTTTTCTCCGTCTTGCCCTCAGATTCGACCGGCGCCGCAACTTTCTGTATCGGCTTCTGCGAGGTGTCCGGACTCCTGGCAGCGAGTTTGACGTCTGCCCTGATGTCCGCTGCTTTTGCGGGTTCGACTCGCGGGCGGTACCCGATGTCCTTCTTGGGGGCCTCGGGATAAGCGGTGACGCCAGCCACGACCGGCGGGTTGGAGGGCTGGCCGGTCCAGGACCATACTGCACCGACGAGGGTTGTAGCGCCGATTGCCGTCGCAATTATCCCCGGGCGCAGCCTGCGCGGTCCCTGGCCTTTCATTGCTCCCAAGAAAACGGAACCCTGCGCTGCAGTTTGCGGCGGGATCGCCTCAGCCTCGGGCAGTGTGTGGCGTGCACGCGAGCGGTCGCGCAGTTTCTCGGTCAGTTCTTCATGGTCCTTGGGCGGACCGAAACGATAGACCTCGTGCTCGCGCACGTGCTTGTCCTGGCGCGTGCCTTCATACACGAACAGCTGGGTATAGTCGCGGGAAAAACGGGAAATGATGTCGAAATAGGACTGCGACACCATGACCTGTCCCGGCTCGGCAAAGCTCATCACGCGCTGGGCATCGTTGACGCCGTCGCCGATCATGTTGGTATGGCCGTTGATGTCGCGCACGACTTTCAGCGGTCCGAGGTTGATGCCCATCCGGACAAATCCGGGTTCGCCCGAGCCGGCGCTGGTTGCCTCAATCGCGTCGCGCAGCGACAGCGCCGCAAACAGCGCATCCTCGGGGTCGCCGAGGAAGGCGATGGCGGCACCGTCGCCCGTGTCTACCATCAGGCGTTCGCTCGACACTACTCTCTGCACCGCTTCCGCCAGCATGGTATTGAACAATTCCTTCATTTCCAGCTGGTCCGGCACCGTGCGCGTCGAATACCCGACGATGTCGATGAACAGCACGCTACCGATGAAGGTGCGGTTCAGTTGCTTTAAGGATGGCGCGCCGTCGTTCATGGGATATTGTGAAATTGCAATGAAGAAACTTTCATACCGCAATTCTGCGGGATTGCGAAGTGTTGTCGAACGGAATTATTTACGGATTTCTTTCAGGATAGACTACGTCGCTCGTGCCCGAAAGTATCTTTTGACAATAATGATCGTCAGGGCGCGAGGCTGCGAGTAGGAACCAGTCCGGTCTGGACCAGTGGCGCGGCGCGGTCGCAATGGCCCGGCTGGTCGTCAAAGAAGATATGCGGCTTGAATGCCGCCAGTACGTCGGACTTGGCGACGCCACCCATGAAGAAGGTTTCGTCGATCGCGACGTCCCAGGCGCGCAGTGTTCGAATCACCCGTTCATGGGCGGGTGATGAACGCGCAGTGACGAGTGCGGTGCGGATCGGCGCCGAACGGCCGTCGGCCGACTTGAAGTTGTTCTGGATGTAGGAGAGGGCCTTGAGAAGTCGTGCGAAGGGGCCTTCCGGCAGCGGCTTCAATGCATTCTCGCGCTCGTGGTGTTCGAAGGCTTCGATGCCCTGCGTCTGGAAAATGCGCTCCGACTCATCCGAGAAGATGACGGCATCGCCGTCGAAGGCGATGCGGATCTGGTCCAGCTCTTCGAACGCATTCTCCGGCTTCTGGTAGAGCCTTGCTGCGGCCACGCCGGAATTGATGGCGGACTGCACATCGTCCTCGTGCAGCGACAGGAAGAGGCTGACGTTAAACGCGCGCAGGTAGGGCGAAAGCGGTGCGCCGCCGGAGAGGACGGCGCGGGTAATATCGAGGTCGTAGTGCTTGATCGAATTGAAGATACGCATCGACGTCTCCGACGAATTGCGGGACATGATCACCACTTCCACAAAGCGCCGGTTATGCACCAGCGCATTCAGCTTGAGCAAGGCGCGCACGAGCGCGAAGCCGGCGCCGAGTTTCAGGATGTCACCTTCATTTTCGAGCTGGTGCTTGCGATACGCCTCCAGTCCCTCATTACGGAAGATGGCTTCCTCTGCTTCGAGGTCGAACAGGGCGCGCGACGAAATGCCGACGACGAGAAGGTTGTCCAGGGAAACAGGCATCGGAATGAGTGACGGCAATCAATGCGCCACGGTGAAGGGCGCGGCAGCTCGCATGCATTATAAACACAATGCAAAAACGCGAATTGCGCGGAAAGGTATCGCACAAATGAAAAACGCACCTCGTCGGGTGCGTATATTCACATTGATGTTTGGTGCCGAGAACCGGAATCGAACCGGTACGGTGTCACCACCGCGGGATTTTGAGTCCCGTGCGTCTACCTATTCCGCCATCTCGGCGACACACAAGCGCGCATTATCGCTGATTTGCAGCGATCGAGCAACAGATCGGCCGCAGCCGACGTTGGCAGAGGGGAATTGTTAGGCGTATCATCGCCAGATTCGATTAGAAAGCTGCATACAAGAATGAAGTCCAAAATCCGCGAGATCGTGCTCGGCAAGGCATTGGATCCGATGAAGTCCGAGACGCGTCACTCGCTGGCATTGGTGGCGTTCCTTGCATGGGTAGGCCTGGGCGCAGACGGGTTGTCCTCCTCTGCCTACGGCCCGGAAGAAACCTTCCGCGCGCTCGGTACGCATACCCAGCTCGGCCTGTACCTCGCAATCGCCACCGCCGTCACCGTTTTCGTGATCGCGCTGGCCTACAACCAGGTCATCGAACTGTTTCCGACGGGCGGCGGCGGATACCGTGTGGCATCCCATCTCGTCGGACCCTACCTGGGGCTTGTCGCGGGTTGCGCACTGATCCTCGACTACGTATTGACCATTGCGATCTCGATCGCCGCCGGGGTGGAAGCGCTCGCATCCCTCTTGCCGCTCGGATTCCATGCCTACAAGCTATGGGCGGAAGCCTTCTTCATCGCGGTGCTCATCATCCTCAACCTGCGCGGACTGAAGGAAGCGATTCGCGTGCTGCTGCCGATCTTCCTCGGTTTCGTGCTTACCCATTTCTTCCTGATTGTTTACGGCATCTTCGCCCATGCATCGAACCTGCCCGACCTCATCCCCAACACGCTGAACGAAACGTCGATCCTGGCTGCGGATATCGGCTGGATCG
Organism: Noviherbaspirillum sp.; assembly: GCA_035626875.1. Taxonomy (GTDB): domain Bacteria; phylum Pseudomonadota; class Gammaproteobacteria; order Burkholderiales; family Burkholderiaceae_D; genus Noviherbaspirillum. The sequence continues at coordinate 5,921 of DASPMV010000002.1, read as the reverse complement.
GTATTGCCGGCATGCTCCTCCTCGCCTATTCACAGGGCGGCGGCACTTATACCGGTCTCGAAGCCGTCTCCAACAACGTCAACATCCTTGCCGAACCGCGCGTGCGTACCGGCAAAATGACGATGGTGTACATGGCGCTTTCGCTCGCCTTTACCGCGAGCGGTATCATCCTGCTCTATCTCCTGTGGGACGCCAAACCTGTCGTAGGACAGACGCTCAACGCGTCCACCTTCAAGGCGATCATCGAGAGCATCGGGTTCAGTGACTGGACCAATCGCATCCTGCTGATCGTTGTACTCGCATTCGAGGCCGGCCTGCTGTTTGTCGCCGCCAATACCGGATTCCTCGGCGGCCCGTCGGTCCTGTCCAATATGGCCGCCGACTCCTGGGTGCCGCACAAATTCCGTTATCTCTCGACGCGCCTGGTGACGCAGAACGGCATCCTCGTGATGGGTGTCGCCGCGCTGGCAATCCTGTTCTGGACGGGCGGCAGCGTTACGCTGCTGGTCGTGCTGTATTCGGTGTCGGTTTTCCTGACCTTCGCCATTTCGCTCTACGGCCTGTGCCTGTACTGGTGGCAGAACCGCCGCAGCCAGCAATACTGGTTCCGTCGCTTCCTGCTGTCGCTGACCGGTTTCCTGATCTGCGCGGGCATCCTGACGGTGCTGCTGGTAGAAAAATTCAGGGCCGGCGGCTGGGCGGCGGCGGTCATCATCGGCGCGATTGCGGCGCTGTGCATCTGGATCCGCAATCATTATCGCCAGACGAAGGATGCGATCCACATGGTGGACCAGGTGTTTGCCAATCAGCCTTTCGGCTCGCATGCCAGCCCGGTCGATCCTGACCCGAACAACCAGACGGCGGTGTTTATCGTCGGCTCATCGCGCGGCGGTGGTCTGCATGCCTTGCTGTGGGTGCAGCGCATGTTCCCCGGCCACTTCAAGAACTTCATCTTCGTGAATGCACGCACTGTGGACGCGCACGCGTACGGCGGTGAGGGGGCTGTCGAACAGATGCGTGCGGAGGCGAATGCCACGCTCAAGTTCTTTGTGGACTTCTGCCATTCGCACGGCATGGCATCGTCGGCTTACCTCGGTTTCGGCACCGACGTGGTGAACGAAGTAACGAAGCTGTGCGAAACCATCAGTCAGGAATACCCGAACTCGATCTTTTTCACCAGCAAGCTGATTTTCGAGTCCGACAATTGGTTCACGCGCCTGCTGCACAATCAGGCGGCATTGGCGATCCAGCGGCGCCTGCATTTCGAGAGCTTGCAGATGGTCATCCTGCCGATGAAAGTCTAGCCTGTCCTTGCACGACGTGCAGATACCAGAGTAATCCCGCAGAAACCAGCGCAAGGCTCGCGCTGTTGCCCATCCAGAATCCTGCTGCGCCCTGAAGGCCGGCAGGACTGATGCCGAACGGATCCAGTCCCAGCACGTATCCGCCCCCCAGGCCGATGCCCCACAGCGCGACGGCATACATTAGCGTCGGCACGACGGCCACCTTGTAGGCGCGCAGCACGAACGCCGCGGTGACCTGCACTGAATCGAACAGCTGGTAAAACGCAATGAAGGCGAACAGGGGCAACGCCGTTGCCATGATTGCCTCGTTCGGCGTATAGGCCCGGACAATCAGGTCGCGGGCGACCCATACAATGCATCCGATCGTTACGGAAAGTACGGCCGCAAGTCGAATGCCCGCGTAGCCGACCTTCCTCGCCACGTCCGGCTGGCGGGCACCGATCGATTGGGCAACCAGTGTACCGGTCGCATTCGCAATGGATAGCGGCAGCATGTACAGCACGGTGGCGAAATTGGCCGTGATCTGGTGGCCCGCAACGGCTGTATCGCCGAGCCGAGCGATGAACAGTGCCATGAAAGTAAATGCAGTGACTTCGATCAGGTAGCTGAGCCCCATTGGTATGCCGAGCTTGAGCAGCTCGCGCATTGCTACCCATCTGGGCCGAACGAAGCCGGTCCCGAAGATACGGAAGCCGTGGTACGACTGGTCGAATCGCAGGATGAGGAAGCCGACGATAAAAGTCATCCACACCGTGATGCCTGTCGCGAGGGCGCATCCAGGCCCGCCCAGCGCCGGAAGGCCGAGTCCGCCGAAGATGAACAGCGCATTGAGCGGCACCTTCAGGACAAGCGCGGACACCTGCAGCGACATGACCATTTTCGGCCGCCCGATCGCGGTATTGAGGGATGCGTACAGCCGGAATCCCATCGTCGCGGGCAAGGCCAGCGCGAGGATGCGCAGGTAAAGTGTCGCCTTCTCGCTGAGTTCAGGTGAGGCGTGTGCAAGCGAGAGCAAGGGCTGCGGAAAGAGCAGCAGCGCACAGCCGGCCAGTGTGAGGAAGACGGCCAGCCAGGCGCCTTGCTTGACCTCGGCCCCGATGTCTTCATGACGTTCGGCCCCGAATAACTGGCCGATCACTGGCGAGATGGCGGCAAGCACGCCATTCAGGCCGACAAACACGCTGATGTAGATGGATGCGCCGAGCGCCAGTGCCGCAAGATCGGTGGCGGAAAACCGCGACGTCATCGCAGTATCAATGACGCCATTGGCAATGACGGCCAGCTGCCCGATCAGCATCGGCCACGCGAGCGCGGCGATGCGGCGGGTGTGATTCGGGCGGTCTTGCGTCAACTCATTTATCAATTTACGCGCTGGTAGAGGCGGAAGCGTTCATTGCGATCCGCAGGGCGGCGGCCTTCCCACAGGAGACGCCATTGCTCGTCCGCACGTTTGAGCAGTTTCGAATCGTCCTTGTTCCGCCTGTTGTCCTGAAGCAGGAGATAGTTGCACCGACCGTCCTCGAATTCAGCGAAGGGCACTCCGCCAAAGTAGGCAAAGGAAGCGCGCTGCGCCGGGCCGACGTTCGTTTCCACGCAAATCTGGCCGGAAGGAATCTTCTGCGCGATCTCGCGCGCGACGCCTGCGTAGCTCTTGCCGTAGTTGATCCATGGCAGCCACAGTGTCATCAGCAATAGCCAGCACAGGATGACGCCACCGGACGAGAGCACGACCGCGCGCCACAAGACGGATGGTCGGCGTGAGACGCGCCAATGCACCAAGGCAAACCAGCCGATGGTACCGAGGATGGCAACGACGAAGGCAATGACATTGAACTCCGGCTTGAAGCCGGGGGCGAGCTTGAATGCATTCTTGGCGAGCTGGGCAGGCCAGCCGGTCTGCTTGGCGATCCATCCGAGCCAGATAAAGGCGGCGCAGGTGGTGAGCGTCATGACCGAGAACCAGTCCACCGCATTGATCGCGCCCCGCTTCATGGTGGGCAGGCCGAATGCGGCGAGGATGGCCAGCGGCGGCAGCATGGGCAACAGTACGCCTTCGTCCGGGCGCTGGTTGAGCAGGGCGAGCAGGGCGGCGGCGATGAAGAAGGTCAGCGGCAGCGTGATGTGCGGCGCCTGGTACTGGCGCCGCCACGCATATACCGCCCAGCCGGCGAACGGCCACGCCGGCCAGGCTGCCCAGATGCCGTTTTTCACAAAAAAGCGAACTGACTCCCAGGAGGGCAGGCCAAGCTGGCGATAGTTCCACAGCATCCACGCATCGAACGGGGAGCTGTTGAAGGGGCGAACGAATTTACAGACGAGGATCCAACTGCCGCCGACCATCAAGGCGACCGGCAGCGAGACCAGCATGAGGCGCCAGATCAGCGCGCGATCGCGCAATGACGCCAGCAGGACGAGTCCCAGCCACAAGGCCAGCGGTACAACCCAGCCACGGGCAAGGATGGTCAAGCCGAGGGCGAGACCGAGGATTGCTGCGGAGGAGACCGAGCGCACTTCGAACAGGCGGGTCGCGCCGTACAGGGACAACGCAACCATCGATACTTGCAGCGCTTCGGTGCTCGTCGCATGGCTGTGCAGCAGCAAACCGAGGCATCCGAGATAGATCAGCAGCGCGCCATCAGCAAGGGTGCGCCCGTAGTCGCTCGGTTCCGGCTGCCCGCCGAATGCGAGTCGCAGCGGTTGCGCCTCTGGGCGGCGGCCAAGCAGGTAAGTGGTGTACCAGACGGCAAGGGATCCAAGAAGGAAGAATCCGACGGTGGCAATGCGTGCGGCGAGGGGATCGCCGATCAGCGGTCCGAAGAGCTTGATGCAGAGTGCGCCGATCCAGAAGGCCAGCGGCCCCTTGTCCGCGGCGGGCAGGCCGACAATGTGCGGCCAGAGCCAGTCCTCGAGGCCGCCATTGGCCATCGTCCACATGACCCCGAACGCGGCGGCATCATCGGTCTTCCAGGGATCGCGGCCGAAAAGGCCGGGGAGAATGTAGAGCAGGCAAAGCCCAAACAGGGCCCAGCGGGGAAGCGCGTTCGTGGCGGATGCGGGGAGACGGACTGGCTTCAACTGTGCCATTGGCTTGTTCTTGTCTTATTGGGTTCGGCGATATTGTGCCGTAAAAGTGCGAAATGCAGGATGGAAATGGAAACCTGCGCACATAACAAAAAAGGCAGCCGCAGCTGCCTTTTTCGGATGTGCTACCAGGATCAGCCGGCTGCTGCGGTCTTGGAGCCGCGGTTGCCGAACTTCTGGCGGAATTTTTCCACGCGGCCGGCGGTGTCGACGATCTTGTGCTTGCCGGTGTAGAACGGGTGCGATTCAGCGGTCACTTCCAGCTTGATCAGCGGGTATTCCTTGCCGTCCAGGGTGATCTTTTCCTTGGAATCGATGGTCGAGCGGGTGATGAATTTGAAGTCGTTGGACATGTCCTGGAACACGACTTCGCGATAATTCGGGTGAATGCCTTCTTTCATGATTTCCTCTGCTTGGTTTGGTAGCCAAAGGGCACTTCGTCGGTCCTGCTGCTTCTTGACCCGATTGCCCATCACTTGCCAGGTTGAAAACCCGCAATTATACAATAAAATCAGGGATTTGCGAAAGCAGGGGATTCCGTTGGCAAATCCTTGCCGAAAATGAAAAAGGGCGTCCCGAAGACGCCCTTTAGTCCACCTCGAACCTGTCAGCTTCCGCCGCGACGCATCATTTCGAAGAATTCCGCGTTGTTCTTTGTGGCCTTCATCTTGTCGAGGATGAATTCCATCGCCTCGATCTCATCCATGCCGTACAGCAGCTTGCGCAGGATCCAGATCTTTTGCAGCTGGTCCGGCTTGATCAGCAACTCTTCACGGCGCGTGCCAGACTTGTTCAGGTTGATCGACGGATATACGCGCTTCTCGGCGAGGCGGCGCTCGAGGTGCACTTCCATGTTGCCGGTGCCCTTGAATTCTTCGTAGATCACGTCGTCCATGCGGCTGCCGGTTTCGATCAGCGCGGTGGCGATGATGGTCAGCGAGCCGCCTTCCTCAACATTACGCGCGGCGCCGAAGAAGCGTTTCGGGCGCTGCAGTGCGTTGGCGTCCACGCCGCCGGTCAGGACCTTGCCGGACGCCGGGATCACGGTATTGTAGGCCCGAGCCAGACGGGTAATCGAGTCGAGCAGGATCACGACGTCACGCTTCATTTCAACAAGGCGCTTGGCCTTTTCGAGCACCATCTCGGCGACCTGCACGTGACGCGTGGCGGGTTCGTCGAAGGTCGAGGCGACCACTTCGCCGCGCACCGAGCGCTGCATTTCGGTCACTTCCTCGGGACGTTCGTCAATCAGCAGCACGATCAGCGTGGTGTCCGGATGGTTGGTCGTGATCGAGTGCGCAATATGCTGCAGCATCACGGTCTTGCCGGACTTCGGCGAAGCGACCAGCAGGCCGCGCTGGCCCTTGCCGATCGGCGCGATCATGTCGATGATGCGGCCAGTGATGTTTTCTTCGCCGCGCATCTCGCGCTCGAGGTGCAGCAGCTTGTTCGGGTGCAGCGGCGTGAGGTTTTCAAACAGGATGCGGTGCTTGGACGCTTCCGGCGGTTCGCCGTTGACCTTGTCCACCTTCACCA
>DASPMV010000001.1:0-57483 GCA_035626875.1 Noviherbaspirillum sp. | reverse complement strand
AACCGCAATTTCCCGACGCCGGGCTGGGAGCAGGACGCCAAGCGCTACTGGATGAAGACCACCGGCGGCGACCCGCGCCGTTTCCCTGGCCAGTCGCCGCTCTCCGAGCCGGAAAGCCGCTGGCTGAATGCGGAAATGGAGCGATTCAAGCCCCATGTGATCATTTCCGTACACGCACCGTTCGGGGTGCTGGATTTCGACGGCCCGGCCAAGCCGCCCCGGCAGTTCGGACGCCTGTATTACAGCAGGGTCGGGGTTTACCCTGGTTCCCTCGGTAATTACGGCGGGATGCACAAAAACGTTCCAGTCATCACTATTGAACTGCCGAACGCCCTGGCAATGCCGCCGAAAGACGAAGTCGAGCGCATCTGGCGCGACATGCTGGCATGGATCGACCGCAGCGTGCCTGTAGGAAAATCTTCTCCAATACAGCGCACCTCCAACAAGGCGTTGGTCGACCACTGAGTTTTATTGAGTTTTGCCTGATTTCGCTGAGTTATAATTCAGGCTCCAAGGAGCGTTGCAGCACGGTTCTCCATACACCGTGTCAGGCTTGGATTTCTTTTCGCAACGGCGCTCACGTTACTTTTTTCTAATTTTCCAGGAAAGGAGGGCGTGATGAACGCCGTTATCTCGAATACTTCCCAGCAGGATTTTTTTGTCGCCGATCTCAGCCTGGCCGATTGGGGCCGCAAGGAGATCAAGATTGCCGAAACGGAAATGCCCGGCCTGATGGCCATCCGTGAGGAATTTGCTGCCTCCCAGCCGCTCAAGGGCGCGCGCATTACCGGCTCCCTGCACATGACCATCCAGACCGCCGTGCTGATCCAGACGCTGGAGGCACTGGGCGCGCAGGTCCGCTGGGCATCCTGCAACATCTACTCCACCCAGGACCACGCCGCTGCTGCCATCGCTGCCAACGGCACGCCGGTGTTTGCCTTCAAGGGCGAAAATCTCGACGAGTACTGGGACTTCACCCACCGCATCTTCGAATGGCCGGACGGCGGTTACTCCAACATGATCCTCGACGACGGCGGCGATGCCACCCTGCTGCTGCACCTCGGCACGCGTGCCGAGAAGGACCTGAGCGTGCTGGCCAATCCGGATTCCGACGAAGCGGTCTGCCTGTTCAACTCGATCAGGAAGAAGCTCGCTGAATCGCCGAACTGGTACTCGACCCGCCTCGCGCAGGTGAAGGGCGTGACCGAAGAGACCACCACCGGCGTGCACCGCCTGTACCAGATGCACAAGGAAGGCAAGCTCGCTTTCCCGGCAATCAACGTCAACGACTCCGTCACCAAGTCCAAGTTCGACAACCTGTACGGCTGCCGCGAATCGCTGGTGGACGGCATCAAGCGCGCCACCGACGTCATGGTCGCCGGCAAGATCGCCGTCGTCTGCGGTTACGGCGACGTGGGCAAAGGCTCGGCGCAGGCGCTTCGTGCACTGTCTGCGCAAGTCTGGGTCACCGAAATCGATCCGATCTGCGCGCTGCAGGCCGCCATGGAAGGCTATCGCGTCGTCACGATGGAATACGCCGCCGAACACGGCGATATCTTCGTCACCGCCACCGGCAACTACCATGTGATCACGCACGAGCACATGAAGAAGATGAAGGACCAGGCCATCGTCTGCAACATCGGCCACTTCGACAATGAAATCGAAGTCGCCGCGCTGCGCCAGTACACTTGGGAAAACATCAAGCCGCAGGTCGACCACATTATTTTCCCGGATGGCAAGCGCATCATCCTGCTGGCTGAAGGCCGCCTGGTCAACCTCGGCTGCGGCACCGGCCATCCGTCCTACGTGATGAGCTCCTCCTTCGCCAACCAGACCATCGCGCAGATCGAGCTGTTCACCAACACCGCTGCGTACCCGGTCGGCGTGTACACGCTGCCGAAGCACCTGGACGAGAAGGTCGCGCGCCTGCAGCTGAAGAAGCTCAACGCACAGCTCACCCAGCTGACCGACGAGCAGGCTGCCTACATCGGCGTGAAGAAGGAAGGCCCGTACAAGGCTGACCACTACCGTTATTAAGACGGCACATCCCCCGCGACGGCGGGGGATGCGTCCCCACGAAGCAAGCTCGCAGGGCCGCGCAACGGTCCTGCATGAAGGAAGGTTTATCCAGGGAGGAAAACCATGCGCCTGCTTGTCACCTGGCTCATCAACGCTGCGGCCCTGTTTGCGCTGCCTTACGTGATGCAATCCGTGCGCGTCGAAAGCTTTACCACGGCGCTGATCGCCGCATTGGTGCTGGGCCTCGTCAACGTACTGATCCGGCCCATCCTCGTGTTGCTGACCTTGCCTGTGACGGTGCTGACGCTCGGCCTGTTCATCTTCGTCATCAACGGACTCCTGTTCTGGGCGGTCGCCAATTTCGTCGGCGGCTTCCAGGTGGCGGGGTTCTGGTCGGCGATGGTGGCGGCGATCCTGTACAGCCTGATTTCGTGGGCCTTGTCTGCCTTGATCCTCAAGTAACCATGACACAGAAAAATTTCAGTATCGAGTTTTTCCCGCCAAAGACACCGGAAGGCGTGGAAAAACTGCGCGCGACGCGCGCGAAACTGGCTGAGCTCAATCCGAAGTACTTTTCGGTGACTTTCGGCGCCGGCGGTTCGACGCAGAAGGGCACGCTCGAAACCGTCCTCGATATCAAGCGCGAGGGACACGAGGCAGCACCGCACCTGTCCTGCGTTGGCGGCACGCGCGAGAGCATCCGCGCGATCCTCAACGAATACAAGTCCAACGGCATTCGACGCGTCGTCGCCCTGCGCGGCGACTTGCCCAGCGGATACGGCGGCGCCGGCGAGTTCCGCTACGCGAATGAATTGGTGGAATTCATCCGCGCCGAAACCGGCGACTGGTTCCACATCGAGGTCGCGGCCTATCCGGAAATGCACCCGCAGGCGAAGTCACCGCAGGACGACCTGCAGAACTTCGTGCGCAAGGTGAAGGCCGGCGCCAATGCGGCGATCACGCAGTACTTCTACAACGCCGATGCCTACTTCCGCTTTGCGGATGAGGCGCGCAAAGCCGGAGTGAATGTGCCGATCGTGGCGGGCATCATGCCGATCACAAACTATTCGCAGCTCATGCGCTTCTCGGACATGTGCGGTGCGGAGATTCCGCGCTGGGTCCGCCTGAAGCTGGCGAGCTACGGCGATGACACGGAATCGATCAAGGCATTCGGCCTCGATGTCGTGACCGGACTGTGCGAGCGTTTGCTGGCCGGAGGCGTGCCCGGTATGCACTTTTACTCGCTGAACCAGGCCGTGGCCACGACGGCGCTCTGGAAGCGACTGAATCTCTCGGCTGGCTGATTGGGATGGTAAGGAACGCCGGTCATGCTTTACGGCGTTCCGCTTTCCTTTTCCGTAATGAGGTAATCCAGCGGAACGTCGTGGGCATCGGCGTCGAAGCGTGCGCGCGCGCACTCGTATGCGATGCCGACGGTGACAGGACGTCCGACCTGGGCGAGCGTGCGGTCGTAGAAACCGCCGCCGTAACCGAGGCGATACAGTTGTTCATTGAATCCGACGCAGGGAATCAGCAGGGCATCCGGCTGCACCTCCTCGCCTGAAGCGGGGATGGCGACGCCGTAGCTGTCCCTGATCATCGCATCACCCGGCTTCCACGAGAGGAAGCGCAACGGCGCATCGCGGTCCACGACGATGGGCAGCGCCAGCCGCGTACCCTGCTCGGCCAGCACGGCATAGCATTCACGTAAATCAGGTTCGCCCTTGATGGGCCAGTACACTCCCAGGATGCCGGCAGGATGGGCGTTCTGCCAGGCGAGGAGGTGCCGCGCGATCGCAGCATTCATCGCGTTTCGAACTTCAGGTGTAATCGCCTGTCTGTTCGCAAGCAGCTCACGCCGCAGGGTGGCTTTTTGTGCGGTGTTTTCCGGCATGGTCACATGCTATCCTACAAGACGTAGAACGAGTGTATTGAAGGTCTAATAGATGTTTCAAATGAAATGGATTGCAGGTATTGCATTTGCCGCAGCCACGTCGGTGCTGTTTGCCCCGGCTGCGCTTGCAAAAAAGCCTGCTGCCTTTGCCAGCGACGACGAGGTCTTCCTGGCGTTGCGCGACGCCTCGCGCAATGGCGATGCCTCGCGTGCAGCGGAGCTGGCGTCCCGTCTTGGCAATTATGCCATCCCCTCCTATGTCGATTACTTCCGCCTGCGGCCGCGCATCAACGCCGCGGGCGAGCAGGAAATCCGCGACTATTTGTCGCGTTACGACGGCACTGCCATTGCCGACCGCCTGCGCAACGACTGGCTCCTGGAACTCGGCCGCGCGCGCAACTGGACGCTGTTCGATGAGCAGTATCCGCAATTCGTGCTGAATGACGACAACCAGGTCAAGTGCTACGCATTGATGTCGAAGGCGCTCAAGGGCCAGGACGTGAAGGACGATGCACGCGCCGTGCTGGTCAACACGCAGAATTACGGCGAAGCCTGCCCTGCCATGATTTCGACCCTGGTGCAGGTAAACCAGTTCACGCTCGACGACGTGTGGACGTACGTGCGCATGGTCGGTGAGTCCGGCTTTGCCAATACCCTCCGTCGCATGGCGCCGATCACCGAGGCCAATGAGAACGTCCTGGTCCAGGCCTTCGAGAAGCCGGACACCATCCTCGCGCGCGGACCCGGCAGCAACCGTGCGTCGCGGGAAGTCTTCATCCTCGCGCTCGGGCGTGCCGCAAAGAACGATCCTTCGCGTGCCGTCAGCGCGCTGGTCAAGTCCGCGGAGCAGCTGAACGAACGCGAGCGTGAGCACGCCTGGGCGCAGATCGCGCTGCAATCCTCCATGAAGCTGGCGCCGGATGCGATCGTCTACTGGCATCGCACGAACGGAACCGTGCTGTCGCCGGACGGCTACCAGTGGAAGGCGCGTGCAGCGTTGCGTGCCGGAGAATGGAAGCTGGTGAAATCCACGATCGAGGCGATGCCGGCATCGCTACGAAACGATGCAGCGTGGATCTACTGGATGGGCCGCGCCGAGCATGCGGAAGGCAACCACGAAGAAGCCAAGAAGCTCTTCGGCTCGATCACCGACCAGACCAATTTCTATGGCCAGCTCGCCCTTGAGGAACTGGGCCGGAAAGTCACCATTCCTCCGCGTGCCAAGCCGGTGACCCAGGATGAAATCGCGCCGATGGCCGAGAATGCCGGATTCCGCCGTGCGTTGAAGCTCTTCGACCTGAACATGCGTTTCGAAGGCTATCGCGAGTGGAACTGGGAGCTGCGCAAGATGAACGAGCGCCAGCATCTCGCCGCTGCGGAATTCGCGCGCCAGAAGAATGTGCTCGACCGCATGGTCAATACCTCCGACCGCACCAAGTCGGAATTCGATTTCACCCAGCGCTTCCCGACGCCGTTCCGGGATGTGATGCACGCAGCGACGGAAAGGCTAAGCCTCGACATGGCCTGGGTGTACGGCCTGATTCGCCAGGAATCGCGCTTCATCATGAACGCCCGATCGCACGTCGGCGCCTCCGGCCTCATGCAGCTCATGCCGGCCACGGCGCAATTCGTCGCACGCAAGATCGGCATGGGCAACTTCTCACAGCAGCAGGTCAACGATATCAGCACGAACATCACGCTCGGCACCAACTACCTGAATATGGTGCTGCATGACCTGGAAGGCTCGCAGGCGCTGGCAACGGCTGCATATAACGCCGGGCCCGGCCGCCCGCGTGCCTGGCGGTCAACGCTCACGCGCTCGGTCGAAGGTGCCATCTTCGCCGAGTCGATTCCGTTCACCGAGACGCGCGATTACGTGAAGAAGGTGCTCTCCAACGCCACCTACTACGCGGCCCTGTTCGAGGACAAGCCGCAGTCCTTGAAGGCGCGCCTGGGGATGGTGGCGCCGAAAGGCTTCGTCGCCAGCGACCTGCCCTGAAGGAACGCATCTTTCCCCGCAAAGCCACATCCGCCGCGATGTGGCTTTGTCGTTTCTGGCGGCATGACAGCGGTCATGAAGTCCGGAAAATCCATGCGAAAAAGGCGAGCACGCATTGAAGAGCACCTCGCGCTGGAGTAAAAAGTACGGTGAAGGCGGCGAAGCGAATGCGGCCGTGCTCAAACCATCACGGAGGGCAACATGGCGTACCGTAAGGTCCTGGTCATCGGTGGCACCGGCTTCATCGGTAGCCATGTCATCGCCAAGCTGGCCGACGCGGACTGCCGCGTCACGGCGCCGACGCGGCGCGAAGGGCGCGCCGCGCACCTGCTGCTGTTGCCCGATGTCGAGCAGGTCACCGAGGCTAATGTCCACGATGATGCCACGCTCGACCGGCTGATGCGCGGCCAGGATGCCGTCATCAACCTCGTCGGCATCTTGCACGGAAAGCCCGGGCCCGCCGGTTCGCGCTATGGGGGCGATTTTGCCAGGGCGCATGTCGAATTGCCGCAGCGGATCGTCGATGCTTGCGTGCGCAATGGCGTACGGCGATCCGTGCATATGAGTGCGCTGGGGGTGTCTCAAGACGCGCCGTCGATGTACCTGCGTTCCAAAGCCGATGGCGAGGCGGCGGCGACTTCTGCGCCTGAGGTCGCTGCCACGATTTTCCGGCCTTCCGTGGTATTCGGCGACAAGGACCGTTTCCTGAACATGTTCGCCTCGCTGCAAAGGATGTTGCCTGTCATGATGCTTGCGGGAGCGGACGCGAGGTTCCAGCCGGTGTACGTTGAGGATGTCGCGCGCGCCTTCGTGAAGGCCTTGCAGGACAATCGCAGTATCGGCAAGGTGTACGAACTGGCCGGTCCCAAGGTCTATACGCTGCGCGAGCTCGTCAGGCTGGCAGGCGAGTATTCCGGCCACCGGCGCCCGGTCATCGGCATGCCGGACGCGTTCGCGCGCATGCAAGCCTTTATCCTGGAGCACCTGCCCGGTGGACCGCTGATGAGCAGGGACAATCTTGATTCCATGAAGGTCGACAGTGTCCGGAAAAGCCCGCTCGCGGATGAACTGGGGATTGATTGGACTCCCGTCGAGGCCATTGCGCCGCGTTACCTTGGCCGCCGGACGCATCACGGGACGGCTCCGGCGTAATCGTCCGGGCGTCGCCGGTTTGGCAAAGTCGCGCAAAAGCTTTATCCTCGAATTCCGCACTGCGGCAATTGTTGCCCGACGCATCCTGCCTGATGGAAAAGCGGCAGGCGAAGCCGGGGCAAAACCATCGAACAACGGACTGGAAGCATGCAAAGCACAGAACTCGACCCGACCCTGTCGCAAACCCTTAATGCCGCTGAAAAGGCTGGCCTGAAGCTGGTCATCGGCAACAAGAACTATTCGTCGTGGTCCATGCGGCCATGGGTGGCGATGAAGGCCTTCGGCATTCCGTTCGAGGAAGTGCGCATCGCATTGGCCAAGCCGGAAACCTCGTCGATGATCGCCCAGTACTCCTCCGCAGGGAAGGTGCCGGTGCTGGTGGCGGGACAGTCGAGCATATGGGATTCGCTGGCGATCTGCGAATACCTGGCCGAGCAGTTCCCGGACAAGGGCCTTTGGCCGCGCGACGTCGAGGCGCGCGCCCTGGCGCGTTCCATCTGCGCCGAGATGCATTCCGGCTTCACAGGCATGCGCACGGCGATGTGGATGAATATTCGCGCCAGCTTCCCCGGCAAGGGCCGCACACCGGAAGCGCAGGCCGACATCGCGCGTATCTGCGAGATCTGGGAAGACTGCCTGGCACGTTCGGGGCCGCATCACTTCTTGTTCGGCGATTTCTCGATCGCCGATGCCTATTTCGCCCCGGTCGTCATGCGTTTCCGTACTTACGGTGTCTGGCTGCCGCCGGCTGTGCAGGCCTATGTGGACCGCGTCGTCGCCCATCCCGCCGTGGCGCAGTGGATCGACGGCGCGCTCAAGGAAACCGAATACATGGAGAAGTACGACACGTATCCGGACTGAGTGCGATGAAGACTTACGTCGTCGGCGGCGCCGTCCGCGATGCCTTGCTCGGCCTGCCGGTGCAGGACCACGACCATGTGGTCGTCGGCGCGACGCCGGAGGAGATGCTTGCGCTCGGTTTTCGGCCAGTCGGCAAGGACTTCCCGGTATTCCTGCATCCCAGGACGAACGAGGAATACGCACTGGCGCGCACCGAGCGGAAGACCGCGCCCGGCTACAAGGGCTTTGTCTTCCATACCTCTCCTGACGTCACCCTGGAGCAGGACCTCGTCCGCCGCGACCTGACGGTCAATGCGATGGCACAGGCCGAGGACGGCAGCATCGTCGACCCCTTCGGCGGCCAGCGGGACCTGCAGGCAAGGGTGTTTCGGCATGTGTCGGAGGCCTTCGCGGAAGATCCTGTACGTATCCTGCGTGTGGCGCGGTTCGCTGCGCGCTTTACCGAATTCAGCATCGCCCCGGAGACGAATGCGCTCATGCGCGCCATGGTGGAGGCGGGCGAGGTCGATGCGCTCGTCTCCGAACGCGTTTGGCAGGAACTGTCGCGCGGCCTGATGGAGGCCCGGCCTTCACGCATGTTCGAGGTCTTGCGCGCATGCGGCGCGCTCGCGCGCATCCTTCCTGAACTGGATGCGCTATGGGGTGTACCGCAGCCCGAACAGCACCATCCCGAGATCGATACCGGTGTGCATGTCATGATGGTGGTGGACTACGCGGCGCGCCAGGGTTTCGACCTGCCCGTGCGCTGTGCCGCCTTGATGCATGACTTCGGAAAGGGCGTGACGCCGCCGGAGGCATGGCCGAAGCACCACGGGCACGAAGGGCAGGGTGTTCGCCCTGTGGAGCAGGTGTGCAAGCGCCTGAAAATCCCCAACGATTGCCGTGACCTTGCCGTCATGACTGCCCGCGAGCACGGCAACATTGCGCGCGCTTTCGAGCTACGCGCCGACACCATCGTCAAGCTCCTCGAACGCTGCGACGCGTTCCGCAAGCCTGTCCGTTTCGTCGCCATGCTGCATGCCGCCGAATGCGACCATCGCGGACGTGCGGGTTTCGAGGACCACGCCTTCCCGCAGCGGTCTTACCTGGAACAGGCGCTGGGGGCTGCAACGGCAGTGAATGCCGGCGACATTGCACGGCTTCACGCCGACCAGCCAGAGCGCATTCCGGGAGCCGTCCAGGCAGCGCGCGTCGAGGCGGTCGCTGAGATTGTCAATCCACCGCAGGCTCGCTCGTAGTCGACACGGCGGCCGTCCGCTTTGTCGAATTACGGCGCCGCGTCACATGCTGCCCGTTTGGGTTTTTGGAGTTTTCCCTTTAGAAATCAACTAGTTGGTCAAGTTAATTTGGAGTACCATTGCTGGTTAGCAATGGAGGTTACGTCTGCAGGCGTTTCACTTGCAGCCACCACAAAAAAAGATTTCGAAGGCGCCGATGCCGCTGAAGGAAAAACCACATGCGCACCAACATCTTGCCCGTGCACCACGCTGCGGAAGGCGATCAGGAGAGGGGGGATATCGGACCCAGCCACTTGGTTGAAGTGGCCGACCTGCTGGTGGCCTACCTTGAGCAGATCGGTGTCGAATATGTGTTCGGCGTTCCCGGAGGCGCCATCGAGCCGCTGTACAACGCACTCGCCAGGAGCGAGCGGCGCGGAGGCATCCGCCACATTCTTGCCCGGCATGAGGCAGGCGCGGCCTTCATGGCCGACGGTTATGCGCGAGAGACGGGCAATATCGGCGTCTGTTGTTCCACGTCCGGCCCGGGCGCCACCAACCTGATCACCGGCGTTGCCGGCGCCTATGACAACAACATTCCCATGCTGGTCATTACCGGCCAGCCGGCCTTGCCTGCATTTGGCAAGCACCCGCTGCAGGAGTCGGCCTGTACCGGCATCAATGTCCTCGGCATGTTCCGGCACTGCACGCGCTACAACTCCCTGATTTCGCATCCCAAGCAGCTCGAGCCGAAGCTCATCGCGGCGCTGCAGCGTGCTACGCGCACCCCGCGCGGCCCGGTGCACCTGACCGTGCCCTTGGACGTATTCCGCAGTCCCAGCGTCCCGGCCACGCCATCCTACGACCTGCGGCAGTTGCTCGCACCATCGTCGATGATTGATGACGATGCGGTCGACACGCTCTACCGGATGATCACCGACGCGAAGAAGGTGGTTCTGCTGATCGGCGGATGGTGCGGAGAAGCGGTCGGTTCGATCCTGCAGTTCGCTGCATTGAAGGGTTCGACCTTCGTCACCACCCCGGACGGAAAAGGCCTGGTGAGTCCGCATCACCCGCTGTTCCGCGGCGTATTCGGCTTCGGCGGCCATCTTTCAGCCGACGCTGCTTTGCGCGACGAATCGGTCGACTTGATTCTCGCCGTCGGCGCAAGCATGGGCGAATGGAACAGCGGTGGCTGGAGCGAGAGCCTGCTGAACGAGCGTCTCGTGCATATCGACGAGTCGGAGGACAATCTCGCGCGCACCCCAATGGCGCGACTGCATGTACGCGGCCGCATCCTGTCCGTATTCAATCGCCTCGTCGAACGTCTGCACGACGAAGAAAAGCACGCCGCTTACGAGATCGAACGCCGTCGCGTGTCACGGGAAGTCAAGGCCAAGGTGTCCGATCCCGACAGCATGCTGTCGGACATGGACAAATACCTGAGCGACGCCGTACCCATCAAGCCACAGCGGCTGATGCGCGAACTTGGCCTGATGTTCCCGCCGACCACGCGCTTCCTTGCCGATACCGGCAACAGCGTGTCGTGGTCCACCCATTACCTGCATCCGCGCGACCGCCGCGTCGGCGAGCGCCGCCTCGTCGGTGGTGAACGCAAGCGCACCGCCGGGCGCCGCCGCACCCCGGGGGGCTGGCTGCGCGTGAACATGAACTTCGCACCCATGGGCTGGGCGATCGGAGGGGCGGTTGGTACTGCCGCGGCCAATCCTGATGTGCCAGTCGTTTGCATCACCGGTGACGGCAGCCTGCTGATGAACGGGCAGGAGATTTCGGTTGCGGTCGCGGAGCAGCAGACCATCGTGTTTGTCGTTCTCAACGATCGCGCGTTGGGAATGGTCAAGCACGGGCAGCGGCTGGCAAAGGCTGAACAGATTGGTTGCGACCTGCCCCCGACGGATTTTGCAGCACTCGGCCGCGCATTGGGTGCGCAGGCGTTTACAATCCAGTCGCCCGAAGACATGGCGAAGCTGGATATCGAGGCGATCTGCGCACGCAAGGGGCCGACGGTGCTCGACGTGCTGATCGACCCCGAAGAAGTGCCGCCGATGAATGTCCGCATGCGGGTACTGGCAAATACACTTTAGGAAGAACAATGGCACGTCTCCAAGGAAAGAACGTACTCATCACCGGCGGCACCAGCGGCATTGGCCTGGCGACCGCGAAGCTGTTCCAGGCTGAAGGCGCCCGTGTGGCGGTAACGGGGCGCGACGGAGAGCGACTCGCTCAAACGCGCGAAGAACTGGGCACCGGAGCGCTTGTGCTGCAAAGTGAAGCCGGCAAACTGGCCGACATCGACGCACTTATCGAACAGGTAAAGACGCATTTTGGCCGGATCGATGTGCTATTCCTGAACGCCGGCATCGCCCCGCCGACGCCTATTGATATGGTGACCGAGGAGCAGTTCGACGAGATTGTGAACGTCAATTTCAAAGGCATCTTCTTCACGATCCAGAAGGCACTGCCGCTCCTTGGCAAGGGTGCTTCCATCATTGTCACGACCTCGATCACCAATCGCACAGGATCACCCAATTTCGGCGTCTACGGTGCAAGCAAGGCAGCCCTGCGGTCTCTCGTGCAATCGCTGTCGCTCGCCCTGGTAGGCCGCGGCATCCGGATCAATGCCATCAATCCGGGACCGATCGATACAGGCGGCTTCAACCGTATCGAAGTGCCGAGCGAAGTGCTGCAGGCAATCAAGGGCGACATCGAAGGGCGTTCGCCGATCAAGCGCTTCGGGACGCCGGACGAAGTCGCCAAGGCGGCCTTGTTCCTCGCATCGGACGATTCGTCCTATGTCGTCGGCGAAGAGATCGTCGTCGACGGCGGCATCAGTCTCGTTTGCCTTCCATAACATTCCCGAGGACGCATTTGTGAATCCCAATCTCATTCGCAGCGGTATCTGGAGTGAAGAACCGGAGCCGGATAATCCGTTTGCTGCGAAGGCGGCGTATTGCCGCGGCTATGACGTCTACGGCGAAATGCTTGGCCAGGCGCGCTGGGTGGAAATGCTGTACCTGCTGTTCCGCGAAGAACGTCCGACCACGGCGCAAGCGGACCTACTTGAAAATCTGGCGCTTGCTCTCGCCAATCCCGGGCCGCGCGATCCCTCGGTCCATGCCGCCATGTGCGGTGGGGTCTGCGGCTCCACCGGTGCGGCCAGCCTCATGGCGGCGCTCGCGGTCGGTGCCGGCAAGCTGGCCGGCGGACGTGAGGTCTACCTTGCCATGGAAGGCTGGGCGGCATGTGGAACGGACATCGATGCCTGGATCAAGTGGGCATCGCAGCCCGCCGACGGCGACGGCAGCATCTGGCCGGAATCGGCGCATGCCCCGGGCTTCGATCCCCATGGCACGAGCACGGCAACACCCGTGCGGCAGACACTTTCCTGCCTTGCCGGGATCAGCCAGGGCTCGTGCCTGCCGTGGTTGCACGGGCAGCGCGAGTCGCTGGAGAAGGCTGTCGGCTTGCCGCTCGCGATGTCGGGCGTTGCAGCGGCGGCATTGGTGGATCTTGGTTTTACCCCCGAGCAGGGAGAGATGCTGCACCTCTTGCTTCGCT
This sequence comes from Noviherbaspirillum sp., assembly GCA_035626875.1. GTDB lineage: Bacteria > Pseudomonadota > Gammaproteobacteria > Burkholderiales > Burkholderiaceae_D > Noviherbaspirillum. The sequence continues at coordinate 44,762 of DASPMV010000001.1, read as the reverse complement.
TGCCGGGTGCGGCTGCGCATGCATTGGAGCAGCGCCCCCTCGGTTACAAGAAATTCCCGTTCGGGACGGTCGACCTGATGGATGGTTCAGACAAGGAGAAGGCATGAGCGCGCCAGCAAGGGGGCCGGAGCTGCTGCTTCGCCATATCGGGCCAATCAGGAGCCGCATGGGCACGTTCTATCCGGGCAGCCATGTGGTCTTTCGCGGGCAGGATCTGCATGCCGATCTCAAGGATATGGATTGGCTCGAGCTTTACGTGTTCGGCATTACCGGGCGCCGTTTCTCGGAGCAGCAATTGCGGCTCATGCACGCGATCTGGACCTATACCAGCTACCCGGATGTCCGCCTTTGGAACAACCGGGTCGCGGCCCTCGCCGCAAGTGCACGCAGCACCGGCACAATGGGCGTTGCTGCCGCGCTGGCCGTGTCCGAAGCATCGATTTACGGCGGCGGCATTCTCGCGCGAGCGATTGATTTCTTCATTCGCACCGCAGAGCGCGTGGATGGGGGTGAGCCTTTGTCCGAATGTCTTCGGGAGGAACTGGACGCGCACAGGAGCATAGGCGGTTACGGCAGGCCGATCATCAACGGTGATGAGCGCATCCAGCCGATGATGGACCTCGCCGCGGAACTGGGGCTGGCCGGGGGGCGGTACCTGAAGCTTGCATTCGACGTTGAGGAAGCCTTGCTCGCCGGCCGCTGGCGCATGAAGATGAACTATGCCGCGCTGGTCGCCGCACTGGGAGCGGACCTTGGCCTGACACGACAGGAATTTTATCTGTTCATGTTCCCTGTTTTCCTGGCCGGAATGCAGCCGTGCTACATCGAAGCGGCAGAACAGCAGGAAGGAACCTTGTATCCGTCTCGTTGTACCGATATCCTATACGACGGACCACAACGCAGGCCGTGGACCTCCACTGAACGAAGATAACTTCAGGGAGGGGGCGTTGCAAAAATAATATGAGTAGAGACGGATATGAGGAGGAATCTGCCATGCGTCCCTTGCCCCAAGTTAGCCGTCGCACTCTTCCCCTGCTGATAGCATTGATCTGGGCTGGCGCAGCGTCGGCGCAGTCTTCCGAAGAAGATGACCTGGCCCTCGCCTACGGCGACCAGGCTTCCATCAGCATTGCCACAGGTAGCCAGCAACCTCTTGCGCGCGCGCCTGCGGTTGCAACGGTCATTACAGCGCAGGATATCGAGGCCATGGGCGCGACAGATCTCGACCAGGCGCTCGAGCGTGTGCCTGGCCTGCATGTGTCAGTGTCGTCGCTGGCATATCACCCGATCTACAGTTTCCGTGGCATTTTCACCAGCTACAACCCGCAGGTCCTCATGCTCGTAAACGGGATTCCGATCACGAACGTGTTTGTCGGCGATCGTGGTCTGGGATGGGGCGGAATGCCGCTCGAAAACGTCGCGCGCATCGAAGTGATCCGCGGCCCCGGTTCGGCTCTCTATGGTGCCGATGCCTATTCCGGTGTCATCAACATCATCACCAAGACGGCCGCGCAAATCAACGGGACCGAGTATGGCGTACGCGCCGGCTCGTTCCAGACCCGGGACGCCTGGATCCGGCACGGCGGGAAAATGGGGCCCTTCGAGGCGGCGTTTTACCTGCGCGTCGGCCATACGGACGGACACAAGGGCGTGATCCAGCGCGATCTCCAGTCGACGTTGGATCCATTGTTCGGGACGAGCGCTTCGCTCACTCCGGGCTCTGTCAATACGGTTCGCGAGGCGCTCGATGCCCGCGCCGACCTTTCCCTCAATGACTGGCGCTTCCGCGCCGGCTTCCAGAAAAGGAAGGTGGGTATCGGTGCTGGTCTCGCCGAAAGCCTGGATCCATACAGCCGTGTTCCCGAAGATCGTTTGTATCTCGATCTCAACTACCAAAAGGTTAACTGGGCTCCGAACTGGGACGTCACGGGCACGCTCGGCTATTACGACGTCAAGGAAAAGCCGGGCGATCCTCCGTTCATGCTGTTCCCGCCCGGTGCATTCGGCGGTGCGTTCCCGAATGGCGTCATTGGCAATCCGAGCCATTCGGAGCGCCATACCCATGCCAGCATTTCCGCATTCTATACGGGGTTCCGCGACCACCGCGTGCGCTTTGGGCTGGGCGGGCGACTTGACGACATGTACAGGACGACCGAGGTCAAGAACTTCACGATCGCCACGATACCTGGCGTGGGGCCCGTCTTCGTTCCGTTGTCGGGTATGGTCGATGCCACCAATGATCCGTCGCTCGTCTATATGCAGCCCAACAAGCGCCGCCTCGTATATGGCTTCATCCAAGACGAGTGGAGTCTCGCAAAGGACTGGGCCCTCACTGCGGGCGTCAGGCATGACCGGTATTCCGACTTCGGAAGCACGACCAACCCGCGGCTGGCCCTCGTCTGGGATGCTGCGTACAACGTTGTGATCAAGGCACTTCACGGGCGGGCATTCCGTGCGCCGTCATTCACCGAGCAATACAGCATTAACAACCCGGTGAACCGCGGCAATCCGAACCTGCAACCGGAAACCATTGCAACCAACGAGTTGTCGTTCTCCTGGCAGCCACAAGCGAACGTGCAGACAAACCTGAGTCTTTTCCGGTATCGCATGGACGACATCATCCGCTTCGTGCCGAACGCCGATCCCTCGACCGGTACGACTGCGCAGAATGCGGGTGTGCAGACCGGACGTGGACTTGAGGTGGAGGTTATCTGGGACGTTGATCGCAATGTCCGGCTGACAGGGAATTTCTCCCTGCAGCGGTCCATCGACGAATCGACCGGCCAGGAAGCAGGATTGGCTCCTCGCAAGCGGCTTTACACGCAGGCGGACTGGCGCTTCGCGCCGTTGTGGCAGATGGGGGCGACCGTAAATTATGTGGCGGACCGCAAGCGCCAGCCTGGGGATGCAAGACCGCCGGTTGCCGATTACACGACCGTGGACTTGACACTCCGCCGGGAAAAAGTGGCAGGGAACTGGGACTTCCGCGCGACCGTGCGCAACCTGTTCGACAGGGATGCCCGGGAGCCGAGCTTTGCGCCCGGGAATATTCCCTTTGACTTGCCGCTTCCCGGACGCGCTGTTTACCTTCAGTTACAACACGCGATCTGATTCCCGGTTCCGCTCGTCCCCGTATGCCCCGGTACGCAGGGCGACAATGGGTCCGGGCAAAAAACGTAAGACCACTAAGCACCGCGTATTGTTGTTCGTTTAACCAGAAACTGCGCTGTTTTGTTGCTGGAAGGCAGTTGATCTGCGATATCCTCTAAATAACTTAACGACTGTTTGTATTACGGATTCTTGATGGCGACGAAATCCTCGAACCGAGGCTGGACCAGTCCCTGCAAGTGCCTATCGCGCGCTGCACTAGGACTGCTGTTCGCGTTCGCCGTCTCCAGCGCCAATGCGCAGTCGCCGGACTGGACTTCAACGCTTGCCTACACCGATCTCCATCACCAGCAGGATCTCACCGTCAACCCCTTCGAGTTCCGCAGCAATTTCCACATGCCGCGCTTCGACCTCAGTCCCGTCAGCCTGGCGGAACTAGGCGACGTGACAAAGCGGTTCGATGCGCAAGCGGCCGGCGCCGTCGCCGTCGTCTATCCCGATATCGGCGAGCCCTACCGCAGCGTCTTCGCGAAAATCATCGAGGGGATCGAGGATGGGGCGCGCCAGAGCGTGCGCATCTATCCGATTGGACCGAACCATGATCCCGCCGAGCTGAACGCGCTGCTCAAGAAGAACGGCACCAAGGTCGTCATTGCGCTCGGCCGCCAGGGGCTGAAGGCCACGTCGTCGCTTGACAGTACCATCCCCGTCGTCGTCGGCGGCGTGCTTGCCATTCCGGAAGCGGAAAACCGCAGCCTCATGGGAATCAGCCTGACGCCGGATCCTGCCTTGCTGTTCACGCGCCTGAAAAACCTCATGCCCGGTGTGAAGCGCGTGATCGTGGTCTACAACCCGCAGCACAACGAGTGGCTGATCAAGATCGCGCGTGAAGCAGCCAAGGCGCAGGGCGTCGAACTGGCCACGTACGAAGCACGTGACCTTGCCGCCGCGGCGCGCGCGTACGAGAGCGCCTTCGCATCCGCCGACAGCCGTCGCGACGCCGTGTGGCTGCCGCAGGATGCAACGACCGTTGACGAGAACACCATCCTCCCGCTCGTGCTGAAGGAATCGTGGAACCGCAATGTCCCTGTTTTTTCCAGCAGCTTCCTGCACGTGAAAAAGGGTGCGCTGTTTGCGCTTTATCCGAACAACCTCGAGCTGGGGCGGACATTGGCAACGTCGGCGCTCGCCGTGATGTCCGGCGATGCTCGCCGCCGCGGCGTGCTACCCCTGCGTGAGGTGCAGACGGCCGTCAACCTGCGAACCGCGAGCCATATCGGCCTGACCATCGGATATCAACAGCAACGCAGTTTCGACTTCATCTTTCCGGAGCCTTGATGCATAGAGCGAACAATAAGAAGAACAAGCAACGCACGGTGGCCGGGAGAACGTCCCGACATCCACAACAGCGCGGGGATGCGCTGGTTCACGAATCCTGATTCAGCATGATCCTCCGCAATTTCCTCAGCCGTACCGGCTTTCGCCGACAGCTGACGATCGTTGTCAGCGCCGCCATCCTTGGACTCGCCCTTTTCTCGTCCCTGATGAACTCATGGGAGGCGAGCCGTCGCATGGAAGGCTACCTGGTGGAGCAGGGCCAGCGCATCACCGAAAACCTCGCATTGCAAAGCGTGCTCGCATTGCTCTACCACTCGCCCGACAACGTGCGTGAAGGCGTCAACACGACCCTCGCCTTTCCCGACGTCACGCAGGTGCGGATTACCAATACCGCACAGCAGGTGCTGCTGTCGCAGGTCAAGCCGGGCAGCGAGGCAATGCCGGCCACTCCGGCTGTCGCTATCCCGGTTTCCCGCGCCACGCTCGTGCAGGAGACCGGGAGCGAGTGGCATTTCATGGCGCCCGTGTTTGGCGGGCAGGCTGACAGTTCGCCGTTTGACGTGCAGGAGCGCCAGCAACAATTGCTTGGCTACGTCCACGTCGTCATCGGCAAGGGAACGCTTAACCGGCTGGTCACATCCCTGTTGATCGGCAATCTGGCTATCACGCTCTCGTTCGCGGCGGTGCTGCTCGGGATCATGCGCCTGCTGGCGCGTCACATGATTCGTCCCCTTAACGCATTGTCCAAGCTCATGGGGCGTGCGGAGGCCGGCGAATCCGGCATGCGCGCGGTACCGGGCGGGCCGCGCGATATTGTCGAGATGGCGCACGCGTTCAACAAGATGATGGACGTGCTGGAAGAACGCGAGGCGGAATTGAAGCAATCGCGTGACGAGGCACTGCGCACCGCATTGATGAAGACGCAGTTCGCCGCAACCGTCAGCCACGAGGTGCGCACGCCGCTCAACGGCGTGGTTGGCATGCTGGACATGCTCAAGGAAATGCGCCTCACCAAACGCCAGCAGGAATGCGTGGACGTCGCATGGAACTCCTCACGCGCGCTGATCGAACTGATCAACGACATCCTTGACTTCTCCAAGATGGAAGCCGGCAAGCTGGAACTCGAGGAAATCGAATTCGACCTGCGCAAGCTGGTCGAGGAAGTGATCGAACTGCTGGCCAAGCAGGCGCAGCAGAAGGGACTGGAAATCGGCTACCTGATCGCGCCCGATGTGCCCGAACGCATCCGCGGCGACTCGCTGCGAATGCGTCAGGTGCTGCTGAACCTGATCGGCAACGCCGTGAAGTTCACCGAGCACGGCGAAGTGGCTGTTCGCATTTCGGTCGCGAATACCGGTGCGGCTGAGTTCGGCCTGCGCTTCGACGTCAGCGATACCGGCATCGGTATGAGCGAAGAAGCCGTCAAGCACATCTTCGAATCCTTCGCGCAGGCCGATCGGTCAACCACCCGCAAGTACGGCGGCACCGGCCTTGGCCTGGCGATTTGCAAGCAGCTCGTCGCGCTGATGAAAGGCGAGATTGGCGTAAGCAGCGAAAAAGGCAAGGGCAGCACCTTCTGGTTTTCCGTTCTCTGCAAGCGTGCGGAAGCGAAGTCCGCACCTGCCGAGAATCGCGGACTGCAAGGTGTGCACGTGCTTGTCGTGGACGGCAGCGAGATCGTCCGTTCCTTCATCGACCAGAACCTGAGCCGGGCCGGCGTGCATTGCCGCACCGTCAGCAGCGGATCTGCCGCACTGGCCGAACTTGCACGTGCAGAGGAAATACGCACGCCCTACGATCTCATCATCACGGATGTCGACACGGTGGATGAACGAGGCAGCGATCTCGTCCGTCGCGTCCGTATCGACATGGGTGCGGCCACGCCGCGCATCCTGGTGCTGGACCGCTATGCGACGCCAATGGGAAGCAGCCAGCTTGGCGCCGACCTCTATCTGGGCAAGCCCCTGCGCCTCGATCGTCTCATGGAAGCAGTGCGCCGCTTGCTGCCCGGCGAACAGGCAACTGCTGCTGCGGCCTTTGCTGCAACGCAGCCGACCGCCATTCATGCCGGTTCGAAGGATTACCGTGTGCTGGTCGCGGAAGACAACCGCACCAACCAGATGGTTGCCGCCGGCATGCTCGCCATGAACGGCTGTGAATGCGAATTCGCCGCCAACGGGCGCGAGGCAGTAGAAGCAGCGCGCCGCGGCCGCTTCGACCTGATCCTGATGGATTGCAGCATGCCGGAGATGGACGGCTACGAAGCCACCGCGCATATCCGCAACTTTGAAGAACCGCTCGGACGCCGCACGCCCATCGTCGCCATGACCGCAAACACGCAGCAGGGCGACGCGGAGAAGTGCCTCGCCTCCGGCATGGACGACTACCTCGCCAAGCCGATCACCCTGGTCGAACTGCGTCACAAGCTTGAGCGCTGGCTGGCGCGTGCGGAGCCGGCTGGCCGAGCCCTGCTGCCTACGGTGACGACCCACGAAATCGACGGCAGCCCGCTGGACCACGAAGTCTTCGACAAGCTGCGCGAAATCCTCGGCCCGGCATTGCAGCAGACCGTGGCGCCGTTCCTTGAAGACACGCCCGGCTACTTGAACCAGCTGGAACAGGCGATCAAGGATGGCGACGGGGATACTGCGCGCGCCATGGCCCATTCCATCAAGGGGAGCAGCGGCAATCTCGGTGCCGGCGCGCTGGCGCAACTGGCGAAGGAAGCCGAGGAACTGGCGATGGAACACCGCGTGGCGGAGATCCAGCCAATGCTCGGCCGGCTGCGCCAGGCGTTCGAAGCGGTGGCAGTGGTGCTCGGCAGCGAAGTCTTCATCGAAGACCGCCTCAGCATCCGCCAGGGCGAGGAGATCGCGCAGGTGCTGGTCGTCGACGACGACCGCAGCACGCGCAGCTCCCTGCGCCATACCCTGCAGCGTGACGGTTTCCGGGTCGAAGAGGCGGCAGATGGCGCCCAGGCATTGCAGATGCTCAAGCGCATGCAGCCGGATGTCATCCTGATGGACGCAGTGATGCCGGTGATGGATGGCTTCACTGCCTGCGCGCGCGTGCAGGAACTGCCCAACGGTCGCTCGATCCCGGTGCTGATGATTACCGCGCTGGAAGACAATTCATCCGTCGAGCGCGCCTTTGCGGCAGGGGCGAGCGACTACATTCCGAAACCGATCCACTTCGCCGTGCTGTCGCAACGCGTGCGCCGCATCATCGAAGCCAACCAGGCCGAAAAGCGCATCCGGCATCTCGCCTATAACGATCTGCTGACCGGCCTGCCAAACCGCGCCCTGTTCATGGACCAGCTCGGCCGCCGGATCGAGCAGGCGAGGGTGGCCGGCGAATCGGTCGCCGTGCTCTTCCTCGACCTTGATCGTTTCAAGAACGTCAACGATACCCTCGGACATGATATGGGCGACCGCCTCCTGGTGGCCGTCGCGCAGCGTATCCGCCGCAGTGTCCGCAACGCCGACTGCGTGGCGCGTCTTGGCGGCGACGAATTCACTGTCGTGCTGGCCGAGGTGGCCGGGCCGAATGCGGCCATGACAGCGGCGCAGAACATCTGCCGGGCACTGGCCACGCCGTTCCAGATTGATGGCCACGATATATTCGTGACCACCAGCGTCGGCATTTCGATGTACCCGCACGACGCGACCGACGTCGGCACCCTGCTCAAGCACGCCGACACCGCGATGTACCGCGCCAAGAAGACCAACAGCGGCTTCCAGTTCTTCGAAGCGTCGATGGAGCACTCGATCTCCGAGCACGTGCGCATGGAAAACGACCTGCGCCGCGCAATCGAGCGGGGCGAACTGGAAGTGTTCTTCCAGCCGCAGGCGCGGGTATCCAATGGTCAGATCATTGGGGCCGAGGCGCTGGTGCGCTGGCGGCATCCGACGCGCGGTATGGTTTCGCCAGCGGAGTTCATTCCGCTTGCTGAAGAAACCGGACTGATCAATCCGGTCGGCGAATGGGTATTGCGCGCAGCTTGCGCACAGGTGCAGAGCTGGATCGATGCAGGCTTGCCGACCATTCGCATCGCCGTGAACCTGTCGGTGAAGCAGCTGCTGAAGAAAGATTTCGCGGCGACAGTCGAGCAGGCGTTGACTGATACCGGCCTCGCGCCCAGTTTGCTTGAGCTGGAGATTACCGAAAGCACCTTGATGGAAAATGCACAGGACACGCTGGAGGCGCTGGACCGGCTGCGCGGCCTCGGGGTACGCCTGTCGATCGACGACTTCGGCACCGGCTATTCTTCCCTGTCCTACCTGAAGCGCTTCCCGGTGGATATCATCAAGATCGATCGCTCCTTCGTGCGCGACGTGCCGCACGACGCCGACGATGCCTCGATTGTAACGGGTATCATCGCGCTGGCGCACAGCCTGCGCCTGGAAGTGGTGGCGGAAGGGGTGGAGACGGAATCGCAGCTGCGCTTCCTTGGCGAGCAATCCTGCGACATGCTGCAGGGTTATTACCTGAGCCAGCCGGTTCCCGCGGACCAGTTCGCGCGTGACATACTGTCACGTGCAAGCCCGCGTTGGGAATCGAAGGTGAAAACCGTGCCTGGAATCGATTGAGAACGGATGACGACGGAGCGGGAGGCGGTCAGCGCACGAAGCGGCCGTTTTTACCGATCATCGTCAGTTCCACGAACTCGCTTCCGGTGTGGTCGTTCGGCCCGTAGGTCACCATCAATCCGCCGAAGTCGACGCGCTGCATCGATTCCAGCGCCTTCATAAAGCCCGCCCGGGTCAGATTCGGGCCCGTGCGGCGCAGTGCTTCCACCAGGACCTTCGCGTTCACGAACCCCTCCATGGCGGCGTAGGAGACCGTCGCCTTCGATTCCTTCTGTACCCGCGCGAACTCCTGTCCCAAGGGCGTCGAGAGAAGATGCGGTGCCGGCGTGATCTGCGTCACGATCACACCCGCGCTCGCCGGGCCGAGGTCGTCCACGAATGCCTGCGAGGAATTGTTCGACATCGTCATGATCTGCATCTGGCTACCCTGTGCGCGGATGGCCTTGATGACCTCGGCGGTGTTCTTGGCGGAGCTCACGATGATGAGTGCTGTCGGATCGGCTTTGATCACCTCCGCCGCAGTGGCTTTATAGTCGGGATTCACGCGCGAGAACGACGTGATCGCCACCGGTTTGAGCTTGCGTGCCTCCATCGCCTTCTGGAAGCCCTCCAGTCCGTCCTTGCCGAACGCATCGTCCACATGCAACAGGCTGATGCGCTGGATGCCAATGGTGGTGAAGTGTTCGACCGCCTTGGTGATTTCGTCCTGGTATTTTGCACGGATGTTGAACAGCAGACGGTTTACGGGGCTGTGGAAAACCGATGCGCCTGTGCTAGGTGCGAGCAGGGGAACGTTGTACTGCTCAAGCAGCGGCAGGATGCCTTGCGTGTGCGGCGTGCCGCGGCCCTGGAAAAGGCCGAACACGCGTTCCTTTTTGATCAGTGTTTCTGCGTTTGCCAGAGTCAGTGCCGGATCAAACTTGTCGTCCATGATTTTCATGACGATCTGGCGACCGTGAACCCCCCCTTGCCGATTGACCAGGCTGATGTACGCCATCGCACCCTCATTCATTTCCTTGACCGGACCGGCAACCGTGCCGGTCACGCCCACTGTCTGGCCGATGAGAATAGTGGTATCCGTCACACCTTCTTCCGCCGATGCTGAAAATGCCGCGCCGGTGAGCAATAATGCTGAGAGGAACTTGGTGGAGAGAGCGCACATCTTGGCGTCCTTCAAGAATGGGGGAGCGGCCATTGTTGAGCCTTGCCATAAGGACAGCAATTGTGGGTTTTACGTAACAGGCAACAGCGAAATGCGCAACATTGCATTGATGTGCATCAACCGTGTCGAATATGGAGCTGCGCTCTCCTTGCCCGAGCGGCGAATCGAATAAAATGGCATTGTGCGTCGCACAAAAACTCGTTTCCGAGAGGAGTGCGCTATGAAATCGAATGAACTGGGAGGCCTGACGCCTCCTGCAGATATGAAGAACGAACACGCCGATCAACTCTCCGGCGAAAAACCGACCGTGCGTGTGAAGGAATTGTCCGAGCGCGACCGCCGCCGCCTGCTCATGCATTTCCTGGCGTTGGAAGACAGTGATCGTTTGCTGCGCTTCGGCATGGTACTGCCTGACGACCTGATCACACGTTACGTACAGACGCTCGATTTTTCGCGCGACACGGTGTTCGGTGTGTATGACGACAACCTCGCGCTGCTCGGCGTCGGGCACCTCGCATTCGCCGCACGCGAAACCAATCCGGTGCTGAGCGATGCGACGCTCAAGGCGCAGATCGCCGAGTTCGGCGTGTCGGTGTCCTCATCGGCGCGCGGAAGGGGAGTGGGGTCCAAGCTGTTCGAACGGGCGGCCATCCACTGCCGCAATGAGGATGTGGACACGCTGTACATGCACTGTCTGTCCTCGAACCAGACGATGATCCATATCGCCAAGAAGGCGGGGATGGAGATCCATCGCGATTACGGTGAGGCCGATGCCTACCTGAAGCTCACGCCCGCCAACCCGGGAAGCATGCTGGCCGAGGCGGTCGAGGAACAGTTCGCGTCCCTCGATTACACCCTGAAGGCCAATACGAAAGCCGCGATCAAGTGGTGGCGGAAGTTGCCGGGAATGAAGAAGTAGGCGTGCTCGGCTGCCGCTGTCACACCAGTGGCAGCGCGGTCGTATCCTTGATGCGCTGCAGCGCAAAGCTCGATTTCACGTCGAGCACCGCCGGATGCTTGAGCAGGGTCTCCATCATGAACTGCGAGAAGTGCTCCATGTCTTCCACGTGCACGCGCAGCAGGTAATCCATCTCCCCCGTCATCGCATAGCACGCGACCACTTCCGGCCAGTTTTCCACCGAGGCCGCGAAATCCGCCCGTGGCGACCGCGACCCTCCTGCCGGCGGATCACTGTGCTTTTCCAGCCGCACGTTCACATACGCAAGCAATCCCAGCCCGATCTTGTCCGGGTCGAGCAGCGCCACGTACTGCCGGATCACGCCGGATTCCTCCAGGTTGCGAATGCGCCGCAGGCAGGGCGAGGGGGACAGGTTCACCTTCTCCGCCACTTCCTGGTTGGTCAGTCGCCCGTTCGCCTGCAAGATGGAAAGGATCTTGAGGTCGGTTTTGTCCAGGTTGATTTTTGACATGGATCACCAAATTCAAAAAATGTTTAGCAATATTATTGCCAAAATCGCAGTATTGTAGGCCGATTTCGCAATCTTCTGTCTCCTCCCCTTGACTATACTGGTTTTAGGTTTTTACCAAAATTATTCGAGGAGACAGCCATGGATTTCCAACCTTGGGACAATCCGATGGGGACTGATGGCTTCGAGTTCATCGAATATGCCGCACCCGATCCCAAGGCCCTCGGTGCGTTGTTCGAACAGATGGGCTTCACCGCGATTGCCCGCCACCGCCACAAGGATGTGACGTTGTATCGCCAGGGTGAAGTCAACTTCATCATCAATGCCGAAAAGGATTCCTTCGCACAGCGCTTCGCCCGCCAGCACGGCCCGTCGATCTGCGCGATCGCCTTTCGCGTACAGGACGCGGCCTTCGCCTACAAGCGTGCGCTGGAACTCGGCGCCTGGGGCTTCGACAACAAGACCGGCCCGATGGAGCTGAATATTCCCGCCATCAAGGGTATCGGCGATTCGCTGATCTATTTCGTCGACCGCTGGCGCGGCAAGGAAGGCGCGCAGGGCGCAATCGGCGACATCAGCATTTATGACGTCGACTTCGTCGCCATCCCCGGCGCGGAAGCGAACCCCAAGGGCCATGGCCTCACGTATATCGATCACCTGACGCATAACGTGCATCGCGGCCGCATGAAGGAATGGGCGGAGTTCTACGAGCGCCTGTTCAACTTCCGGGAAATCCGCTACTTCGACATCGAAGGCAAGCTTACCGGCCTGAAGTCGAAGGCGATGACTTCACCCTGCGGCAAGATCCGCATCCCGATCAACGAGTCTTCCGACGACAAGTCGCAGATCGCCGAATACCTCGACCTCTACCACGGCGAGGGTATTCAGCACATCGCACTCGGCACCGACGATATCTACAGCACCGTCGACAGCATGAAGAAGGCGGAGGTGGCCTTCCAGGACACCATCGACACCTACTACGACCTTGTCGACAAGCGCCTGCCGGGACATGGCGAGAGGTTGGACGAACTGCGCCGCCTGCGCATTCTGATCGACGGCAACAGCAACGCGTCCCGCCCGGAGCTGCTGCTGCAGATTTTCACCCAGACCGTGATCGGGCCGATCTTCTTCGAGATCATCCAGCGCAAGGGTGACCAGGGTTTCGGCGAGGGCAATTTCCGCGCGCTGTTCGAATCGATCGAACTCGATCAAATTCGGCGCGGCGTGCTCAAGTACGAGAAAGTCTCCGCATAAGGAGCGGCATCATGAACACCACTGTCGACCAGGCGGATTTTTTCAAGACGCTGGAAGAGAAGTCGAATGGCGGCAAGTTGCGCGGCGATTACAGTTGCTGCGACGAGCGCTACGTCGTCCGCCAGGATTGGTCTGCCTACACCCCTGGGCAGCATGCGCTATGGCGCAAGCTGTACCAGCGCCAGGCGAAACTGGTGCCGGATCGCGCCTGTGAATTGTTCATCGAGAGCCTGGACAAGCTCAATGCATCGAGCGAGATTCCGCGCCTGGAGCGGACGACCGAAGCGCTATACAAGGCCACAGGCTGGGAGCTGGTCGCGGTGCCGGGATTGATCCCCGACCTGACCTTCTTCGAGCATCTTGCCGAGCGGCGCTTCCCTGTCACCGTGTGGCTGCGCGATCCGGAAGAGTTTGACTACATCGTCGAGCCGGATATCTTCCACGACTTCTTCGGGCACGTGCCGTTGCTGTTCAATCCGGTGTTCGCGGACCACCTGCAGCAGTTCGGCAAGGGCGGGCTGAAGGCCTTGAAGCTGGATGCGCTGAAGTATCTTGCGCGCCTGTACTGGTACACCGTTGAGTTCGGGCTGATCGAAAGCCCGCAGGGATTGCGCGCGTATGGCGCCGGCATCCTTTCCTCAGGCGGCGAGATCGAATACTGCCTCACGAGTCCGAAGCCGAGGCGCATTGCGCTCGATGCGGAACGCATCATGCGCACGCTGTACAAGATCGATTCGTACCAGGAAACGTACTTTGTGATTCGCGACTATGAGCAACTGTTTGACGCGACCGCGCCGGACTTCACGCCGATGTACGAACGCCTGAAGCAGCAGGAATCATTGCCGGCCAACACGCTGCTGCCCGGCGAGGTGAACATCCCGCCCAACGCGTGATCAGATCGAAATTCGGGCGCGTACCAGCGTTCGTATTTCGTCACGGGTCACTTTTCCATCGCGGTTGGCGTCGATGCGGTCGAAGTGGTCGACCACGCGCGTCAGGTTGGCGGACTGCGCCTCGTTGCGCGTCAATGCCCCGTCGCCATCCTTGTCAGCGGCCTTGAACTGCTCGCTGAACTTCGATACCGGTTGGGGCTGTTTTTCCGGCTCGCCGGATGATTGCGCGACTGCCATACCGCCGCCAAGCAAGGCACCGATGAGCATGGATAGCAGGACGTATTGCATGGCGAACTCCGAACAGCTTTGTCACGATTTCACTGTACGTAGCCAAACGGAGTTTCTCTATGGCATTTACGCTCTGTTACAGGTTGAAATAGTGGCAATCTCAGGGTGTCGCCGCGCCGCAGGCAAGCTTCAGGAAGCGCGCAAAGGCCTCCGCCGGCGGGGGCTGAGGGCGCGATGTCCGGCGCACGATGCCGATCTCCATCGGCGGCACCACATCAGTGATGGGGCGGGCTTCGATTTTCCTTCCGTCCAGGGTCCACGGGCGGAATACCAGGTCGGAGAGGATGGCCACGCCGAGCCCCAATCCGACAAAGGTCCGCACCGCTTCCATCGATTCGGTTTCCAACAGGAGATTGGGTTCCAGTCCGCGCTTTTCCCAGTAGCGTTTTGCCGATTCGCCCGCATCATCGACCATGATCTGGATGAGGGGATATTGCGCAATTTCCTTCAGCGACACTTCGCTCTCGGAGCACAGCGGATGGTCGCCCGCGGTCCACAGCTGCCGCCTGGACCGCACCAGCGGTTCGCTCGTCAGACCTTTCGATGGCGCGACGTTCGACGTGACGGCGATGGCGATATCGACGTCACCGTTCTTCACCGCTTCCTCCAGTTCCAGCCGGTGCAATTCCAGCAGCTTGAGCCTGACCCCAGGGTGGGTACGCTGGAAACGCGCCAGGTATTGCGGAAGAAAGTAGCCCATCACGGTATAGGACGCGGCAATGCGGATCTCGCCGGAGACGTCATAGGTGCGGAACGCCGGCGCGCGCACCGCGTCGTTCAGCGCGTTCAGGACGTGCTGCGCATGCTGCACGAAGTGATGGCCTTCCGCGGTAAGGGTGACGCCATGCGGATGGCGGTCGAACAGCTTTACGCCCAGCAGGCTTTCCAGGGAAGCGATGGCGTTGGTGATCGCCGTCTGCGACACGTGGACCGCGTGGGCGGCAAGCGAAAACTGGCCGGTTTCGGCGGCGGCCAGAAAGTAGCGGAGCTGGCGCGTGGAGATGTCCTGGATAGCCATTCGATTTTCGAATATCTGGTTCATCAAAATTATATTTTACTCAAGGAAGCAGAGTTCTTATAGTTATTGAGGAAGCATATAAAAGCCGGGGCTCGTCACATGGGTTGCCGGCGAAAAGAACCTTGTCCGCCGTCACCCGGCAGGCAGGAAAAAGACGCATTCTGAACATGAATGGATAGCTTGGAGGCAAAATGAACGCACCTCTGGACGCCGGACAGCGCCGGCTGCTGGAAAATATTTCTCTGGACGACAAATTCACGCTGGAGAGCGGCCGCGCTTTCCTTACTGGCACACAGGCACTCATCCGCCTGCCGATGATGCAGCGTCAACGGGATCTGAAAGCAGGACTGAACACTGCCGGTTACATCACCGGCTATCGCGGCTCCCCCCTCGGCAATGTCGACATGACCGCAATGAAGGCGCGCAAGTACCTTGAAGCGCACCACGTCAAATTCCATCCCGGCATGAACGAGGACCTGGCTGCGACCTCCGTGTGGGGCACGCAGCAGGTGAACCTGTTCCCTGGCGCCAAGTACGACGGCGTCTTCTCCATGTGGTACGGCAAGGGCCCCGGCGTGGACCGTTGCGGCGACGTCTTCAAGCATGCCAACATGGCCGGTACCGACAAGCACGGCGGCGTGCTGGTGCTCGCGGGCGACGACCATGCGGCAAAGTCTTCGACGACCGCGCACCAGAGCGAACACATCCTGAAGGCCTGCGGCATTCCGGTGCTGTATCCGTCTTCCATCCAGGAATACCTCGACTACGGCATGCACGGCTGGGCGCTGTCGCGTTACACCGGCCTATGGGTGGCGATGAAATGCGTGACCGACCTCGTCGAGTCCGGCGCCACCGTCGACGTCGATGCGAACCGCCAGCAGATCATCATCCCGACCGATTTCGAGCTGCCACCGGGCGGCCTCAACATCCGCTATCCGGACGCCGTACTGGAGCAGGAAACGCGGATGAACCAGTACAAGTGGTACGCCGCGCTCGCCTATGTGCGCGCCAACAAGCTCAACCAGATCGTGTGGGACAGCCCGCATGCGCGCATCGGCATCATTACCGCCGGCAAGTCCTATCTCGACACGCGCCAGGCATTGGCCGACCTCGGCATCGACGAGAACGTCGCGAAAGACATCGGCATCCGCCTGTACAAGATCGGCATGACTTGGCCGCTCGAAGCGGAAGGCGTGCAGGATTTCGCGCGCGGCCTGGACGAGATCCTGGTCGTTGAAGAAAAGCGCCAGATCCTCGAATACCAATTGAAGGAAGAGTTGTACAACCTGCCGGACGGCCAGCGTCCGCGCGTGGTCGGCAAGTTCGACGACACCGGCGAGTGGAGCCGCAATCATCGCGAAGGCCACGGCAACTGGCTGCTGCCCGCGACCTACGAACTGAACCCCGCGCAGATCGCGCGCGCCATCGCCACGCGCATCTCGAAATACTTCGCCGGCCATCCGGTGGAGCAGCGCGTGAAGGAACGCATTGCCTACCTGGAAGCCAAGGAAGCCGTGCTCAAGGTCGGCAGCGCCAAGCCCGATCCGACCAAGGACCGCATTCCGCACTTCTGCTCAGGCTGCCCGCACAACACCTCGACCAAGGTGCCGGAAGGCAGCCGCGCGCTGGCCGGCATCGGATGTCACTACATGGTGCTGTGGATGGACCGCAAGACCTCGACCTTCACCCACATGGGCGCAGAGGGCGTCACCTGGGTCGGCCATGCACCGTTCACGAACGAGGAGCACGTGTTCGCCAACCTCGGCGACGGCACCTACTTCCATAGCGGCCTGCTGGCCATCCGTGCTGCGGTAGCGGGCAAGGTCAACATGACCTACAAGATCCTGTACAACGACGCAGTGGCGATGACCGGCGGCCAGAACGTCGACGGCCCGCTCGATCCGGCGATGATTTCGCGCCAGATCGCCGCTGAGGGCGTCAGCCCCATCGTGGTCGTGACCGACGATCCGGAGAAGTACCCGGCAGGCATCAACTGGGCACCCGGCGTCACGATTCGCCATCGCGACGAACTCGATGCGGTGCAGAAGGAAATGCGCGAGAAGAAAGGCGTTTCCGCCATCATCTACGACCAGACCTGCGCGTCGGAAAAGCGCCGCCGCCGGAAGAAGCTCGGCCCGGACGGCAAGCCGCTGTATCCGGATCCCGCCAAGCGCGCGGTGATCAACGAAGCCGTATGCGAAGGCTGCGGCAACTGCAGCGTGCAGTCCAACTGCCTGTCCGTCGAACCGCTGGAAACCGAGTTCGGACGCAAGCGCCAGATCAACCAGTCGACCTGCAACAAGGACTACTCCTGCGTGAAGGGCTTCTGCCCGAGCTTCGTCACGGTTGAAGGCGGCCAGCTGAAGAAGCCGAAGAAGGCTGGCGTCAATGACGACACCGGTGCAAAGAAGCTGCCAATCCTGCAGGGCAGTAACCTGCCGCAGCCGGTGCTGCCCTCGACTGCGCAGCCTTTCGGCATCCTCGTCACCGGTATCGGCGGCACGGGCGTCATCACCATCGGCCAGATCCTGGCCATGGCGGCGCATTTGGAAGGCAAGGGCGTGTCCGTTCTCGACATGACCGGCCTGGCGCAGAAGGGCGGCGCGGTGATGTCGCACGTGCGTCTTGCCGACCGGCAGGAAGACATCCATTCCACGCGCGTCGGCACTGGCGCCGCTGACCTCGTGATCGGCTGCGACGTGATCGTCACGGCCAGCCGCGATGCACTTACCCGGATGGGCGAGGGACGTACCTATGTTGCGGTCAATTCCACCGGATCGCCGACCGCCGCCTTCGTGAAGAATCCGAACTGGCAATTCCCGGGTTCGACGGCGGAGAACGATATCCGCACCGCCTGCGGCGCCGACCGCGTCGACTTCGTCAATGCGGGCAAAGTGGCGACGGCACTGATGGGCGACAACATCGCCACCAACATGTTCATGCTCGGTTACGCATGGCAGAAGGGTTGGGTGCCGCTCACGGAGGCTGCAGTGACCAAGGCGATCGAACTCAACGGCGTGTCCGTCGAGTTCAACAAGCAGGCCTTCGTGTGGGGACGCAACGCCGCGCATGACTGGGCTGCCGTCGATCGCCTGGCCAAGATGAATGACGTGCAGGCGCAGGTCATCGAGTTCAAGCGCAATCCGTCGCTCGGCGACGTCATCGACAAGCGTGTCGAATTCCTGACGAAGTATCAGGACGCGAACTATGCCGGCCAGTACCGCGCGTTCGTCAACAAGGTGCGCGAGGCAGAGTCCGGGGTCGTCGGTGAAGGACGCGCGCTGAAGCTGACCGAAGCCGTCGCCCACTACCTGTTCAAGCTGATGGCCTACAAGGACGAGTACGAGGTCGCGCGCCTGCATGCGGACACCGCATTCAAGGCCAAGATCGAGGGCATGTTCGAGGGCGACTACAAGGTCAAGTTCCACCTCGCGCCGCCGCTGTTTGCCAAGCGGGATGCGGAAGGCCACCTCGTCAAGCAGGAGTTCGGCCCCTGGATGATGAAGGCTTTCGGCATGCTGGCGAAGTTCAAGTTCTTGCGCGGCACGGCCCTCGACGTCTTCGGCCACACCGAGGAACGCAAGACCGAACGCGCGCTGATTCGCCAGTACAGGGACACCATCGAAACCCTGCTGCCAAAGCTGACGATGCAGAACCTGCCGAAGGCCGCTGCGATCGCCAGCATTCCCGACGACATCCGCGGCTTCGGCCACATCAAGGAACGTAATCTGAAGGCCGCGAAAGAGAAGGAAGCCGCGTTGCTGAAGGAATTCGACGTGCCGCTGGCACCGTCGCCGTCCTCGAAGCACGTCGCCTGACCGCGCTGTTGAAACCACCGCCGCCGTTCCGGTTTCCGGACGGCGGCTTTTTCGTTGACAGGCAACGCATGCATGAAGACCTGATACGTGAATGGATCGCGGCCGATCCGTTGCGCATGCGCGCGCTGCGCATGGCGCGCGAGCTCGACCTGCACGACTGGTATCTTGCCGCCGGATTCGTGCGCAACCTGGTGTGGGACCGCCTCCATGGATTCGACGCGCCCACGCCACTGGACGACATCGACCTGATCTACTTCGATCCGCAGCGCACACATCGCGAACACGATCGTGCTCTGGAGGCGCGACTGCATGCGACCGACCCCGCGCTCCCTTGGTCGGTGCACAACCAGGCGCGCATGCATGAACGCAACGGCGACCGGCCGTATCAGTCCTCGCTTGATGCGATGGCCTTCTGGGTCGAAGAGGAGACGGCGGTAGGCGTGCGGCTCGCAAGCGACGACAGCATCGACGTCGCCAGCGCCTTCGGACTCGACAGCCTGTTCGCAAAAAAAATCACGCCCAACCGCAACAAGCGCAACAGCGCGATCGAATTTTCAACGCGGCTAACCCGCAAGAACTGGTTGTGGATCTGGCCGGACCTGCGCGTGGAGACCTGAATGCACGTCGCTTTGGACAGGAAAGGAAGATGGGTATAAAGTAGGTGGCATAGTTTCTTTAGGGAAACGGCCAAATGCAGGAGACCCTGTCTTTCAATCCGCGCAAGGAAGCGCGCCGCCAGCGGCATCGCGTCTTCATTGCGGGCCTCGTCGTTGCAAGCATGTGCATCGAGGCCATCGAGCTTTTCCTGTTCGCCTTCGCCGGGAATATTCCTTTCTGGATTGCCGAGCTGTTTGTTGTGGTTGGCATCGGCGCGTCCTCGCTGGTCTATGGCTTCTTCAAGCTTGGCCTGAACCTGCGGCTGGAGGACAAGAACCTGCTGGTGCCGCAACTGATCATCAATAGCGCGATCCAGATCGGATTCCTGATGCTGGCGCCCAAGCTCGCCATCATCTTCCTTGTCGTCATGATCGTGCTCACCGGTTATGCGGTGGTTGAGTTCAGCACGCGCCAGTTCACCGCCGGCTGGCTCGTGTATGGATGCATTACCGGCTTTGCGCTGTGGGTGATCCGCGACGACTTCGATTATCCGGGCACGTCCGGCCTCGACATCTTCCTGATCTGGCTGTTCTTCTTCCTGACCGTACGCAGCCTGACCTGGGCGAGCGCTCGTTTTGCGCGCCTGCGTGAAAAGCTGTCGGAGAAAAATCGCCTGCTGGAGGAATCGCTGCGGCGAATCGAAGAGCTGGCCAGCCGCGATCATCTGACCGGAGTGTTCAACCGCCGCCATTTCATGCAATCAATCGAGGCCGAACTGTTGCGCAGCGAACGCAGCAGCCAGGCTTTCGCCTTCGCGATGATCGACCTGGATTTCTTCAAGATGATCAACGACCAGCATGGCCACGCGGTGGGCGATGCCGTCCTTGTCGCGTTCTGCAAGATCGCGATGGGCACGCTGCGCGCTGTCGATATCGTGGGACGCCTGGGCGGCGAAGAGTTCGGCGTGCTGCTGCCGGGGGCATCGGCGGAAGAAGGGGGGCTTTCCATCGAGCGGCTGCGCGCCGCCGTCAAGGCGCATGACTGGAATTCGATTGCACCCGGCCTGAGCGTAACGTTCTCAGCCGGTGTTGCCGGCTACATGCCGGGCGATACCGTAGCCGAGATTGCACGCCGCGCAGACATCGCGCTCTACAGCGTCAAGCATGGCGGCCGCGATGCCGTCGCCATCGACGGCAAGACGCAACGGGACGTGTTTATCGCGGGCTGATCAGGCGAGCTGATAGCGCAATGCGGACAGCTCGATATGGGTGAGGATGACGGCGCTCTTGAGTTCGTAGTTCATCCCGTCCGAAGGATGGATCCGCCGCTGTGCCTGGTAGCTGATGCGAGCAAGGTCATCAACGCTCTCGCGTACGCCGCGGTCGTCATCCGATTCCAGCGCGCGACGCGCCTGGCTTGAACGCTGGCCGAGCTGCTGCACGTAGTCCCTGATTTCATCCGGTACATTGCCGTCGGTGTCGCACGCACGCAGGGCGTGGAAGATCGTGCGGTCGATGAAGCCGAGGCGTTGCTGGATTTCCTCACGTTGTACGTTCATGCGAGACTCCTCCTTGAACCAGGTGCAAGGGCGACCATAGTGGCTCTGATGAAGTCGTGACGCAGGTGCAGTCGTCTAAAGCTTGAGCGCTTCGTCAGAGCAGATTTAGGTATAGCGTCGACAGCGAAGTTCCGTTTTCCTCCGGATGCGCATGGGCGGCACATCCGTCTCCAGCGGTGCAGCATTACCCTTTGCAGGACGAACACTGCGTCCCTATTGTGCGCCGCCTCGCGTCGCGGATCAATTCGCACCGCACAATGTCTAAAGGACAAATGCGTGGCCGGAAATTGGTGCGATGCGATATGGCTGGACGCTGCGCCGGGGCAAGTGCCGCGCGATGTGCAAGGAGAGCGGGCGATGACTTCAGATGGAATGCGCGCGAACAACGACGAGAACCTGGTCCATGTGGGATGCGCCGGCTGGAGCCTCCCTGGTGCGGTGCACGATCAATTCCCGGCTGACGGGTCGCACCTGGAGCGATACGCCGCAGTTCTGCCCGCCGTCGAGATCAATACCTCCTTCTACCGGCCCCACCGCGCTGCCACCTATGCACGATGGCGGGAATCGGTACCGGAGTGGTTCCGGTTTTCGGCCAAGGTACCCAAGGCAATCACCCATGAGGCACGGCTGCACGGCACCGAGGAAGCGCTGGAGAAATTCATCGGGGAAGTGGGGTACCTGGAGCACAAGCTCGGTTGCCTGCTTGTACAGCTGCCGCCCAGCCTGCAGTTCGATGCGCAAACGGCACGTCGGTTTTTCCGCCACCTGCGTTCGCTGAGCAACGCGCACCTGGCCTGCGAACCGCGGCACCCGACCTGGTTCACGCGGGCGGCGGCGGACCTGCTCTCAAGTATCGGGGTGGGATATGTGGACGCCGATCCCTCCATCGCCCCCATTCCGGTGCAGGCCGAGGCGGCAGGCTTTGTCTACCTGCGCATGCATGGTTCTCCGGTGATTTACCACTCAGCCTATTCGGAAGAGGTGATCGGGCAATTGCAGGAACGGATTGCGCGCAGCGTCGATGCCGGATGCCATGCGTGGTGCATCTTCGACAATACCGCGAGCGGGGCGGCCGTGCCTAATGCGTTGTCCTTGCTTGGACGCTTTCACTTGCCTCGGCCTGAGGCGGCCTGGCTACCTGCAGGGCAGGCTGCGTCGTCCCACCCGGCGTTTTCACCACGGTGACAGTGCAATCCGCCAGCGCGACGACTTCGGACGAGACGCTGCCGAGGTAGCGGCGGAAGGCGGAACTGCCGCGCGAGCCCATGATGATGTGGTCCACCGCATTGACCTTGGCGTAGTCGATGATTGCCGTCGCCGCATCGGGCGCTTCGAGCACGTGATAGGTGATCTTTTCAGCTGGAATGTTCAGCGGCCTCGCCCAGTGCTTCAGCCCGACCAGGTGCTTGACGTGAATGTTGCGCCCTTCCTTGTCGACATGCTCGTCCATCCCGATGCGATTGGTTTTCTGCACGGTCACGCAGGCAAGCCGCGCACCCTGTTCCGTCTGCAGCACGCGCCGCGCGGCGACGCGCAGCGATTCGGCCAGTGCTTCCGAGCCGTAATTCAGGTCGATCGCAACGACGATGATGGGCGCGCGCGTGAGCTGCGTTCCGGCCGACTGCTGCGGCACGTATTCCATGCCGACCGAACGGAACCACCGGCGCGCCACCTTGAACATGCCGTCGCGCCCGCGCTTCTCCGCGCGCGCCGTCAGCTTCACCTGGTCCGGGTTCTGCAGTTCCAGCGCCAACTGCGCTGCCGTATCGTGTCGCTTCG
Source organism: Noviherbaspirillum sp. (assembly GCA_035626875.1). Lineage (GTDB taxonomy): Bacteria > Pseudomonadota > Gammaproteobacteria > Burkholderiales > Burkholderiaceae_D > Noviherbaspirillum. Next base: position 21,933 of record DASPMV010000001.1, on the reverse strand, counting down.
CGGGATTGACCTCGAGGCAGCGCAGGATCAGTTCCTGCAGCCACTTCGGTATCTTGTGGTTGATGGCGCGCGGCGGCACGGGGTCGCGATACAGGCGGCGGCGCAGGCCCGGCACCGAGGTCGGAAAGCCATAGGGACGCTCGCCGGTGGCCAGGTGGTACATCAGTACCCCGAGTGCGAACAGGTCGCTGCGCGGGTCGTTGCGGATGTGCAGTACCTGTTCCGGCGAGATATACGGGCCGGTGCCCATCGGCAGGCGGAACTCCTCGGCCAGCAGGTCGGGGAGCTTGTCGTGCCGCGCCAGTCCGTAGTCGATGAGGATCGCCTCGCCGGTCTGGTGGAACATGATGTTGCTCGGCTTCAGGTCGAGGTGGATCACATGCTGGCGGTGCAGGTCATGCAGTGCGGTGGCCACGCGGATGCCGATGGAAACGACTTCCTCCACCGGCAACGGCGCTTCGTCGAAGCGCGCACGCAACGAGTTGCCGGCAATCTCTTCCATCACGATGTAGGGCTGGCCGGTGAAATCCCCGGAAGCGACGAAGTGCGGGACGTGCATGCCGGTCAGCTTCGGCATGATCATCTGCTCGACCTCGAAGCCGACGATGGCGGCGGGGTCAGTGTTGTCGCCGAGGATGGGGATCTTCATCAGCAGCCGCGGATCGTCTGCCTTGCCGTCGATGCGGGTGACATGCCACAGCGTCGCCATTCCGCCCTTGTGCAGTTTCTCCTCGACGCGGAATCCGTCGATGATCATGCCCGGCTGGAGGCGGCTCATCTTCCGTGCTCGAGCCGGTTGCCGATGCTTTGCGGCAGTCCCGCCGCGCGGATCTTGGCTGCGGCGGATTCGTAATCGTAGGGAACGCGGAAATAGATCAGCTCGTTCGTCGTGTCATCGAACAGGGCATAGCAAGCAGCCGGGTTGCCGTCGCGGGGCTGGCCGGCGGAGCCGGGCAGCACCAGCCAGCGGCGCTGGGTGCCGAGGGGAATGCTGCTGTCGCCGGTCGGCACGAAGGAGGACACCTTGCCGGTGGGCGACAGGTTGTAAAGCGCCGGTTCGTGGACGTGCCCGACAAAGGTGATGCGGGCGCGGGTGGCATGCATGCTTTTCACCGCTTCCAGCGTCCCGGTGATGTACTCCCAGCTTTTCGGCTCGGCTGCGGTCGCGTGCACGAAGAGCAGGTTGTTGTGCTCCTGCGTCAGGGGCAGCCGGTCCAGGAACTGGAGCTGGGTATCGTTGAGTTGTGCGCGCGTCCACTCGACGACTTCGCGCGCCTGCGGATTCATGTGCTTGGAGACCGTCTGGGTGACGGCAACGTCATGGTTGCCCTGGACGGCGAACGCGCCGCGTCCGACGTAATCCATCACGGTGTCGACCACCCAGGCCGGGTCGGCGCCGTAGCCGACAAGGTCGCCCAGGAAGGCAAACCGCTGGGCGTTGCGCTCCTTTGCATGGGCGAGGCAGGCGGTCATCGCCTCGCGATTGGCATGGATGTCGGTGAGGATGGCGATCAGCATGGGATGTGCATTTCCGGTGGGGATGTCGTTTTGTTAAGCGGAGTGTCTCTGACTGACATCCTACTCCCCGATCCTTTAGGTTTGCTTACAGCCGGATTTATCCCAAGGTCAGGAGGTCGTTGGCGTAGCGCAGGCGCTGGGAGAGCAGTCGAGCAATGTTGCGGAACAGCTTGGTCGCTACATCAGGCAGCAGGATGATCCTGTCGCCGTCCAGGCGCAGCAGGCGGCAGTGGGTGGCGGCCTTGACCGAGGCGGAGCGGCTGCGGCATTAGATGAGGGACATTTCTCCGAAGCATTCGCCGGGCCCGAGCTCCTTGATCAGTTTCTGCACCCCGGCCGAGCGCTTGTAAATGGCCATCTTGCCCGACAGGATGATGAACAGGTGGTTGTCCTGTTCGCCCTCACGGATCGGATAGTCGCCACTGCGGCATTCCACCAGTTCCGCATCCGCCAGCAGGCGTTCCAGTTCCGGCTGGGTGAGTTCGCGGAACAGGTCAAGCCGGAGCAGGAGCTGATAGGTCTCGGGCTCGCAATGGACGGACATGGCTAGCTTTCGATATTGGCTTGGGAAAAGAGTAGGACAGCCGGCAGCAACTGTCTATGCCGCATCCGCCACAAACTGGCGATAGCCGCGCGCCCGCAGTTCGCATGCCGGGCATTTTCCGCAGCCATAGCCCCAGTCATGCAGTTCGCCGCGCTCGCCCAGGTAGCAGGTGTGGGTGTCGGCGCGAATCAGGTCGACCAGTGCTGCGCCACCAAGATCCTGTGCCAGGCGCCAGGACGCCGCCTTGTCGATCCACATCAGCGGCGTCTCCAGCTTGAGGCGGGTCGCCATGCCAAGGTTGAGGGCGACCTGCAGTGCCTTCATTGTGTCGTCACGACAGTCGGGATAGCCCGAGAAGTCGGTCTCGCACATGCCGCCGACCAGCACATCCAGTCCGCGACGGTAGGCGACCGTCGCGGCGACCATCATGAACAGCAGGTTGCGGCCGGGGACGAAGGTATTCGGCAGGCCGTTTGCCTGCATCGCGATCTCGACGTTCGCGGTCAGTGCGGTATCGGAGATCTTGCCGAGCAGCGACAGGTCGATCATGTGATCGTCGCCGAGGCGGGTGTTCCAGTCCGGCGACAGCCCGCGCATTTTCTGCAGCAGCGCCGGGCGTACGCTCAGTTCGATGGCGTGTCGCTGGCCGTAGTCGAAGCCGATGGTTTCGACCTTGCCATACCGGGCCAGCGCCCAAGCCAGGCAGGTGGTGGAATCCTGGCCGCCGCTAAACAGGACCAGTGCGCCGTTGGGGAGTGTCATGCTTTTTCCGTGGGGTGATCTGCGATGCCGGCCATTGTAGCGCCGCCGGCGTGCGTCACGGCGTCTTCCTGCTGATAGCCCGCAGCGTCTGTTCGATATAGTCGCCGTCATCCTCGCTGTAGCGCACCCGGACCGGATACCATTCGTGCGCGGGCGCAAGCCAGATGTCGATGTGCTGCTCCTTCGAATCAGCCAATGGAACACGCGTGACGTGCAGTGCGTTCAATTCCCCGAGCGGTGTGCGGATCTTTTCCTGCTTGACCACCTTGAAGGTCCAGGGCTCGGCGTCGCGCACGCCGGCAACGAAGAAATTCCAGCTCGCGCCCGGCTTCGCCCTGGCAGGTGCCGCCCGCGCGACGGCGACCAGTTCCCAGATGACGCTGTTGCGGTCCTGCTCGCCGCCCCGGATGGGATAGGTCTGTTCGGAATTGGTGAAGCGGATCGTTCCGGTGCTCCGGTCAAACGTGGTGGTGGCCGTGCCCTTGCGGAAACGCTTCTCGGTAAAAGTGGCCGGCGCCAGTCCGAAGGCGTCGATCTCGCCTTCGCTACGGGCATCGAGGATTTTGCCGACGAGTACGGCGCGCGCTTCGTTGGTGGCGCTGAATCGGTTGGCCTCGAACGACCAACGCATCAGCGCCTCACCCTCCACCGGGAAGCCTTTCTGCCTGGCCTTGATGGCAAAGGAAAGTTCGACCGATGGCGGCAGGCTGGTCTTGTACTTGACCGGCGCGCTTGCCGCAGCCGGACCGTGGGCCAGCAAGCCGCAGAGGAGGGCGGCAAGCGGCAGCCTGAAGGACTTGCTCATTGATTTCCTGATGAAGATTCCATGCTGCTGCGCGGATGCAATTCCGACAGCAACATGTCGAGGTAATCCCCGTTCGCATAGGTAAAGCGCACCTTGGCCGGATACCACTCATGCTGCGGCGCCAGCCAGATGTCGATTTTCTGGTCGTAGGAGCCGGGCTTTGGCGCGCGCACCACATGCCAGGCCTGGATCTTTCCGAGCGGCGTGTCGATGTCTTCCTGCCCGATCACATCGATGCGCCAGGTCTCCGCGTTACGCGCGCCGGCCACCATGACGTCGAAGGCCGTGCCGGGAACATACTGCGCAGGATCGCCGCGGCCGAAACCGGCCAGTTGCCACATGATGCTGGCGCGGTCCTGTTCTCCGCCGTTGTACGGGTAGACGGCCTGCGAGGCGGAAAAGCTGATCGTCTTCTTCTCGTGCTGGAAGTGCGTGTTCGTCATTGCCTTGCGCCACGGCTTTTCGCTGTAGAGGGTTGGGGCAATGCCGGACGCATTGATCGCGCCTTCGCTACGGAAATTCAGGACCGTGATCTTGAACAGCACCGTGATGCTTGCCTCGCCGGTGATGACATAACTGTCGGCATCCGCAGCCCAATGGAAAACCCCGGACCCGAACCATTGCTGGCCTTCCCGCAGCGCCTGGACCTCGTACTTCAGTTCGGCGGACGGCGGCAGGGCAAACTTGTACGTGCCCGTCGTCTCGCCGGCTTGCGGAGGATCTTCGGCCGCCGGCGCCCACGCCTCCACCGGCTCGGGTGGAGTCGCTTCTGCTTCGGGCGGCGCAGCGGCCGGGGCGGTGGCAACGCTTTCCGCCGCAGGAGCAGGGGTGTTCGGGCGCGGCTTCGGTTTGCGTTTCGGTTTCGCCGCGACGGGCGGGGGTGGTTGCGGTGCCGCGACAGGCGGCGGGAGCAGCTCCGTGGCGACGATGACCGCCGGCTTTTCCTCGCGGATCGCGGGCAACGCGATGTGCCCGCTGGCCCAGTTGAACAGGAAGAGGTGCCACGTCAGTGACGCCAGCAGTGCAGCCGGCAGCAGGATCCGGCGTGCGGATTGCTGCGGGGCGAACCGAGGGGAGTGTGCTGGCGGGGAAGTGCGGACCATCCCGCTAGTGTAGCAACCTCTCCCGACCTGCACTGTGACGAGATACAAAGTTTCGTAGCGGTAATGCCACGGCAAACCGGAGGAAGGGCGGGTTTGCGAATAAGTGATCTGGAGCAGGGCTGCCGGGCGCGGGACGCGCTATGATCGGAACCTTTAACATTCTGTTCACTCAGCTAAACTGGTACGCTGCAGTTCATTTTCCAACGGAGGGTAGTGATGATTAAGCCGAATATACCGAACATCCCGAACATCCCGGGGATGGGGGCGATGACGGATACGCTTGATTTCGTCAAGAACCTGTGGGGCAGCATGGGCCTGCCGGGAATGAATGTGCCCGGAATGCCCGGCATGAACGTGCCCGGCATGGTAATGCCCACTCTTTCCGTGGACGAGATCAACAAGCGAATTTCCGACCTGAAGGCCGTTGAGTCCTGGCTCAGCCTCAACATGGGCATGCTGCGCAGTACGATCCAGGCGCTGGAAGTGCAGGCCGCGACGATCTCCACGCTGCAAACGATGGGTGAGCGTTTCAGTGCGACGATGAACCCCGCCGGTGCGCAAGGGGCCGCCCAGTCCGCGGGCGCGGGACCCAACGGTGCGAAATCCTCCAACGGGGCAGACGGCGGCATCAGCGCCGAACGCGATCATGGACCCGCACCCGAGCCTACCAAGAGGGATGAACAGGACGCAGCCAGCCTGACCGCGCCGCTGGTCAATGCCGCTGCCTGGTGGAACATGCTGCAGGACCAGTTCAAGCAGGCAGTCAATACGGCGATGACGGAGACCCAGGCCGTCGCCGCGGCCGCCACCGGCGCCACAGCCGCGCCACCTGCGGAAAAGCCGAAGGCCAAGGCGGCCAGTCCGAAGGCGAAAGCCGCCTCGTCGTCCGCTTCCTCCTCCTCTGCAACAGCGCGCAAGCGCAAGGCAAGCAAGTAATCCCGCCCACTGGCAGGCCCGCCTCAGACGCGCGGCCTGCTTCTTTACGCCGACGCAGCTTGGGACACCTTCAGGTGTCCCGCCATCCACAAGGCCACCAGTCCGCAGGCCACCGCAAAGTACCCCACGACGTTGTAGTGCTCGATCAGACCGGCCGGCGTGCGCGTGATGATCAGGCCTGCGACCAGCGACGCCAGTCCGGAGCCGAGCATCTGCACCGACGACCCGAGGCTCATGAACGTGCCCCGCACCTGCATCGGCGCGACCGCGGTCACCATCGCCATGCCGGGAATCATGCGTCCTGAAACAAGGATGAAGAACACGGTCGAGTTAATGAGCACCAGCCACCACGGCGCCGGCACGAGGTGCGTGGTCACCAGGATCGGCACGAAGGACGACACGGCGATCCAGCGAAAGGTGGGCAGCTTGCCGTGCCTGTCCGCGAGCTTACCGATGATGCGCGAGGTCAGCAGCGTCGCCGCGCCTCCGACGAGGTAGATCAGCGTAATGAAGCTGGCGGTCATGCCGACATTGGACGTGTAGTACAGCGCGATGTAGGGAATCACACTGAAGTTCATCATCAGCAGGCCGACGAAGAAATAGGCTTTCAGGTGCTCCGGTTCCTTCGCGACCGCGTAGATCTGCTGGAATACGTTGCCGGTCCGTTCCCGTGCGAGGTGTGCCGTCAGCGCCGGCAGGTAGCGGTAGCCGAGCGCGAGGATGAGGCAGGATATCAGCACGATGAACAGGAACGGCGCCCGCCAGCCAAGCTGCGGAATGTGTTCGGCGAGGAGGAGGCCGAGCGGCACGCCCGCCACCGTCGACACCGAGAACGCCGCCATCACCGTTCCCATCGCCTGCCCGCGCCGCTCGAAGGGCACGACGTCGGCAATCATGGTCTGCACCATCGCCCCGAGGACTCCGCCGAACGCACCGGCGAGGGCCCGCGCGAACAGCAGCGTGAGGTAGTTTGGCGCAATGGCGCAGAAGAAGGTGGCAAGGATGAAGAGCACGTACAGCGCAAGCATCAGCTTGCGGCGGTCGAAGCGGTCGACATAAGTGGCGGCCAGCAGGCCCGATGCGGCTGCGGTAAAGGTATATGAGGAAAGCAGCAGGCCGAACTGATGTGTATCGATGCGCAGCACCCGGATCAGTTCCGGGCCGAGCGGCATCATGATCATGAAGTCGAGGATGTGCGTGAACTGGATTCCTGCGAGGGCAAGGAGGAACAGCTTTTCCTTTTTCTGTTCATGAAGAGTAGGTGGCTGATTCAACAATGATGTCTGCAAGGTCGGGTTAGCGGGATTGGTGACCCCGCGGTGCTTAAGAGAGGTCAACGTGACAGGGGCGTGAAACGCAGTGAACCCATGCGCGCGGCCCACGTGTCCACTATATTAACTTCAAGCAGGAAAGCATGCGGAGCGCCGCGCGGCAGATGCATTATCTTTTGCAGGCGGGTGCGCAAACCAATGTTTGTTTGGGGGGACTGCAGTTTTCTGCTGAAAAAGCCGGTTTTCCCCCAAGTGCCAATAAGCAAATGAGAAATGCTTCGTTCCTGAATCATATTGATTTCGCTATTCTTCCGCCCTTTCATGCACAGCAAGGTCGCCGCCGCGGTGAGCCGGAACAGCAAATACAAACGTGATTCATATCGAACAGCTTCACAAGGAATACCGGGTAGGCAGTCGCACGGTTAGCGCGCTCAGCAACGTCAACCTGCACATCCCCAGAGGGAAAATCTTTGGCATCATCGGCCGCTCGGGTGCTGGCAAGAGCACCCTGCTGCGCACCTTCAACCTTCTCGAACGTCCAACGCGCGGCGCAGTGCGCATCAATGGCGCCGACATCACGACGCTTGGCAAGGCGGAACTCGACCGCATGCGCCAGCAGATCGGCATGGTGTTCCAGAACTTCAGCCTGCTGTCGGCAAAGACAGTCGGTGCGAATGTGGAATTCCCGCTCAAACTTGCCGGCGGCCACAGCCGCGAGGAGCGCAACAAGAGGGTGGGCGAGTTGCTTGAGCTGGTCGGACTGAGCGAGCACAAGGACAAATATCCTGCGCAGCTATCCGGCGGCCAGAAGCAGCGCGTCGGTATCGCACGCGCCATCGCCAATGCGCCGCAACTCTTGCTGTGCGACGAGGCAACATCCGCGCTTGATCCGGAGACGACGCAGTCCATCCTCGCGCTGCTGGCGGAAATCAATGCACGCCTCGGGCTCACCATCGTACTGATCACGCACGAGATGCAAGTCATCCGCAGTATCTGCGACTACGTGGCCGTGATCGAGGCGGGTGAAATCGTCGAGACCGGCCCGGTCTCCGACGTGTTCCTGCATCCCCAACACGCCGTCACGCGGCGCCTCGTTGCGGAGAACACGCATGACGACTTCGACCTCGGCGGTATCGGGACCACAACGGGCCGCCGCTTGCGCCTGACCTATACCGGCGAGACGGCGTACCAGCCGATCCTGACCCGTGTCGTCGAGCAGACACGGGCGCAAATCACCATCCTGCAAGGCGCGGTGTCCCGTATCAAGGACAAGCCCTACGGTCAGTTGCTGGTGGAGATCGGCGGCGCCGACGAGGAAGCCGCCGCGGTGCTGGACCTGTTCCGGCGACTTGATGTGCATTGCGAGGTGATCAGCTAATGGAATTTTCCAATATCGACTGGGCGGACATCGGCCAGGCAACCATCGACACGCTCACCATGACCGGCGTGTCCCTGTTCTTCACTGTTCTGCTCGGCTTGCCGCTCGGGGTGCTGCTGTTCCTGACCGGTCGCGGCCAATTGCTCGAGCAGCGCGGCATTTATGCCGTGCTATCCCTTGTCGTGAATGTGTTGCGTTCGCTGCCGTTCATCATCCTGCTGATTGTCATGATCCCGGTGACGCTGGTGCTGGTCGGGACATCGCTCGGTGTCGAGGGAACCATCCCGCCGCTCGTGGTCGGCACCACGCCCTTCTTCGCGCGACTGGTCGAGAACGTCCTGCGCGAGGTGGACCGCGGCGTCATCGAGGCCTGCAAGTCGATGGGTGCGAAGACGCACCAGATCGTGATCAGCGCGCTGCTGCCGGAAGCCCTGCCGGGCCTGCTCGCGGCCGCGACCGTCACCACCATCGCGCTGGTCTCCTACGCGGCAATGTCCGGCGTGGTGGGCGGCGGCGGCCTGGGCGATCTCGCGCTGCGATACGGCTACCAGCGCTTCCAGACGGACGTCATGATCGTCACCGTGTTCATTCTTGTCGTACTCGTGCAGTTGCTGCAATACGCCGGCGACTGGCTGGTGCGCCGTTTCACCCGCAGGTAATTCATCCCATCCATACAGGAGTAGTTATGCGTTTCAACGTTGCATTGCTGTTTGCCGCAACCGTCGGCTTTGTCCTGCCGGTCGCCTCTTATGCCGCCGACAAGCTCGTCATTGCCGCCACGCCGGTTCCGCACGCGGAAATCCTCGAATTCGTCAAGCCGCAGCTGGCCAAGGAAGGTGTCGATCTCCAGGTCAAGGTTTTCACCGACTACATTCAACCGGCGGTACAGGTGAATGAAAAGCGCCTGGACGGCAATTTCTTCCTGCACCAGCCGTATCTCGATGAATTCAAGAAGGGCCACAAGAACGACATCGAAGTGCCGGTGGCGAAGGTGCACGTAGAACCGTTCGCGGCTTACTCCAGCAAATACAAGAAGATTGCCGACTTGCCGAACGGTGCGACGGTCGCCATTCCCAACGATCCGTCGAACTCCGGCCGGGCGCTCCTACTGCTCGAGCGCCAGGGCCTGCTCAAGCTGAAGGATGGCAACAACATCTCGGCAACCAAGAAAGATATCGTGTCCAACCCGAAGAACCTGAAGTTCCGTGAACTGGAAGCGGCGACCCTTCCGCGCGTGCTCAACCAGGTCGACCTGGCGCTGATCAACACCAACTATGCGCTGGAAGCGAAGCTCAATCCGGTGAAGGATTCCCTCTTCATCGAGGATGGCAACTCCCCGTACGCAAACCTGCTCGTCGCGCGCGAGGACAACAAGGACAACGCCGCCATCAAGAAGCTTGCAGCGGCGCTGAATTCCCCTGAGGTGAAGAAGTTTATCCATGAGAAGTACAAGGGCGCCGTAGTTCCGGCGTTCTAAGTATCACTTGGCACGGTGGCGGAACTGACAAAAGCCGGCGTGACCGAGGATGCCGTGCCGCTGTTTATCGATATCAGCATGCCGATGACCTGCTGGCCGATTTGCAGCAGGTGCTTGAAACGGTCGGACCGGTTTCTCGAGGTTCGGAGAAGAAAAAGGGCTGCAGCGCCAGACTTGGCTGGTCGGGAGAGGGGATTGCCGGCCCTGTCTTGCCGGAGTTTGACCCGGCAGGCGCTGCAGCAGCAAAGGTGTGACGGTCAGGACCAGGTCAGAACTGCTCCAATCGCACCTGTCCAGACGCAATCAGCTTGCGCGGCATTGCGCTTGCATGTAGACGTTGCAAACGGCTGGACGTGGCCACTGCGCGCGCTTCGGCTGCGTCGAGCTTGAACACACTGACCGCCTCTTTCAATGCCGCGGCCTGTTCCTGAAGTGCCTCCGCGGCCGCTGCGGCCTCCTCGACAAGCGAGGCATTCTGCTGCGTGACTTCATCCATTTGCGCGATGGCCTGGTTGATTTGGTGAATGCCGGATGTCTGCTCCTGGCTGGCCGAGCTGATCTCACCCATGATGTCGGTGACGCGCTTGACGCTGGCCACGACCTCCTCCATAGTCGCGCCCGCCTGATCGACCAGACGCGCGCCGGTATCCACTTTTTCCACCGAGTCGCCGATCAATGCCTTGATCTCCCTGGCGGCGGCGGCTGAGCGTTGTGCGAGGTTCCGGACCTCGGCCGCGACGACGGCGAAGCCCCGACCCTGTTCTCCTGCGCGCGCCGCTTCCACTGCGGCGTTGAGCGCGAGGATATTGGTCTGGAATGCAATGCCGTCGATAACGCCGATGATGTCGACGATTTTTCTCGCCGACTCGTTGATCGCGCCCATGGTGTCGACCACCTGCGATACCACTGCGCCGCCCTTGAGCGCCACATCGGCCGCGCTTACCGCGAGCTGGTTCGCCTGGCGCGCATTGTCCGCGTTCTGCTTGACAGTGGACGTCATCTCTTCCATGGACGACGCGGTTTCTTCGAGCGAGCCCGCCTGCTGTTCGGTACGGGACGAGAGGTCAAGGTTGCCGCCGGCAATCTGGGCCGAAGCGGATGCAATCGTATCGGCGCCAGTGCGCACCTCGGCGACGATGCGCGCGAGGCTCTGGTTCATGTCGCCGAGCGCCTTGAGAAGCGTTGCGGTTTCGTCGCGACCGTGGACTTCGATCTTGCTGGTCAGGTCGCCTGCGGCTACCGTCTGCGCAATTTGCACCGCTTGCTTCAACGGACGCGTGATCGAGCGGGTAATCAACAATGCACATGCGATGCCGAGCAGGACAGCGATGGCGCCGGAGGCGATCATTTGCGCGCGGGCTGCCGCGTAGACATTGTCGGCATCGCGCGTCGCCGCTTGAGTCAGCTTGTCCTCCTGCTCGATCAGTTCGGTAAGGGCGGCCATCCAGCGTTGTTGAAGCGGACGGATTTCCCTGAGGAGTACCCGGGTGGCTTCGTCCCTTTCGTTTGCCAGGCCGAGCTCTGTCGCCCTGGCGATAAGCGGTTGGACCGCGGCTTCGATCTCGCGCAATGTGCCGAGGACCGCCTTTTCTTCTTCCGTGGCGCCGTGCTGCACAATCATTTCCGAGAGTTTTTGCTCGGCCTCGGCATAGCGCACGGCCTGGGCCTTGATGCGTTCCACCTCCGGCCGCATTTCGGCCTCTTCGTTCAGCAGGGCGATATTGCGCAAAGCGATCATCCTGTCTGACACGGAAAGCCGCATGGCCGCAGCCAGTTCGGTCTGGACATTGTTGGTGCCGATGTCATGCAGGTCGTGCTGGATGTGCGCCATACGGGAAAGACCCAGCATGGTTACGAAGGTCAGCATGGCCAGGATCAATGCGAAGGCGGCGCCGAGTCGGACACCGATGTTCAGGTCGTTGATTTTCATTTTCCACTCCCATGGATAGCAATCGTTTTTGTGGTGCTCTTGTGGTTCAAGCGGACTGAAAACCGGCGTCGGACGGCATCCTGTCCATATCGACAAGCATGACCACCCGGCGGCCGAGGACCCACGATCCCATGACGTGTTCCGTCCTGACGCTGGGGCCGAGTTCGGGCGCCGGGCGGATTAGTTCGGGCGACAGCGGCGACATTGCCGTCACCCCGGATTTCCCGGGCCGCGTGGATGCCCACGGCATACCAATTGGTTCGGGGGGGGGCTCGTCCGTCGGTTCGATTTGTCCGGGACGGAACAGCGTGCAAGGCATGTATTTCTTTCAATTGACCGCATTCGACCTTTTGTGTCCTGGACAAAATCGCTTTTGAGGCTATTCTTGGCCTAATTATTCTTTTTGTCAATGTGTTGTCTTGGACAAATTGCAGGCTTAGAATTGTCGACACTTGGAAAAGAAATGGCGCGAGCGCCGGGATCACCCATGCAAATCACATTAAGCATCGGATCCGTCGAACGGGAGACGGGGCTGACTAAGGACACCTTGCGTGTCTGGGAGCGCCGCTATGGATTTCCACAGCCGGCACGCGACGACACTGGCGAGCGTGCATACACGTTTGACCAGGTCGACAAACTGCGACTCCTCAAGCGCCTGCTGGACCGGGGACACAGGCCGGGCAAGATCATCGGGTACGACATCGAGACCTTGCGCCGTCTCGCCGACGAAACGCCAGCGACAGTGGGACAGGTCGACGACGGCGTCGAGCAGCGCCAGGACCTGTTGCACTACATCGCGTTGTGCAAGGCCTACCGCTTCGACGAGATGCGCCGTGCGCTGTCGCAGGACCTGCTGCGCCTCGGTTTGTACCGGTTCGTTGTCGACGTGATTGCGCCGATGAATACGCTGGTAGGGGCGCGCTGGGCGAGCGGCTTCTTTTCGGTCTTCGAGGAGCACCTCTATACCGAGTCGATCCAGGTCCTGATGCGCAACGCGATCGCCTCCATCCCCTTGCTTTCGCACGACGCGGCGCCGCGTCCGCGCGTACTCCTGACAACCTTTCCGCAGGAGCAGCACGGGTTGGGCCTGCTCATGGCGGAAGCGATTTTTGCGCTGGAAGGCGCCCGCTGCATTTCGCTGGGCGTACAAACCCCGATCACCGAGATCGTCAAGGCGGCGGAATCCCAGCGGGCCGATATCGTGGCGCTGTCGTTTGCAGCATCGATGAACGGCAACCAGATGGCAGAGGGCGTGCGCGACCTGCGCGCCCGGTTGCCGCAGGAAATCGAGATCTGGGCCGGCGGCACATGCGCGGCACTGCACCGGCGGCCTCCACCGGAACTGCACGTGCTCGAGCTTTCACAGATCGGGTCAGTGCTGCGCGACTGGCGAAGCCGGCTCGAATCTTCAGGCACGGCGCAGCGACAGTAGCCCGATCGCGAGGACGGCGAAAACAGCGCCGGTATGGAAGGTGGCCTGCGCGCCCAAGGTATCCCACAGCACGCCCGCGATCACGCTTGCCGCCAGCATGGCGAGGCCGCTTGCCAGGTTGAACAGGCCGAAGGCAGTCCCGCGCAAATGCGCCGGTGCCGTATCGGCCACCATCGCAGACAGCAGGCCTTGCGTCGCCGCCATGTGCAATCCCCAGAACACCAGGCCTGCGGCTGCCCAGGCCAGCTGCCCGCTGTGCGCAAGCAAAAGGTCCGCGACCACCAGCGGCACGATGCCGGCCACGAGGAGAGTGCGGTGGCTCATCGAATCCGCCAGTTTCCCCAGCGGGTAGGCGCACACCGAGTACACGACATTCATCAGGACCAGCACCAGTGGCGCCAGTGCCAGCGGAAGTCCTCCCTGCTGCGCGCGCAGGACGAGGAAAGCCTCCGAAAAGCGTGCCAGCGTCAGTACCGCGCCGGCGGCCACCACCCACCAGTATGCGACAGGCAATTGCCCAAGGGCCGCGCGCGAGATGGGAAAGGCCGCGCCGCCCGCCACGGCAGTCCGTTGCGGTTCGCGTACGCCCACGATCAGCAGGAAAACCGCCAGCAGGCCGGGGATGGCGGCCACCCAGAACACTGCGCGGAAATCGTTTGCCCACAGCAGCATCAGCCCCATGGCAACCAGTGGGCCGACGAAGGCGCCGACCGTGTCGAGGGACTGCCGCAAGCCGAAGGCCGCGCCGCGCATGGAGGGATCGGTCACATCGGCGATCAGCGCGTCTCTGGGGGCGCCGCGGATTCCCTTGCCGATACGGTCTGCAAAACGGGCGCCGAGCACCCAGCCCGCCCCGGTCGCCATGGCGAAGAACGGCTTGGTCAGCGCGCCGAGTCCATAACCGATGACCGCCAGCCATTTCCTCTTCCCAACCCAGTCGCTGATCACACCGGAGAATACCTTGGTAATCAGCGCGGTCGCTTCAGCAATTCCTTCGATAATCCCCACCGTTGTGGCACTTGTTCCGAGAACAACTGTCATAAAGACCGGCAGGAGGCTGTGGATCATTTCCGACGAGATGTCCATCAGCAGGCTGACAAAGCCGAGTACCCAAACGGTAGGGGGAATTCTGGCGGGCACGGGTCGTGCAGGGCTGTTTTTCATGTTCTTCGCGCGAAGTGGGCACTCAATGCCCGTCCAATGCACTTTACCAAATGTATTGTGACTGGCGCCCGGCCGAATTCCAACAATTCGGGTATTTCTGATTTTCTTGGTAGAATCAACGACTTATTCAACATTGAAGGTGCGTGATGCTGTACCCAGAACTATTCAAATCGCTAGAGCAAGTCCGCTGGAACATGGAAAAAGACATCCCATGGGACAAGTTCGATGCATCGAAACTGACGGACGAACAAGCACAAACCATCCGGATGAACGCCATCACGGAATGGTCGGCGTTGCCGGCCACCGAGATGTTCCTGCGCGACAACCGGGGCGACAGCGATTTCTCCGCATTCATGTCGGTCTGGTTCTTTGAAGAGCAGAAGCATTCGCTCGTCCTCATGGAATACCTGCGCCGCTTCCGTCCGGACCTGGTCCCGACCGAGGAAGAGCTGCACAACGTACGCTTCGAGTTCGACCCGGCACCCCCGCTGGAAACCCTGATGCTGCATTTCTGCGGCGAAATCCGCCTGAACCACTGGTACCGCTGCGCCTCCGACTGGCACACCGAGCCGGTGATCAAGCACATCTACAAGATCATCAGCCAGGACGAGGCACGCCACGGCGGCGCCTACCTGCGCTACATGAAGAAGGCGCTGAACGAAGTGGGCGACAACGCGCGCGCAGCCTTCGCCAAGATTGGCGTCCTGATGGCATCCGCCCGCCGTACCGAGAAGCCGCTGCACCCGACCAACCTGCACGTCAACCAGGCGCTGTTCCCGAACGACACCGTGCAGAGCCGCTTGCCGGATCCCAACTGGCTGGAGCGCTGGCTCGACGGCCAGATCAAGTTCGATGGCGAATGGGAAAAGAAGGTCGTCGACCGCATCCTGCACAACATGTCGCTGCTGTTCGAGCGCACCTTTGAATCCGTGCAGGACCTGAACCGCTATCGCAAGGAAATCACCGGCCGTCTCGGCAACGGTGGCCTCAAGCCTGCTGCCTGACACCGGACTGAGGTAAGCTACGAGCCGCAAGCAATGTCGCTTGCGGCTTTTTTTTGCTCCTAACATGCCGATTTTCGAGAAAAAGATGTGCAGCCGCGCCGACCTCGTCGAGCGCGTCAGGCATTTGCCCAAACCGGTGGTGCTGACCAATGGTGTCTTCGACATCCTGCACCGCGGCCATGTCACCTACCTGGCGCAGGCGCGCGAACTCGGTGCATCGCTGGTGGTCGCAGTCAATACCGACGCCTCCGTAAAACGCCTCGGCAAAGGCGACGACCGTCCAATCAACGTCTGCGAAGATCGCATGGCCATCCTTGCGGCGCTGGAGTCGGTCAGCATGGTCGTGCCCTTCGATGAGGACACCGCACTTGAAATCGTGCAGGAAGCGCGGCCCGACGTCTACGTGAAGGGCGGCGATTACGACATGACCGCCATCCCTGAGGGACAGGCGGTGCTGGCTTACGGCGGCAAGGCCGTCGCCATTGATTTCGAACACGACCGCTCTACCACACGATTGCTGAAGAAGGTCCGAAACAGCTGACATCATGAACGTCGCTCCACTCGCCGAAGTCACGCGCGGCAACGAAGTCGAGTCCATCCACTTTGGCGCCGTCGCCGTGGTCAGTGCGCGCGGCGAGTTGCTGTACCAGGCGGGTGATCCGCATTTCCTCACCTTCACCCGATCGACCATCAAACCGTTCCAGGCATTGCCCTTCCTGCGCGCGGGCGGACCTGCGCAGTTCGGTTTCGGCAGCCGCGAGCTCGCCCTCCTGTGCGCCAGCCATTCGGGCGAGGCAGTGCACACGGCGATCGTGGAGGCCATGCTGCACAGGGCGGGATGCGAAGAGCGTCAGCTGCAATGCGGCTGCCATGTCCCGATGCATTACGCAACGACGGGCACCCAGCCTGCCACCGGCGAGACCTTTACCCAATTGCACAATAACTGCAGCGGAAAGCACGCCGGCTTCCTTGCCTACTGCCGGCAGCATGGCCACCCCACCGAGAGCTACCTCGATCCCGCGCATCCCCTGCAAAGGGAGATCCGCACCAGTCTTGCCGATTTCACGGGCGTCCCGGAATCCAGTATGCCTGCGGGCACGGACGGATGTTCGGCGCCCAATTACGCGTTGCCCCTGTCCCGGCTCGCCTATGCCTATGCACGGCTGGCGCAGGAGGGGCCGGACCCGGTGCACGGCGAGTTGACCGGCCAGCTCTTTGCCGCCATGACCGCCCATCCCGAACTCGTCTCCGGCACCGGCCGCATCGACCTTGCACTGATGCAGGCCGGGCAGGGCGATTGGGTTGCCAAGGGCGGCGCCGAAGGCGTGCAGGTGATTGGTATTCGTTCCGGCGGACTCGGCATCGCGCTGAAGGCTGTCGACGGCAGTGCACGGGGCCTGCAGCCTGCGACAGTCGCGGTACTGTCACAGCTTGGCTTGCTGCCACGTCAAGGGAGCGCGCTTGAATCATGGCTACGTCCGCAACTCTCCAATCTCAAGGGTGTCCGTACGGGTGAGGTAAGGCCGGCGCTTTCACTCGTTATGACTTGATATGGACACCGGCCGGCCACGCGTCCTTGTGGTAAGGTGAGCGCTCCATGAAAGCAATGAAGACATTGTTCATCTGGCTGCTGATGTCCTTTATTCCACTCCAGGGCATGGCGGCCAACGCGCTGCTGGTCTGCAAGGCGGCCAACCAGGTTCCGACCGTTTTGCATGTGGCACAGGACACCGGCATGCACGCGCATCCATGCCCAGACATGCAGGCAGGACAGAAACACGAGCAAGACATGCAGCAGGAAGACGAGACAGTGTGTGCCGCGCAGTACGCGGGTGTCCCGTGGATTCCAGCCAGCCAACTCCAGTTGCCGCCGTTCGAACTTGTTCCCGCTGTTGTCTCCTATGCGGGATTCCACATCCCCTTCTTCATCCCTGACGGCCCCGACCGCCCTCCGCGCAGCCATTCCCTTTGAACACCTCAATGCGTCGCCTGGCTTTGCGGCCTCGCGGCGCGTGATGAACATGTTTGAAAGGAATTGACCATGCAATACAAGATTGCCTCCGTCGTTCTGGTGCTGGCGTCGTTGCCGGCACAGTCCGCCGACACCCCTTACGCCGGGCAGGAGCGGCGACCCATCAAGGCCATGTCCGAGCAGGATATCGCCGACTACCGCAACGGGAGAGGCATGCGTACCTCGCTCGCCGCGGAACTCAATCACTATCCCGGCCCGCGCCATGTGATCGAGCATGCACAGGCCCTCGGCTTGTCGAAAGAGCAGCAGGCCACGTCGCAGCAGCTGCACGACAAGATGGCGCGCGATGCGGCACGCCTGGGCGAGCAGATCGTGAACAAGGAAGCCGAGTTGGAAGCCTTGTTCGCTAGGGTACAGGCCAACCACGATGGCATCGCCACATTGGTCAGAGAGATCGGGGCGCTGCAGGCCGAGTATCGCCTCGTGCACCTCGGGGCGCACCTGTCGATGCGCCAGGTCCTCTCACCGCAGCAGGTTGCTGACTACGACCGGCTGCGCGGCTACCGCGGCACTAATCCGGAAGAGGGTGGTCATAAGCACGGAATGACGCACGGCAAGATTGGCCATCAATAGCTTCATGCTGAATCAACACGACTGCGATCTGCAGTCCGTGCAATCAAAGGAAACGAACATGCAAAGACGAACACTTCTGCAAGGCGCATTCGCAGCGCTTCTGTTGCCCGCCGCTGCCGCAAAGGCGGCCAGGAATACCTTGCCGGTCATCGACGTGTACAAGAGCGCAAGCTGCGGCTGCTGCCACGTATGGGTAGACCATCTGCGCGCAAATGGATTCACCGTCAAGGCAGTCGATGTGCCGAACCCGTCCGATTACCGTACGAAGCACGGCATCCCTGACGACCTCGGTTCTTGCCATACCGGCGTCGTCGCGGGATACGCGCTGGAAGGCCATGTTCCGGCAGCGGAGATCAAGCGCCTGCTGGCGGAACGCCCGAAGGCACGTGGCCTGGCGGTGCCCGGAATGCCGATGGGCTCACCGGGAATGGAGGGGCCGCGCAAGGATCCGTACGATGTACTGCTGATCCAGGCCGACGGCCGCACCCGGGTGTACAAGCACTACGGTGCCTGAGAATGAGGGACGGCGCGGCACCATGGATGCCGCGCAGGACGCCTAGTGGCCGTGGTGCATGCCGCCGTGGCCGGCGTCCTTCTTATCCTGCACTTTTACCTTCACCTCGGTTTTTCCCGCCTTTTCGAACACCAGCGTCATCGGGAAGCTGTCACCGGCCTTCAGGGGCTGCTGCAGTCCCATCAGCATCAGATGATAGCCGTCACCTGGCTTCATCTCGACGCGTCCGGACGCCGGGATCTCGATCTGTCCCACTTCCCGCATCTTCATCACGTTGCCGTCCATCGTCATCGTGTGGATTTCAACGCTCTTCGCTACGGGGCTGCTCGCGCCGACCAGCTTGTCCGCATTCTTGCCCTTGTTCTCAATCGTCACGTAAGCGCCTCCGGAACGCTGGTTCGTGACGGTGGCTCGTGCATACGGACTATCGATGATCAGGTCCTTCAGCTTCGTCTCCTGCGCGTGGACGGGCAGCGAGAAGGTGAGTGCCGTTGCCAGCGCGGTGAATGTGCGAAAAATCATGTTGCTCCTCTGTTTCAGAAAAAATCAGTTGCCGCCGGCAAAGCCATTCTGGCGCCATGCTTCATACACGACGACAGCGACGGTGTTCGATAGGTTGAGGCTGCGGTTGTCCGGCCGCATCGGCAGCCGGATGCGCTGCGACGGAGGAAACGAGTCGCGCAGTTCCGGTGCCAGGCCGCGCGTCTCAGATCCGAATATGAAAACATCGCCAGGACGGAAGGCCATCGACGCGAAGGGCGTCGACCCGTGCGTGGTGAGCGCGAACATCCTTGCCGGGTCGGGGCGCTCGCTCGCGACGAAGGCTTCCCAATCCGGATGCACCTTCATCGTTGCATAGTCATGGTAATCGAGTCCCGCGCGCCGCATTTTCGCATCGTCCAGCGGGAAGCCGAGCGGCTCGACCAAGTGGAGTTGCGCACCGGTATTGGCGCACAGGCGGATGACGTTGCCCGTGTTGGGCGGAATCTCCGGTTCGACAAGTACGACGTGAAACAAGTCCTGCTCCTCTTCAGTGTTGCGGTGTGCGTGCGAAAACGATGTTGGTCACCCGCACTGCGCCGAATCGCTTGAGTGTGGCCGCCAGTTCATTGAGCGTCTCGCCCGTGGTCATCACATCGTCGACAACCCCGATGTGCCGCCCGCTGACGCGCTGCATTGCCGGTGCCGGAACGACGAACGCATTGCGAATGTTCTTCTGCCGTTCGTCCGGATGCAGCATCGCCTGCGCCTGCGTTTCCTTGTGCCGTGCCACGAGGTGCGCTTCCAGCTTCACGCGCATATGACGCGAGAGCGGTTTGGCGATTTCCAGCGCCTGGTTGAAACCGCGTTGCACGAGGCGTTGCGGTCCGAGCGGCACAGCCGTCAGCAAGTGAGGCAGCAACATGCTTTTGGTAGACGCATGCAGCATCTGCGCGAACATCGGTGCCACTTCGAGCCGGTTTCCGAACTTTAACGCAAGCACCAGGCGATCCACCGGCGGAAGATAGTCCGTCGCGACGACGGTTGCATCGAACGCGGGCGGTTGTTTCAGGCACTCGCCGCAACGGGTATCGGCGGTCGCACCGGGCAAGGGAATGCCGCAGCACGCGCAGCGCGGCTTCCTCGTCGAAAAGAACTGCGATCGGCAGCCGTCGCACAGGGCCGCCCGATGTTCCGCGCCGCATAACGCGCAAGACGAAGGGAGCGCGAAGGGCCGGTCCGCCAGTAGTCGGTGCAGCATCGGACGCATCCGGGAAAACATGGAGCAGGCAAATCCTCAAGCGTGTAAACTGCGAGCATTATCTCATTGCCCTGCCGGATTTCCTCGTGTCCTCCCAACCCGATTCCCGCATGAGCGCGCCCATCGACGTGCGCAACGTGCGCCGCCTGTTCGACACCCCCGCACGGATCGCCGAGTCGAACTTCCTGCGGCGCGAGATTGCCGCTCGCATGCATGAGCGCCTTTCGCTCGTGAAAATCCAGCCGCAGCGCGTGCTCGACCTCGGGTGCGGGGAGGGAGCCGATTTCTCCACCCTGCAGGAGTTGTATCCGGAAGCGCACCTGCTCGGCCTGGATGGGTCGTTTTCCCTTCTTGTGGGCGGACGTGCGGGACAATCGGCCGCGGCAAGTTCGATGTCGCGGCTGTTCGGCAAACTCTTGCCCCGGAAAATGGGCGCAAGGCCTCAAGATGCTTTTAGCCAGCTGTGCGGAGACTTTTCCCAGTTGCCCCTCAAGCCGGCCAGCGCGGACCTGATCTGGTCCAATCTTGCGCTGCACTGGCATCCCCAGCCGGATCTGGTATTTGCAGAATGGCGACGGGTGCTGCGAATCGACGGCCTGTTGATGTTCTCCTGTTTCGGCCCGGATACCTTCAAGGAAATCCGCGCGGCATTCGCGCACGTGGATGAGTACCCGCACACCCTGAACTTCGTCGACATGCATGACTTGGGTGACATGCTCGTAAATAGCGGATTCTCAACGCCGGTGATGGATATGGAAACTATTACCGTCACTTACGAGTCCACCGACAAGCTGCTGGCCGACGTGCGCGCATGGGGAGGCAATCCTCTCCTGACCCGCCGCCGCGGCTTGCTCGATCGCAGTGCAAAGGCGCAACTGCTTCGCGTGCTCGACACTTTCCGTCGCCCCGACGGCAAGATCCCGCTCACTTTCGAAGTGGTCTACGGCCATGCCTTCCGTCCTGCGCCGACAAAGACCGCCGATGGCGAATCAATCATCAGGTTCGACCTGCCCCGCAAACGTCAGTAGACACTCGCGCCCTTAATTTCATCTGACAGACAAACTCCGCTGGCATGACAGGCAACGTGGGGCTGCAGTGTGGTCGAAATGGCAATCCCTCGTCTTGGGCGGCCCTGTTGCAGGGCTGCATCCATGCAGCGTGCACCGGGTTTGTAGGACTTTTTTCCCTTGATAACCATCCGTTATCCGACTTATACTTCCGGGGTTTTGCGCATAGAGCGCGACGCTTCACTTCTTTGAGCTAGATCATGGACAGCCGCGAATGGATGCTGAAGCGCAACTGCTCAATGTCACCGCGACAACTCGGCCTTGCCTATCTCGCGGTTTGCACGACATCAATGCTGGTCGCGATATTTTTTGCTGCTTCCGGTGCCTGGTACGTCCTCGGCTTTGCGCTTGTTGAGCAGTTCGCGGTAGGAATTGCCTTTTTGTTGTATGCTCGTCATGCGACGGACAGGGAACATATCGCACTCGAAGAGAACTGCCTGCTGGTGGAAGTCATCCAGGTGGAACATGTCCGACAATTCAGGCTGGATCCGCGCCTCACGCGTGTTGAACCGCCCGTGTCGGGAAGCAGCGGGCTGGTGCGTTTGGAGGCGAACGGCACCAGGGTCGAGATCGGCCGGTTTTTGACAGAATGGAAAAGACGCGAGCTCGCGCGCGAGTTGCAAGGCGCACTGGCGTTACAAAGATATAAACAGAATTCCAATTTTGGCTTTTGAGGAAAATA